>DATKZT010000039.1:0-5858 GCA_035527845.1 Sedimentisphaerales bacterium | reverse complement strand
AGCCCGAAAATCCCGATTGCTGTATGGGGGTAAGGGGCTGTTGTGCGCCGAATGTGTCAAAACAAGCCTGCTGAACCAACTTTCAGCCAAAATTACCCGTCGCCGCTGATTTTGATTCCCCTGTGAAATATGCGGGTTAGTCGCAATCGCAGAGCGGACAGTTGGCTGTTATCACCTCATTTTGGTCTGCAACACCGGGAATCGGGCTTGTGCCGACCGCCGTGAAAGTATCACTGAACGCAGCCGTACAGGGATTATTGTCGCCTCCTTTGGCCTCGCTCGGCCGATAACTACCGTTAATAGTCTCGCAGTCACACGGATCCATTAAAGTGGGCCCGAACACAATATCATCGATCTTATCGTCGAAGACTGTGACTGTCAGCGGCACGTTGCCGGTATTGCAAACCTCGCCGGTGAAAAAGACTTCAACCGCAAGCATCGAATCAATAGTCACCAGCTCGGTCCAGCAGAGCTTCGACAGCGAGATATTCGGATCAAGAACCAGGTTCGTACACTCGATGCTGAACGGGTCCGCCTCCACAGTGGCGCCCGAGAACTCTATCGAGGCTGTGACTGTGTTGTAAGGTGGATTATCGTTACTGAAAAACTCACCAGAGAAAGGCACTGACTCACCCGATCCGAGCGGATTCTGGAGCGTCTGTTGTATCACCACGTCGTCGGACTCATCGCCGGGCGTGCCGGCGTCGTCCACAACCGTAAGCGTCGCGCCGGAAGGCAAGGCGCCTGCTCCTGTATTCGTGACTACTCCGTTGAAATCGACGACGAAGAACTTGTCGGTGGGATCACCTTCATCCGCCAGCCGCACAACATCACATTCCTTTTCAACCGAGATTCCACAGACCGGAAAATCACCAAGCACAAAATCCTTAAGGGTGGCGGTAAACCTCTTGGAGGAACGCGATTCGGCCATGAAGCTGCTGAAACAGGGTGTGCTGCCCAACAGTTGGGTCAGGTTGATGCCGCCCTCAAAGAGGCTCTCGTATGGGAATATACCGGGCGTGCCGCTTTTCGGCGTATACGACCACGGCGAGATTTCGTCCACATCGTTGGTTATCGCACAGGCCCATCCTCCGCCGCCGTCACATACCACGGCGGTCAAAACACTCTTAAGGTTCTTTGCCACGTCAGCCCCGGATGGGTCCCACTTGACTACGTTGATCTCCGGCGAGGCGTTGGTGGCCTGCGGGTAGTTGACGAGAACCAGGATGTCGCCCACCGTGTGTTCGCCCTCAAAGCTTCCGTCCCGATTAAGGCCGACGTGACTCTGGAAGAACCAGAAGCCAAGAAAAGCGTCGCCATTATTGGCGAAACGGTCCGCGCCGAAATAGAGGATAAGATCGCCGTTCTCCATGTAAGCTGCGCCATAAGCATTGGTGATATCATCCTTGTCGGGAAATCCTCCGCCGACCTTCCAGCCCCACTCGCCGATATCCTGAATGTCTTTTCTGCCCCCAACGAATATGGGGTCGTTAACATCCGGCTCGACAGTGATATCGGCTACGATCCCCGTAAAGACAATCGAGTTGCCGCCGCCGTTATAGAGTGTCTGCCAGTCATCCGGAGGTGCACAAGCGTCCTGGATGGCGTTGCCCTCCAGTTCGAACAGACCCAAATCGTCAACGCCGAGAGCAGGGCCCCCGACCACCATAAGGGTCAATACTACACCGAATGTCACACTTATCATTATTGTCTTCTTGTCGTAATTCATTGTATAATTCTCCTTTCCTTTGTTTTGCATACTCTCGTTATCTCTACCCACCCGACTAACGGCTGCCAAGGTCGCCGTTACGGCGAGTAACCTTGTTGTTTTTTTTCATGAGTTCTCTCCTCCAAAAAATGTTATGCGCTCAACTTGTTGACGGACGTTATATGGAAATTTCAGCGGACATGAAAATCCGGTGACAGCCGGAAGCAATGACAGATGAAAGCTGCCCTTTTGCATTTCTGCCCCTCTTCACAATCATTGTCGCCTGTACCGGGTCGATATATCGTCGGTCGGTAATTTCCGGCGTGGTGTTCGTACGACTTGTTCACCCAGTTCAAACGACCGATACTACTGTACACCTTATCCCCATGTCAGGCAAGCAAAAAATGTCAAAAAATCCTGCTTCTTTTAGCCGTCAGACAAGGTAGAGGGGCCAAAATCTCGCCTGTTGTGCCTTTCCAGACGGGCGGCAAAGGACGCTCGCTTTGTCACTCAGTCCTGGTAAGCCGCTCCCACTCGCCGAATTTCTTGATGTGGGCCAGCGTACTCTCACGGTCAAAGAAATCTTTTACAGTAAACATCAGGACGGTGTCGCCGACCGTAATGCAGTCGCCGTCGCTTAGCAGGGTCTCCTTGTCGACTCTCACGCCATTGATCAGCAGCCCGTTCCTGCTGCCAAGGTCGACCGCAGAATATGACGAGCTCCGCCGCTCAAAACGGATCATCATGTGTCTGCGGGAAACATGGTCATCCAGTATCTGTATCGGCAGAGCCTCGTCCCGCCCAATTACATTGGTCGTCTGCCCGAGTCGATAAAACGCGCCCCGCCGCGCTCCTGTCATTACTATGATAGAGGGCACGACAACTCCTTCGAACAGAAACTGCTGATATATGCCTCGCAAAAATCCACAACTCTGTACCTACACTATAGACTGCTGACCTTCAAAAGCAACAAAAAAAAAAGAGCAGAATACCGCCTTTTGTTTGCCGACAATATGCGGCCGCAAGCCGTCAAAAAAGGCTCAGACGGAGAGTGATGCCGCATACACGGGCGCTGCCCGGTGGGAGTCCCTTGTGACGCGCGCTCGACCATAATCTCAAGAGACCAGGCAGATACTGCCCGCGCCATCACCATGGGAGTTGCCGCCCAAGCTGAGCGATATCCACAAGGCGTGAAACCGGCTCCTCGTTCGTGGTTCGGGCTTCGTGGGTGGTGAATCAAGCAGTTCTGTCATTGCGAGGCCCCCGTAGTACTCTGTCAAATTTGATTTGATAGTTTGGAAGGGTAGCAGCCTCAAGCGCAGTACCCGCTTTCGTGGGCACAAGCTCCTGGATGGCGTCTCGTGTATTGACCATCCCCAAAGCCTTCGGCTTTGAGGCTGCCACCCAACCATGGGAATGACAACTTACAGATTCAATATTGACAGACTAGTAGGACTCCCTAAAGGTCGAAAAGGTGAGTGCGATTGTGAGCGAGGTCAAGGAATGTCCATTTGGGTTGCCCGATTTCTATTTAGTCTGCGGCTTTGCCGCAGGTTCCGACCCACAGAATCAAAGTTGACCGACCACTATGGGTGGGGGCGTGGCAATCCCCGCCATCTGATGACAGATTGCTTCGCTGCGCCGGTGCACTTCATATTTGTAGTTAGGAAGGCAGGTTATTGGACTTCTATGGTCGTGCAGGCCTTACGAGGGGGCTGGATTCCTGCTTTCGCAGGAATGACAACGGGGGAAAACGAATCGGGAAGAAACGGGGGCAATGATACGGGTAAAGAATCCACCTACAAACTCGAAGTGCACCCCGCTGCGCCGGCAATGACAACCATTATTTGACCTGTGACGGGCGAATAGATATAGTGGTTCGGTCTGTGCCGGGGTCTGCCATGGGCGCTGGTGCTTTTTGCGCTGAGGGGGCGGATTATGGCCTTCGAGGCAGCGACGGGCGAGGTTAGAGTGAGTGGATACACAAGAAGTGAGAAGGGAGAACTGAACGGTGGACGGAGAACCGGAAATAGACGCGAACGAGGCAGCAGAAAAGGAGGCGGCCGAGGAAGCGCAAGCGGACGTGACCGAGGAAACAGAAAGGGAGGCAGCCGAGACGGGGCGGGGGCGGCTTAAGCCACGAGAGAAGTACAGCCAACAACAGTATGAAATGTTGCTGCGGTGCTCGGAAAGGAAGGACGTGACGGAGTGGAACCAGTGGCGGCAGTGCAATAGAGATGTGGAGGTCCTGCTCGAAGGGGCCGGTTTCAAGGGGGCCCGGCTTCAAGGGGCGAACCTCAAAGGGGCCTGGATGAAAGAAGCGGACCTGCGGGAGGCCCACCTCGAGGGCGCCAACCTGAACGAGGCGCATCTTGAGGGGGCGTATATGGCCGGCGCCCGTCTCGAGGGCACGTTCTTCTATCAGGCTCGTCTGGAAGGCGCCTATCTCAACAACGCTGCTCTGGAGGGGGTGGAGCTGACGGGAGCGTTTCTTGAGCGTGCATACCTTCGTCGTGCCAACCTTAAGGGTGCGAAACTTCAGGGCAGCCATGCGAAAGGCGCCGACCTTTTGCAGGCGCACCTCGAAGGAGCAAATCTCGAGGGTGCGCATTTTCAAGGTGCCGACCTGAGCGATTGTCACCTCGAACGTGCGATGATGGCCACGGCCCACCTGCAGGACGCAAACCTCAGCGGCGCATATCTCAACGGCGCCGACCTGACGCGTGCGCATCTGGAGCATGTAAACCTGATGTATACCAACCTGGCCGATGCGACCGTCAAATACACTCATCTCGAACGCGCATTTCTGGTCGAGGCGAATCTGCAGGGTGCAACCTTCGAGCAGGCTATCGTGGACGGCGCCACCTCCTTCTGGCACTGCCGGGTCGACCGGCAGTCGGATTTCCGCGGCGTGGGGCTCGAAGGCATACGCATAGACCCCGGCACAAAGCAGCTTCTCGAATATAACGTGAGGCGCATGAACTGGGAAGCGTGGTACCAGGGGCAGAGCCGGCTGGCGCGGTGGGCGGTTTTGAAGTTCTGGCAAATAAGCGACTACGGGCTGTCCACGCAGAAGATTATAACGACCTTCTTCAAATGGACATTTGCGTTCGCGGTCATCTATTACCTATGGGGTTGCACTGACTATTACTTTGTCGGGGTGAAAGACCATCCGGGAATCGTAAGCGAGCTGTTCGTGCTCGAACAGAGTGGGGAAGCGATATCTGCTTATCTGGTTCCTTTTCGTGCTCTTTACTTTTCCATAGTGACGATGACCACGTTAGGCTTCGGGGATATGTACGCCAATCCGCACGGTTTGCTCAGAGGGCTGTGCGGAAACCTGCTGCTTGCCGTCCAGGTGATTTTGGGGTATGTTCTTTTGGGGGCGTTGGTTACACGGGTTGCGGTGTTGTTCACCGCCGGGGGCCCGGCGGCCAAATTCGCAAATAGAAAGGACACGACCCCCGCCGCCTGACCCGTCCCTGAGCTTCGTGCGTTTTCTCAGCCTTGCGCTATTTGAATTTTGCATTGTCATTTTGCCGTCCACATATTGATATTTGATTTGGGCTTGGCACCCGCTGTATGCAGTCGGGTATCGAGCGTCCGGCATCGAGTATCCATCATTTGACTAACCATCGCTTCCGTCGAGTCACGAATTTCCACGACCAAAAAAAATCTTTTTGATCTGTGTCCCATAAAGTCCCGCCCCGCTGAGCATACAGCCATTCAGCCTTCTTGTGCGGTGATTCCATCTGATTTCAACCATGGCCTGCCTTTTGGCTGTGCGGGTTTTCCGGCCTATACTTTAAGTGATTGGGGGGTGGTTGATAGCACTTATGTGGCTCTCCGTGAAATCCGCACCCCCCGCCTAACAGGATAGTGAGGGGATTACTATTGAGTTTCTCCGGACCAAAGGAAAAAGACTTACTAACCGGCCACAGATTGGAGCACTGAAATGAAAGCTATACCGCAAATCTCCAATCCCCCCAGGACAAGGGCCGACCTGCTTTTCGGCGAGTTCCTTATTTCCAAGGGACTCATCACACACCGCGAGCTAATCGAGGCCCTCAACGAGCAGCGCCTGCACGGCGGACGCCTCGGAGAGGTCCTGCTGCGGCTCAAAATGCTCGACGATGCCGAGGTGACCGGC
>DATKZT010000038.1:0-27468 GCA_035527845.1 Sedimentisphaerales bacterium | reverse complement strand
CCCGAAAATCCCGATTGCTGTATGGGGGTAAGGGGCTGTTGTGCGCCGAATGTGTCAAAACAAGCCTGCTGAACCAACTTTCAGCCAAAATTACCCGTCGCCGCTGATTTTGATTCCCCTGTGAAATATGCGGGTTAGTGGATAAGTTCTTTGGTCTCAATGGGGTCAGGTTTTTCAACACCATCTTGTTTTGCATATTCTTCGTTTTCCTCGAAAGGCTTATCAGGAAATCTTATCGCGGTGGAGTGGCAGTCCCGCTAATTGCTCTAAGCTTCAGCATTTACTGGGCATGGGAACGCATTCATTGGCGGCCCGAGAGCTTCTCGCTGATCCTTATGGTCCTATTTGCAGGTCACATACTGCTCGCCAAGTCTTCGGCTCCTCCGCGCACCAGGACGAGTTTGTTTCTGTGCGCGCTTGCAGTAATCTGGGCAAATCTGCATGGGATGGTTATGGTAGCAGTGGGATTAGTTGGCATCTACGTACTGACTCTTTTCTTGCTAACAGCAGGGAAAAACCTGCTTCCGCCCCAATCTGATAGTCCGCGAAAAGAGGACCTTGTCAGATGGATATTGGTTTTCGTTGGTCTGTTATTGGCAGTTTTCTTCGTCCCACAGGGACCGGAGACTTGGCGTCACACCTTACGGGTAGCCACGACCAGCAGTGGGATAGATTTCCCTATAGCAGAATGGTCTCCATGGTTCACTGGCTTTAGAAGTTGGATACATAATCGCCTGACCTTACAGGCTCTTTCTTCGTACAAACCTAGCGACTTTTTCTGTCTTATGTACTTTGTTCTGCTCATCACGTTCCCTGTCTGGCTCTGGAGGATAATCGCACAGGAGCGTCTCTCGGACGCGCCGCGACTTCTTGTTGCCGCATCTTCGTTGTTGGCACCACTCTATGTGGTAAGGTTCACATGGTTGCTGTTCATTCCAGCCGTATACGTTCTGACGATGATTTCGCCTGGTCGCAGAAATCTTGCTTCCACCGAGTCTCTTGCATTTTCGCGTTCGGCGATAGGACTGGGAAAGGCGTGCGTTTCTTTGTTGGCTGTGATCTCGGTCTCAATGCTTGCTTGGGCGTGCGGTGCCCGTGCAAGCGGTGGGCTGACGCAGGTATACAAATCGGAATTGTATCCCGTTGGCATCTCCCGTTTCCTGTCGGAGACAGGGCTACGAGGCCGAGCATTCAACCCGTACCGTTGGGGAGGTTATTTGATATACTCGGTATATCCTCAGATACAGGTTTTTGTCGATGGCCGCAATAACGCGTATGCTGAAAATGAGCCGACCGTTTTCGCAGACTACAAGATAATTGAAGAGGCCAGCTTGGGTTGGGAGAAGTTGCTACGTGAGCGGCAGATAGATATTGTGATCTTGGAATGGGGCTTGGATTCCGTGTTCCCCCCGCGGCCGTATCGGCACGTAAAGAAGTTCAAAGGTCTCATTCCCATCCTGTTTAACCCGGAGGGTATTGTGTTTTTGCGGCCGCGGAGACTGGGTGGTCGCCCTGAGTATTTGGGTCAAATCAAGTCCTATTTCAAAAAGCTTGACATATCTTTCGACGAGGAAAAGGGGGTTTCTCCTGCAGAAGTCATTGATAAGGCGCCGGAGAAGGCGGTTGCTTTCAAATTGGTCCCCGAAAGCTTCTTTGAGGACGTCAAGCTCACAAACTCATACAACGGTGACAAGCATACCAGGCACCTCGCTGCTATGCGCGTTGCTGAGACTCTGCTGCGGCTGCAAATTGACCAAGAAGCCGAAAACATATATCTACAGATCCTCAAAGAGGATGAGAGGGATGCCGATAGCATTGCAGGTATGAGCATGGTGCAGCATTACCGCGCAGACTACCTGCAGTCTCTGAATTGGGCAGAGAGGCTAGCACGAATTCACCCTCGCGATGAGCGAGGTCACGCAATGGTCAGGCATCTGTGGAATGAGCACGGATTGGAGATAAAACAAGCACAGGAAAAAGACCTTAGTAGGGAGTAAAATTGTTATGAATACTCTAATGGCTTATTTCCATTTTGAATATCGTCTTCTTGTTGTCTCGTTGGCTCTTGGCATTGTGGTGGGCGCCTTCCAGCAATCTGCGGCGCGTGCCTCTGGTGCTGAGTTGAATCAGGAAGATGTGCAAAACGTTCGCAGCTTTTTTGACGCAATGAGCCAATCACTGACCGGATTCTATCTGGAATACGAGATTGACGTCCATCCACTCGACGAGAAGCACTATCCGACGGGCAATATTGAGAGCACGATAACCAACATAGACGGTAACCCCCAGGTTGTGCAGATGTGGCTGCAAGGACTTCGCCAGTCCCATTCAAGAGACTCAACGCTCGACGTTTTTGGTTCAAGATTCCTTCACAAAGAGTTGACCTACCACACCAATGCGCGGAAGTTTCTGAAAGATGAGGCTCTTTCCTCTTTTGATGGGACACAGAACTACGCATATTGGCCGGACGAAGAGGCCGGAACCATTGCCACAGACGAGGCAGGTCGAGAGATCCCGGAGAATCCTATCACCACCTACAAAAATGCCGCAAGTATCTTAGGCGATGTGGGTAGATTCGAACTTCTGTCCTACAAATCTGCTGTCGAAGAGACCGGCGGGGACGCACCCGACGGACCCCACTGGATATTCGAGCTTTGGGATACAAAGGAAGGCGCACTTTACCGCATACACAGAATCTTAGTTGATGCCTCGAAACTCCAGATTCTAAGACATCGTGTATATGGCGGCGACCCAAGTGAGCCGACAATTCAAGAGCAAGTCCAGTTCCGTGCCTTTGCGAATCGCGACTTGGGCTACGCAAGCCTTGACTTGCCAGAAACCATTACTAAAGAGAACATGTTCGTCAACGGCTCGGGCCGGGAAAACGACCCGATGGTATTCGCCAAGAGAACCGTCTTCCGTATCAATAAGGTCGAACCTCCAAAATTGACTGAAGACGCGAGTTTCGCGGTCGATTTTCGCGAAGGTACAAAGGTATGGGTCAAAGACCTGGGGTATTCGTATTTTGCCGGCGGCGATAAACAAACGACGCTTCCAGACCCCCAGTATCTATACGACGTCCTCGATGCTGATACTACTCTTTCGGCTCAAAAGGGTCTTGGAAAGGCTACCGAGAATGATGCGAACGATACCCTGCCTTCAAAAGTGCCCGGCGAGCCGATGGGCGGCGATTCGAACGATACCGCTCGGCTGGTCGAGACCGTAATCGATGACATGGCGGCTAACAACGCAGCCACACGCAGGGGTCTGTGGGGCGCCCTGCTGAAAATGGGGGTCCCGCTGGTGATTTTCATAACGTTGGCTATCATAGTGCCACGTCTTATACCGAGAGAAAGGAGGTGATTTATATAAGGAAAAACTGCCAGAGTTTTTTGAAGTACCCGTGTGAATAGAATGGCTGAACAAGCCAACAAAAAGTACCCAAGAAGTTATAGGCAATTTAAGGAGTTTATCAGAGTGAAAGATAAAAATACCTTCAAGAAAGCTACTCCTGTATTACTGTGTCTTGCCTGGTGTCTTCTGATCGTTCCACACGAGCCTGTCCAGGCCGCAAATAACAAGAAATTGTGTAACCAGCCCTGGGATTGTGAGGTCTCGTGTAGCTGTTCGAACATACAACAGGTGTTTTCGGGCAAGAATTATTGTACGCGCATGTGCAGCGAGTCGGTTCAAAATGTGAACAAGAACAAGTGCAAGGGTACCGACGATGAAAATGATAACTGCCCCGCGGAAACAGCCCATAACTGCGGCAAGGAAAGGCATTTATCGGATTCAAAGAACGTAGGCACTGCTGCGTGTAATAACAGCGATTACAACACCAGTATCACCACGTGCAACAACAACACGTGGAACTCCATAGACAGCAAGGCCTGTGATTAGGAGCAGCGCAGCGTGTCGTTTATTGAAACCGAAACAGGATCAAATGGGTAAAGGAGTGTTCAAAAATGTTTTCAGGAAGAATACTTGCGAAGAGCATTCCTGTCTGGATATGCGTCCTTTGGGCTTTTCTTATCGTCCCTCACGGGCCTGCTGATGCTGCAAATAACAAGAAGTTATGCAACCAGCCCTGGGATTGTGAGAGCGATTGTTCTTGCAGCAACTTTCAGGTAAACGGGACTCTTGGCCATGCTTGCATTCGAACGTGCATCGAGTCAGTTCAAAATGTGAACAAGCACAAGTGCAAGAGTACAGGCTCTGAAGATGACAATTGTCCATCAGAGACCATGAAGAATTGTGGTAAGACCCAATCAGTATCTAACCAAATGAACGAATCATTTGTTACCAGTTGCAGTTCCAGCGATTACGGCAACTGGGTCAACTGCAACAATACGTGGTCACCGGTGAGCAGCAAGGCCTGCGACTAAGCCCTAAGGTCTCGGCCATTGTGGCCGACCGGCAGGAAGCAAAAGGTGCCCTCCATGTAATCTTGAGGGCACCTTTTCTGAAATCCGTAGTGCTCCTTGCAGCGCCTTATCAGGCGCTGGTTTTCGCGTTTGTTTAACGCGGTATTATCCGGCAGGTGGTAACGCGCCCTTTCTGTAGACGAGCAGTGGAGCCAATGATGAAACAAAAGTATCAGTGGATTGTGATGGTGGGATTCCTCTTCGCCGCAAGCGGATGGGCGATAGTCCAGTTTCTAAAACCCGCCCCTTCCAACCCGGGGTCTGAGCTGACTGTTGACAACCCCGTCTTTGACGCGGGAAAGGTGCTGCAGAAAAACGAAGTTAAACACGTGTTCCGGCTGAGAAACCGGAGTAAGAGCAAGGTTCGGATCAAAAAGATCAGGTCCTCATGTAGTTGCACCGCTGCAGTTATTTCGGATTCCAGACGGACCATGAATCCGGGCGAATCGCTGGGCATCGAAATGACGTACGATACAACCGGCAGATTTGGTGAAAAGCAGGAACACACGTATGTTGAAACTGACAGCCCCGGGTCACAGATTCTGAGATTGACGATCCAGTGTTTCGTCACGGCGCCCCTGGTGTGGAGTCCTCGCGAAGTAGATTTTGGCTCTGTCCGAAGGGGGACAGCCGCCGAACGCGTCGTGACTATTCGTGAGGACACGGACGAACCTCTGAGCAATCTGGAAGTGGTCACCGACTCTGAGGACATCAGGTACAGTCTGACCAAGATCAACGCCGGGAACATCCAGGACTGGAGTCATACCGGTGGATATGTTCTGCGGGTTAGCATAGACCCTAACACATCGGTAGGCTTTCTGAATACGAAGGTCGCAATTGAATCTTCGAATGGGAAGGGACCGCGAATTGAGATTCCAGTCAAAGCACACGTTCTTGGCGACTTGGAGCCCAAGCCAAAAGCACTTTTTTTTGGCGCTCTGACCAAGGGTGATAAGAAGTCCGTCGTTTTCGAGATACAACGAGCCGCTAATAGTTCTTCCCAAGTGCTTGACGTAAGGTCAGACCATGATGCCGTAATAGCAGAGGTTGTCGACAGGCGGGATGAAGGGACAATCGCGGCAAAGGTCCAAGTGACTTGCAGGCCTGACAAACTGGAAAGTGGAAGATTTACTGCCACGCTCCGAGTTAGAACAACAAGTAAAGATGTACCGGAAATTGAGGTAAAGGCACTGGGCTTACTATCCGGTTGAAACAAGGTAAGGCGCCGGCGGAAACGCCAGCGGGGCATAGTCACCACATACGACTACGACAACAACTACAATATGCTGCAAAAGCTCGTGGACGGCAACAGCATGACCGACGACGCTAACGAGACCTTCAGCACTGCCGGCCAACCCATTTGCGTCAGAAGCTTGCAGCTTTTCTCGGGGCAGGCGACTATCTCGACGGCCTCGGCGCCTGACTCAAGTATCCTGAGGACGTAGGGCACTTCGATCTTGCTGCTGCATGGCATCATTACGGCACGGACGAACAGCCCGTCCGCCTCCTGTGACCAGGCTGACCCCTTTGCCTCATCACGGATTCCGTGCTGACAATACAGCACCACCACCTCCAGCCTTTGATTGCCTTGTTGGGCTCCGTTATTCATATATGACTTTCCAAGCGCAGATACCGGTCCGGCAGAACTCCCTGCAGCAATCTTGACGCCGACACTTAAAATTCCTTATTTGAAGAAACAGACGACTCTCTGGGTGATTATGTCGCACATAACCTGCAGTCCCTTCGAGTCGTGTTCATACACCTTGATAACGCTCTCATAGTCCTGCCCGCTGGGCAGCAAGCTCCTCAGAAGGTTGGGCATCTCAAGAAGCCTGTCCCTGTTGAAAATCACACCCTCTTTCTGTGGGAAAAGAGCAACATAGAAGATGTCGCTCTCAACCAAATCATGGAAGAAATGAGTGCCGAAGGAAAGCTCCGGCATCAGGTTCCCGCCCTCGTACGCCACCTCCACAAGCACAGTCGTCTTGTTGATTTCTGCGAAATTGATCGGCACGCCCAGGCTTGGAGTAGTCGTGCCCCACCTGCCGGGCCCTATCAGCAGAGTCGGGGTCATTTCTCTATTGACTATCTGCCTGTTCAGCTTCCCTATCAATCTTGCGACAGTGTATTTCTGTGAAATCGGCATCTCCACATACGCCTGTGGGTCAACATAAACGATCCTCTTTATCGGCCGGGAGATGCTGCCTCCCATCGTGTAACCCCTTGACTCAAACAGTACCTGCTCGGGGTCGATGTCTTCCGGCAGCTCCACGCTCGGCGAAAGGCCCTTGGCCTGCAAAGGTCTGCATTGAACCAGATTGATCTTGAAGTCATCGTCGCCCGTGAAATTGACCGTGAACTCAATATCCACCGGGTACTGATAATGGCCTTCCAGTACCTTGAGCATATTCTGCATCACCGCAGGAAAGTCTGTCTTCGACAGGAGCTTCTCAAAAGTCACGACCCATGCCTTCCGGCCCTTGATGCCCAATTCCTTCATCCTTTGTTCCGTCTGGCGGTCCGTACTTACTATCATATCCTGCTTCATGTCAAGCGGTTTGCTCAACAGGCTTTCAACCCTGACTGTCCTCAGGCGGTTCTGACTCGTGTCAAGAAGATCGACGCTGTGTTGTGAGAATCTGCTTGCGTCTTCCCTGTCGGCATACGGCCTCAGGAGAGGGCTGTCCAGGGCTATCGTCTGCGGGTAGTCGTCCTCAACCCGCTCCACCGCTCGTGTCCCAAGACCAAGAA
Source organism: Sedimentisphaerales bacterium (assembly GCA_035527845.1). Lineage (GTDB taxonomy): Bacteria > Planctomycetota > Phycisphaerae > Sedimentisphaerales > Anaerobacaceae > JAUWKC01. Next base: position 20,293 of record DATKZT010000038.1, on the reverse strand, counting down.
CGAGCCTGAGCATGCCGGCTTTTGGATCGAGCTCAGGCTTCCAGACAAAGGTATTGTGAGAAACCCCCACACCGGCCACCTCCGGGAAGAAGTAGCCGTTCCGATGCGAACCTGATACACGCTGGACCAGCAAGGCCATTTGCTCATCTTTCTGGTCGAGCCCACGTTGCTGGCGGTAAACAAGCGCATTCTCATCCATAGTGCTCGCATACACCCTTCGCACGGCCTCCTCGAACTCCGCGTAACGCTGTTGCGGCTCACCCTGATTCACCAGGAATATGCTCTCATACTTGCCTGCAAAGGAATTCCCGAATGCGTCCTCCAGCAGACTGCTCGAACGAACAATGATAGGGGATTGTCCGAAGTACTCGACTATCTCCTGAAAACGCTCGCGAATCTGGTCCGGGAACTTGCCTCGCAGGAGGTTCTCCTTCATCTCGGGTGCGACCTCGTAGTAGCCTTCCCTGGTCTTCTGCCTCATGAGCAGCTTCCACCAGCCGTTCTCCACTATGAAGCTGTAGAAGACGTCAGAGCCAACGTAGAATGAGTCGTGAGGTTCCAGATACCGGCTCCAGTCGAGCCGCTCATCCTGCGACAATATCTTCCGCGCCAAGAGCATACCGGCCGCTTTGCCACCGATATAGCCGCTTCCAACCAGCCTGCTTTTGATAGCCATCAGATCGTCGAGTGAAAAGACCCCTTTGGCCAGTTCCGCAATTCTCTTATCGCGGCCAACCATTATCCTGCAAAGCTCCTGGATAAGCTCTCTGGCCTCCGGTGAGTCCTGAGGCGCCCCTTGCAGACTGTCGGCATTCACGAAAAGACGATCCCAATGGTCGAGCGCCCTCGCCGAACTGTCCAACCCTTTCTTGGAAATACGGGACAGAAGCGTGCTCGCATCTATACTACTTATCACCGGCGTGAATTCGTCACCCCGCCGCAGATGCGGCAGAAACATCGTGGGTGAGTAACGTCTCCACACCTTCAGCGGATGAATGTAAGTCTTCCCATCGAGGTCATAGACATCCAGCAGCAATTGAGTCGTCTCGCGAATGCGGGCGATGGTCTGATAGGAATGGCGGTTCCGTAGTATGCCGAAATACGCAAGCGTATCGAGCTCAAAAAGGTACGGGCAGGTGACCTTGAAGAAATTGCCGACCATCAGGTCCGTCGCCCACGAGCCAAGCAGATCCGACAGACAATCGAACACGTAATAAGCCTCCCTGCCCTGCTGAGATATGATCGCATGAACCTGTGTGGAAAAACCCTCAAAACCGGTCTCGGCTTCAAGCCGATACACCGTGACACCCGGCTGGTCTTTGACAAGAGGTTCATGTCGCGCAAACCTCATGTAGACGACGTTCCGCTTGTCTTGTAAGGCCTTGCTCACGTATGGCAGGACAAAACGTCTGTAGTCTTCGACGCTGTCCGTCTGCCAGACCACGTTGTCGCCCTTCTTCAAATCGCAGAGTATGCCGTCCAGGCCCTCAAGGCCTGTGCTTGCCCAAGCCCTCATGAATCAACCTCTTCTTTGACAGTATCGCCTGCAGTCTATCCCAAGTTCCTTGGCCCTATACCGTATTATCCTCGCCGTGGCCTTAAGTTCCCGCGCAGCCGCTGCGATATTGCCGTTGCACCGCTTCAATGCATCAACAATCACGTCTCGCTCAAACAAGGTGACCCTGTCTCTGAATGAACCGGTTCCGATGGTGTCCGATGCGTCCGATGTCTGAAGCGTCGGGGGCAGATTATGCCCATGCACCACCCCGTCAGTGCTCAGCTGCACCGCCCGCTCGATGCAATTCTCCAGTTCCCGCACGTTCCCCGGCCAGTGATAAGCCATCATCATATTGATCGCAGGCGTGCTGATCCGTCGAATGTCCTTGCCCATCTTCTTCGAATACTGCTCGACAAAATAGTCCGCCAAGAGCAGAATATCGTCCTTCCTCTCACGCAGCGGCGGCAGAAAAATCGGAAGAACGTTGAGTTGACAGTAGAGGTCCTGCTGAAGGGTCCCCTCATCCACCGCCTTCTCAAGATCGCGACTTGTGGCTGCTATGATCCTGGCGTTCGTCTTTATCGTCACGTGGCCGTCGAGCCGCTCGAACCGCTGCTCCTGCAGTACCCGAAGGAGCTTGACCTGTGTAACCGACGAGAAATCCCCAATCTCATCTAAGAACAGCGTCCCGCCGTTTGCCTCTTCCAGCCGACCCTTGCGCCTCTCAATCGCACCGGCGAACGCGCCCTTCTCATACCCGAACAGCTCCTTCTCAAGCAAATCCTCGTTCAGCCCCGCACAGCTGACCTTCATGAACGGCCCTGCGCTCCTGGGGCTCGCATAGTGGATCGCATGTGCAACGAGTTCCTTGCCGGTCCCCGGCTCGCCGCGAATCAGCACCGTCGTGTCGCTGCCCGCAACCTGCTGAATTTGGCCGTATACTTCGCGCATAGCTTTCGAGTTGCCGATGATATTCTCCGGCCGAAACTTGTCGCCCAGTTCCTGGCGCAATCGTAGATTCTCCTCCGCCAACTCTTGGCGCTCAATTGCGACCTGGCGGCGAGCCCGCAGATCATTCGCAATCATGCTCGCCACGATGCTGAGGGTCCTCACCTCCTCATCCAGCGGTGCGTTCTCGTCAAATGGCCGATCCACGGAGACTGTCCCGATCATATCATCGCCCGCAGATATCGGTACACAGATGAAGCTCACTTCCTCCTTTGTGACGTTCCAACGTTCGAAACGGCTCAAGAAGAGGGGCTCCCGAGAGATTCTTTCGACGATCGCTGCCTTGCCGGTCTCCATGACCTTGCCGGTAACGCCTTCGCCGATTCTATACGTGATACTCCGGCTCTTCTCCTGTGAAAGGTCGTGCACAGCGTCAATTCTAAGTTCCTTCCCATCCGGCGTCAGAAGCGTTATCGTGCCCCGGCTGAGCCCCAACTCTTTGTCCAGCACGTCAAGCACCCGGCAAAGTGCATCCTGTCGCGCTGCCCCTGCCGATAGGAGCCGGCTGATCGCACACAGTGCATCAAGCCGTCCCAAACGCCTGCTGGCGACTGTTTCACCGTCTTGCCAGAATGTGTTTTTCTTGCCCATTCAGCACAATCCATAACCACTTATTATGCGACATAATTGTAAGATAATGTCGCGGCATCACAAACCATTATTTGCTAATATGAATTATAAGCACGAGACTGAATCCCGTAAGTCATTATTAATCAAAGATATATGGAGAACAACGCGGATAGCCTTTACCATAGTCAGAGACACGCCATTATCTACGCCCAATCTTACGAACGTGACAAATATGTCGTGTTGAGGTAGAGGGCAGAGGTGCACAGTCTTGCTGAGGGATCAGCGGGATTCGCGGCCGAACTCGGCGAGTCAGTAACTGGCGGGATCATGGGATGGTGGTTCGCTGGGTCGCGGCTTCACTGCTGGATATGGAGCAGCGATTTAAGCGGATCATGGGTTATCGGCAGCTATGGATGCTGGATGCCAAGCTCAAAGAGTTGAATGAACAAACAGCTATTGACGAAGAATTGCAGGTGGCATAAACTATGAACCAACGGAGTAGCCAACAAATCTCCAACTACCATCGGGGCAAGCTCGCATTGAGGATTTGACTCCTGCTTACTATCTTGCAAGTGCGGGATTCGAAACGAATACCACGAGTCCGCCCTGGTCGTCGCACGAGTACACATAGTTACCTGACACAGCAATAGAACCAAATGAGTGAGCAGCCGGATAAGATGCGATTTCTTTGCCACTTCCTCCTTCCGTCATATCAATAAGATACGTTGCTCTGTTGTCAACAGCATAAACCAGTGAATTAACCACCGATATCTGCCTGATATGTTTTGCCTCGGACCGGCTGTGTACCTGTGGGTCAAACGGGTCCCGCATATCCAGGGAAATTATTCCGGTGTCGTTAACTGCCAGAAATAGCAGGTTGTCCTGCCAGAAATAATCCTTAATGTCGGTATACTGAGAGTTTCCAAGCTGAATCTGCCCAAGCGGTGTAAGTGACAGGTCATCTTCTAATCCATAATAGAAGAACCCCACTTCGGGCAAGCTCATATACATTATGTCGTCATGGTAGAACAAGGTACTCACCTTATCTTCGAGCGGGATCGCTTTAATGAACTTAGCCTGGGCGGGATTACCGATGTCCCAAACACCTATGCTATTGCCACAGTCGACAAACAGATGGTCGTCATTCATGGTCACGGAATCTCCGCTACTTAGTTCCTTGACGAGTTTGGGTCTTGAGGGTTCACTTATGTCTATAACTTCCCTGCCCGTAAAGATGTAGTCACCTTTGATCAATACGTTTCTGTTGCCACCGTAGACTCTGGTCAACAGACCTGCATATTTAGGATTCCACGGTTCGGATATATCAAGCACGCGAAGTTCCCCCCCGCCAAACATGTAGAGGTAATCTCCCTGGACTGCCATGTTTTCGGCGTAATAATCGAATCTTCCCCTCCCGTCCAGGAAGTGCGGAAAACCTTCGATGGGTTCGAGTTGCCCGGCCGAGTTGGCTTTGTAATCAAGCGATCTGGTAACCACGAAGTCGTTGGGGACCTGGTTGTAGTGATGTCTTATCAGTTCCGGTTTCAATGGGTCGGTCAGGTCGTACACGCAAGCACCTCCCCAGATGCCGATAATGTGAGTACCCCTGGGCAGAGACAGTCTTAGAGATAGAGGTGGATGAGCTTTAACTGCCCCCTTGTATTCTATACCGGCCTCACCCAAAAGCTTGTGAATATGAAATAAATCTTTGCTGCCGTCGTAAGTGTATATATAATTGTTGTTGACCGTCAATGACTCCGCGGTACCTTTTTCCAGGTCATAAATACCTACAAGGGTCGGGGAATATACTTCTGCTGCATCGACTATTGCCAGGACGAAATCTTCCCTGGTTTCACGGCCCAAAACATATATCCGCCCGTCAGAAAGGCTGAAACTGCAGTCGTACCAGCTAATATTGCGATTACCAAGAGTCCTGCGTGATACCTCTTTCGGATTAGCAGGGTCTGCAAGTGACATTATAACGATCGCTTTGCCGAGCGAATCCAAGAACAAGAGTTTATCATTGCGGACAGCAATTTTCGGGCAATTTTCGAGACTTGGTTCCATCTCACCCACAAGGCGGATACCGGATGGGTCGCGAATATCGAATATCTTCAATCCTTTGTTGCGCTGCGATAAATACACATACCCGGAGTAATACTCAAGCACACCCTCACCCCTGCGGCCGAGCCAGTAGCTGCCAACTACCTCTTCGATGTTATCTTTTCTGAATATCTTTAGCCGCTGACCAGTGATACCACACATCAAATTTTCACCTATTTCTACGGCGTAGCAGCACGAATCGCCCAAGGCCGCAACCGGCTCAAGCAAGGCACCTTCGGCGATTAGCGACTCTGCTGTCGCCGATAAAGTTTCTTTGTAATCTGCCGGAACCTTTATGCCGTCCGCCGGTGAGGGAACTTCTTCCTCTTCGGAAATCACTACAACAGGACTCTTCTTTTTTAACTCCGACAGACTCGAAATGAAGACCGCTATACCGTTATCACCTTCGCATGAGAAAACATAGTTGCCAGAAACTCCGATGCCTCTTGTCCAGTCCGTCGTGGGATAGGAGGCGACTATTTTCTCATAACCCTGCCGGGCCATATCGACTATGATTGTCCCACCCTGACCGTCTGCCACATACGCAAAGGCGTCAGATACGACGACCCGTTCGGCGAACTTCGGAGTATTGAATCGTGCGTATATCAGTAAATCGGATGCATCTTCAACATCGACAGATACTATGCCCATCTCATAAAGCGCCACATAGATCAAGTCATCTTCTTGACACATATCTCTCAGTATGCAGCCAGAACCTTCTGCAAGCTGCATCTCATCCAGTGTGGTGAGGTTCAGATTGCCCTCAACTTTACAGGACCGCAGCTTCCCAGTATCAAAGCCAAGATAGACCACTCCTTTATGTGCCAACACCTTCTCCAGCTTTTCACTGAAGCCTATCCTTTTGAGTACTCTGGGATTAGGCGTATTGACATCCAATACTTCCTTGACGTCCATAATCTCAAGGCTATTGCCTCTTGCCGAAAACAACAGACCGTTGCTAACGGCGACTTCGCCTATTTGGTTCAATCTCTTTACTTCTCTGGGCTGCTCCGGATTGGATAAGTCGATAATACCGCCGGACGTGAAGAGGTGATTACCGTTTATGGTCACTTGTTCTTCCGAGTGCAATGAAGTCTTACTGACTTGACGCGGCGCCCACGGGCGCGAGATATCAAGTATCCTTAATTTACCGCCTCCCGCCAAATAGGCAAACTTGTCACGGACGATGATATTTCTAGCCCTGAAACCCTGCGGTTGCCCCCCTTTACTCAATTCATTCAGGTCCTGTAGTGGTGATATACTTCCATCACTGTCGACAACGTAATCCTGGCTCTTGCCTATAAGAATGCCTGCGGATATATCGTTGGTCACTTTCTCAGAAGCTGTTGGATTTGCGGGATCGGCGAGGTCAAATGCGAAGACACCGTTACTGCCATAGCCCATGATATGACCATCACGCATCTCCGCACGGCTACACCATTCGGTCTTGATCCTCGATTTCTCTTCGAGCATTTCCGGATTAGATGCGTCGATGGTCAGAAGCTCCCTTGAGCCAAAGACATAAACGTAAGGCTCAGAGACAGCCAGCCCACCGGGACCTATCTCCGATAAGACATCGAGCTTGCCGAGAATGGCTTTGGTCTGCTTGTCCAGCACGAACAGTTTCCGGTCTGCGAGCAAATAGATCCTTTCGTCCGTCACCGTGACACTTGATTTTGGATTGCTTGCATTAGTCTCCCCGAGCGGTGTACGGCTGATCTCTGCCGGTGAAGCAGGAGCGGCCAGAGAAAAGACGACCAGTGAATTATCCCGGCAATCAACCACAAACAGCTTATCTTCGACAAGCTCAAAATTCGCGTATACGCCAAGCCTTATCTCTATCTCGCCGACAAGTCGGATATTCTCCGGATCAGTTACGTCGAGTATGGTAATACCGCCGTTGTTGCGAAGCAGGTAAACATGCTTCTGGTAATAGGCAAAGACTCGACTGCTCCGGCTGGGCAGCCAGTATGAACCAACCACGTCTCTAATATTGTTCCTCCTAAATGTCATCAGCCGACCATTAGTAATGCCGCACATGTAACCGCCGCGGATATCCTGGACATAGTGTACCGTATCGCCGTAGGCAGCTATTGGCTTGAGAAGTGCGCCTTCGCTGATGAGTTTTTCCGCTCGTTCCTGCAATTTACTCTTGCCGTTGTAGGCAGACGTCCCGTCGCAGGCAATCAATAATACTGCCGCAAAAAAGGACAGCTTCAAATAGTAGGCCCGTCTTGCCATTTACACACTTCTTCTTCCTGATACCTCGCCTATTATATGCATGAAGTCCCCACTCCGCAATAATAAGATTTTGGCAGCCCGAAGACGAATGGCAAATTATTACTCATATGCCCTATAGGCCGCTAAACTTGTTCCGACAGAACCTCAGATAGTTGTATCAAATACTTGAGGAACCTACAAGACGCAAACATTTTCAATGACCTATTGACTTCTTTCTCATACAGACCTCTTTGATCCAAAGAAGAAGGACTTGCGGTTACGCAAGTCCTTCTATAACACAGCCTCGTGGGGCAGGACGTCACTACATTGTCGGCTCAACGAGAGACTGGTCGCCCTTTCACATCTATCGTTTCGGTCCTTGTCGATTTTGCTGGCGCTGTCTTTCCTGTTCGGCCCGCTTTGCAGCTTGTTGCTGTTTTTCCTGCTCGGCCCGCTTTGCAGCTTGCTGCTGTCTTTCCTGCTCGGCCCGCTTTGCAGCTTGTTGCTGTTTTTCCTGTTCGGCGAGCTTGGCAGCTTGTTGCTGTTTTTCCTGCTCGGCCCAGAAGATGGTGCGCGTGCCGATCTTGCGCACAAGGAACAGCTTCTTCAAGAACTTGCGAAGCTAACTATCCTGAAGAAAAAATTTCTCTGGAGGGTGGTTACCAAGGCTTACCAGCCCGAAACCTGCACCGCTGTTCTCGAGGTCAACGAGGTTGCCCAAGCGGTCATTACGGCATTGAGAAACTGTGGTACAACACAATCTTCAGCAGATAAACATTTACTTGGTTCGTCCCTTCGTGGGCGAACTGACCATTCACGCGACCGTGAATGCTTGCTAAGAATACTCACGCACAACCTGATGATACTCAGGCGTGCCGCTCAAGGTTTTCAACAGAGCAAGCTCCCAACAAAAAAGCTGCCAAGCATAAGCGATTGACAGTTAATGAGTTACAAAATTGGGCCCGGTAGGATTCGAACCTACGACCAATGGATTATGAGTCCACTGCTCTACCGCTGAGCTACGAGCCCGCAACAATCTGGCTTTCTGCGGTCGCCTTTCACACTGGCCGCTCTTGAGCGCTGCACAGTTTACCTGCCCAAGGCCCTGGCGTCCAGCAAAATCCATAGTCGTATTCTGTTTTCCGACCTGCGGCGCCAGGTATTCCGCAAGATTTTTCATCTGTTACGGGGACCGCTGCCTTGCGGTTGTGGGTACGTTAAATAGAGAGGCCTGGTTATTGCTCGACAGTTCGGCCTGCCGCTATCTGATGAAGATACCTGCACGCCGAGAAAGGTTTGCTTTAGAACGGGTCAAAAATCGTTGCAATTTCGCCTCAGATTTGGTAAATTGGATAGGATATTTCGTCAGCAATGTTTTTGAAGGTTGGGTATGGGTGATTCCAGTCTGCGCCGCCTCGCGGTGCTTTCTATATTGCTGGGCCTGGTGAATGTTGCCGGTGCATTCGCTCTGAAAGTGGACATCGGGGCGGACGGGCAGCCAGTCAAGCCGGGTTGGCAGGAATTCAGTGGCGGACACACGGTTGGGCCACAGTATCGTGAGTTTCTGGTGGATGGAATTACTATCGGCGTGGACATCCGCATCGGAAACGACAACGGCGCCGGTTACAGGAATTATGGCGGCGGACTGCTCGGCGGAGACATGGTTTACCCCGATGACGACTCATTCACCGGCCCCATTGACGGCAGCGTCATCATGACTATCAGCAATCTGCCGGCGGCAAACTACAACCTTATCTCCTACCACAACGATTCCAAGGACAGTCATTTGGCTCATGGGCTTCTCAATGTGACGGTCGCCGGGGCCGTCCTCGCATCCACGGACCACCTGAATGTCCAGCAGACCCAGAACCTCACCGACGACAATAACCTTGGGCAAAGTACGGTGACATTCACCGCCGGCGGTACGGGCGCGGTGGTTATCACATACGCTCCGGTCAGCTTCGAAGCCCCGGATCCTCGGGCGGTCCTGAGCGGTTTCGAGCTGGAGCTGTCGGGCCCCATTGTCCCTACAGTTGAATTCGAAACAACGGCTTCGCAGGCCCTGGAAAGCGTCGACCCGGCCCTTCTCGCCGTTACCCTCTCACCTTCTACGCCGGATGTTGTGACCGTCGATTACGCTGTTGTCGGCGGCACCGCAACGCCGGGCGACGATTTCATTCTGGCAAGCGGGACCCTGACATTTGACGCCAATCAAACCACCCCCGAGACTATCAGCATCCAGATTATAAATGACGGAACGCCGGAACAGGACGAGACCATAATCGTGGAACTATCCGGTCCCGAAAACGCCGAACTCGGGGCAAATTATCAGCACACATATACTATTGTTGATCCGAGACCTGCGGTAAGTTTTGAGCTGACCGGCAGCGAAGGTGAGGAAAATATCTCGCCCGCAAGTATTGCTGTCAGGTTATCAGAGCCCTCGTCGGGACCTGCTGCGGTGAACTATTCGGTGACGGGCGGTACGGCCACCCCCGGCATCGACTTTGTCCTGCCGGATGGCGCCTTGAATTTCGAGCCCAATGAGACAACAAAGCAAATTACCTTCAGTCTCACCGACGACGGCCTGGCCGAATCGCCGGACGAAACGATAGTGATTACGCTGAGCGACCCCGTCAACGCAAAGCTCGGCGGTATAACCCAGCACATATTCACTATCCTGCCTCCTATACCGATTGCATGGGGCTGTCCCGATGGAGATGTTGACGGCAACTGCGAGGTTGATGCTCTTGATTTGCGCATTCTGGCGCAGCAGTGGCTCGAACCCGGAGGATGCTCGGACCCCAATTGCGCCGACGTCGATGGTTCGCTAAACGTGGATTTTGGGGATTTCAGCTTCATTGCAAAAGCCTGGCTGATAAAGGGAAGCCCCATCGTAATAAACGAGCTCATGGCGGCAAACAGAAGGACCCAGACCGACCCCGATGAGCCATGCGAGGATCCCAACGTGTCGTGCGCTTATCCGGACTGGGTCGAGCTGTATAACCTGTGGGAGACCGCAATCTCCCTTGAGGGCATGTACCTGACCGACGACCTGGCAATCCCCACCAGGTGGCAGATACCCGTGGGAGTGACCATCGAAGGGCGAGGATACCTCGTCTTCTGGGCCGACAACGATGTTGACCAGGGTGACACCCACACCAACTTTCGCCTCGATGCCGGCGGCGAGGTTATTGCCCTGTTCGGTTCGGACGGCCAAACCCTGATTGACATTGTCGATTTCCGCGACCAGCCGCAGACGGAAGATGTTTCGTACGGTCGGTTTCCCGATGGCAGTGACAACCGGCGGCAATTTGATATGTGCACCGACCCTCATCCGACGCCGGGACAAGCCAACCGGCGCTTCGATATCGTAATTAGCGAGATCATGTATCACCCTTCCAGTGAAAACGACCTCGAAGAATACATAGAGCTGTTTAACCGCGGCGACGAATCTGTGAATATGCTCGGCTGGAAGCTGACCGACGGCGTGCTCTTCGATTTTCCCGATGTCACCATCGGGCCCGGCGAGTATCTGGTGGTCTGTGCGAACATGGCGACTTTCTCCGCCAAGTATCCGTCCGTCGTAAATGTCGTGGGAAACTGGCTGGGCAAGCTGAGCAACAAGAGCGAGTGCATAGAGCTTGTCGGCGCCGCAGGAACCCGGATCGACCAGGTTTGTTACGCCGACGAAGGCGACTGGAGCGTCCGGCTGCGCGGCCCATACGACCACGGCCACTACGGCTGGGTCTGGTCCGACGAACATGACGGCGGCGGAAAAAGTCTCGAACTGATAAACCCGGAGCAGACAAACTGGTATGGACAGAACTGGACGGCCGCAACTGTTGATCAGGGGACGCCGGGCGCCCAGAACTCCGTAATGGATACGAACACAGCCCCACTAATTATCGACATTCAACACTCGCCGACTATCCCCGGACCGAGTGACCCTGTAACGTTGACCGCACGGATTATCGACAAAACCGCCGGCGGTATCACGGCAAAGGTGTATTACCGCGTGGATGGTACAGGCTTGCCCTTCAGCTCGCTCGATATGTACGATGACGGGCTGCACGCCGACGGTGGCGCGAACGATGAAACTTACGGCGCCCAAATACCGGCCCAATCCGATTTATCGGTTGTCGAGTGCTACGTGGAAGCCTCGGATGAACATGCGAACACGCGAACCTGGCCCGCAGCGGTGCCCACATTCGGCCAGGTGGCTAACGTGCTCTACCAGGTGAACTCCTCTTATGACCCGGAGATCCTGTGGGCGCCGGGCAGTCAGCCGATTTACCACCTGATTTTAACCGCGGCGGAAAAGGTGGAGCTGCACGATATCGGCGACGCCTCCACCGACGGCATCGGTGAGGATCAAAGCAACGCGCAGATGAACGCGACCTTCATGAGCCGGGACGCTGCCGGTATGCAGGTGCGATATAACGTCGGGGTCCGCAATCGCGGCCACGGCAGCCGTCACGAGCCGCCGATGAACTATCGCGTGAACTTTGCGCACGACCGTCCGTGGAATAATGTCACCGCGATAAACCTCAACAGCAAGTTCGCGCATCTGCAGTGGCTCGGCGCCGCGACCTTCCAGGCGGCCGGGATGCCCGCTATGGATGTCACCATTGTGCAGGTCAGGGTAAACGGCCAGAACATGATTCTGTCCGACTCAGACGCGTATGGCTCTTATGCTTACAACGAGGTCAAAGACAGCGACTGGGCCGAAAATCACTTCCCCGCCGATGCCGACGGCAATATTTATCTCTGCATGCAAGACTATGACGACGCCAACCTGACCTATGAGGGACCTCTGCCTGACCCCTACCGTAACTCTTACTTCAAGCAGACCAACGAAGAGTACGATGACTGGTCCGACCTGATCAACATGACCTACGTAATCAACAACGCCGCCGAAGCCACGTATCTTCAGGACATAAGCCAGGTCATCGACGTTCAGGAATGGATGCGATACCTCGCCCTCGATGCCCTGCTGATAAACTGCGAGTCCGGCCTCAATACCGGCGAGGGAGACGACTACGCCCTCTACAGCGGCGTCAGCGACCCGCGCTTCCTGCTGGTCAACCACGATATGGATACCTACCTCAGACAGGGCGACCATAGTGCAGATTGCGACGAGAACCACGACATCTTCATCTTCAGAGACGTGGACGGCCTGAGTCGCATGTTGAATCATCCCGATGTTGTCCCGCTGTATTATCAGGCATATCTGGACCTGATTGATACGATATATAATCCGGACTTCATGAATCCCCTTATCGATGACGGCCTGGGCGGCTACGTTCCTTCCGACCGACGCGACGCGATGAAGCAGGTCATTGTGGGCCGCACAGCCGGGGTGCTGGCACAGATTCCCTACGAGTTCACAATCAACAGCAGCCTGCCGATAGTTTCCGGCTTCCATTACACAACAGCGGCCGTCACGACCCTCGACGGTACCGCGAACGCCGCCGAAACGCGCTCGGTTCTGGTGGACGGCGTATTAGCCGACTGGTCGCCGGTTGATGGTGTGTGGTCCGTTGCCAGTGTGGCCCTGAATCCGGGAATCAACCGTATAGTCGTCGAGGCGTTTGACGACGCCAACGGCCTCGGCAGCGAGGTGGCAAACGGATATGTCGATATCTGGTATGACGACGGCTCCGAGTCTTACTTGTCGGGCGTGCTTGGGGCCAACACCGTCTTATCCGCGGCCTCCGGCCCGTGGCACGTGACGGCCGACGTGACCGTCCCCCCGGCCGTTACGCTTACTATAGAAGCAGGGACAACCGTATTCTTCGACTCCGCAACCGGCATACTCGTCAATGGCAGACTCGTCGCCGACGGCACCCGCTACGAGCGTGTTAGGCTCACGCGCGTTCCCGCCGGCTCCAGCTGGGACGGACTTGCCTTTGCTAATTCGCAGCATGACAGCCGGCTCGCCTCCACCGACATGGACTTCGGGGATGCCCAGGGCGAATCGATATCTATCAGCAGCTCACAGGTCCTGATCGATGAGATGACCTGGGCAGGCACAAACAGCACCATACTGGAATTGTCCAATCCTTATCTGATAGTGAGCAACTCCACTTTCCCGTCCCTAAATGGCAGCGAAGTCATCCACGGCGCCGGCATGCCGGCAAGCGGATATTTCATTCTCGAAGGCTGCACCTTCGGCGCCTCGACGGGCAATGCGGACGTAATCGATTTTTCCGGAGGCAAACGCCCCGGCCCCATCCTCCAGGCCTACGACAATGTCTTTCTCGGCGGCGAAGATGACGCCCTCGACCTTGACGGCACCGACGCCCACATCGAGGGCAACATCTTCATGAATTTCCATTTCGGCGGCGGTGACCCGACCGGCACCAGTAACCCCATCGCCACCGGCGAAGCGACCGACGTCAATTCACAGATAACGGCCGTGCGCAATATCTTTTACAACAATGACCACGCCGCGCTGCTCAAGGAGAACTGCTTCATGCACGCCGAGAACAATGTCATCTACGGCTGCACGAGCGCGGCGGTGAACTTCGACGAGCCGGGCCACGCCTCGAGCCCCGGCGCGGGCGTATATATGGATGGCAATATCTTCTGGAACAACACCGACATCTTCCAGAACTTCTACCCGCAGGGCGATGTCACCGTCAATCGCTCCATCCTGCCGACCGCAATGCACTACCTCGGCTCCGGCAACATCGACGCCACGCCCCTTCTGGCCGACCCCGACAACGGCGATTTCACACTCCTTCCCGGCTCCCCCGCGAAGGGCACTGGTCCCAACGGACTCGACATCGGGGCGATGGTCCCCGCGGGCGCTTCCATCACCGGCGAGCCCCCCGAAGTGACATACCAGACCAGCGCCACCCTGCACATAGGCGGACCCGGAATAATCGCCTATCGATATGCGCTCAACGACGACCCGAATTGGAGCGCCGAATACCCCGTGGATGTCCCCATAGAATTAACCGGGCTCAGTGACGGCGTCTCATACACCGTCTATGTCATCGGCAAAAACTCCGCCGGCGTCTGGCAAAGCGACGCGGAACCTGCGGTCTCCAGAACATGGACCATCGACCTCGGCGCAGGTCTCAGCGCCGGCGACGTGGTGATCAACGAATTGCTCGCCCATTCGAATGCGGCGCCTTATTTTGACTGGGTCGAGCTTCACAACGCCACAAATGTTGATATTGACATCGGCGGCTGGTTCCTCAGCGACAGCAACAGCAACCTCATGAAGTACCAGATAGCAGAAGGGACCATTCTTGCCGCAAACGGCTATATCATTTTGCGCGAGGACGTTCATTTCGGCCCCGGCAGCGCCGACCCCGGCTGTCACGTCCCATTTGCACTGAGCGAGAACGGCGAGACCCTGTACCTGTCCTCGGGCCTTCCCGGCGAGCTGACCTTGACCGAATATCGCGAAGAGGAAGATTTCGGCGCATCGGCGCCGGACGTGGCCTTTGGAAGATACTATAAGGCAAGCACCGACACGTGGAACTTCGTCGCCATGAGCGAGAACACCCCCGGCCCCGCCTATCAGGGCGCTCCCAACGCCTATCCCAAAGTCGGACCGGTCGTCATAAGCGAGATAATGTACCATCCTCAGTTCAATGCCGACGCCGAATACGTCGAGCTGCTCAATATCAGCGGCGGCGCAGTGACGCTGTACGATTTCACCACGAGCGAGCCCTGGAAATTCGCCGATGACGGCGGCTTCGAATTCTTCTTCCCCGCCGGCTCACCCGTCGCCATGGCAAACGGAGAGCGCATCCTGCTGGTAAAGAACCTCACGGCCTTTTCTTCCGAATTTGTTGCACCGGGCACGACGCAGATTTTTGAGTGGGGCCTCGATGGAAGTCTGAGCAACGGCGGCGAGAAAATACAGCTTTCCATGCCCGGCGACGTCGATGGCGATGGCGTCCGCCAGTATATCCGAATCGACCGTGTGAATTACAGCGACGGCGACCATCCGCTTGAATTCCCCGAGATCGGAATTGACCCATGGCCTTCCGAGGCCGATGGAAATGGCAAATCACTCACCCGCATTGTAAATTCGAATTACGGAAACGACCCTATCAACTGGGAGGCCGCAGACCCCACCCCCGGCCAGTAAGCCAAAGGAAAACGATATGAGCAAACGGCCGCTCAAATGGCTGTCCGAGCAGCCAAAAGGCACGAAAACGACGCAAATGCTTGCAATTTCAGGTAAAATCTGATAAAATGAGGTGGACAATGAGTTGTAAATACGTTCAAGGGGTTTGTATGGGTGATAACCGTCTGCGCTGGCTTATTGCCGGACTTACTGCATGTTTTGCCTGGGCTAATAATGCAGATGCCTTTCCGATGCGCGTGGATATCGGGAACACAGGACAGCCGATTAAGGCCGGGTGGCTCGAATTCACCGGGAACGGCAATAACGAGACCGATCCCAAGGTCGAGGTCTATGACGTCAACGGGGTAAGTGTGACAGTCTCTATTCGGACAGGCGTGCTCAACGACAGCGGCTACCGCTGGTACGGCGGGGGGGACCTGGGCGGCGACATGGTCTATCCGGACAACTCTAACGGGCCGGTCAACGGAAGGGTCATTCTGACGCTGGGAGGCCTGCCCGCCGGGCCTTATGAGCTTACCTCTTACCACAATGACACCAAGGCCGACCATGACCAGCAAGACCCGATTGATGTAACGGTCAGCGGCGCCGTTTCGGCGCCCACAAGTGACTTAGGTGTGGTTCAAACCAAGAGCATGGTTGATAGCGGTCTGGGGCAGAGTCTGGTGACATTTATTGCCACCGGCACCGGCGACGTGGTTGTAACCTATACCCCCACAACAGATGATGGGTTGGTATCGAAGGCGGTTCTCAACGGCTTCGAACTTCACGAATCAGGCGCGACCCAGGTGCAGTTCGATTTGTCCGCATCATCGGGCCCTGAGACATACACTCCCGTCCTTCTGGCGGTCAGCGTGTATAATCCGCCGGGCGACCAGACGGTCACCGTCAACTACTCGGCCACCGGCGGAACGGCCACGGGCGGCGGCGAGGACTACACACTCGCCGCAGGGATGCTCACCTTCGACCCGGGCCAGACGACGCCCGAGTATATCAGCATCACGATTGAAAACGACGGCCAGCCCGAACCGGACGAGACTATCCAGGTGACATTGGCCGGTCCGGTCAACGCCGAGCTGGGTGTCAACTCACAGCACGTTTACACGATTCTGGATACCAGCCCGAGGGTCGCCTTCGATGTGCCGGCCGGCGAAGGCCGTGAAAACTTCTCTCCCGTCAATATACCCGTGAGCCTCTCCAGGGCGTGGAACGAGCCGGTGACGGTCGATTACAATGTCACCGGCGGCACAGCCATCAGCGGCGAAGACTTCGTCCTGCCGGCGGGCGCCCTCCACTTCGATCCCTGTGAACTGACAAAATACATAAGCCTTACCATCGTCGAGGATGATTACGACGAGGACCCCGACGAGACAATCGAAATCACGCTGAGCAATCCCACCGAGGCCATCCTCGGCGCCAACTCCGACTATGTCTTCACGATCCTGCCGCCCGTTACCTCTATCTGTCCCCAGGGCGATGTGGACGGCGACTGCGACACTGATATGAATGACCTTAAAATCCTTGCCGGTCAGTGGCTGGACCCGCCCGGAAGCTGCTCGGGCCTCGGCTGCGCCGACCTCGACGGCATCAGCGGCATAAATATGTCGGACTATGCCTTCATCGCCGGGACCTGGCTCGAAAACGCCTGGCCCGTCGTTATCAACGAGTTTATGGCCTCCAACGACACCACCCTCGAGGACCCCGACGACGCCGGAGATTTTCCCGACTGGATTGAGCTGTACAACGGTGGCCCCCTTGCCATCGACCTCGGCGGAATGTATCTCACCGATAATCTGGACAGCCCCACCAAATGGGAGATTCCCGGCGGCGTCACCATCGGCCCCGGAGAGTACCTGATTTTCTATGCCGACGACGAGGAATCTCAGGGTGATACCCACACAAGCTATAAACTCAGCGCCGACGGCGAGGAAATCGGACTGTTCGACACCGACGGTACGACCAGGATTGACAGCATCGTCTTCGGCCCGCAGGTCACGGATGTAAGCTACGGACGCTACCCCGACGGCAGTGACAACTGGCGCTTTCTCGCAACCGGCACCCCCGGAGCGGAAAACGTCGGCGCCTATCTGGGCGAGGTCAAGGACACCCAGTTCAGCCACGACCGCGGTTTCTACGATACGCCTTTTAATCTGTGTATCACCTGCGACACAGGCGGAGCTGAGATACACTATACCCTCAACGGCAGTGAGCCGAACGAATTCCTCGGCGACGGCACTTATCTTTATACAAGTCCTGTCAGCATCAGCCAGACCAGTACGGTTCGTGCCGCGGCGTTCAAGCCCGGCTACCTGCCCAGCAACGTCGATGCGCAAACATACATCTTCCTCGATGACGTACTGACGCAGCCGAGCATGAACCCCACGGTCATCGGTACCTACGGCGCCGGCGTCGTCAAGGACGCTCTCCAATCGGTTCCGACGCTGTCTATCGTTATGGACGCAGACGACCTGGCGAATCTGCAGGCCCAGGACAGTGAACACCCCGAGACTTACCCCAAGGTGGAACTCTCCACGTCGGTCGAGCTGATATATTCCGATGCCAATGATGGTGAGGGCTTTCAAATCAACTGCGGCATCGAGGGGCACAGTTGGGCCCTGAACAAGCGCAGTTACAAACTTATATTCAAGAGTATATTCGGCCCGTCGCAGCTCAGATACCCCATCTTCGAGTCGGCGCCGCACAACGCGGATTCGGCGGTCGATGAGTTTGATCGGATTGTTCTCCGCGCTTCCAAGAACATGCCCATCACCTATGCCGGTGACCAATGGACACGCGATTCCGAGATTGCAATGTCCGGCAGCAGCGCGCACGGCACTTATGTGCATCTCTACATCAACGGGACATATTGGGGACTCTACAATGCCACCGAGCGGCCCGACGCCTGGTTCACCTCGTCATATTTCGGCGGAGAAATGGAGGATTATTTCGCCACAAACCACGGTTACGAGCGTAACGAAGGTCATATCAGCGGTGACAGCACCCGATTTGATACGATGATTTCAATGGCACTCGCCAGAAATCTGGGGGTCTCCACAAACTATGACACATTCAAAGGCCTGTGTGATGTGCAGAAGTTCGCCGATTATACGATTCTCTTCTGGTTCTCCGGCTTCGGCGACAACATCGACAACAACTGGTACGCCGGGATGCGCAATGTGCCCCTTATAGGTGAAGTCCCCCCCGAAGGTTTCATGATGTTCATGTGGGACGCCGAGGCCGTATTTCAAGTCGACTTTGTCGGTCCCGACTGTCACGAGGAGCCCTGGGTCCCTCCATATTACTATACGATGACCAAATATACCATTGTGCGTACGTGGCTGGCGCTGCACGATAATATGGACTTCAGAATGTTGTTCGCCGACCGCGTCTACAAACACTGCTTCAACAATGGCCCACTGGTCGATGATAACACACAATCGCGCTGGGATGCCATTGTCGATCATATCGATGAGGCTGCGATTTGTGAGTTGGCCCGTTGGCCAAACGGTGGAGGGTATCCTGCGGGGCCTGGCGAGGATGCGAACATTGCTCCCCCGGACCACATAGATATGAGCGGCTTTGTCAATACCTTTATGACCGCTTTGGATGCCAAGGGCGAGCTTTATCCGACCATTGATCCACCCATTTTCAATCAGCAGGGTGGGCACGTTAGCGCCGGCTTCTCCGTGACTATGACCAATCCCAACGGCTCAGGTGACATCTATTACACCCTCGACGGCTCCGACCCACGACAGCCGGTGACGGGCAATCCCGTCGGCACACTTTACACCGGAGCGGTCACACTCAACCTGAGCAGGCACGTTAAGGCGCGAGTGCTCAGCAGCGGACAATGGAGCGCGCTCAACGAGGCCACCTTTGCCGTGGGACCGGTGGCCGATAACCTGCGCATCACGGAGATTATGTACAATCCTGCCGACACAAACGACCCCGATGACCCCAATAAAGAGTTCATTGAGCTCAAGAACATCGGCCCGGGGACAATTAACGTCAATCTCGTCCGATTCACCAACGGCATAGATTTTACATTCGGCTCTCTGTCGCTTTCCTCGGGACAATACGTTGTTGTGGTCAAGGACATTCTGGCATTTGTATCACGCTATCCCGGCTTCGGCGGCATAATCGCCGGACAGTATTCGGGCAGTCTCAATAACGGCGGGGAAAGAATCGAGCTCGAAGATGCGCTCGGCCAAAACATCCTCGATTTCACATACAAGGACGGCTGGCGCGCAATCACAGACGGCGACGGCTATTCCCTGACCATTATCAACGCAGACGCAGCAGATACCAACGACTGGGGCGAGGAAGACTCCTGGCGTCCGAGCGCCTATGTAGGCGGCTCGCCAGGCTCGGATGACAGCGGCATTGTGCCCAATCCCGGGGCGGTGGTTATCAGCGAGGTGATGTCGCATTCACACGGTGGAGACCCCGACTGGATCGAGCTGTACAACACAACCGGCGGTGCCATCGACCTTTCCGGCTGGTTCCTCAGCGACAGCGATTCGAACGTGATGAAATACGAGATTGCCGCCGGGGCGACCATAGGCGCAGGTCAATATCTGGTCTTCTACGAGGATGTTAATTTCGGCGATACCAACGACCCCGGCTGCATCCTACCTTTTGCCCTCAGCGAGAACGGCGAGAAGGTGTGCCTCTCGTCATACCTCGACGGAAACAATAACCTGACCGGCTATCGTCAGGTGGAGGACTTCGGCGCCTCAGAGTCGGACGTATCATTCGGCAGATACTACAAGGCGAGCACCGAT
>DATKZT010000037.1:0-69635 GCA_035527845.1 Sedimentisphaerales bacterium | reverse complement strand
ATCGGTGCTCGCCTTGTAGTATCTGCCGAATGATACGTCCGACTCTGAGGCGCCGAAGTCCTCCACCTGACGATAGCCGGTCAGGTTATTGTTTCCGTCGAGGTATGACGAGAGGCACACCTTCTCGCCGTTCTCGCTGAGTGCAAAAGGTAGGATGCAGCCGGCGTCGTTCTGGTCGCCGAAATTAACATCCTCGTAGAAGACCAGATATTGACCTGCGCCGATGGTTGTCCCGGCGGCTATTTCATATTTCATCACGTTCGAATCGCTGTCGCTGAGGAACCAGCCGGAAAGGTCGATGGCACCGCCGGTTGTGTTGTACAGCTCGATCCAGTCAGGGTCTCCACCGTGCGAATGCGACATCACCTCGCTGATAACCACCGCCCCGGGATTGGGCACAATGCCGCTGTCATCTTCGCCGGGCGAGCCGCCTACGTAGGCGCTCGGACGCCAGGAATCTTCCTCGCCCCAGCCGTTGGTATCTGCTGCGTCTGGGTTGATAATGGTCAGAGAATAGCCATCGCCGTCGGTGATTGCCCGCCAGCCGTCCTTGTATGTGAAATCGAGGATGGTTTGGCCTATAGCGTCTTCGAGCTCGATTCTTTCACCGCCGTTATTGAGACTGCCTGAATACTGTCCGGCGATGATACCGGCGAAACCGGGATAGCGTGACACAAACGCCAGAACGTCTTTGACTACAACAACGTATTGTCCCGAGGAAAGTGACAGAGAGCCGAATGTAAAATCTATGCCGTTGGCAAATCTGACGAGGTTGACGTTAATTGTCTCCGGACCAATGTTTTTCAGCTCTATGAACTCTTTATTGGGGTCATTAGGGTCGTTCGTGTCGGCGGGATGGTACATGATCTCCGTGATGCGCAGGTTGTCGGCCACCGGTCCCACCGCAAAGGCCGCCTCGTTCAGCGCGCTCCATTCGCCGCTGCTGAGCACTCGTGCCTTAACGTGTCTGCTCAGGTTCAATGTGACCGCTCCGGTGTAAAGTGTGCCGACAGGATTGCCGGTCACTGGCTGTCGCGGGTCGGAGCCGTCGAGGGTGTAGTAGATGTCGCCGGAACCGTTGGGATTGGTCATCGTCAGGCCGAAGCCGGCGGCCACGTGCCCACCCTGCTGATTGAAAGTGGGCGGATCAATGTTTGGATACCAGCCTTTGTTCCTGAACTGATCCAAGACTGTGCTGACACGGCCCGAAAAGAAGCAATTTAATATACTGACAGCGGGCAGCCAATCATTGTCCTTGGTGTGCGCCCAGGACGCATGCTTGGCGTCGCCCCACCGGGCGGATTCGGCAATAATCGCAAGGTCAATCTGATTGGCACGTGCGCTTACCGCGGCGACGGCCGCAGCTTGGGTCATCGGTCCATCCGTGAACATGTGTTTGTATGCACGGTCTGCAAAGCGCATCCGATAATCCGGGTGTTCCATGAGCCACTGGTGGAGGGTCTGCGGATTGAAATAATCGGGATTCAATTTTTCATTGATAACCGTGTAGGGGCCGGTACGATCCGACATGCCCGTGTCCAGCGAGTGTTCGGCATCGTGTCTGAAAAACTTAAAACCATCCGAATTGACGCGATTGAAGACGCCAAAGAAATTGTTCAGTTCATCGTTGCCGAAGAAGTTCGAAATCGGGGAGTCCTTGTCTCCGACATAATATGTGCAAAGCATATAGTCTATCAAGTTATCAATATCCGGGAGCACTTGATAATCGGGATTGCGCGACCCATCGGGATTATTGCCTTGCATCCGTTGATACAGGACCGTTTTGTCCTGACCCGAAGCATCATCGAGCTGATTGGCGAGATCCCATAGCTCGCGGTAGGCGTCGAGATTACCATCCGTCGCAATTGCCTTCTTTGACCCGGTAGGTCCGCCGTCGGCCTTGACAACATCGTAGTCGGATTCGCTGCCCCCGAAGTAAGTTGCGGCATAATGTGCTTCGGGTCGCTCCTGTGTCTGGTAAAGCCCCCAGTATTGTCCGTTGATGAAGAGATGATAAAAGCGGCTCCGGGTATAAGGCCGGCGGGTCTCACGCTGGAGGTCGCGCGAGAACACATCGCGAAGAAAGGTATTTCTGGCATCTCCATAGAAGCTCCACGAGTAATTCTGTGCCGTGCGGAGGTCGATTTTGTCGAATTCGGCGGCGCCTTCATCCCCAAACAAAGGGTAAGTCAGCCTGGCGTGGCCGTACCGGCTTCGGAAGAAAAGGCGGAACGCGTGCTTCGGACAGTCATCGTAGCGGCTCCAACCCCCTCGGATTCTAAGGCCCGCATCGATCTGAAAGCCGTCTGCACCATCCGGGTGTATCAGCTCTGCCGAGGCCGGTCTTTCCCACTCCGGGCCTTCCATCAAAGCGTTCATGTAAATGCCTGTTGCCGGGTCGAACAAGTTGTCCAGAGCGGTAACAAGTGAAATTGAAGGGATTGACAGAAGAGCATCATCAATCAAGGCTTCGTATCTCACATCGCAGACAACGTCCGGATCCATCCCGTAGTCTATGCATTGTCCCGGCCCGGTGGTCGGCGGCGGCCAGTCGGGGGTGGGGACCTCGCCGCTGGGCGATTGCGTTATCACGTCGTCAACGAAGATATATGTGTGGGTGAAGACGTCACACGACTTCCAACCGGGCTTGATCGCCGTTGCTCGCAGGCATGTCGTTGTGCTGATGGGAATAGCAGAAACATAGCGACTGCTGCCCGGCGACGGCTCGTCATTATTTGTTGGCTCACTGCCGTCCAGGGTATAATGTATTTCGGCGCCCTCTGTCGAACAAACGATTGTCAGATCAAAAGAGCTGTGATGGAAACCTCTCTCATGGCTGAACTGAAGGTCCGACACCTGCCCAAGGTAAGCACCATTATTGTCAGCAAGTGGGGTAGGTATGGCAAAGAAGCGAAAGTTGTCGTTGCCGTCCGGGTAACGGCCATATGAGAGGTCGGTGGTCTGAGGGCCGAAAGTAACGCTGTCAATTAAAGTGCTGCCATCTGAGCCAAACAGGCCTATCGATTCGCCCTCAGCGGCGCTGAGTTTAAAGTCCGCATGCAGCAGACCATCACAGGGTTCTCCATCGGCCCAAACCAGAATGTAACCGCCTGGGGCCACATTAGTTTCATCAGGGTGACCCGAAGGAATTTGCCATCTGTCAGGGTCATTCAAATCGTCGGTGAGGTACATTCCGCCAAGGTCCAAAGCCGTGGTCCCGAAATTGTGGATTTCAATCCAGTCATCATAGTCGCCTTGCGGGTCATGGATGCCTGTATTGCTGCTGTTGGACGCCATAAACTCGTTTATGACAAGCGCAATACCAGCCTTGCGCCAGTTGTTAGCCAAGACGGAATAATCAGACAAGTTGACCCCATTGGCACCATCAAAGTCGGCACAGTTCGAAAACAGACAACCTCCGGAGTCCAGCCACTGAGTGGAAAAAAGCTTAAGGTCGTTGGAATCTACCACACAATTACCGTCCAGATCGCCCGAGGGACAAAGCCGAGAGTTGACCGGACGCGCGAATTGCCCGACGAACAGCAGTACCAGCAACAAAGTTCTCCAATTTCTGCCCACTTTCCGTCTCCGCTTCGACCTTTGCCTTCCGTGCTTTTCGCAAGCTGTTCCTTCGTAACCCACAAACTTCGAACACGCACAATCCCGGCTCATGGCTTAGTCCACTTAATCCATTTTAATCAAACTGACGCATTGTGCGATAAATGATTGCTCAAGAGAACAGAAAAAACGACTCGCCATAACCTTAACAATTGTCATTATAAAGACTTATGATAGAAGTGGCCATGTAATTATAATCGTCCAAATTTTGAGAAGGCTGCAAGGGTTTTCAGTATTTTATTGCTCCGGCGGCGCGTCTCAGAAGCTTTCGAATCGTGACGGTGCCTGGCCACGTTCATTTCCAACACGTGGCTTGAATCGCTTATTGAACCCCGAAGCCGGTGACTAAGCCGGCCGTATATGCCAAAAAAAGCGAGCGGGCCGAGGAGCAGCGAATGATTTGATGAGCTCGAAAGGTCCGGCCCGCAAAACCCTTCTTTTAATCCTACGGCTCCCGTTTCAAGGCGTTCGGACGAAATCTATGTGCGCACAGGAAATTCTGACCCGGGCCGCCGAACAGGTATTGCCGAACCGTTGGTAGACCGAAACTTCGGCTTTGGGCGCGGAGAGCGGGCCGACAAGTGGAGAGAGATGGAGAGTTCGGCCCGCATGGCGTCCGTTCCATAATCTTATACGATGGGTTTCCAAAGACGTTCGTTAAAGAAAAACGGGCAATATATCCGTTCACAGGATTTCAAAGGTAAAATGTGGGCCGAAAGAAGAGGAGAAGAAACAAGATAAATTTTCGGCCTGCGCGGATTATCCCCTTTTTCATATTATACGATTACCGCCGAGCCGCTATCCGGTGCGCCAGTGCCTTTTTTGGCCTGCGGACGCAGCGGTCGTCTTGGCGACAGGAGCGGGTTTCTTGAAACGTTTTACTATCGCGGTCAGCACAAACAGAACCAGAATCAGTGCGCCGAGAATGATTATTTTTTCTTTCGGCCAGTTCATGTCCCAGAAAAACCACAGGCAGAACTGCTTGAGTTTGCTCACTAACATCGCTATTGTCATTTCTCGCTGCCTTTCTGTATTTCTCTGCAAACCGGCTTAGCAACGGTCTGCCAATCCATCCATTATATCGACTATTTGGGCGAAAAACAACAGCAGCCTGATTTGGCCGTGCCGGCGTGAAATTAGTGCTTTTTGCGGACCACAGCGGCATCCGGCGCCACACCGATGAAAGAGGCCTCTCAAGACCCACGCCGGCGAATCCATGATGGGCACGATTGCACCAAAAAAAACACTAATTTCCTTTGCTGCAATTTGGATATCGCAAAAACTGCCTTATACTTTAAGTGTGGGGCGTGGCTTTAGTCGGCATCGAACTTTCACAACGTCCTAAAGTACATAATACTCCTCTTCCGAGGGAGGCGGGCCGATCGCCTGTACTGAGATACAATGGGGGGGCTCCGTCTCCTTTTTTTTGCGCATACCTTAACTTCAGGCCTGCGCTCCGCCAAGTTCTGCGTCAGACCCGAACCAACCAGGTTATCACCACCGCCCCTCTTATGTAAGGCGGTCAGCATCCATCACCGGTAGCGACTCTTGGGATATCAGGGCGAACTCATTATTCTAATGCTATCGCAGCCGCGGAAAAACCTTCCATCCACAAGACGGCCAATGACCACCACCTCAATGGGTCCGTCAGTTGTCACAGCAGCACAGAAGGCCTTTCGGTCAAACGCGGCTTCCAGCACAAGGCGACCTCCCTCGTCGATAAACACATTAATATGGTGCGACTCAATTCCCATCGGCCTTGCCAATGCTTGCGCGTCAAGGTCCACATCCTCAGGCGAAAACTCCTCGGGCAGCTCAAAGTGTGCCTTTACCCATTTACCTCGGCTGTCGCGGTACACCGTTTGTGCGGTAAACCTCATCCTGACCTCAATCGGCGGCCCGAAATAGCCCAGGCTCACGCCTCCGACCAGCGTGAAATCTCCGCCCGTCATAACACCCGCACAAGGCTCGCCGATGGTGACCGTCATCGTAAAGTTCCCGCCGCTTATTGTACCTCCGCCGCCTACCGCGCTGCGCCCTAATTCATAATCATCTCCGTTCTGGCCCCATGCCAACAGGGCTGCTGCCAGACACACCACCGGCAAAGCAATAATGCCTCTTCTAATAAAGCCGCTAAAATTACTCGCTTTCATCGCACATCTCCTTCACAAGAGCCTCAAACTCGCAGCTTATTGTGCATTTGTCAAAGACGTCTTTAGCTTGTTAATTTCCCGTTTTCATGACATACGCTAACGCATAGTACGGCGGCCTGTTCTCATGAGGCTGATCGCCCCCTGCGGCCCCGCTTGCTCCGGCTGGTTGACACTTGAACATGTCGTAATCGTGTGCGTCCGCGTCCCCAACGCGTTTTTCGGTCGCCAACCCCGGGTGGCTATGCGAAGGCATCTCTGCTATTGTCAACGTATGGAGGGCTTCGCCGCCTGTCTCATTCACATCATAGGTGCCGCCGGCGCCGACAATGAATCTATCCCTTAAATCAGGCGTGAGCGTGCCATCATGAACCTGTCCGTCACACAAGGCCCAGCCGGATGGAATCTCATTCGTAGCGCCCGACCACATCAAAATCATCCCTCGGCCTACGCCCGAAGCGGGAAGCGGCTGCCAGGTCGCGACCCCGGCGGCATCCGACGTCAAAACTCGCCCCTGGCCCTCGGTGCCGTCGGCAAGAGTATTGGCGTCGGTGAATAAAGGGATGCGATTCGCTGTGCCGCCGCCGTCGATATAAGGCAGGTTGTCCGCGTGGAAACCGTCGAGCGTGTTAGCTTCGTTGGCGTTATTCGCGTCCTCTGCATACAGAGCATAAAGAGCGTAAGGCGTAAGCGTAACTTCAAGCGGAGGAGTCAGAGCAGTAAAGGGATTGCCAGTGCCGCTTCTGCGTATGGCCGTTTGCAGCCAGCGTCGTTGGCCGGTGAAAACATCTCTGCCAAAGTCTAATGCCAAAGTAAAGTGACCGTCAACCACGTTTAGATCACCTGCCGAGATAACCTGGCCGACCTGTTGGCCAAGGTTTCCGTCAATGTCGTTGTAATCATCGAACAGCCTGAACTCAAAGTCGTATTGCCTCTGGGCCGGTGTCATTTGGTCCATGAGGAAGCCCTGATAGGTAAAGGCTGTGGTTATCGGCTCTTGTGCCATAACCTCTGCCGACCAGACCATCAGGCCCAGACCCAAAACCAAGATTGTCAGAATCCTTCTCGTTCTCATTTTTCTGCCCTTTCAAAAATTGTTGATATTTTTCGCCGCGCCCTTTGCGCACCGGTATTGCGTCGGGAAACTTGCCGGAACGGGCATGGCAGAACTGCATTTTCGTCAGCCTCCGACTATCACACAGCCGCGAAAAGCGGCATTTTTGCCGCAAGACGCCCATATAGGCGCCTGCTTTGCCGCACATAATAATGGCGAAACCGGCCCCCGGTGTGTTGATACCCTTTTTTGGGAATTTTCCGGAAAAAATGCAGGGCAAGAGAAAAATACAGCAAAATATTTTGCAATTTTCTTGCACGGCCTGTACACTAATGTCGGTCAGAAGACCCGAAATGGAAGTAAGGTATCGACTAAAGGGGGTAAAAAATGAAACAGTGCAGTCGATGTAACGAATGGAAAGAAGAAGGCGAATTCTACAAAAGAAGCAGATATAAGGACGGGCTGAGCTATTGGTGCAGGAAGTGTGAGAGTGAATATGCGCGGCAGCGGTATAATAGGGACGGGCGCCGGCTGAAGAAATACTTCAGGTATGAAGAGCGGCATCGCCTGGCTAATGGTGTGCCGGAGAAGCGTTGCCGCCGGTGCAGGCGGTGGAAGCCGGAGAGCCAGTTCTACAAGAAGCGCAAACACAAGGACGGATTGGCGGTCTGGTGCAAGGAATGCGCCGACAAAGCCACCAATTCGTGTCGGCGCCGACGTGCCGCAATTCGCAAGGCCGGCCAGGCCGAGTCCAGGTAGAATCGGGACCGCACTATTCGGCGATCACTAACACTGCGGCCGCACGAAGCTCAGACCGTTTCATCGAAAGCAAAACCTCGTTGGCCTGCTCCAGAGCAAATTCCTCGATGGTGGGGACTATCGGAATTTCCGCAGCCAGCGGCAGAAACTCTTCGGCGTCCTGCGCCGTCACGTTGGCGACGCTCTTTATCTCTCTTTCAAGCCAGAGAAATTGTGCGTAATCAAGCGGCGGCACAGGTGTCTCCTTGCGGATAGCATTGATGACCAATCGCCCCCCCCTCTCCAGAACACCAAGGGCGTCGCGCACACATTCACCAACAGGCGTGAAATCCATCGCGCGGTCGAGCCTCTCGGGCGGCTGGTCGCCGGAACGGCCGGTCCACGTGGCGCCAAGACTCCTGGCGTGTTCGGCGTGCTCGGCCGTCTTGGTAAAGACAAAAACACGACAGTTCGGGAACTTATATTTGATTATCTGAATTACGATATGGGCCGAGGCACCGAAACCGTAGAGGCCCACAGTCTGTCCGTCAGTGATTTGTGCCAGCCTTAACGTGCGGTATCCGATGACGCCGGCGCACAACAGAGGCGCAGCCTGGGCGTCGGAGAACCTCTCCGGCACTTCGTAGGCGAAATCCTGCCGGATGACCATGTATTCCGCGTAGCCCCCGTCAGCGTCTTTTCCCGTCCACTTGGCCTGCCCACAAAGGTTCTCGGCGCCTGACAGGCAGAAATCGCATCTGCCGCAAGTGGAGTACAGCCAGGTTACCCCCACCCTGTCGCCGGTTTTGAATTTGGTCACTGCTCGGCCTTTATCTGCAACCGTGCCCACCACCTGATGCCCCGGCACAATCGGAGACTTGGTGGGGACCAGTCGGCCTTCAGCCTCGTCGAGGTCGGTATGGCAGGCGCCGCAGACCGATGTTCGGACCAGGATTTCATTATCAGCCGGTACAGGGACCGGCAGGTCAGCCGGCGCCAACGGCCTTTCTTCAATGGGAGCCGATCTGCTCAGGATCATCGCTTTCATTTTTCTATTTCCCGGCTGAGTTGATTTGCAAAGACCTCATAGGCCTCCCGACCGAACAGACAGAACAGCACTTTCTCCAGGCCGGTTCGCCCCCCAAGATAGCTGATAGTTGTACTGAGCATTATTTCGGCGCATCTTTGCATCGGAAAACCGAAAATACCCGTGCTGATGGCCGGAAAAGAAATGCTCTTGAGATTGTTTTCGTCGGCGACCTTCAGCGAATTCAGGGTTGCGTTTTTGAGCTTTTCGTCTTCGTCTCCCTCGCCCATTTGAGGGCCGACGGCGTGAATTACATGCCTCGCTTTCAAGCTGCCGCCCGTCGTAATCACGGCGCCGCCGACAAAGGTGCCTCCGATTTTGTTACACTCCTGCTGGATTTGGGGGCCGCCCTTCTTTCTGATGGCGCCGGCCACACCGCCGCCGAGAATAAGCCGTGAATTGGCCGCATTCACAATCGCGTCCGTTTCCATCTCCGTTATGTCGCCTTCCACAAGCTCCAGAGCCGACTTGCCGATTTGCACTTTCATAGCACGGGCCTCCTTGAACTTTGCAGATAGCTTACCTGACAGCGGACTTGAAAGAAACAGAATCTTTCCGCCGTCGAACAAATAGTCGGCCGAGTGAGCGGCAGCCTGCATCTGCCGCCCGCCGCCGGCAGGGCGTCACCCGCAGCCCGCCCAAAGTCAGTGCTTACAAGAGCGTCTACGGACAAAGCGATGGAATGTTATTGGGGTTTAGGGGGAGTCCTTGTCTGACCAGCAGCGCAGCAAAACCTGAGAATCAAAAAAAAGAGTGGACGGCCTGCGCACCGTCAGAACTGTGCGCCGGACTGTGGCTGGTCCGTCGCCTCGGAGTAGCTCATTCCGGCTTTGGCCAGATCCTTCTGCTCCCACCTGCGCGGATCAAGCCATCCGTCAGGCGTCATTGTCAGAGCCTCGCACCCGGCAACGGCCAGAACAAACATCAATGCAACAGCAAGCAACAGTTTTCTCATAGTCTCCGTCTCCCAAGAAAAATCGGTGATAACAATTAAATTATAAGAGATGTCTGCAAAATGCCAAGAATAAACTGTCGGATGTTTTGCATCGGACAGCAGCGGATTACCACCGGTTTGAGTCTCTCGGTCGCCCGGTCCCTCTCGGCCCGGTGATTATCGGACCCGCTCGCCTAACTTTTTGGATGAAGGAAAAAAAACAAGCGAGATGCCCCGTTGAGATCGACATCGGCCAGCCGCCCTGCTTCGGCTGCTTCAACGCCCACGCCAGTTCGCTATATGTTCCGTCCCTCCGCGCCTCAAGAATAAATCCAGAAACTTCGATATCAGAAAACTCAAAACCAGGCCGGCAAAAATCAGGGACAGGCCAAGAGATGAATCCAGCAAAAAAGACACTATATTGTTTATACCGGACCACGAGTCCCCGCTGTGCAGCCACTGACCGAAGCCGGCCGGCAGGATTTCGTCCAACAGCCATTGCGCCTTCAGAGGCCTCCAGTATCCCTGCCTGAACCAGAGATACCCCTGGTAGCCGAGCACGCCAATGCCGCATATTCCGATCAGGCGCGCCGGCAGGGCACAAAATTCCCGAAATTTCCGTCCGGCTGTCTTCTCAGTCGCCCCATAGATGAAGAATCGATCTCGCGCCCGGCCCTTTTTCTTACACGGCGCCGGCGGACTGCTCTTGGCCTGCTCGGATTCCTTCTCCGGCTCAAGGACATTTCCTTTTGCCAAATCTGTGTCTGAAAACATGTATAGTAAGGGCATCTTCTTCACCTCCGACGATTCTTGTTACGTGCAACATACCTGTGCTCGGCGGGCCCTTATTCCGGTTAAAAAACCCCAAAAAACCGCGATATGTCAGAACCGGTAATTGCCGCTGCCGATAACCCCCAAACTCCAATCTTATGCACATTTTAGCATAACCGCAGCGGCAATTCAAGAAAACGGGCCCGCAATGATGTTGCGAGCGCCAATTATGCCCGTCGTCGGCAGCAAGGAAAGATTTTATCGGCCCGCGGCTAAAAAAATTTTGAGGCGAAAAATCGCCCCCGCCCCCTCTTCTTTGCCGCCGGTCAGGATATGTCGAAGACCTTGTCGAGACGGGTTATCTCGAAAACCTTGTAGATGTCCGGGCTTATGTTGCACAGTCGCAATCGCCCCTTCCGCTCGCACATCCTCTTGTGTATCTTGATCAGAAGCCCCAGGAACGACGAAGACATGAACTTCACGTGGCAAAAGTCCAGCGCCAGATTCAGACGTCTGCCCTGCTCGACAATCAGCATGATCGAATCCTCGAATTCCTTGATATGCTCGGGCTGCAGGATCTTCTCGTCGTTGAGCGTTACGATAGTCTCGTCTTCGGTATGGTGCACGAATATTTTCGAGTCTGTCACGTCCATAGCAATCTCCACCGGACAAAATATATTCCGCCATTCTAATAAAGCACTCCGCCCTGTTCAACATCGAACTTCGAACGACATGCCAAATTCGCATTTGGCGAGGCGTCTGATCAAACCGGCATCACGGGCGAAGCTCTTTGGTTTCAGAACAAGCAAGCCCCTCCCTCGAAAGAGGGTTGGAGGGGGGTGCGCTCGTTTCAGGCAGACGGATCTTTATGAATCAGAAGGTGGTTTGCGTGAGCCGTCAGCCTCTTATCTTACCCTCTTTGGTTCCGCCTGCGCCGGGTTAAGGCGGACAGGTCTGGTTCCCGGTCGAAGGCTGGTAGCCGGTCGTAAAGAAATTCACCTTCAGGATTCCAAGGTCCAGAAAGTTGATACACAGATCGTGGTTGAAGTCGCCACAGCAGTTGTAGTTTGGGTCTCCCTTACAGCTAAAGAAGGCTACCTTGAGCTGCCCTAAATCCAGAAAGTTGATCATCCCTATATCTCCGTCGCACGTGGCATCGCCAAACGGCTGGCCCGCACATTTGCACGGGTCCCAGCAGGTCCCCAGAATTTCACTTCCACGCCACGAGGTCTGTACCTTGTAGGCCACAGGCGCCGAGGATTTCAGGTGTATCCAGCCGATATTTTCTCCCCAGGCCCAGCCGTCGAAGTTCCCTTCGCTGTTGATAGTCACCCCATAGCAATTCACGTCACTGGGCACGGCCGGCCGGAAGTTTATCCATCCGACGTTTTCGCCCCACGCGTAGCCTGACAGCCGTCCGTTGGCATCGTTGGCGACTCCGCCGAACTTGGGCCAAAGATTTATCCAGCCGATATTTTCCGACCATACAAATCCGCTGACGTTATGGTCGGCCACCGTCGCACCCACGTTTGGCTCAGGTCTATTTGGCTCGAAGTTCACCCACCCGACATTCTCCGCCCACGCATACTGCGAATCGTCATCGCACGGGTCGATATTCTCGGCATATACGTCGCGTAAGCCAAACAGCCAGACTATTGCCAATGCCAAGACTATTGCATTCTTAGTGTTCATAGCAAGTCTCCTGCTATTAATAAGCATTACTTGTACTCGATAATCTGGTAGCTAACCCAAACGTCATTGCCATAGACGCAATCGCAAAGCACTGTGATAGACTGCGAGTCCAAGGAATACAGACATGCGCCGTTGCGAGCGAGTCGTGCATCGGTCCCACCGCCCATGCTTGGGTCGTTGTTAACAGCATCGCTGAGCAAAACCAGACTCTTTGCTGGGTCAATCGTTGTCTGCAATGTATCTGTTTGCATACAACTACCCCAGAAACGGAATTTCCCACGAACGATTTGTTTGATAGGGCAAGACAAAGCAGAAATCTGGCCACTAATTTCGTCCAGCGATTTCATCGTTGGTGCTGGCGGCGCGTTGGGTTCCCAGTTATCTACGTCGCCGAAAATGACGTGGCAACATACGAGCGCCATTCCTGCAAGAAACGCTACCTTCCAACCATTTCTCTTCAGCTTTTCCATCTTCTTTTCTCCCACAAATAGAAGTCATGTTGTGACAGAACTGCACGCGTTTGCGATGTTCTGTACCATTAGCGTCACTCTGTTATACGCTTATTGCCTCACGGGACGTCGTAAAAGTAACCAATAAATATGGTATCAATACCACCAGCGGGGTTGTTAAATGTCAGGCTATAACCGCCCCCGACGACAACACAGCCGTCTGGAAAGTCCCACATATAGTCTCGAACCTCACCGTTATTGGTGTTAATTAGAGTCGAGTTAAGGTCGCAATTGGGGCCCCCAGATATGGTCCAACCAGCAGCACTGCTACGTACCCAAAGCTTGCGCAAAACGAACCTCCTTCCTGTAGGTACTGTTAAGATAGTGGTTGTGCCAGTGCCACAATTGCGATACGTGCAATAACCATCTCTCTGTAAAATGCTCGGCCCCGTTGAGCCAACAGCATTGTAGATTTCGTCGAGCGTGTGCATTGTCGCTGCCGGCGGGGCATTCGGCTCCAGGTCCCCGGCTATGGCGTAGAGGCAAAATACGAGCAGCCCAGCCAGAACCAACACACTTGCTGCCACTTGTGTTCTTGTTTGTCTCGGTTCCATAATTTGTTACTCCTACATAAATGTTGATATTTCAGGGTGCGCACACTGCGCACCATTACCTGCTAAGGAAAAGGATGTTAAATAAGCTCTCCAATGTACATTTTTCGTCCACCTCCTGTTTTTCAAGCTCTCAGCCGCCCTTATATGCACTTCGGGCAGGAAAGTCAAGCATAAAATGGGCATTATGGGCAGATAAAAAAGTGGAACGGCCGCAATCTCCGAAGGCGTCGCCTTCAAGACCGCTATTACTATGCCTGTTTGGCCAATAAGCTCAAAGAAAAGGGGGCCTGCTTTCGCACCGCAGAAAAGGAGTCAACAGTATGCGAGAAGCATAACCCCCAATTTCAGAGAGCGATTAATAACTGCTATGCTCATTTAGCCGATAAGTTCGCAGAAAAAAAGGGCCACGAAGAATCTTTGGGGCCGTGGACTTCAGTACCGCACGCCCGGCGACATGACAATAGCGCCGGCCGGCCGGCTTGCACCCGATGCTCACCGTCCCATATTTCCCGCCTTGGCGAGCCGGAATTCTTTGCAGGTTTTCGCAGAGGCAACAAAATGGGAGGCCCTAAGCCAAGTGCCAGCCAAAAACTGCCGAAAACTAACCAGGGCACACCCTTTTCAGAGTGATTCTTCAGGGGGCTCGACGCAAATGATTGGTCTTGAGAAACTGCGCGATGTGGGCAGAAAATGCAGGCCGCGAATAGGGGCGGCAAAGATACCCGGTCTGTCCGAAACGAATACCCCCAGACGCCTGCCGCGGTTGTTCCTGTTTGGCTTTGCCGGCCTGGTATTGTGCGGCGCGGCCGTCTGCTTCTGGCCCACCATAAAGGGCTCCCGGCAAGCGCCAATCGCCGTTGTGCTGACCAAAGGCAATGTAACGCTGTCGGGAATCCTGTACGCCGAGGACAAACCATCGGCGCTGGTCAACGGCAAAATAGCATACGAGGGGGACGTGATAGAAGGCGTCAAAGTCGTCCAAATACTCAAAGACAAGGTTGAATTCGAAAGTTCGGGCGTCAGGTGGAGCCAAAGTCTGCCGGACATGAAGGAGGGCATAAGCTCTGCTCTTCCCCGTCTCCTTCAGCTCGGTTCGCACAAGTGTCCCGCATGCGCACAAATGACCCCGATATTGAACGAGCTGAAGAACAGCCACTCGGGGAAATTTCAAATCACCTTCATCGACGTGTGGCAGGACAGGGCCGCCGGCGCCAGATACGGAGTCGGGGCGATTCCGACCCAGATTTTTTACGATAGCCAGGGTCGGGAACTGTTTCGCCACGTCGGCTTCTACTCGAAGGACGACATCCTCGCCGCCTGGAGCAAGCTCGGCGTCAACCTCTGACAGCCCAACCCGGCGCAGCCCGAACAAAAAACAAGTCTGTCCAGACTCTTACAGGATTACACACGTCCCGAATCCGGGACGACCTGCCGCCCGGCTTTTCTCAGGCGGCTGATTCAACTTTTGTCTGAACGAGCCTGCTGTCCGTGAAATCCACCGTAATATCGCGGGCGCCGAAGGCCTTGCCCAGAGCCTCCAGCGTCTGTCTGGCGGAGTTTTGAACCTCGGACTGCATCTTTTCGACGAAGCTTTTTGCCATTCGGCCCGCCTGCTGCTTGGCCTCCTCTTTGAGGTGGTTCTTGTCCGTCTCGTCAAATCCTGTTCCGAATACCCTGCTGACAAGGTCGGGCAGCAGCCAGGGCAGGAACCTTGAGCTTTGTTCGTCGTAGAAGCTGATGTCGCGGATGTAAGTCTCATAAAGACATTTTGGCATTTTTAGTCGGTAATTGGCGTTCCCACGGTGCTCGATGACGAAGTCGGAGCTTCGCAGGTCGTATCTGAAGTTGACTTCGAATTCGAAAATCATGGCCATCTTTTTCGCGGAGGCGAGCCACTGGAAATATTTCTTCCCCCATTCGCCGAACCAATGGTCGGCGGCCGTTACTATCTCCTTTGTGACGATTTTGAAGACCACCAGCTCTCCCACGGAGCGTATGTCTTCGATAGAGCCGCGAACGCGCGTATTGAGAGGCGGTCGGCCTGTTTTAACTCTTTTACGCAACCACAGCCACCCGAAAAGCATACCGGCAGCGACAAGCCCCAATATTATTCCAACCACCATCTCTTCCATTTACCTGCGCCTCCAAAAAACAACTGCGCCAATCGCCTTCTTGCCTGCACACGCCTGTTAAGCATATGTTCTTACCCTCAAAAAGCAAGCAAAATACCGTGCCCCGCATAAATGGCACGGAACATAAATGCGGGTCGCGATTTCGCTCTGAGCCCGGCCGGCCCTCCGGATACGTTGAGAGCCCTGCCCGCACACAGCAGTTATTGCGATTCCAACTGCTTATGCTCACCTCACTTCAGCCCATCAGCGTGACAAATAATATCCCACGACGGACAGATGCCAGCGGTTATGATTCGGCTTGCTTTCGACATCATGAGTCACCCATAACACGCATAAATCCGGCGCATGATGAGACAACCGGGGCTTGAAGAGAGGCTGACGGTTTCCGTTCCAACCGGCTGCCCGAAGCAGCTATGCTCTCTCGGCATCCCTGCACGCAGGCCAAGCAGAAGAACTCACCAAGACCATCAGGAAATCGACTCGATGAGCGACTTCCGGAGCGGCTCATTATAGGAGTCGCGCAACTGCTCAGTCAAAAAACGGTGGTACTCCTCGCCATCGATTCCCAGCGGCTTCTGCCATTGTTCAAATCGACGCTGTAAACGACGTGCGTGCTCTTCCGCCCACTTTTGCTTTTCTTCCTCGTTCGATGTCCGTCCGCGAGGATCCCCAGACTGGATGTGGGAGATTTCCATTTATTTCGCCTTTCCTTTCGGAGTCAGATACAGGTTACGCACTCACACACTCCGCACGAAAAAAACGAACATAACTAAAGAAACATGCCTAACAAGAAAAAGGAGACACAGGCTTTGTATATAGCATCGCTCACCACCTTGTCTAACCGTTACGATATTGCTTTACCGGCTCATCTGCCTTACACGGCGCAAGCCCCCATACCGCAACACAATTATCTTACAAGGATTGAAAAAGCCTGTCAAATAAAATCTATCGTCGTCTTCTCGCAAACGACCCCTTTGGGGCACACCCAACCCACCTGCGAAGGGCCCATCCATATCTCTGGAAACCTCGCGGCTAAAACCGCACGCCAACCGCCCTTTTCCTTAAACAACCGCTTATGAATAATATACTTACAACACCGTCCCCGGTGCGACTCGAACGCACAACCTTTGGCTCCGGAGGCCAACGCTCTGTCCAATTGAGCTACGGGGACGAAAAACAATAACATTTATTACGCCGGAACCCCCAAAAGTCAATACCCAACCCGCCGGAATCAGCACCCCTGCCTTGTTTTGGGCTATTTTCCCGCGCACAAATCCGCGTTTTTTTGGTATAATAGAATGGAGCCCCCAAGGAAACAGGATGGGGCAGGGTCGTATGTTGAGATTTCGCTCAAATTACCCGCTGACCACACTCATAGTGCTCTGGGCCACAGCCATCTTTGCCGCCCGGCCCCCTACCCCTGCACCCCCGTTTTCCCTGACCGACATCGCCGGCAAAACCGTTAGTTTGAGCGAATTACAAGGCCAAAACGTCCTTCTCGTGTTCGGCACAACCCAATGCCCGCACTGTGAGGACGCCATTCCCATTATCGAGGACTTCTGTGTGGCAGCCAAGGGTGAAATTGTGGTGTTTTTCGTTGCCGTACGCCAGGATGACGCACAGGTTGCCGATTTCTTCGCGGGCCGGACCCCCTCATTCGGAGTCCTGCTCGACCAGACCGGCGCCGTCAGCAGGAGCTATGACATCAAGCGCATCCCAACATCCGTCTTCATTGATGCGCAGGGGCTGGTTCAATACGTTGGGCGCGTTGACGAAAACATCTTCTGGCGGCTGCTCTCGGGCGAGCGGCCCCTTTACGCCGACTCGCCGCCTCCTCAGATTGACCCTGCGAAGATCTTTGCAAACCGGGCGCGCCCGGACCCCGGACCAAATACACGCTTCATCGTCGAACTCGACGAAAAGCCGAAATTTTCCAAGAAACTATCCGGGGCCGCGGTCCAGTCCCGTCGCAAACAATTCAACAAGGCCGTCGAGGCCCTCGGCGGACGCATCATTCATAATTACGGGACCTGGGAAAACAGAATTGTCGTCGAAGTACCTCCCGCCAATGTGGACAGGCTGGCAGACCTGCCCCATTTCAAGAGTTACAAGCCGGACCGCCGAGTATATGCACTGCTCGAAGATTCCGCCTACCAGATCAAGGCCGACTACGCCTGGGACAATGCCATCACCGGCGAGGGCGTCAAAGTCTGCGTCGTCGATACCGGCATCGATTATACCCACCCCGATCTGCAAAATAAGGTCGTCGCGCAATACAACTTCACCAACTACACTACTGACGCGATGGACGACCACGGCCACGGCACTCACTGCGCCGGCATAATCGCCTCCGAAGGACTCGTGTACCGCGGCGTCAGCCACGACGTCGCCCTCATGGCCGCCAAGGTCCTCGACTACACCGGCGCCGGCTACGCTTCAGACGTAGCGCTCGGCATCAACTGGTGTGTCGAACAGGGCGCCGACGTCATCAGCCTGAGCCTCGGCGAAGGCCTCTACAGCGGAACCTGCGACTTCGAAGAGATGGCCCATGCCGTCAATCACGCCGTCGACCCCTGTGGAGTCGTGGTCGCCTGTGCGGCCGGCAACGACGGCGACTCAAGCAGAATGGTTGCGCCCGCCTGCGCATCCAAGGCCATTGCCGTCGGCGCCGTTGACAAGGTTGACAACATAGCCTCCTACTCCGACGGCGGTTCCGAGCTCGACCTCGTAGCCCCCGGCGGAGACCTCCTCGGCGGCAAGAATTATGCCGAAATCGTCTCCACGTTCAGTACCGCCGTGGCCGAGGACCCCTACTACTGCATGTACTTGATTGCCGACGAGTGCTACGACAACTATTTCGTCGTCGATGGAACACGCTATATCCGCGCCGAGGGAACCTCAATGGCAACGCCGCACGTCGCAGGTGCGGCGGCACTGCTGCTGGAGGCAAACCCGAACCTGACACCCGAACAGATAAAGACCGTCCTCGAAGAAAACGCCGATGACCTCGGCGCCCCCGGCTGGGACAACATCTTCGGCTGGGGACGAATAAACCTCGAAAGGGCCATCGAGAATGTCCCCCCGGACCTGGGCGAACTCAAAGTCACCATCACCGAGCCGAACGCAAATGATACCTTTGCCGTCGGTCAGGAATTCACCCTCGCGTCCACGGTCGACTGCTTTGGAGGAGACGGCTGCGGCGAAGTCCTCGTCTATGCACAGTACTGCGAAGGCCTCGACTGCAACGACTTCACCGACATCAACTCTGCGACCCCGGTATCCACGCTGGACAACAATCCCAATAATCTCGGCATCCTAAGCGGCTACACCGTCGAGACCGATGTCCCCGTCATTTTCGACGCCAATACCACACTCGATATATCCGAAGCGGCCTACACAAAATCAATAAATCCCGAAAGCTCCCTCATCGGCTCGACATTGCCCGCCCAATACAACACAGGCGACCTCGAACCGCAGGACGGCGTCGGCGCCGTTTATGAAAACGCGCAGGCACACTACGAATTCCAGATACCATCCGGCACCGTCAAGACCCTGAAAGTCAGGATGGAAAACTACCTCGTGCTCAACTTCTACTACCCACCCTACGTCGGCTGGTACGTCTATACATCGAACGCCGGCGGCGACAATCTCCACCTCGTAGGCGACTGCATCCCGCCCGAAGGCGGCGGCGGAGAAACGCCGCCCCCCGACTGCTGGTGGATTTCGGATGACCCCAACGTCATCGCGGACCTCGACCCCGGCGGAACAAGCTATATCAAGCTCGTCTCGCACGACGTGGACGAATTCGAGTATCTTACTTTCAACGATATCGAGGTAATCGTCGAATACGAAATTGACCCCGACAACGATGAGGTCCACGAATACTACGTCAAGTTCGATATAAACAGCATCGACCCGGCGGACGAATTGACGGCCGCACGCCTGAAAATCAACGTCACCCAGGGTGCACCCGACTGCCTCGCCGACCTTTATCTTGTCGACAACACACTCTCCTCGGCCGACCCCGCCCAGCTCCTGCACGAAGCAAACGCCCCCGCTTACTCCAGTCTGACCAACCCCATAAAGAGTTTTAGCTGCGAAAACCCAAGCGTCGTCAGCCTCAACGTAAAAGCCGCTCTTGATGAAGCACTCGCCGCAGGACAGGACTCCATCGCCTTCCAGATTGCCGAACGCAACAACGACCAGCTCGCCCGCATCGATGCCAACAACGGCACGACCCCGCCGACGCTCACAATCTCACAGAAGGTCCTGCAACTGCCGGGACAGCCCCCCGAGGGACAGACGCCCGATGCCAACAACGGACCGCGAACCCTGGTCTATGACACCGATATCGTCAAAGACGTAACCGACGACACTTACCTCAAGGATGATAACCCCGGCGCCGCGGTAATCGGCGCCCCCTTCGACTCCGAATACAACACCGGCGACCTCGAACCAAACGACGGGCTCGGCGCCATCTACGAGAACGCCGAAAAGCTCTATGAGTTCCAGATCCCAGCCGGCCAGCTCAGCCGGATAAAGGTCAGAATGGAAAACTACCTCGTCGTCAACTTCTGGTACCCGCCTTATGTCGGCTGGTACGTCTATTCCTCCAACGCCAATGGTGACAACCTACATATCATCGGCGACTGCGTCCCACCCGAGGGCGGCGGCGGTGAGCTCCCGCCCCCCGACTGCTGGTTCATTTCAGATGACCCGGCCGTCCTCGCCGACCTTAACCCCGGCGGAACCAGCTATATCAAGCTCGTCTCGCACGACGTGGACGAATTCGAGTATCTGACCTTCAACGATATCGAGGTAATCGCCGAGTATCAGCTCGACCCCAACAACGACAGCATAAACAGGTATTACGTCAAGTTCGACGTCTCTACCCTGCCCGCCGGCGCCGAGGTCGACTCGGCCACCCTCAACGTCTATGTCACCGAGCCCAACGTCGATGCCACCGCCGAGATTCACCTCGTCAAAAGCACCTACGACGCCTGTACCCCGGGCTACATGATTTACAACGCAGAGGACGCCGACTATTCCAGCCTCACCAATCCGATAAAGACCTTCGCCTGCGACAGCACCGGCCTAAGACAGGTAAACGTAAAGCCCGCCGTTGAGGACGCACTGGCCGCCGGTGTGCCGAACATCGCCTTCCTCATCAAAGAGCAAAACGAAAACGACCTCTTCGCCATCGACGCCAACGCAGGGTCGTACCCGCCCTCGCTGAACGTGTACCTCAAGTCCCAGAGCACCAGCGGCCTGGCCCAGTGGAACATCCTGCCCGCCGAGAACGGCCTGTTCACCATCCGCGTAAAGGCCACAAACAATGTGGGCGTAACCGGACTCTCCGACCACCTCGTCGTCGATGTTTTCGACGCCAACCTGCCCGTCATAAACAATATCGACTGTATGATAAACTCCACCTGGCAGGACTGCCGTAATGCACAATACGGTGACAATCTCCAGCAGATAAGGATCGACGCGACCGACCTCCAGGAGACGCCAACCGTCTGGCTCAAACTAAGAAATGTCCCCGATGACCATAACTTCGTCGACAACGCGGTAACATACTCCGCCGGCTATTTCACTTACAACACCAACCTCACCATCGCCGACTCCGGCCAGTGGCAAATCAACGTCACCGCAGCCGACTCCGACGACAATACCGATGTCGAAACCATCAACTGGAACATCCCCTGGGGCCGTCTCGACAGCTACCTTATTAGTCCGACCTCCGACTTCACCGCACCCAAGAACAGCTCCTTCACCGTCCAGGCCGGCGTCCAGTGCCTCGACGCCGAATGTCCCGACGTCAACATCGGTCTGAGCCTCAATGTGCCCAAAGAGCTCAAATACGACGACGCCACCGCCGAGGACTACGGCGACATAGGCTCCACCGACGGTTATCTCGCCGTAAAAATCACCCCAACCACCTATCCCACCCAACTGATAACCGCACGCTTCTATGTATGGGATGAAACCACTTACCCGTTCGAGCTGCACGTCTGGGACGACGACGGTTCCG
The DNA here is from genome assembly GCA_035527845.1 of Sedimentisphaerales bacterium. Taxonomy (GTDB): domain Bacteria; phylum Planctomycetota; class Phycisphaerae; order Sedimentisphaerales; family Anaerobacaceae; genus JAUWKC01. Next base: position 48,362 of record DATKZT010000037.1, on the reverse strand, counting down.
GAGGGATGCCCAACACCAATCTCGTAACGCCTTTCGTCGTCGATCCCGTCGTGACATCTCCCGCCGGGGAAGTAGCCTGGTTCGATATCAACCTGCTGGATCACAACATCATCATCAACAGCGGCAGCTTCTATATCGGCTGGCGGCAGCTCCAGGGAACTCAAAACAACCAGGTAGGCTTCGATACCACCGGCACGGCGTACACCCGCAGCTACGGCTACCTCCCCTCCCAAGGCTGGTTCAACCTCGACTATTACTGCCAGTTGTGCTGGCTTCTGCCGGAACTATGCGATTTCTGCGGAAACCTTATGATTCGCGCCATGGTGTCGGAGCCCGGCGCTTACGCCGGCGACCTGCCGCAAACCATCGGCCCCGCGATTCTATACACAACCGACGAACACCCCGTGCCATGCACCAATCCCGACATGGACCCCGGCCAGACCTGCCAGGCCACTATTAACGTCCACGCCGTCGGCCCCGCCGGAGAGTACACCAGATTTTACGCCCGCGCCGCAAACAATTACAGCGCCGATAGCGCCGGCCCCATCAAAGTCACCATCACCCCACCGCTCACACCCTGCGACGCCGCCAACCTCGACGCCATTTACCCCGTCGGCTACGGTGACATCCGCATCCTGGCAGACCAGTGGCTCGAAAGCACTCCGCCTCTGTTCGCCGACGTAAACGGCGACGGCGACGTCAACTTCAAAGACTTCGCGAAGATCGCCCAATACTGGCTCCAGTCCTGCAACTAAACAGCTCTATAGCGGAGCCCCTCCGAATTACCCGCGCAAACGGAAAGGAACTGTCATTCTGAGCGAAGCGAAGAATCTCAAGCCCACAGATGGGTCCTTTTCCAATTCGCCGGCCGGCCACATTTACGCCGACGCCATCATGGATCCCTGTATGTTCCGCACAAGGCCCCTTATCAAATGAGGCCGGTATTATTCTGCCAGGCACGCCGGCAAAATACACGTATTGTCTAAACCCTTATTACAGGCGCCTTAACCGGTAGATTCCCCCTGATCATGCCTTCGTTCCTCCGCCTCGCGGTATGGGGTAATCGCACGCCAGTAGTTCTCTCCGTCGCCGCCCAATAGGTTACAGTACTCCTTGATCCCTATGGCCTCTATCAAGTGGTGATTTGCCATTGCCTCTCTCAGCCTTGAACAGAGTGTAGAACCTCTGTTATTGAGGACTCGCTCCGTATGTGCCTTGTCGTACAGCTCTTCCACCAGTCGTAGGCTCTGTTGGTTTTGGGAGTATACGATCCCCATCGCCGCATACCCTTGGATTTTCTCTATGAGTCGCCCTTGCGGCTTATTGTCCCGGGATGCTGAGGCCCAGTGTGGCAAAGGGCCATCAATCCATTCTTTTATAAGCTCCCTGGCGCCATCACGCGTCAGCGCTTGCCTCAAGGTTTTATCGGCCTCTTCTCCGCCAATCAGTCCAATCCATTTGATTGATTGAATCTTTCCGGCACATCTCCTGCCCAGATCCTCGCCATCCAGCGACACCAAATCATACGCTCGAGTGACATAACTCAATATGACTGGCACCGATCTCTCGTCATCGCCGATAAAGCTTATTATCCTGGCCATCTGCGGCCAATACGGCGCATAGTGCTCATCCTCGAGAAGAGCATAGAACTCCGGAAGTGAGTCCGGTTTATAGATACGCTTTACCTCTGTGTACGGCGCCTCGGTTTCCCAGCTCATTGTCACAAACTGCCGAGGATCACGTTCTCTTAGAAACAAATCAGTTCTGTTTCTGGAATCCCTTACTATCTCCTCTCCTGTCCATTGGATAAATTCTTCGAAACGTGCATCTGCTATAGTATTACCTGCAATGACAACTTCAGAAGTTTTGTGGTTGCCTATGGGTCCTGTTGTGCGAGGCAGTTTTTCTTTGGCAGGTTGGGTCTTTCTTTCATTGAGTGACAACGGGTGTTTACGCCCCATGAAAACGACAGCCAATACACACACAGAAATAATTACAGCCGTCACTATAGCCTTGCTCATTGCAGTCCAGTACTATTCTGCCAGGCACCGCGAAAATACACGTATTGTCTAAACCCTTATTACAGGCGCCTTAACCGGAAAATTCCGGCTAATCATACCTCTGATCTTCCCTCTCGCGATATGGGGTAATCGCACGCCAGTACTTCTCTCCGTCACCACCCAAGAGCTTACAGTACTCCTCAATTCCTATGGCTTCTATCAAGTAGTGATTTACCATTGCCTCTTTCACCCTTGACCAGAGTGTATGACCTCTCTTACGGAGGACTCGTTCCGTATTTAGCTTCTCGTACAGCTCTTCCACCAGTCGTATGCTCTGTTGGTTCTGGGAGTATACGATCCCCATTGCCGCACACCCTTGGATTGTCTGTATAAGTTGGCCTTGCGGCTCCTTTTCCCAGGATGCTGTGGTCCACTCTGGCAAAGGGCCATCAATCCATTCTTTTATAAGCTCCCTGGCGCCATCAGGCGTCAGTGCCTGCCTCAACGTTTTATCGGCCTCTTCTCCACCAATCAGACCAATCCATTTGATGGATGCAATCTTTTGTCCAAGCCTGTGGCTCAGATGCCAGTCATCCAGCGACGTCCAATCATCCGCTCGAGTGACACAACTCAATATGACTGGCACCGATCTCTCGTCATCGCCGATAAAGCTTATTATCCTGGCGATCTGCGACCAATACGGCGCATAGTGCTCATCCTCGAGAAGAGCATAGAACGCCGGAAGTGAGTCCGGTTTATAGATACGCTTTACCTCTGTGTACGGCGCCCCGGTTTCCCAGCTCGTTGTCACAAACTGCCGAGGATCACGTTCTCTTAGAAACAAATCAGTTCTGTTTCTGGCATCACTTGCTATCTCCTCTCCTGTCCATTGGACAAATTCTTCGAAACGTGCATCTGCTATAGTATTACTTGCAATGACAACTTCAGAAGTTTTGTCGTTGCCTATGGGTCCTGTTGTGTGCAGCACTTGTTCTTTGGCAGGTTGGGTCTTTTTTTCATTGAGTGAGAATGGGTGTTTACGGCCCAGGAAAACCACGGCCGATACACACACAGAAATAATTACAGCCGCCACTATACCCTTGCTCACTAATTTCATTTGATTATACCTCTTTCTATGTTCACAGGGCCTGCTGCACGCCGTTCGATCCGATGGCTGCGCGAATGAGACGGCTCAACTCTCTCAGCCGTAACAGTAGTTATGATTCCCTATAATCATTATTATCGACGCAGAAACGAAATACGCTCAATTATTTCACAAACAGTGTCCTGGCCGACTTGCCTCTTGCTGACTATTACTTCAGGCCTGTGTCGGCCCGGATTATTCACTCAGCAGCACCTTCAAAATCCCCCGAATCTTAACCGGGCCAAGCAGCCCCGACGGGTGAGAATACTCTCCATCCGAAAGGTTATTCTTCAGGATATTCGTCACATCGACCCTCAGCTCATTCCGCCCCTTATTCAAACGCCCCGTTATATCAACCCTATAAGGCCGATACCAGCTCACGCCGACCCTCTTGCCGTTCAGCCAGACCTCCGCCACTTCATACACCCTGCCGAGATCAAGCTCTGCCATTAAATCGTCTCTCAGCATTTCCGCACCGACATCGAACGAAATTTCGTAACTGCCCGTACCGCTGTAGTTGCGAAGCTCGCCTATCTGCCTCCACGATTGGAGCTTATCAAGTTTGATCTCCACCTTGCCCTTGATACCAACTCCATTGCCGTCGCTCGCACAAAGCGTCCATCCCTCGTCGAGATCAACTTCCTTATGTGTCCCGCCATTCAAGTCCTTCACACGCCCGTCGGATAAAAGCACTCTGCACGGTTGCCCTCCTGAAGTCAGTGCATACAGTTTTCCATCCTCATCCCTAATTATATCCGCCCCCTCGCACTCGGTGACATGAAGCGCCAGCGGGCCCTCAGTGAACACCACCACAGCCGATTCAAGGTGTCCCAGCCGCACCTTCACGCGCACCTTTCCATCGCAGAGCCTCCACTGACCGCACACAGTTTTCTTTCCCGTATCTGCATCCCATATCTCAGGGATGAGCCCCCTCTCGGCGAATTCAACTTCCCCGTTGAATTCCGCACCGCAGTTCATCAAGAAATAGACCTCTCCCCCTTCGACGCGCCTGTGAAGATATGTCAGCACCGCCTCCTCGGGATACCATCTGACCGAACGGGCACTTCGAACAGCCTGCTTCCAGCCCTCCTTGCGTCCATCGACTATCGTTCCGCTATCCAGGGCCTTCTTAATGCTCTCCGAAAGCCCGTCAACCATCGGCCCCTCATGTGCCCGAAACGCCGTCCACTTGTCCGGTTCCACGCCGCAATATGTCACTTTCACACCTTTCCTGATCATCCGGTCAACCTTCTCCGCCTCTTTGCGCGTCTTTATGTCACCCAGAAGACAAAGGTTCTTAACTTCGTACCGATTGTCGTCACTTTCCCACATTCTGCCGAAAGTGTAAGTACTTGCGGCATCCACACAGTTCATCGCCGACACCGGCTGCTGCTCCCCTCGCTTGTTATGGGGTCCGTCCCCCCGAGCCCCTTCGATTGGATAAACAAGGATGTCTGCCACCGGCCGGCCCGACTGAAGCACCCATTGAATCCGTCTCGCCCATGCGCTGTACTCCTTCATATACCTCCACCACGGAACGTTGCGATTCAGGTGTATCTCGGCATACATACGCCAGCCCGGCAGGGGCACACCATCCGGCGAATACCCGAAACTGTGCATCTGCACCCGATTGACCCCGCGGGCATAATGGGCGTTACTGAACCACCGCAGCATCGCAGGATTCGTCTCCCACGCCCCGCGCGGCTCATCAAGCCCGTATGCTTTTTGCTCGTCGCCGAAAACAGGATGAATCAAATCGTTAACATGCCTGCTCATGAACGTCATCCCCTCCACCGAGGTTATCGGCTTGCCCTGAGTATGAGATACCCACACCGCTTCGGGACAATAAACCCCCTCTTCTATCTCGGGGACATCACAATTGCTGTACGCCTCGAACAAATCCCTGCTCAGTCCCCTTCCGTAAGCCTGCGGCCGGTGACACAACCCGTGCGCGTTAAGCACCTCTCTGGCGCAGATAAAGAAATTCTCCAGAACAAGCTGCTGCTCCGCCCTATCCACGTCCGCCATAATCTTCTCACGTTCAGCTCCGCCATATCCCGCCAGCGCATACATCCGCGGCGCAAGCTCGTATCCATGCAGCTTCGCAAACATCTCATCCATCCCCGCTGTCCAGTAAGGCCTGCCGTCATACTCCCAACTGTCTGACGCAACCTCCGTCAGTGTTGTCCCGAAATACCTGCCGAGCTTCGGTTCAATCTTCCCGAACAAATAATTCAGATGAAACCTGATGGCCTTCTCGGACCCCGGGTCCGCCGGATACCCGTAAGCCTTGTCCAGGCCGCCTCCATAGCCCAGCCGGAATGTGCATATAAGCCACCTTCCCTCCGGCGCATTCCAGAAAAGCGACCCTTCCTGCCCGCGGAATCTGACCCGGCCTGTAAGGTCGATGAAACTCTCGGCCAATACGCACTTTTCCTTTTGTTCATCCAACTGCCATGCAAAAACCTTAGCATCGGCCGGCACACTTATTTTAGGTTCTTCCCCGATGCGCTTCGGACCTTCCACCACAGTGACCTTCGTCTCCAGCTTTCGTGTACGATATTCATCCGTAATCCATGTCCCCCCCGGAGGCCAGCCCATACCCATATTGATAGAAAGCTTAAAGCCGTGCCGCTCCGCCACCGAACACGCATGTGCGAGAACATCCACGAACTCATCCGACAGATATTCCAGCCGCTTGTGGTGCGACAGCTCAAGCTCCTTATCGACGACCTCTTTCTTGCGCCACCACGCAAACTCAACGAAACGAAGCTCCGCACCCGCAATCCCCTCCGCAACCATCTCCTCGATTTCACGCTCCATCTCCTCCTTCGTGATCGCGTTATCAAAACAGAACCAGTAAACCCACGGCCCCGCCTCCATCGGCGGCTTCTCAAACCCCTTGCGAAGTGCTGCAATATCAACCGCCCGATAAGAATAATCCGTCTTTGAAAAGTTCTGATGGGAATTGTTCGATGAGACAAGTTCTTTCCATTCACTTTCCAACATATCTTTGTCTGCGCGGCTTGCATGAACGAAAATGCGATAACGTAAAGTCAGGGTCTTTCCCGCAGGCAACGTATATGGCTTGTCGAATAGCAACGCCGGACTGAAATACGGCATCAAACCCGAAAGCCACCAGCTCGATGGGTGGCGTGGATTGCCCGGGTGATCATAAACGGCAACGCCGGCCGACCTGCCTTCTGCCACCTTGCCGCTGAAATCCACCCAGCGGGCCTTGCTGCCACGACTCTCAGGCTCCAGCGTTCCCTCTCTGCAAAGGAATTGCCAATCTTTTGCACACTCTGCCATGCGCAGCGAAAGCCCTGCGTAACCACCGTATGACTTGCCATTTCTCTCACCGGGGATACCGGTGCGGTCGAGCAGCACGTCCTTCGCCCCTGCTGTGAAAATGCTGCGCCAGTCAATGTAATAACAGCCGCTTCCATCCGGTGCACCAACTGCAAGCGTTCGTTTTTCGGTGACCACGGAAGACTTTTGAGGGGGATGGTAACGGATGTCCATTTCAACCTGGGCCGAGTAATCCGCCCCGGCTCTCACAGTGACGTCCACAACTTCGGTGCGTCCCTCAGGCACTTCAGGGTCCCAGTAGTTTACGCCGTTGATGTATTTCCAGGAAAACCATAACGCCTTGTGCCAGGGATGGTCTGTCGGCCTGAGCGAAGTCAATACCGTGCCGTCAGTAATGGACAACGGGTGAAAGTAGGGCTGACCCTCTTGTTTGCTATAATTGAGCTGCCAGACAATTTTCTTCGAGCTCAGCAGCGCAATTGAGCTGTCCGTCCGCTGCCAGCTATAGCCGGAGTTCGCCCCGGTGCTTCCGAACGAGTTTGACTGAACGCCCGGCAGCAATAGTGCGCCAACAATTGCTATTGCCCGGCAGATGGTGCTGGTAGTGCAGTTCATTTACATGTTCCTTCGTTATGCTTTCAAGCCGGTTAAATTCACTTCGATTTTCTCATTTTCTCTTATCATCTCGTCCCAGGTCACCCTCGTATTTCTCCTCGCCGCCTGACGCCCCAGGATGGTTGCCAGCGTGCTGTTTACACTTGTTTCCACGGTCGGGTTATCATAAATGCCGCCCACAATACTGTTATAGAATTTGTCCAGGTTTCGCTTTATGCCCTCGACATACAGGTTCGTCACTTCGCCGCCTCGATATGATTCTTTATTCCCGTGGACCCATGCCTTGCCCTGATAATTGGCTTCGAGATAGCCCTCGGTACCGTAAGCGAAGCAGCCGCAGCTGAAACCCTTGGTGTTTCTCAGATGCTCCCCCTGATGATTCATTATCAGCCCGTTCTCAAACTGGTATGTGAGCGAATAGACGTATGCGGTATCGCCATGGGCGTCGGACTTTCCAACCCGCGAACACCCCATTGCACTGACCGGCCTCGCTCCCGCAATCCAGAGGGCGGCATCAATCGCATGAATATCAGCATTGACGATCATCCCGCCGCCAAGCTCAACATCGTTGACCCAGATCAGATTCCTCAGCCTGCTCTCAATGGTCTCAGTCTTGGGCGGGTCTCTGAAGCCGTCGTCGGTATAGAAAGAACTCATCATGCCAGCCGGCCCGATATCCCCATCATGAACGCGCCTGACAGCTTCGATGATAAACGGGTCCGTAGGCATCTGAAAATCAACCAGGAATACCTTCTTCGTTTGCGTGGCCTTCCTGCCCATTTCCGCAATCGTCAGACAGCCGGGCACATCACAGGCCACCGGCTTTGCAAGATACACGTGACAGCCCGCATTGACAGCCGCGGTTACGTGCTCGCCGAAACAATACGGCGGCGTCTCGCAAAATACCGCGTCCACCTTGCTGCCGATGAGTTTCTGATACCCGGACAGACCGCTGAAGCAGCGCTTTTCAGCAACTCCGAACTTCTCGCCGCCTTCTGTCGAAACCCCGGGGAAGTAGTCGGCAAGCGAGGTTATCTCGTAGCCCTTGTGCTCTTTGAGCATCCCCGCAATCAGGCTTCCACGCCCTCCCAGCCCGATGCAGCCGACCTCTACGCGTGAATTGGCCTCCGTCCCCCGCACGCTCGAAGGTTTCATAATAGTAAAAGATAAACCCGCGGCCCCCGCACCCTTCATAAAACCGCGACGCGTTATGCGCTTTCCTGCCCGATATTTACCGTTCGAACCCTTATAGAACATGATTTTCTCCATATCACCTAATCCTGTTTTTCCATTTTGCAGCACAACTTATCTGCGATTCGACTCTATACTATCAGAATCTTTCTCCTTTTTCACGGACTTACCTGGCAAATCGCCCTCACCACCATTGGCGACATATCTTTCCAGTGACCTGCCGTTTGACACACGCACCGTTTGCAAATATCATTGTGTCGTTATTATTCGCACAGGCTGCACATGAGACTGATAATAGATTTCGTATATTTGCTTGCCGGGCTCGCCATAAGCCCGATGGTCATCTACCGGATGATCAGACAAGGCCGCTACCGCAAAGGCTGGGCCCAGCGATTCGGCAAAATTACACGCAAACACCCCGAAAAAAAATGCATCTGGCTCCACGCCGTCAGCGTCGGAGAAGTCAACGCCACAAAAACCATCGTCAAAGAGCTGCAAAACAAACTCCCGAGCCTTGAAATCGTAATCAGCACCACCACCGATACCGGCTTCGCCCGCGCCAACACCCTTTATGGTGCCGACCTTTCTGTCTTCTACTTCCCGCTCGATTTCAGCCTGGTAGTCCGCCGCGCCTTCGCAAACCTCCGTCCCGCAATATGCCTGCTGATGGAACTCGAAGTCTGGCCCAATTTCGTCTCCACCGCCCGCCGACTCAATATCCCCGTCGTTGTTGTAAACGGCAGAATCACTCAAAGAAGCGTCCGCCGATACGGCAGAATAAAGCCCATCGCCAAAGCCATATTCCGAAAGGTCACCCTCGTCCTCGCCCAAACCGATGAATACGCCGAGCGCTTCAAAGAAATCGGCTGCCCCGACGAAAGAATAATTGTCACCGGCTCACTCAAATACGACACCGCCCAGGTAACCGACAAGGTCGAAGGCGCCGACGCCCTCGCCGCCCGGCTTAACATCCAACCAGATGACACACTATGGGTCGCCGGCGGCACCGGAAACGACGAGGAAAAGATACTCCTCGATGTCTATAAAGAACTCAAACAGCAGAACCGATTCACCGACCTGCGACTGGCAATCGTGCCGCGCAAACCCGAAAGATTCGACGAAGTCGCCCAGCTTATCACCGATGCTGACTTCGACCTCGTCCGCTACAGTTCCGTCAAAGACAAAGACGCCTCGACGCCACACAAAGCACAGGCCATCCGCGGGGACACTACCCCTTGTCATTCTGAGCGCAGCGAAGCGGAGCGAAGAATCTCCAGGCAAGCGGTCATCCTCGGTGACACCATGGGCGACCTGCGAAAGTTCTACTCGCTCGCCGCCGTAGTCTTTGTCGGCCGCTCACTCGTGCCGATGGGCGGCTCCGATATGATCGAGGTCGCCGCCCTCGGAAAACCCACCATCTTCGGCCCGCACGCCTTCAATTTCCAGCAGACCGTAGACGACCTGCTCAAAGACGGGGGCGCAATTCTCGTAAGAAACGCCCAGCAGCTGCTCGATGCGATGCAGAAATGCCTCACCGAACCCGACTTCGCCCGGACAATTGCCGAAAATGGCCGAGACGTCATAAGAAAAAACCAGGGCGCTACCAAAAAAACTATTGACCAAATCGCAAACATCCTGCATAAAGCTTAGCAAAGGCCGGATTTCAGAAAAATCTATGGCCGGGGAGAAACATGATAGAGAATCTACTGCAAAATAACGACGGCCGGCAAAAGGATGCTAAAGGTGAACCCTTCACCACCGAGCAGGTGCTCGCCGAGATTGAAAAGCAAAAGTCCCACAAAAAACACTGGATCAATAACCTGCTGATTTTACTGGTCACTCTTGTGGTCTTTTTTCAGCTTGGCCTGTTTGAAAGCGGCGTCCGTGACGTGCTGATTATAATCCTCGTCTTACTCATACACGAGGCCGGACACTTCATCGGCATGCGCCTCTTCGGATACAAAAACGTCCAGATGTTCTTCATACCCTTCTTCGGCGCCGCCGTCTCCGGCCAAAGCCACGATGTCCCCGCCTACAAAAAGGCCGTCGTCGCCCTCCTCGGCCCCCTGCCAGGCATCTTCCTCGGCATTGTCTTTGCCATCGTATACCTCGTAACCAAAACCGCTCTTTACAAACAGATGATGATAATGTTCCTGATTATAAACGCCTTCAACCTGCTGCCCTTCTTTCCCCTCGACGGCGGAAGATTCCTGCACGAGGTCCTCTTCTCCAGAAACCGATATATCGAGCTGCTCTTCAGCGTTCTGGCGGCCCTTGCCCTCATCGGCCTCGGACTCCTCATTCAGGCCTGGCTGCTCGCCGCTTTCGGTCTGTTCGCACTCATCGGCGCACAATTTCCCTTCAAGGTCGCCGCTATCGCCAACCAGCTCAAGCCCCACCTTGCTGCCGCCGAGCCGTCACATACGGACACGCCGCCGCCCGGACCCCTACAAACCGATACTATCCCTCCTGAAATTGTCGAACAAATCATTGACAAAATCCGGCAGAAATTTACCGCCCGACTCACCCTCAAGGCCGTCGCCGGTTACACAAAACAGGTCTGGGAGCGAATGCACGTGCGGCCCCCGCGAATCCCCGCAACGCTCCTGCTGCTCGGCGTGTATCTGTTCTCGTTCTGTTTTTCCTTCGTGGCGGTAATCGGGGCTGCGGCAATTTCCATGTTTGAGAAAAGACCTTACGAAACAAAGATTGTCGAATACCAAAAACCCGACGGCCAGACCGCCCGAAAGGAGCAGACTTTTATTTTTGGCAAGCTGGACTCCGAAGCCGAACTTGCACCCGACAAATCCCTCTATCACGGCAAGGCCGTTTGGTACTCGTGGGATGATACCGTCACCGAGGAAGGCCAATGGCACGAAGGAAGAAAGGACAGCGAATGGAAACAGTACGACCCCAACGGACATCTGCTCTGTGTCACGGTCTGGGACAAAGGCCAATTCGTCCTTCGCAAAGAGCGTCAGGATGGCCATTGGGTCGAGAAAACCTTCGAACAGCTCGACCCCATACTCCAGGAAGAAATCCGCCTGACCATGGAAAGCCTGCCCTGCGGACCACTTCCAGGTCAACCCGAGCAGGAAACCACCTCAATCGAAGCGCCTGAATTGCCGCTCGAACAATCACCACACTAAAGGATCTTGCCGTCCTCACCGCCGCGTCGCGAGCCACTCCCGCACATCCCAATTGGAATCCCGCCTGCGATACTCTTGAGCCCCCGCCAACATCATCAACGAACCGGACCTCGCCGCCTTTTGTCCTCAATTACCTCGTAGGTAAACCGTAACGCAGTCCAAATCGCCGCGCTCCTCGGTCCTGCCCCATAGATCAAGTCTTAGCTGCACATGATCCACCATATTATTTGCTTGTCGAGATCGACCATCAGCTTCACATAGTGACCCGTATATTTCTCCTCACGCACGCCCCAGTCTATATATGCATAGTATCCGAAACGACAGCGCTGCACTAACTTCATCCGATACATCTTCTCATCCTTGAATATCTGCCGGCCCACTGCCTCGGCAATTCTTGCCGCCGCCGCCTCTCCCCTGCTCTGGCCCAGTTCAACACTAATCCGTCCGTCAGGGAAGTAATGCTGTAGGGACCCGGCAGCCTGAACCTTCGAAAAACGCGACGTCTCCTTATCGAGCCTTTCGCTGCCGAAATCGGGAGCATCATCCCAACTAAACGCATTCTCCCAGCTCATCGTAAAAAGCCCGCCTGAAGATTGCTCCGCGGGCCCATGACACCCGCAGCACAAAAGGGCAAGCCACAACGCTATCCAGATTATCCGTTCCATCGTTTTTTCGCTCCTTCAGTTTGTGCTCAATCACCAGCCTCGTCGAGCTTTTTATATACCTGGGCCAGGGCCTCAAGAAACACCCTGTTCCTCGCAGAAATCTTTTCTGGAGGTACCGCCATCCCTTTGCTTAAATGCTTGGCCTCTCTCAAAGCTGGCTCATCGTTGCGAATCTGCACATAAAGCCTCCCAACGTTGCTGCGCAGTGCGTCGCGCGCCTCCTTCCTCAAATGCTTCTCCTCGCAAGCGTCGTTTGCAATCCCAAGCAAAGATCCAGAGAAAACCTCCAAATGCTCTGGACGAAGGTTGTAAAAATCGTTGTCTTCGAGCATATCCAATAGTGCCTTGCGGAAATCGACATCCAGCGATTTATCGGCAGCCATTTCCAAAAAAGGTTCCGGACTCCGATTAGCATCCGTCCTGAAATAGTGCTGGACATACCCGGCTGCAGGAGAATAACCAGCAGCAGCCGCCCATCCATGTTCAGGCTCCTCCTTTGCGGACGACTTCATCCTGACGAACTCCTCATAATTTTGCCGCAAGGCCGAAATGAAATCTTGCTCACTTAACGATATTCTTCCAATGGCTTGCTCAACCTCTCCAATAAGCACAGGCTCAGTTATCAGTCCCTTTTCCTTGTATTCGGCCAGTGCAATAGAGCGCTCAAGCCTTTCGTAGAAGCTCAGTTTTTCATTCGTCAACAAAATGACCGCTCGCAAAAAACAGTTGTACTTCTCCGCCAGCAACACAATCTCCTCTTTAGTCCGCGCCGGAACAGCTTCAGAAGAAACCGCCAACATGTAATTTAAACCAAGACCGCTTAATTCCGTGTGACCTTTCCTGATTGCATAATACCGCTCACCAAGCAACCCCTCCACACAGTCCTCAGCCTCCCGTCGCAGGCCAAATAGCTCGTTGGTATCCTTCATGATACCCAGCAGAATATCGAAATCATCTCCACTACCCTGTGAAGCCGGCCTCCACCGCTTTCTACGGGCAACACCAACCAGGCGGACAAGTGCCATCCGAAAATCCGTATCCAGTTTCTTATCAGTTGCCATCTCCCAAAAAGGTGCCGGCTCGGTATCGACACTCTTCTTGAAGTAGCCCCTGACGAAATCCCGCAAATAGAACGAAGCTTTTCGCGACCAGTCTGTATCCACTACCGAATCTGAGTCAGAACCACTCTTTTCTTCGACCAGGTGCTCATGCGCCTGACGGACCGCAAGCACAAGCTCCTCTTCACTCAAGGACTGCACGAAAGCTTTGGCTCCGGTCTTGACACGTGCCCGCGACAATTCCTGCCATCTTTCGAATAGTCGGGATTGATCCTGCTTAGGCACGACCTCGCCCGCCAATGCCACCGCCCCAATCCACACAACCAACGTCAATGACACGACTCTCATCATCTATCGCTTCTCCTTACGTCGGTCCTAAACAAACAGCCCACACCGCGGCACTTTACTTTGTCACCCCTCACCAGCCTTTCTGCTCACCGCATGAATATGCTCCGGGCCCGTTCCGCAGCAGCCGCCAATGATGGTCACACCCGCCGAGTGTATCTTCTCCGCCGCCGCCGCAAAATCTTCCGGTGACACATTGTAGACCGCTTTATCCTCAACCAATTCCGGCTTGCCAGCGTTAGGCTCAGCCAGAATCATTACATCCTGACCTGTCGCCTTTACCGCCGAAACAAACTTGCCCGCCAACTCTATATATTCATCGAGTGACGCCGTGCCGCAGTTAAATCCTACCGCATCTACTCCCAACGAGACGATTTTCGAAACCGCCGCCTCAACACCGACGCCCATCATCGTTCGGTAATCCCCGCCCGCAGTATCGAAAGCCATCGACGCAAACACCGGCCTATCGCCGCTGACCGATTTCACCGCTTCAATCGCAGCCTCTATCTCCTCCAGTGCAGTCATCGTCTCGATAATAAACCCGTCCACCCCCCCTGCCAGAAGCCCTCTTGCCTGCTCGGCAAAAGCCTCTTTCAATTCCTCGGCCTTCAATGTCCCCAAAGGCGCCAGAAACTCCCCGCTCGGCCCGATGTCACCGAGAACATATTTTTCGTTACCCGCCGCACCCCGAGCCACTTCGGCCCCGGCCTTGTTTATCTCTCCGACCTTATCACCAAATCCGTGCCGGCCTAACGCATACCGATTGCCCCCGAACGTATTCGTCAGAACCGCATCGCTGCCTGCCGCAAAATACGCGCTATGAACATCAATAACAACTTCCGGCGACTCGATATTCAAATAATCACTGCACCTGCCCGCCTCGATTCCCCGCGCAATCAACTGCGTCCCCATCGCACCATCCAAGAGCAGCAGCCCCTCTCGCGTTCTCTGCCTCAAGGCCGTTCTACCCATAATGCCGTCCCCTTATCTGCAAATCGTCACCGCCCCTGCGACACCGGCTCCCCGTCAACGATTCTGAACTCGTGCTTGAAACCCCGCGGCGCCTGACGACCGAATATCTTGCTCCGCGCCTCGTCAGTGAACTCGAACGGCTCCACCCCACTCAGCCTGATGCGAATCGAATCACCTTTTCTGCCGCTCGACCGCTCCGCAATGCTTATTACCCTCGGAACCCAAAACCCATCCGACGCCTCCCGATAATTCCTCAGCTCCGCTTCCACCACCGCCTGCCCCGCCTCATCATAATACTCGATCCTCGACACCCGGTAATCGCAGTTGTAAACATAAACCTTCTTAACCACCGCCCCTTCTTTGCTTCGCTGCGTGAGCACATCGAAAGGCCCCTCCGTCGAAAGCGACCAATCCCGTCCATACTCGGCTTCCACCACCCCGAACGCCTCCAGCACAACCCGCGGGTCAATCTTCACCTTGCCGACACTGCCCTGCTCCGACCACCTGCCCCACCAGTACGTGCTGACCTCTTTCGGCCTGACCGCCAGCCAGAACTCTTCCGCGTTCGAACCCAGAATCACCGCCTTGGGAACCACCGACGCGTCACCCTGAACGTATATCTCATCCGGCGGGTTCATCCACACGCGAACCGTCAAGTTCTCTTTCCGCAGCTTGTCCTTCTCATAGAACTCAAACCGGCACTGCCCACGAGCCTTCAATCCCACCGCATTCTCCGACTGTGACCTCAGCGCAGACAATGAATAAAGCACATCCGACTTCCCCGGACAAACCCGCACCGGCTCCTCCATCTTCGGCCCGCACCCCGCAAGAATCAATGACCCACCGGCAACAAAAATGACATGTCCTATCCGCATTTACCAACAATTCCCAATCCGTGCAGGCACCTCGCCACCCCAGCAAAAAATAGCAACAAACTTACAATTCAACCTGCAATATCTCCCCCATCTGCGACTGAAGCTGCTTTATCTGCTCCTCGTCAAGATGCGGATTCACCACATCCACGTAATCCCGGTCGCCGCCCACCACGCGAAGACGCCACACCTCGCCATCCCCCTCCGTCTTCGACGAATCATATTTCAGCCGTCGCTTCCGCATCAGAACCAGAGCCAGCACAAACCGGAAGTTTATCTTCTCCTGCTCCGTCTCACTTCCAAGCCGCTCGAAAAACGCCATCAGCATCTCTTCATCGACGAATATCTGCCTCTTGCGCCCAGGCTGCGGAAGCTTCGTCTTCCAATAGCAGAACACCTCCGGCTTCGCCGCCTGCCAGTAATCCGCACAGAAATCACGCCGCTCAAAGCCCTGCTCGGTCTCCACCAACGCCGCGAAGTACTCCTGACCGGGCTCAATCTTCTTCTGTGTACCCCAGCACTGTCCCAGCGGCCTGTCTATTTCCCACTCATCCATCCCGGTTTCTTCGTCCCCAAAAACCCAAATACTCTATTCGAACTCCAGCCACTCGGCTATGTTCTCAACCGTCTTCGGCCCTATTCCGCTCACCTTCTGCAAATCTTCGCAACTCTCAAAAGCCGCACTCCGGCCTTCTCTAAACGCCCCATCCCGATAAGACACTATCGCACAGGCCCGTCCCATACCTATGCCCGGTAGTCTCACCAAGCTGCCCACTGCCGCTTCGTTGGGATTTATCGCTTCCGACAGCTCTATCGCATCCCACTGCCTCACACCCCAGGAATCCCAAACCACAAAAAGGCTGCAAAGCAAAACGCACGAACACGCACAAATGACAAATCCGAACGACTGAATCCGCCCCTGCCTCGCTTCATTACCGCTACGCCTGTCCCTGGTCATGCACTTTCCCGACGAACTCCTGCCCTGTCACGAATACCACTCAACGACCAAAAATATGTCCCTGTAATTCCTGCAAAGTCAAAAATGACTTCTTGGGCTCACCCTGCTCGGTCAGCAGCCCACTGTTAGGTAACACACTATCCTTCGCATCCGTAAGGTGACAATATGTCACCGCCTCGACAAACGGCTTGCTCAATGCTATCTTGTAGAACTGCTCAAGCCATTGCGCCTGCCATAACTGGTCCCACTTCCGATGCCGCAGCCCCGCCTCTTGTGACACCTGCGACCCGGAGCCGTTCTCACCCGGAACTTCCAATTCCGTTATGTACAGCGGCTTGCCAACCCCACCAAAGTAATCCAAAACCGCCGATACCTGCATCATATCCCGAACGTGCATCCCCGGCTCATCCTTGCCCATCCGAATCTGCAGCCCAAAAGCATCAAAACTTATCCCGCTCTGAACCACCATATCAATGTATACCAGCGGTGGAATTGTATTCGTAGCCACAGCATAGTACTCCCCCCACGGATTGCTGATCTCCACTATCTTCAGAGAGCGGTCGCTCCTTTGCTTCACCGCCATACTCGCCATACGTGTCATTTCCAGAATCTGCTCGAAGCTGAAACCAAAATGATTGAACACATTCAGCCCGCTTATTACACGCCAGGCGTGAATACTCCCCGAATAGCGGGCAACCGTCCGCAAAACGAATTTGTACGCCATCTCCCGAATCTTCTCAAAGCCCGCCCCGCTGCGAACAAGCCAGTCCGGAAGATGTTCCTGCGAAAAACATAACAGAGGACCCGCACACACCGCCAGCCTCTTCCGTGCCAGCGTACTAACACACGCATCAACTACCGAATAATCGTAATTGCCTCGATGAGACTCAATTTGTGACCACTTCACCGGCACCGTCACAAACCCAAACAAGTCCAGCAGGTGCTCACCATATTTAGCGTTCGTCAGCTCCACCGGATTCACCTGACATCCCAGGCACCCCCGGCTGAAGCCGCGGCTCCGGCCACGCTCCGATAAAGACGATTCCGCCTGCTTTATCGCAAGTCTCTCTGAGAAAACCGTCGCCTTTTCCAGCGACTCATCCGCCAAACGAGACGCCAGCGGCGCGTCTGATATGTTTTGAATCGCCCGAATAAACAGGTCCCGCGCCTCCCGCACACTGCCCTCCAAATCGCCCACGTTGTCGAAGAACGCCCAGTCTTCTTGCTTGGTGACAATCTGCATCAGCTTGGCGCGCGCCAGCTCAACGTTGAGACTATACCGCTGCGCACGTTCCGGCAGGCACGTCGTAGGCAGCAGCACGCTGCCAAAACCGTCAACAGGCCACAGCAATGCCAGACCCGCCGTTTCCAGATTCG
Organism: Sedimentisphaerales bacterium; assembly: GCA_035527845.1. Taxonomy (GTDB): domain Bacteria; phylum Planctomycetota; class Phycisphaerae; order Sedimentisphaerales; family Anaerobacaceae; genus JAUWKC01. Next base: position 30,704 of record DATKZT010000037.1, on the reverse strand, counting down.
GCTTGGTACATTTGATAATACCGTCTTTGAACACAATCTGGGACCGCCGGGTCGCAATCCCGTCCGTCCCGAACATATACGCACCGCGCAACGCAAAATCATCAACAATCTTACTGTTCTTGAAAACCTCGAATTCCACACTTGCCCCTATCTGCTTATGGATATTATGACCTGGGCCCTGCGACCCGCAACTGCAAACACAAAATCAAGAACCAAAATGATTCCTCTACGAAGTCAGCCACACCGTGATTATAGCAACTAAACCCTGATATGCAACCCAAACTTTCGCTGAGATTGACTCCCGTAAACATGCCCACGCCGAACACCTCAATCGCGGGGCATATCCTGTTCCCTGACAATGTGACCCTCGTGGCAGGCAGACGCCTTTGTTTCCCCCTTGTTGAGCATCCGCTCATTCCGCCTGCCCACTGGCGGCCGGCTCACTCGCCCCCTCGGCCGGTAACGAATCCCCCCCCTTTCCCCCACCGGCCTTTTCCTCCTTTTTCTCTTCCTCCAGAAGGTCTGCCGGCTTCTTTGTCAGCTTCTTTGCGCTCCAGTCGGAAATCTCGTAAATCCAGCCGGCGTGGTTCCCATTGAAATCCGCCGCGCGCTCATGCATGAGCTTGGCCTTATCGCTGCCAAGTCCTGCCGGCAACGCCGCAGGGCTCCCATTATCCCCCGCATAAGCGGCGCTGCACTTTACATACGTCTTGTCATCCACCCTGGCTATATCGAACGCATACATCATGCCGTCCTTCAATTCGCAGACGTACGTACGGTCAAAGGTCGGACCACCCTGCTCAAGGGGCGCCTCTTTCTTCACATCACTGAAAGAGAAATATGACAACGCTGAAAACAAAGACGTGGCATCGTCGGCCTTCAATTTTTTGCCCGCAGGCATATTGTCCATAATTATGTCACCGTCGTTTCCGTCGGCCGCCCGCAGCGTATAACCGCCGTCCGGCCCCGTCACCGTGACCCTTACCACATCGTCGCCGTCAATGTTTACGATTTGCTTTTCAATATAGTCCATCACCGTGCCGCCAGGAAGCGGAACATCTTTCGCCTCATAAACGTCGTTGCTCGATATCAGACGCACATAAGTGCTGCGATTCGCCATCTGAAGCTCCGGAAGCCGGCTCGAACCGATTACTATACCCGTAATAAGCTTATCACCCTCGCCCAGAAACTTTATCACATTCTGGGCATTTTCCTCGGCAACATCCAGTTCTTTGTGATTGGCCGGATTGCTGGTTATCAGGCTCACAGTCTTGATATCAAGGCAGGATGTCAGCAAACCATTGACCTTGCTCGTCGAGGCCGGATAGTCCTCCTTATTCGCTGCCACAAAAATACCGCCCTGCCGCTCCAGCCTGACCGGATTGTCACCCTTGCCTATCTCGATAACCTGAATCATTCCCGGATCAAGCCCCTGTATAAGGTGTCCCCCTTCACCACCTTTCTGAGCAGGCTCTATCCTCGAAAGGTACGACTGACCCACGGCAAGCACAACCATCACGCCCGCAACTATGCCAAGTATCATCAGTTTCCTGTCATTCATTATTAACTCCTGCGAAAAACCACCAGCCGGACCCGGCTTCTCACGCATCGCTCGCATGGCTCACATAGCGCCTCCGCAGCAGACTTCTCCGTATGCTCAGCACTATGGCTATCAACAATATGATGGCCGGCGCCGCCCACGTATTTAGATTTTGCAGCATACTGCCCAGCCGTTCGATCTTATCGAACCTCTGCTTGTCAACCTCATGTATCTCACGCTGCGTCTGCAATATCTGAACCTCGAGCTCTCTCTGCTTTTCAAGGAACGATTTCGCAATCAGCGCCTCGTCGCCCTGCTTGGCCGAAGAGAGCACATCCTGCAGCTCCCTTTCCAGCCGTGCCTTCTTTTCATTCAGCTTCGCGACCTCCGCCGCCGTGTCCTTCTCGGCCGTGGCCCTGATCTCATCGACCTTCACGAAGGGCCGCTGGAAATTGCCGCGCGAGCGAATCCCTATAAGGTCCCCCGAGCCCCCGAGATCTTCAATCGAGTTCAGAAGAAGGTCGCTGTTGTTCCCCACCGCCACCTTCATACCGAATATCGTATTCTGATACGCAACCATGTCGCTGATAAAATCCACGTCCGAAATAACTATAACCGCGCAATCCGAAGAAGCCTCCGCCAGCCCCGTAAGATGTCTTGTCTTCTTGCCTGCGCCCGCATCGTTGCTGTCGCTTGGCTGCTCCGTTTCGCCCGACTCCTCGGACTTATCGGCCACTGAGATACCGTCCGGGAAGTTCGATTTCAGCCTGCCCTTTATCAAATAACACATCACCACCGGCTCATTGCCGTCTGTGAAATATTTCATCATCTGCTCGGGATTTATCCGGATCCAGTCCCACGGCCCTTCCACACGCCAGCTGTTTCCCTTGTCGGTCGTCTGCATCAGTGGAATAATCTGGTTCTGCCCGCCGCCATCATTCGCGTCCACCTCCGTCTTCCGCAGCACCCCGCCGAACAGAATCTGGACCTCGTTCAGATTCGACGTGATCACATTCTCCTCATTCATACATTCGCGATTCAGGTCCAGATAACCTATCAGCTTCTGCATCCGCTCATTACGGTCCAACTGCACCGGACGCGCAAGAGACCGGTCGCCCGCAAATATCCCCTGCGGCATCTCAACCCCCCATCGGCGGGTCAGCACATTCAAATCCGAGCTCGGATCGCCCTGCTGTTGCGCCATTGGGTTGCTGGCGCGGTCGGCAAGACACCTCGGGTCGATGCAGATAATCGCCCTGCCCCCCTTCAGCACAAACTGGTCAATCGCAAAAAGCGTCTTTTCGGGCAGCTCTTTCGGGTGAATCACCAGCAGAATATCAATGTCCTTGATTTCCTCCGTTTCATTATCCACCTTGCTCACATCGTACTGCTGCCGCAGGTGATGCACTACGGTCCACGCAGGACTCGGCGCCATCCCCTGCATCCGCCGAAGCTGGGCCATGTAACCGCCTTCATCCTCGCCCATCACCTCCAGCGAGCTCAATATCCCGATACGCTTCTTCTCACGCGTAACCGCCGTGTCAATCAGGTGACTTATGTCATACTCCACGAAACTCTGCCGGTCGGGCGAGAAAAATGGAATCGTCTTCACCACACCGAATTCCGTCTGAAGCACCAGCCCGAAGAAGAAACTCTCTTCCTCCGTTATCTGAAACCGCCTCAATCCCTGCCGCAGCGCATCTTCCTCGTCCTTGGAAAACGGCCTCGGGTCGACTATCTCGAGCTCTATCATCCCATTCGCCGCACGAACATATTCCTTCAACAGCGATTCCACAAAATAGTAGTAATTGTTGTAAAAACGAATCTGGTCCGGAGCCTTCCGCGCCGCCGTCTTCGCATAATACAGCTTCAGCTTCAAGGGCTGATTCAGCTTGCCGAGAACGGCCCTCGTGCCCGCAGACAGAGTGTACAGCTTCTGACCCGTCATATCCAAACGCAGCCCCTCACCAACATTCTGGCTTATGCTGATGGCGCAGAACATTATGATGAAAACAAAAGCCGCCCCCATAATTGCCCGAAGAGTCCGGTTCATTAGCTCGCCTTCCTTTCATCCAATACTATGCAGCAGCCGGCCACCCAACCAACAATCAGCAGGACGAAATAAGACATGTCCTTGAATTCCAGCACGCCTTTCTGAATCGACTCGAAGTGCGTCTGAAGGCTCATGTTCTCTATCGCCTCCAGCATCCCCAAAGGCAGAAATTGAGAAAGGTACCGCAGCGTCGTCGCCATACCCGCATAAACGAATATCGCGCACGCCACCACCGCCAGGATAAAGCTGATTACCTGACTCTTGGTCAGCGCCGAAAAAAAACACCCAATCGCCAAAAATCCCCCCGCCATCAGAAAACTGCCCAAATACCCGGTTATAATCAGTCCAATATCAGGATTCCCCAGATAACAAACCGTAAGCGGCATCGGAAACGTCAGCAGCAGTGCAATCCCGATGAACAGCCACGCCGCCACAAATTTGCCGATCACCGCCTGTGTCACCGTCACCGGCAGCGTCATCAGAAGCTCTATAGAACCGCTCCGACGCTCTTCAGACCACAAACGCATCGCAGTCGACGGAACCATAAACACAAACAGCAGAGGCAAATTCTGGAAAAACAGGTACATGTCCGCCTGGCCTATTTCGAAAAAGCCCGCCCGGAACGTCAGATACCCGCTGAAAAACAGGAAAATTACCAAAAACACATACGCCACGGGCGTCGCAAAATAACCCTTCAACTCCCGCTTGCAAACCGTCCAGAAACCATGCATCGCTAAAACTCCTCAAGACTCAGGCACATCTCGTCAACCAGTGCTCCAAACCAATAACACAAATCCCTAAGCGCTCCTCCGCCTCGTCAGCCGCCGGAAGACCTCATCCAGACTCGCTTGATATTTCTGCTTCAGCGCCGCCGGCGTAGAGTCAACCAGTATCCGCCCTCGCTGAATTATTATCGTCCGGTTGCAGACCGCGTCCACTTCCTCCAGAATGTGCGTCGATACCACGATGCACTTGTCCTTGGCCATTTTGCTGATTAGCTGCCTGACCTCATGCTTCTGATTCGGATCCAGACCGTCTGTCGGCTCGTCAAGTATCAGCACAGGCGGGTCATGAATCAGAGCCTGCGCCAATCCTACCCGCCGACGATATCCCTTCGAAAGAGTCTCAATACTCTGATGGTACACCGATTCTATCGAGCAAAGCGCCACCATCTTGGCGAGCGCCTCTTTTCGCCGCTTGCCGAAAATCCCCCGCGCATCACACACAAAACTCAAAAACGACCCGACCGTCATCTCGTTATAGGCCGGCGCGTTCTCCGCCAGATACCCCAGGCACTCCTGCACCTTGATCGGCTCTTTCAGTATATCGTGCCCGCACACCGTCGCCGTGCCTGCGTCAGGCGGCAGATAACACGCTATCATCCGCATCGCCGTCGTCTTGCCAGCTCCGTTCGGACCAAGAAACCCTAAAACGTCCCCTTTGCCCGCCTCGAACGATATCCCGTCCACCGCCGTTATCGACCCGAATTTCCGCCGAAGCTCCTTAACACTTATCATATATCTCACCACTCAAAAAAGACAGTCATGCCTCTATTGCACCACCAAAAACCCCCCTGAACACAACAAAAACCGAACCTCGCCAAGGCCTTTCGAAAAATCATTATACGTCAGACCGTTCATTTTTGTTTGAAGCATTATTATGATTTTCTCTTGCCTGTCAATACACTTTCCACCCATTTTTTTGCATGTCAAGAACACCCCCTCCCCACCCAGGCGCGCCGCGGACCAGTCCTCCGCCGCACCAAGCGCATTCTGCAAAAGGAATGTCATTGCCACGGTTGGGTGGCAGCCTCAAAGCCAAAGGCTTTGGGGATGGTCAATACAGGAGAACCTATCCGACAACTTTGGCGCGACGTTTAATACGAATGAACCAATAGACGCAGCCTGCCAGTAAGAGTAAACCTATAATCAGCCCGCAGATCGCCCACCACCTGCTCTTGTCACCCTCACTGCCCGGCTCAACGTAACCAGGCGGAACATCCGAGGCCGGAACAACAACATCCTCAGCGCTGCCATCCGCGCCCCGTTCGCCTGCTGTCGGCGATGCTTCGCCGCCCTCCCGCCCCACGTCCACGTCAATCAAATCCGCCAGAGTTTCGTCCATAGCCCGTTCAACCGGCTCATCCATATACCCTAATCCCGCAAGCCCATCCCAGATCTTCGTCCCCGGAGGAAACTCGATAACGAACTTCTCGTCAGGTATATCAACATTGAACTTGATTTCCTTGATCGACATCCTTCTTGTCTTGAATTCTACCGGCGTACCGTCGGATAAGTTTCCCATATAATAATGGTAAATTCCCTCCGTCGGAAACCAGATGATTCCGCCGCTCGCATCTTCATGCCTCTGATAATTGGTAAAAACGTGCTTCTCATACAACCGAGGTCCCGGGTCAGGACTTATTTGTGCAATTACCTGTCGCTCTGCAAGCCTCAATTCCTCGTCGAACAGCAGAACGAAGGACCGCCAAGCAAGCCTGGGATGCCGTATGGAAACCTTCGTGTACTGTTTGCCCTCGATATCTACTCTCGACGCAGCGTAGTCCTTCCCTTGATCGATAAGTTCTGAATACGGCATAACCTCAAACTCATAAAGGAAGGAAAACGGCTGGATTCTGTTGCTATTACTCCAGCTTCCGGCTTTCGGATTATTGATTTCGCCAAACCACCTTTCTTTCTGCTTGTCGTAGTGAACTCTTCGCACGACTTGACCATCGAACGCCACACTGCTATCCGGACTCGCGGTGGGATCATCAGGATGGTACCGCGTTGTATGAAACACATGCTGCAATTCCTTCGGTCCTTTGCGCCAATAATGAACTACCAACGACTCCTGATTGGTGAAGTCTTCCGACAATATGTAGTCGGTGTAGTCCCAATCATAATCACGAATTTTACCCACCTCGTGTATCAGCGGTATGTTTTCGGCCCTCGTGGGCGAAGTACTGCGCTCGAACCTGCACTCCATGCTCCTAACCAAGCCTTCCTGGTGACGCAACATGCGTACGAGTGCCTCGCGCGACAACTCGCCATTGCTTGCCTGCGCTTCTGACAAACCAGCGGTAAGACCAACCACCGCCGTCACAAAAATCACATTAGCACGGTGCTGCAAAATTCCTCTCATATTCGACCTCTTCTTGTCCAACAGAATACACCACATGTAGAGACCCCCGATCCGGGATCGTCCGGGCACACAACATGCCCGGATAACCGTCGACCAGCAAGATCCTACCCATCGTCAATCGCAAACACTACTGGCGTTAGTGGCCTTCTTCTTGGTGCATGCAGTGCCTTCGGTTTCCGAGTCTATGCTGCAGCTTGTGCACGTACTATATGACCCGTCCACGGGTCCATACACGAGATTTCCGCTACAGCCGTTATCACTCGAAAGTTCACATGTGTCGCCCGTATCAGCCAGATCCTGGCAACACCGAAAATACCTGCTTCCAGCCGAGCATTTTGAGCAATTCGATGCGCCGCTCTTGAATCCCTGCTGGCAAGAGTACGACTTCTTGCAGTGGCAAGCATCACCGAAAGTAACCTCCAGTTGGGCTGCTGTCAATACTCTACCAAGCGTCGCTGCACTCGCAGCACTGGCGTCCAGCAGCACCGTAGCACACGTAGCAGTGATAAGCACACCCAATACGCTGAAAACGCAAATGCGCACATATTCTTTTGACTTCGACATTTCTGAATCTCCCTCTCTTAACCAACACTAATTGAACTTTACAATCAACAGTTGAACAAAAACAACGAAAAACTTGATTTAACTTCCTCCCATGCGTGCCTCCTTTCTCTCCTCAACAAATTCCTCGCTGTGAATAAATGCCCTATTACCAACATATACCCGAGCGCCGCAATCAACCCCAGGCCGAAAAGAAAATACCAGGTCCGACCATCTCCCCAGAAGCGATTTGACGGCAGCGCCGCATTTGGGAGAAAGAACCACTACGCGTTCGCCATTTTGATCAATCGAGTTCTGCACCTCGATCGCATCGGCAAACAATTCGTTTGTCCACCCGTACTCCAAGTTCTTATCGACCTGGCCGTTGAATTTGAAAGTAAGCCGTCGCAACCAACCCTTTGCGGCCTCAAAGCCCGCAATCACAACGCTCGCTGGAAATACTTCCACAACGGGAATAACCTCGACGGCAAACAGAAGACCAGCTTCAACATTCTTCGCATCGGTCACTCCCACTCCAATGCGATACCGATGCCATCCGGTTTCCGGTGTTCCATTCCAGGTGAGCGATAGGTACGGGTGGCCCTCGGAGCTCTGCTGAATCTCTACCGTAACCGGCGCACCTTCCGGAACTCACGCTACGAGGTCGTCTATCCTTACCCCGTCCATACAAATGAACCGCGCATGAGCTTCGGCTTCCTGATTTTGAAGAACGTTCGTCAGCTTAACCGCAGGCGTTTCGAAAAACAGTGGCGGCTCGAGGTAACCCTGAACCGGGACCTTTATCGGTTTCACATCCTTCTGATTCGTTAGCAGACTAACACTCCACTGGAACTGACCCGGTTCCTTTTCCTTGCCCGCAACCGTCAAGACGGCTGACCCTCCCCCTGGTACAACATTTGGCTCCACGCGCGCGGAAATGGACGCGCAACAAGGCTTCACTTTGACTTCAATGGTCCCAGTACCGTCATTGTACACACCAACGGATTTTTCCCAGTCAACAGACCTTATTCTGCCGACGCCAATTGAACTTTGCGACAGACGCAATCCTCTAACGTCTGGCTTTACAGACCCCGCCTCGACAAGTTCCTTTGGAAAAGGCACTCTTGATATCAACAAGGCCCTCCCCGTGAACGCCTTGGAAAACCTCTCGTCCGATACGACAGCCGCCTTCTTCAACGGTCGAACGACCTGTATGCCCTTCTGCGAGTAGCCCGTCACAGCCACAAACCGCGCCCAGTCAAGATGCGCTATCGCATACATGCCCGTTCTTCTCAGTTCCTGGGTCGTCAACTCCACTCCCAGAGCATAAACCCCATAACCTTCGGCCAACTGCTTCAACTGTTGGAGGTTCGTCCCCTTCGATCCCGCACTACCGATGATGTTTTTAACATCAGCTCCAGAAAGAGGGATATCCATCCTCTTTAGGACTGCTATCAGTGAAAGCGGCCCGCAAGCCGTCGCCGAGATCCTCCTGATCCGAAAAGCCTCCTTGTAATCCGGAAAAATCAACCCTCTTCTGGACCCTTCATCCAACCCAGAAGATACTGCCCCGTCACCACCCTCGGCAAAAGCGACTACGCTGGCCACTGCAAGACAAGTCGCGGCTATTAGGGCAACCACTTTTGACCCTGCCAAAACCCTACACCCGCCATAGCAACCGGCACAACCCGGCTTACGCAATCCCCGATCGGCCAGTTGTCTTGCACTTCCACTGTTACCCATCATCGCTTTGACTACCAAAATGCTCAGCCCCTTTCCAAAATTCTCCTCGCTGTGCCCCCTTAAGCGCACACACTCTATATCATCAAATTCATCCTCAATCCAGATAACTACTTCCGCGTCTTGTCAGTGGGCCTGGTCCCGGCTGCCTTGGCTCGTCGTAAGCGTCGGCCCGGCTGCTAAGCGCGTTCAACACTTCCGACTCTAAGAAGAATCCTCCGCTGCCGCCTCAAAAGATACTGCCAAAGGGTGCGCCGCAGCATCAGAATCTCTCAGCAACTGTAACGCACCCAATTATCCGCATCTTCCCGCCGCCGTCAACACAAAAACTCTACAAAGTCGAGTTCTTTTTTTTGAATTGGCAAAGTGCCCAATACCAGACAAGGCGACACACCTAACCTTAGCCCCGACAGCCCCTTACGACCCCGCCGCGATCCCGCCGCCGGCGCGCACCGAAACTCCGGTCAAAAAATCATTCATGGGAAAAGGGACTCAGGCTCGGCAGAAAAAACCCGCCCCGCAGAATACTCCGTCAGTTCGACATTGCCTCGCCCTCGCTGTAAACGCTGAACTGCTTCATTTGCAGCTCATACAGCAGGTTGTTCTTCTCCACCAGCCTCGCTATCAGCCCGATTTGATTCAATATCACCTCCACCAGGTCGATATTCGCCAGCGTCGATTCCGGGCTGTACTGCGCCAGAGCAATCATAACATAACCGCAATGCGTCCGCTCGGTAGCCAGTTGAGCCACGACCACACTGCAATCATCAACCTGGGTCACGACCGGCTCGACGCCGTCGTCAATCCGAGACCGAAGCTCACGCAGAAACGATTCGCCTATATTCATGCACGCGAACCTCTCAGAGTCGCTCGGCCAGAAGTGACCCTCGGCATCCAGAATCACCACCAAAGGACCGCCCTCCGGCAGAACCTCGAACATCTGCCGAGCTATCTGCTCATTCAGCGCGCCGCTCGGAGAACACAGCCAGTCGTACATATCCATTATTTGGACTCCTTGCTCTGACCTTGCGAATGACCCATTAGCCTCCACTTCGGCCCAATCGCACCCTGACTTTCCCCTCGTCAGGACATTTTGCCCCAATTGCCACGTGGAAACCCCTTGCCGCCCCAAGAAGATGTGTTTATGGGACCCCCCAGACCCCCCGCCGGACCAACGTCCAAAAAAATCAGAAAGCAAGCGCCGATTTCAGACGCGCCATCGGAAAGTAACGCCCCGGACACTCCGTCTCATGGGCCCCAGGCGTATTCCTGTGGCCGTAAATCCGGCTCTTTGGGATACGATACCGCTTTTGAAGAAACTCGACCAGCTCCTCAAGCGACCGCATCTGCCGCGCCGTCGGCGCCCTCCTGGTAAAGTCCCCAACCAGACATATACCGACCGCCTCTTCGTTCGCCCAGTTATTCGGCGTCTTGCAGTGCGCGCCGGTCTTCTGCTGGTGCCATCGGTACGTCACTTCAACCTCGCCGTCTCCGCTGCCCGTCCCGTTACCTATCACAAAATCGTACCCCACGCCTTCCCACCCACGTTCCTTGTGCTCCCTGTCGAACGCAGCAGCATCCCCTCTGTCAGTGGCCGAGTGATGTACCACTATCCACGCCCACCTTCTCTCTGGCACCCCAGCGGGCGGAACCCAACCCCGCGGATACTCGTCCACGAACCTCCGCGTCACCGGCGGCGCCGGCGCGGGTGGCCGCGGCGGCAAGCCTGCTCCTTGACCGTAGTCATACAGTATCTGAAGACGCGGTTCGCTATTCGTGCACCCACCCAAAACGTGCAAAAAAACATAAACCATCAATACTCGTGCCGCCGCCCCGAGCCTGACTGTCCTGCCCATTGTCACCTCACCAAAATCCTGTCACAACCTTTGCCGTCTCACGCCCCGCCGTATCCTCTCAAACGCCCCGGCAAAGCGCCAACAACCTGACTACGCCTCTGGCTCCCTTGGCGTCCGCCCTGCTCCTGTTCCGCCCTTGTATTTGATCATCCGCACGCTGTTGCCGCGCTCGTTGAATTCAACAACGTCCATATAACACTGCATGAGAAATACACCTCTGCCCGCCGTCTTATACAGATTCTCACCGCATCGCGGGTCCGGCACCCTTGTCGGGTCGAAACCGTCGCCTTCATCCGTAAGGCTCACCTCCACTCTGTCCGGCGCCACCACATAGTCAATCCTGACTCGTTTGCCGCTGTCCATCCGGTTACCGTGTTTGAGTGCATTCAGAAAAGCCTCCTCTGTCGCAAGATGAACCGCGAATACATCTTCCTGATGGAAATCCTCAGACTCCAGCTCTGATAATATTCGCCCCCACACCTCCTTGATGGCTGATGGCACGCTCCTTACCACCGCCGAGCCGCTTATCGGCACTTTTGATACCATTCAATCATGCCCCTTCGAAACACATTCGCAGCCAACACACAACCACCACCCTCTGTGCCAACGTACCTGCACTTACGCACACCACACCCCCGCCTCGCCCCCATCCGGGCCGACGCCGCCCAGGTAAATGTGATATTACTGCCGACCACATCACGAAAAACTCTCAAGAGCACTCTCCAGGTCTTCGTGAATGTCGAAGATCTTCGTAAGACGCGTTATCTTGAACACCTCGTGGATCTTACGGTCTATGTTACAAAGCTTCAGTTGACCCTCGTATTCGTAAATCTTCTTGCTGATCCTTACTAATAGGCCCAGCACCGCAGAAGACAAAAACCGCACATTCCGAAAGTCCAAAACCATATTTATCCGCCCGGCCTGCTCTATAACAGACATAATAGCCTCCTGAAGCGACCGAATCTCCCCTTCTTCCAGAATCCTTTCATCAGCTAACGTAACAATCGTTGCTTTTTCGCTGTACTCCACCGTTATTTTCGGCTTGAGTTCTGTCATACTCAGCTCCTGATAATCGTAAGATTCACCAAAATCGTATTTTGAACCCGTCCAAATGTCAAGACTTTTGCAAACATGAAAAAAAAATCAAAATTTTTGCCCTTTTGCCAAAAAAATACTTGCAAATAAAGTTTTTTTAGATGAATATTGGCTGTTTGTAAATTATACAAATTTTAGAGAACTAAACTCTTGCAATTTGGGGTTTGTTATGGATAATGCTTTCTTGGGTGCTCCGGACAGCCTGCTTTGACACACTATAATCGCCACACCCTGAACAAACCGGGCGCCCAAAGCAGTTGTTTTACTTCTCTTTCGTTTTTCGGTTGCCGTGCCGCCGCGTTCGGCGGAAGAAAACGGTTTTTCGGTTATCGTTTCTTTTTCAAAGGAGATTAAAATGAAAATCAGTAGGTCAACAGGATACGCATTGCTGGCGGCTGGCTATATCGCCCAGCACCAAAAGCAGGGGATAATTCTATCGCAGGACATCTCCAAAAAATACAACATCCCCTTGGAGTACTTGCTGAAAATACTCCAGCAACTGGTAAAAGCCAATCTGCTCCGCTCCAAGAGAGGCCCGCGAGGCGGCTTCTCACTGGCCCGGCCGGTTAAAAAAATCACCTTGCTCAACGTCATTGAAGCCATCGATGGCCCTATGGTAAGCCAGTTGAACCTGGAAGAGCACGCCCACGGAGAAAAATTCGCCGCCAAGATCGAGCAGACGTACGACAAAGCAATCGCCCAGGCTCGAACTGTTTTCGAAAAAGTCAAACTCTCGGACCTGTTGGGCGCCTGATCTACGCAAGAGAATGCATATTAGCCAGTTTCAACAGCTAATTGCCGCAAAATACAAAGAGCGAGATCAAAAACGCGGCGTACCCGCTACCTTTCTGTGGTTCATTGAAGAGGTCGGGGAGCTCGCCACCGCTCTGGCCGGCGATAACCAGCAGAATAGGGCACAAGAATTTGCCGATGTCCTCGCTTGGCTATGCACCCTTGCAAACATAACAGACGTGGACCTGGAAAAGGCCTGCATCTGCAAGTACACCGACGAGGACCTCAAAGGCTTCAAATAGGTGATGCCGATATCGCTCTGTCTGCGCCCGTTTAGTCCCTGATCTCTTCGGCGCCCTGGAGTTCTTCTGCCTTGCCCGCGGCCATCAGCGCTCTGTAGAAACACCAGGCTAAACCTCCGATGATAATCAGCAAAGCGCCACACAGAATCAGGTAGGATACGCCGCTGAGTTGCTCTTGCCCGTGCAGAGTCGGCTCGACCACCGCCTGCTCACGCGTCCGGTAGATTAGATTCAACGCGACAAAAGCTCCAAGATCAAATGTCGCAAGCAGACCTGCCCACCGCGCCAGCCAGGAGGACCGAACACTGCCGGCATGCCGTCTGTCCACTATGGAATTGCTCACGACAACAGCAACAACTGCCGGCGGCAGCCCAAGCCACAACAACGTCTTCTCGTCACGACCAACCACCGCCCACCAGAACAGAGTCCCCAGCAAGAGCGCCGATAACAAGGCAAGAACCAGCGCAATCCCACCGCCGAACCGTCCTTTGACCGCCAAGTCTGCCGGATGCTCACTGCGCAAGCCCGCGCCGCCGGCCGACTTGGCCATGCTCACCACTATTCCCGCCGCCGGCACCAGAAGAATTACCGCCAACCCAACACAATTGGCCACATTCCAGTTGCCCACCTCGTCACGAAGAAATCCCCCCTCCTGTGTCAGGTCATCGAAAAAACTCCACACAAACAGTGAGCCGAGCAGAACCGGGATGATAATGCGAATCAGATAATCCCACCACCTTCCCAGCTGCCAATCGCTCCTCTCGTTTGCATGTTGACGCAGCCGGTCAACACGCCACAACCACCCAAGAACAATACACTCGAACAGCCCCAGACATGCGATGCCCCACGTGCCGTCTATGAAGTCCCCGATTACCCCAAGCCAGTTCAGCCCACCCTGCGTAATGTAGATCAACCCCGCCGCCCCACCGATCACGCTTATTGCCGGCAGTACGATGCTCCGGCGCCAACCCGTCTTGTCCACCACCGCCGCAAGTATCGACTCGGTGAGCGAAAACGCCGAATCAATACCCAATGTGACCAGCGCAAAAAAGAAAACAAAGCTGAACCATGCTGAATAGGGTAACTGCGCCAAGGCGTACGGAAACGCCACGAACGCCAATGCCGGACCGCCCTCTGCCACGTTCTCCACCGCTACCGCGTGCCCCGCCTGACGAGTCACAAACGCCATCCCGCCCAACGTCGCAAAAACCGCCAATCCCGCCACAAAACTCGTCCCAAAATCCGCCAGTGCTATTATCGCCGCATTATTATTCAAGTCGCTCTTTTGGTGAAGAAAGCTCGCATACGTAATCATCACGCCGCCAAACGCCAGACTCAGCGAGAAAAACGCCTGACCAAACGCGAACCGCCAGGTCGTCGCCTTCGCCACCTGCGACCAGTCAGGGTTCAGATAGTAGGCAAGACCTTCCACGCTACCCTCAAGGGTTAGACCCCGAACCGTAAGAACCAGCAGCATGAGCCACGGCAGCGGCACCGTCCACCACACAATCTTGCCAACCAGCTTCACTCCTCTGAATATGCAGAAGTACATTGCCACCCAGGTGAACACCAGTGGCCAGAATATGTTCCACCGAATATTACCCAGCGCCAGTCCGTCAGTCTTGCCCAGATACGTCTGGTTAAAAAAATCTGCCGCCTTCTTAACGCCTTCCAGTCCCTCGCCCGCCCACGGCAGCTCGCCGCCGCTCAATATACCCTTGACGCTGAACCACAGGAAACTGAAACAATAAGCCAGAATCACCGTGTAAAAAGTGACTATCAAAAATCCCAGCAATATGCTCCACCACCCCGCAAACTCGAACCTTCGGTGCACGCGGGCAAATGCCTCGGGCGCAGCTCGCTGCGTCAGATGCCCCAGACTGAACTCCAGAATCAGCATCGGGACCCCGACCAGGAACACCGCCACTACGTATGGAACAAGAAATGCACCGCCCCCATGGTCATAAAGCTCGTATGGAAACCGCCAAAGATTACCTAATCCTACCGCCGAACCCACCGCCGCCAATACAAACCCGCCGCGAGTGCCCCAGCTCTCCCGCTGCTCTTCCAAAAGCTCAGCCATTGGCCGTCCACCTCCATGCTAAACGACGCGACGCGCCCACCCCATCAGCTTATCCCAAGTACCTTCAGCGTCTCTCGTTCCACAATGCTCCGTATGCGATCCCGCGGAACCGTCGGCAGATTCGTGTCCGCCAGAAGCTTGTTGAAACCAAGCAGAGTCTCTATACACTCCCCCGCCTTGCCGAGCGGAAAACCGCTGCCAAACAACAGCTTGTCCATCACGCCATACTCGTGCGCCGAGACCACAATGTTGTAAACCTCCCACACATGCGTCGGCCGTATCGTCAGGTCCCCGTATACATGCTTGTGCTTGGCCGCCATGCACAGAGTCTGCTCAATGAAGGGAAACCCCATATTGCCAATCACCATCCTCAACCCGGGAAACTGCCTCGCCACCTCGTCCAGCAGGAAAGGCTGCGCATAATCCAGCACCGCCTCCGCACCCAGCGGCCCACCATTATGAAAGAAAACCGGCACCCCTTGCTCCTCAGCCCACTCATAAAAACGCATCGCCCGGCTGTGCGCCGGATGGAAACCACAACTCGAACAATACAAAACCGCACCCTTGAGGCCCAGCTTCTCGGTCATGGCTGTCAGATTCTTGACCCCAAGCTTGTCTCGGGTCGGCTCCACGAACGCAAAACCTACCATCTTGTCTTTATGCTTGCCGACATATTCCGAGACCCTCGCGTTCGAATCTTCGCTCGATTCACATGCCTCCGCCAACACTACGCACGCATCCACCGTCTCCGCCGCCGCCAGGTGCTCCGATACTTCGGCGTCACCGGCAGCACAATTTATGTGTGTGTGGCAGTCAACTATCATTCTCCAGCCCCTTCAATCCCGTAACCAAAATACGCCGACCACCAATCGGCCCGGGCCGTCAGCCTTCTCGTCTCGGCCATCTTAAATCCGGCTTCGGTCTGCCCTATACGCTATCCGCTGCCCAAATCCCCGTCAAGCACAATTATCTTACCTCTTTTCCCATGGGTGCGATTCACGTTTGCAGGTGGATTTCTTGCCGAATGGTCTCCGCTGCCTGTTTGTCATTCCTCCGAAAGCGGGAATCCATTCTTTCATACCGCTTGGACGGCCACAGAATCCGCACAATCTGCACTCCTACCTACAAACATGAAGTACACCCTTTTCCCATCTATCGGCCCACCAGCCGGCAAATCTTGCACCCATATCCTTATTACACCTCTTGACATGAAAATCCCTGCCGCCCCCAAACAGGTACATCACTCCAGGATGCCCAAGGCTGCAAACACCACTTATCACCCGATTCGGACGTCCGATAAACGCAAATTAAAAAATGATGCTGTTCACCAGCCCCCGCCCTTGACCTGAACATCAAACAAATGTAAGATACAACCACAAAAATAATCCTGGCTGGAGCATTCTATGGATTGTCCTGTGTGTGAAAACGCGATGATCACCCTCGAGCTCGCCGATGTCGAGATCGACTACTGCACCGACTGCGGCGGAATCTGGCTCGACGCCGGAGAGCTCGAAATGCTCCTCGACGACCCCCAACAAGCAAAACAGCTGCTCGATTCCTTCAAAGTCGATGCCAAGTGCCCCGAAAAGCCCAGAAAATGTCCCATCTGCCTGAAAAAAATGAAAAAAATCACCGTCGGCGACTCCGCTCCGCCGCTGCTCCTCGACAAATGCGCCGGAGGCGACGGTTTATGGTTTGACAAAGGAGAGCTTCAGGATATATTTACCAAGGCCCAGCTGGACAAAGAAAGCAAAATCCAGACGCTATTGGCCGACATCTTCGGCCCTGAAACAGGTGAGAATGCAATTTGATTCGAATTAGGTTAGGAGAAAGAATATGGGGAAATGGAGCGTAATATTCATCGTCATTGCGGTCGTTGTCGGTATCATAGCTTTTGTGCTGAAAAAACGCTCACAATAGAACCGCAAAGAATTCATCAAATGAGAAGAAACCATCCCAATCCCTTTGTGTAAGGAGCAAACTTAATGTCTGCGCTCGTTCTTGTCGTTTTGCTCATCGTAATCGGTCTGCCACTGCTGATTATCCTTTTCGTAGTCGGCGTCTACAACGCACTGATTCGACTCCGAAATCAGGTCGACAACGCCTGGTCACAGATTGACGTGCAGCTAAAGCGCCGTCACGACCTCATTCCAAATCTCGTCGAGACCGCAAAAGGCTACATGAAGCATGAAAGAGGAACCTTCGAGGAAATCACCAAAGCCAGAAGCCAGGCCATGGGCGCCAAAAACGTCTCCGAGGCCTCAAAGGCCGAAGGCGCCCTCGGCGAAGCCCTCAGCAAGTTCATGCTCGTCGTCGAAAACTACCCCGACCTCAAAGCCAACCAGAACTTCCTCGCCCTCCAGGAAGAGCTCACAAGCACCGAAAACAAAATATCCTTCGCACGCCAGAGCTACAACGACCAGGTCCTCTTCTTTAACAACAAGATCCAGATGTTCCCATCCAACATCGTGGCTTCCATGTTCAGCTTCAACAAGAGAGATTTCTTCGAGATCGAAGTGGCCGCCGAAAGAGAGGTCCCCAAAGTCAGCTTTACGTAGCTCCCAAATGCTTATACCGCACCGACACGCAGACCTCGAGCCATGGGCTGCTGGCAAACACGGGCGACGTACATGTGGGAATTAATCAGAATAAACAAAAGAAAGTCGATCCTCCTGCTGCTCATGATGGCCCTCTGCCTCATGCTGCTCGGCTACATCATCGGTATGGCATTCTTCGGAGGCCGGGGCGCCTTCATCGGCCTCATCATCGCAACCGCACTCTGGCTCATTCTAACAATGGTAAGCTTCTCATCAGGAGACCAAATCCTCCTCGCCGCAAGCCACGCCACACCCGTCACCCATGACGTCCACCCACAGCTCTTCAACATCGTCGAAGAAATGAAAATCGCCGCCGGACTCCCCGCCATGCCGAAAATATACATCATCAATGACCCCGCACCCAACGCCTTCGCAACAGGCCGAAAACCCGAAACCGCCTCCGTCGCCGTCACCGCAGGCCTGCTCGCAAAACTAAACCGCGACGAGCTTCAGGGCGTCGTCGCGCACGAAATAAGCCACATCCTGCACCGTGACATCCTCTTCGTCACACTCGCAGGAATCATGCTCGGCTCCATCGTACTGCTCTCACAGGTCTTCCTCAGAAGCATGTTCTACAGCTCCATGGGTTCACGAAGAAGGTACTCCTCCGGCTCCGGCGGCGGCGGGCAGGCACAGCTCATCATGCTCGTCATCGCCATCGTCGCCGCAATACTCGCACCAATCCTGGCCTACCTGCTCTACTTCGCACTCTCAAGAAAACGAGAGTACCTCGCCGACGCCGGCGCTGCCAGGCTCACCCGCTATCCCGAAGGACTCGCCGGCGCGCTCGAAAAAATCGCCGGCGACCCGGCGCCACAATTAACCGCCGCAAACAAAGTCACCGCACCAATGTACATCGTTAATCCCTTCAAGAAAAAGGGTATGAAAATCTCCGACCTCACCAGCACGCACCCCCCCATCTCCGAGCGAATAAGAATCCTGCGCAATATGGCCCAGGGCGCCTCCTTCGAAGCCTATTCCGACGCCTTTACGAAAGTGACCCACTCCCCAACCGTCGTCCCCCTCGCCGCCTTGACCAAAGAGGATATCGCCCTCCGCCAGGCCGCCGATGACACAAAAAAACAAATCACGCGCGAAAAACAAATGCGCCAGGTCGGCGACATCATGCGACGCGTCAATCAATTCGTATTCCTGACCTGCGCCTGCGGCCTGAAGCTCAAAATACCCCCCAACTTCAAGGCGCCCAAAGTCGCCTGCCCCAGATGCAAGAGGACACTCGACATCCCCCCAAAGAAACAATAGAGGTCCATCAATCAACCCTGCCGCAAGTTCTCCGCACGGCTCTCCCCCGCCGCAAACGCCCCCTCAAAGATTATCGCGTATCTTGCCGTAAATAAGCTGCGACTTCGTCTCATCCCCGAACGTCCCCACCCGAATCGAAACCTTCGTCGCGTCCGCTGCCGTCTTCTTCAGAATTATCGTAACCTTATTGTCCCCCGCGTCACGCGCAACAATCTCAGCCTCTAACGCATCCTTCGCATCCTTAGTCACCTTGTACCCCAATTCGTCAACCGCCTTCTTCGTCGCCGCATAAACAGCATCGAGATTCTTCGACTCCACCGCCTCCAGGTCGCCCCTTATGTACGCCACCGTGCCCGCCGCCCCGGCGCCAACCACCGCCAGCATGCAGCCCTGAACAAGCGCCGCCGCCAATACCAGCAGAACCACCAAAACAACCTTGTTCCTTTGCATTGCACTTCTCCTTAATCGCAGCAGGACTTCAATCCCTTACAAACCACCGAAATATAACCGAAATTACAACCATGTCAATCCATCTCCGCAAAAACCCTCGCCGCTCCCAGAAAACAATCGACCATATACTTCTTGAAAGACCCCGTTGCCGACGCTATCCTTATCACCGCACAGCGCACAAAATCCGTTTTACCTCTGTCTTTTCGGAGGACAAATGATGGCAGAAGAAAAGGAAAACCTCAAAGATGAGCTTAGGGACCTCCAGAACGAGCTTGAACAGTTCCAGAAGGAAAAAGAGCGAGTCAGGGCCATCATCGGCAAAATCGGCGGCGTACCAAAATTCCGCACCAAGCTCATCAACGCCATCTTTATAATCATCATCGTCGCTTCCGTAATGATTTCAATCTTCACCACCGATAAGATCCGCCTGCTGATGATCGAACTGGCCACCATCACACTCTCGGTAAAAATCATCTACCTCATTCACTGCCAGATGCGCGTCAACCACTTCGAGTTCTGGATTCTCTCCTCGCTCGAATGGCGCCTCACAGAGATAATGAAAATCATAAAACAACTCAATAAAGACTGACCACTTCACCCCGTTAGAAATAAGCCGCCCTTTGGCCGCTCAGGGCATGGCTGCCATTTCTAACCGGGGCCCCCCTTGTCATCCTGCTTGCCCTCCGTAGCTCTAGCGAAGGGGGGACCAACGCGGACGAATCCATCAAAAAACATAGGCGGTGCTCAGACTTTTCCAATTGCAGGCTAAGACAGGCGGCTTGTCAGGCACCGTAGGGGGGGTATAATCCTCTGTTAGTGTGAGAGTCCACTTCTGTGTGATTGTATGGTGTGTTTTGATGGGGAACATAATGATACTGACGAGACCTTATATAAAGGCTGTAGCGGTCATTCTGCTAATTCTTTTTGTAGCATATACTGCGTTTGCTTTTCAGGCAACTACAGGATGGCCTTATTCAGCTGCGGGGATGCTTATCTTCATCGCAGCCAGTGTACCGATATTTCTAAAAGTCAAGAAACATCGTTTATTGCTGCTTATCATTTGTGCTGTGGTAATATGTGCTTCTGTGTTGGCTTTACATCGCTTGGGCATGAACCATATCGTCATTGCCAACGATACAGACTATACTATTAAGGATGTTACCGTTGTGGCTCTTGGATACGGGTCGGCTTTTACCACTGGCCCTATTGCACCCCGCCATCGCGTGGCCTTCAGATTTGTCGGACTTACGTTCTCCGGCACAACCCAGCTGATTTATGGGTTTGAAGATGGTTCGGGGCACATTGGCGTTACTAAATGCGATAACTACAAAGACCGCATGACCATACACATACAGGAAGACGGAACATTCGCTGTCGAAAACAAATAGGTATATGGAGACAGAACTGAGGACTACACCTGTGGTCGGCGGTTGCAGGTAAACAGTCTTGTACGTACTGCGTTGTATAAATATCCGTTTTTATTCGCAGCCCCCTTAATCTGACTCGTAGACCGTACAATTGGCAATTTCAACAGGGGCTACCGCGTAGTTTGCGAAGCTGTGAGGACGCACGGAGAAGATTGAAAGCCTGTAGGATGTGATGTCATAACCTATACCTGTCTTCAGACTCCCTTATCTCAGGATGCTCCTTAGCATATTCCCAACCTTCTTTAGTGAGAACCGCCTGGCCGTTCTGTACTTCCCAACCTGCAAGACCCAGTTCAAGAAGTTGAGCAAAGCCCACCATAAAGTTGCCATATTCGAAAACGTTCGGAAGTATGCGGAAACTCCATTGCCCTTCGGAAATGCCCTTTTCAGGGTAATGGCGATTCTGACCATTCCAAAGTGTTGCCAAGACCTTCCTTGCCGACTTTTTGAGAATGGGTGGCTTGGCTACTTCTTCAGGGTCCGCTGTAGGCTTCCCCTCACTCACTCCTTCTCCGACCCTGCGAACAGGCAAATTCCTAATATCTTTAGCCTTAACGTTGGTTTCAATCTCTCTATTTGGGGATTTCCAGCGAAAGGCCCATTCGGCAATACGGTCGCGCATAACAACAATAAAAACAACGCCAATGACACAGACAGTAAAAGGCCAGTCATTGATAGCGCGAATGATTTCTACTACGTCCTTCATGGTCTGCCCCTCTTTGAATTCATCTAAAAAGTATTGACCCGACAATTATATGCCACAGGAAAACTACCTGCAAGATTTTTTATGAGCCTAAAAGGAGTTCAGACGGCAATAGGAAAAGTGTGAACCGACATCCTCAGCCGGGGCCAAATGAGCCGGAGTGAAGAAACAAATTTCAGACCCCGGCAATCCAGACTTGCCTACCGCCCGGAAAGTCGATATACTCCACGGCGGTGGCATACTTTACAGGGTAGAATTGTGGGAGCAAGTACCGTGAAAAGCCGAGAATTACTCACGCCAATATTGAGCAGCGTTGTGAGTCTGTGTGTGGTACTGATAATATGGAATCCTGTGGTTAATTTCACCTTCATCATTGCACAAGGCCAGGACCCCTCGTTCGATTTAGGGGATGATTACGAAATGTGTGGCCCCGGACGTACCATAATCCGCTGGCGGTCAAGAGACAACTTCGAGTGGGACGGGATAATTCACCCCGAAGCAACCTTGGAGTTTGCGCTAAAGGGCCCGTGGATAATCGGCAGAACTGAAAAGGGCTGGTTTGCCATCCAGAAGAAAAGCCACGAGGTACACTATCCGGTTCCTAAAGACCAGTTGGAAACTGTTACGGGGCTTGACACCTCATCTTTGGATATGGAAACTGACCCCTGGCCATATTTGATTGCCAGGCCGGAGGCACTGGCCGCTAAGGCTAAAGCCAATCGCTTGTGCTGGGTGATGGTCTTCGTCGTGCCCCTTCTTTTGGGCTTCGGCCCATACGCATGCATGCGCATCGCCAAGAGCGCGAGAAAATAAGGTAGTAAATCTGAAAGCCCCTGGAAGGGGCACATTGCTTTGAAACGGCTCGCATGTGCGCATTGAACTTGCAGTAGAATTTGACGGCCGCTCAGGAAATAGTAATTACTACAGAAGGACGCAGTCATGGACAATCATAAGATTCGACCAAGCAGATGGTGGTATGGTTTGGCCGCTGCTATTGATATTGCAGTATTCGCGTCGTTCTTGATTTTCTTCTTCGCAATGTTCCTCGGCCTAAGAAGTGGGATTCAAAGGGTGACTGTTCCAGGAACGCACCGAGTTAGAATCGTAGCCGCCGGTAACTATACAGTCCTTCACGAATACGAGACTGTTGTTAACGGGAAGCCTTACTCGGTAGCCAGCGATGCTGCCCGAGATTTGGAGTGTTCGCTTCAGACCCTTGACGGGCTACAGAGGATACCGGTCACGCCGACACCTCCGTATTCAAAATACAAGTTCGGTAAACGAGAAGGTGTTTCTGTCTTTCGATTCACAATAGGGCGTCCGGGCACCTATGTTTTGATGGCTCATTATCCCGAGGGTGCTCAGACTCCCCGGATTGTCTTAGCAATCAGAAGACGGGTACTTGAAACACTTCTGGTTCCCGCTGCTTTGTTTGTCTCTATAGCAAGTGTTGCAGTCTTGGTTGCCGCCGGTGTCTTCTGGGTCACGTTTTTCAAACGGCGCAAAGCCAAAAAAGGCTCAGGGTGACAGGTGCTGCGGGCGCCTCACGGTTTGTTGAACACGTATTTGTTGCCCACTCTGGCGACGACGACGATTGTGCCGACAGGTACGGCGCCGGCGGGATACTACAAACACTGTTAATGTGTCAACGAGTTGTATTTGAACGAATGGCCCCACCCCGACCACCGTACTACCCACGACACCCACAAACAACCTTCAAACCACGCTGCACGCTCCACGCTTCCCACCCTACGCTCCAAGCCACCGTTTGGCTAATTCGCATTTGGAATTTCGATATTGTTTAGGAATTAGAGCTTAGGATTTAGAATTTCTGTGTTTACACGGCTTTTCGCTTTACATCAAACTTCTAATATGGTATAATGCTTATCAAACTAACATGTTCTAAACACTGAAAACTGACCCCTGACCCCTGAAAACTAAGGATCTTACAATGTCAAGTGAAGCCCGAATCCTCGCAAACCGTCGTAACGCACAACAATCAACCGGCCCACGCACCCCCCAGGGCAAGGCTATCGTCGCACAGAACCCCGTTAAACACGGCCTGCTGGCACGCCAGGACGTAATTAGCTCCGAAAGCCAGGCCGAATTCAACCTCTACCGCACTCTCATCCTCGCCGAGCTCGCCCCCGCCACCCCTATGGAATCCATGCTCGCCGAGCGCATCGTCACCCTCTCTTGGCGGCTAAGACGCACCAGCCGAATCCACAACGAGACCATTGACGCCCTGCTCTCCAAAAATACCGACAGCCCATTAGCTAAGCTCACCCAATCCCTCTTTCCGAAGAGCCGCGAACCAGCCGAGACCGCCGACTCCGCCCCACCCGCCGACTTCCCTCTCGGCCGAATGGCCGCGAAGGACTTCGCCTACGCAAGGGTCCTCGACCGCCTCCTTATGTACGAGCGCCGAATCGAACACAGCCTCCACAAAACCATATTGGAGTTTCAGAGACTCCGCCTCATCAAACAACTCAACCCCCGATCTGAAACCCCATTTAACCAATGAACCCTTTAACCACTTACCAGCATCAAGCATCAAGAATCGAGCCAAAATCCACCAACCACGAGCCACAAACCACGAATAAGTGTGCAAAACAAACCCAATTCCCTCCCGCCCCAAAATCAATTCAACCCTCTTTCACACAACAGCTTACGACAATAAAGGCACTTTCCACCTTCGCAAAAGCAAACCCAATCAAACCCAAGCAAAGCCAATTTTTTCACCCCTCACGGGCCACCAAAGCCAAAACAAACCCAAGCAAACCCAATCTGTCAGCCGCGGAGGCTGGCCTTGGCCAGACTTCTTCCGAGCTCGTGAGCCTGTTTGAGGCTTTCCGGCTTATTGAGGATTTCCCCCTTATCGCCTACGCCGGGGACAATGACCTTGCCGACGAGCTTCATCTCGAGGTACGAAAGACTCCTTTCAAAAAACGCCACTACAAGAGCGGCAGTCTCGGGATTATCCTCCTCGAACGGGACCGCTATCACGGCGGACTTGCCGCGTATCTTAGCTCTGTTGGCCGGGCAGTTGAAGTACACGAAGCGGTCCATGAACGCCTTCATCAACGCTGTCGGCCCATACCAGTATACGGGCGTGCCGAAAACAATCGCGTCACTATCGATAATCTTCTGATAGACGCCGTTCATATCATCGTGCTTGGAGCAATCCTTGCCCTGCCAGCACACGTGACAGCCGTCGCACTCGGCTATGGTCAAATCACCCAGCAGCAGAACTTCTGTCTCAGCGCCTTCTTTCTCTGCGCCTTCCAAAATGCTCGCAACGAGTATATGCGTATTGCCATTCTTGCGCGGGCTTCCCACGACCCCGAGTATTTTGTTCATCGTCCAGTCCCCAAGCAATCAACTGCCGCAAACCAAAAACCCATAACCACCAGGCAACAAAAAAGGCCCCGCCAATCCGGCGGGACCTTGGGGTTTTTCTATCTTGGCGAGCCGATACGAAAATCAGCAGGGACGCACATCCGTGGCCTGCGGGCCCTTTCGGCCCTCGCCGACCTCGTACTCCACCGGCTGTCCCTCCTGAAGCGACCGGAATCCCTCCCCTTCGATATTCGAGTGATGAACAAACAGATCCTCACTGCCATCGTCGGGAGTGATAAACCCGAACCCCTTTTTCTCGTTGAACCATTTTACTTTACCCTTTTCCACTGTGCTCTCCTTCGGCTTCGTGCTGAAGCCTGCAAAAAAATTCCCTCGTGTACTGCCAATTCTACTGGGGGGTACTCTCCGAGGGATCACAAAGAATACTCCTCAATCCCGGCTATATTACCACCGAGTTTTCAAACAAGCAACCAAATATTTTCCGATTTTTGCAGCGCAAAACACAACACCCGATACGGGCTAATCCGTATCAAGTCAACTTCAGTTTTCGGCTTTCTGCCGGCTGTGAACAGGGCGGCTATAAACACAAGACAGACAATCCTGACAGTTCCCGCCCCTCGGTCGGACACTGAAATCAAGGGTTCACAGGTATGATAGCAGCGCCCGACGTGGGGACGTCGGTGTGGTTTTGGCTTTTGGCCCGCCTGCACTAAAGGCAGGCAGCGTCCTTATTCCTGCCGCTCTCCATCGTATCTGATATCAATTCTACAGCCTGGTCTTAAGGCAATCCTGCATAAAGCAGCAGTCCGTGTATGCGCACTGGCCGTTGGACCTGCCAAAGCACTGGGTGCATCCTTCGGCCGCCTGAATCGCGTGAATAAGCTCCGCCTTTTTCATGTTGCCCGGCACGATGCCTCGCGATTCTGCCTTTTCTCTTATTTCGCTAATCTGCACACTTCTTCTTGCTTTTGCTTTTGTTGCTGGCATTGTTTTTCCCTTTCTGTATTACCGGGTCGGGTTGGTCGTGCTTCTTCTCAAACGTCTGTCATAAACCCGACCGCATAACGCTAAACTACGAATCGTCAACACAGCCTGCAGGGCTGCAAGCTGTTAAACACAGT
The DNA here is from genome assembly GCA_035527845.1 of Sedimentisphaerales bacterium. Classification (GTDB taxonomy): domain Bacteria; phylum Planctomycetota; class Phycisphaerae; order Sedimentisphaerales; family Anaerobacaceae; genus JAUWKC01. Next base: position 4,698 of record DATKZT010000037.1, on the reverse strand, counting down.
ATCCTTTATCGAACAAATTTGCCCCTGTCATAAAAAAAAACACGACAACAAGACACATCTTCAAAATCTTTCTGCGCGCTTTAGAAGGCGACCAAATCGGGAGTCCGCAAATGCACTCTACCGCGCAAAAACAGATGGTTGTCCAATAATAAGCCGGCTGCTGAAGTTGGCGGAAATGTGGTGCCCCGCATCAATGCGATGCGCGATCAAAGGACGCCTATCGCATCACCCATTGCTTGCCCGTGTATGTCACTTTTATATCGGACCTCAAACGTGGCTCTCCGCCCAGCGCATAGTCCAACTCGAGGGTCTTTCTCAGATAAACTTTCACCGGCCGGCCGTCGGCGTCTCTCGCCACCGGATGGTCAACAACCGCCGTCTCGTTGCTCAGACCTGTTATAAACAGCTTCATGCTCTTGGCGTGCGTGTCAAAATCAGCCCAGATAATCGCAACCTCTTTCGTGTTGTCGTCGCCCTGCAGGATTTCATTGCCCGCCTTCTCCAGCGGCTCCAGAAACAAATACTTGGTCGCATGGCGCTTCTTGACCCTGTCGAATACCTCCGCCGGCACACCGCGCCCTGCCGGTACAATCTCAAACGTGTCCGTCATCAGCTCACATTGAGGATAAAAATCAACATCCTCATTCGTTCGGTTGGTTAGCGTAAATATGGTGTACCAGTACCACTGCATCTTACCCTCACCAGCCAACCGAACAGGCATCAGCTGCGGATGCTCAAATTTCACATCGAGCGTCCAGTCGCCCCGACCACCTACGACCGCGGGCTCCGGCGCGCCAAAAACCATCGGCGCCAAAGCCGCTATCGCAAACGTCCCATAAACAAGACTTCGCAACATGTCTAACTCGCTGCAATGAAAACCAATATGCCGGCACACCGAAACGTCGAAAAAACTGCCTTTCGGTCTTTCATATTGTACAATAATACCGCCTTGCAAACAAGCATATTTTCCCTCTTTTGCCCCGATCCTTTCGCGCCGAAAAAAGCAGGCTTCGTTCGGCGTGCCGCCGCCTGGTAATACTATTGCCCCCTCTTTTGCCATAAAATGGACTCCCCTTTGCGGCGAAATTCAGCGGTTCTTCAAAAAAATCTCCATTGATGCCGCAGCCCCATAGGCTCGAAGCGGGGCAAAAAAGAAATTGCCTAACGCGATGAATGCAGTTAAATTATCCGTCAACCGCCCGAGTCGGACCTTGTGATTTCGCAGGGATAAGCACATGCTGGACGAACAAAGACAACTGTTGGAGCAAATCGAGGGCCTGTTCCAGGCGGCCGACACCTCGGCCCTCGGCCAACTGCTGAATGAGCAGCGAAGCAGTGACATAGCCGAAATCGTGGAGCTGCTCGATAACGAGCAGAGACGCACCGTCTTTGACCTGCTGCAAAAAGCGAGTTCCGCCGAGGTGCTCGAAAAGGTCAGCGAAGCGACCCGGGACGAACTCTTCGAGCTGCTGACAGAAAACGAGATTAACAGCCTCTTTTCCGAGCTCGACCTCGACGACGCCGCCGACCTCCTTGCTGAGCTGCCCGACGAGGTAAGACAAAAAGTCCTCAGAAGCTTCGCCCCCGCCGAGTCGGCGCAGATTGAAAAACTCATGACCTACTCCGAGGATTCGGCAGGCGGCATCATGGACCCTATGGTCATCAGCGTGCCGCAGGACGCGACCGTCGCCGAGGCCATCAGCAAGATCCGCGCCGCGGAAATTGACGAGGATTTTTACTCCGTATTCGTCGTCGACAAGACAGGCCGATTCGTCGGCGACGTGCGACTGCGATACCTCCTCACATCACCGGAAGATACGCTCATCACCGACCTGGTTGACCACGACGCCTTTTATGTCGCCGCCGAAGACGACCAGGAGAGGGTCCGAAATGTCTTTCGCGACAACGACCTCATCGTTGTTCCGGTCCTCGACAACGCCCACAGACTTGTCGGAAGAATCACCGCCGACCGTGTCATCGAGGTGGCCGACGAGGAGGCCGCCGAGGACCTCTACGCCATGGCCGGAACCGACCCGGACGAGCTGGAGCATGTCTCCGTCCTCCACGCCGCCGGCGTCAGAATGACCTGGCTGCTGCCGTGCCTGTTCGGGACCGGAATAACGGCCTTCGTCCTGATTCTCTTCAACAAGAAATTCAGCCTTGAAGACATGGCGCTCATTTACACCGCCGCAATCGCCTTCGCTCCCATGGTGGCCGCCATCAGCGGGAACGCCGGCCTCCAGACCTCCGCCATCGTCGTCTCAGGCCTCGCCACCGGGCACCTCGCCGCGTTGCGACTGAGCCAGGTCTTCACCAGAGAGGTTCGCATAGCTCTGATTGTTGCCGTCGCCTGCGCATTCATAGCAGGGTCCGTCTCCGCACTCCTGCTTCATTTCAGGCATCTGCAAATCACCATGGACCCTCTTCGCATCGTTTTCGCCCTTGGCTTTGCCATGTTCGCAGCGATTATGGTGGCCACCACGCTCGGATTGTTCCTGCCGTTTCTCTTTCGCCGAATCGGCATAGACCCCGCCATCAGCGCCGGACCGCTCGTCACCACCGCCAACGACTCCATCTCCGTGGCTATCTACATGACGCTAACACTACTATTGGCAGGGTCCGCGCAGTAATAAACAATGCAGCTACGGCTGATAACACCTGGCTTTGTCGCAGCAATTTCGGTCTTTAGTAGAATGAAATCTAACGTCCAAAACACGGATAAGTCACGAATGGCAAAACCAAGAAGTCAAATGGGCGTTATTTTCGACCTCGACGGCGTCCTTATCGACAGCTCCGAATTCCACAAGCAGTCATGGTTCGACCTGGCCGAAAAAGAAGGCTTCGAAATGACCGACGAATTCTTCTGCGAGACCTTCGGAATGCAGAACTACCAGATCATCCCCATGCTCGCCAAACGCGACATGTCACCCGAAGAAATCGACCGGCTCGCCCAATGGAAAGAGCAGCGATACCGTGACCTTATCGAAGACGCACAGATACTGGCCCCGGGCGCAGACGCCCTGCTTGCCGACCTCAAACGGTCCGGCTTCCTCCTGGCAATCGGCTCATCCGCACCGCGCAAGAATATGGATTTCGTCCTCGAGCGGATTGGCGTCGGCCACTACTTCGATGCCATCGTTACCGGAGAAGACGTCAAAGAAGGCAAGCCCGCCCCCGACACCTTCCTGAAGGCCGCCGAGAGACTATCGCTCCCCCCCGACCGCTGCGTGGTCGTTGAAGACGCCGTAGCCGGCGTCCAAGCCGCAAGAAATGCCGGCATGCGCGTCATCGCCCTGGCCACCACCCGACCCCGCAAAGACCTCACAGAAGCCGACCTGGTCGCCGACTCCCTCGCTGACCTAACACCCGACGACTTCATAAACCTGATAGAAGACCCAACCCCATAGGAGGTACATCATGGAGAACCTGAATTACCCTGGATTTCCCAGGTAACCCGTGACAAACAAACATTACTTTGATAGTATGAAGCTTATGGAAAGCATTCAAGCCATTTTTTCTATTCTGATTTGGAGAACCCACTATGTTCGGACGTTTGCAAAACTTTTTTAGTACCCTCCTGCTTCTTATGATAATTACTACGCCTCTATTTGCATCCGATCAACTAATGAAGGCAAAAGAATTTTTGAAAAACCACGAGGTTAACCTTAAAAGCGGAGTATATAGGTACAGGGTAATAGAAGAGCAGGCTAACCTAAGTAACTTATACTCACCTGAAATAGAGAAGAGCAATAGCGTGTATGTGTTTAAGTTTAAGGACAGCAAAAGACGTCTTGAGCGATATATCGAGATGGAGCCAAACAATATGCGTTTAGTTAGCCTGAATACGTACAACGGAGATAAGTCTTATCAGTATCTGCCAGACCATAAACAAGGCGCCATTTCATCAGAAGAAGGAAATTTTGCATTGTCTTATGATAACTATGCTTGCTTTTATAAAGAGGGTATGTTAGGTTTTTTTAAGAGCCATTTGGATATCACCGCGTCTTCGGTTCTTGTCGATAATCAAAAAATGCTATCGGTAGCCGAAAGCTCAAAAGACGGCTTAGTGCCTACAGAACTGATTTTGAATCCTCAGGCTGGTTATCAAATCAAAAGTTTCCATCGTCACTCACGTACCCCAGAACACCTTAAGGGTAGTACTCCTATCAGAGAAACGGTCTACAAAACAGAAGTCAGCGAATACATACAAGCTGGTACCTTCTATTTCCCATCTAAATATACCAATACTTACAATGCCACACTGGACAATGGGGATGACGTTTGTATTCTTAATCGCGAAGTACAACTTGAGTATGTTAAGCCAAACGTGGATTTAGGAGATGAAATATTCGAGGTAGACTTCCCCCCAGGAACAGAACTTTCCCATTCCGATTTTGGAAAAATACCGCCTGTTGGTGTTACAGACAACTATAATAGGCCTATCGTATTAGTAACGATTTTATTAACATGCTCTTTGTTTTTAGTTTGTCTGTACTTTTTGAATCGGCAAAGGCATCTAAAAAGAAAATAGCGATCTACCTGAACGGCTTGGATGAACTCCCCCGCCCTAGGGTTTCCTTGGACACACATTTAGGGGATACTATCGCCCGAAAGGAGTCAAGGTATGTCCAAGGATACAAGACTATCGAATGAAGCTCCGCTGGCAGCGGAGCGAGCGCAAGCGAGCGGAGCGGCCAG
>DATKZT010000036.1:0-34028 GCA_035527845.1 Sedimentisphaerales bacterium | reverse complement strand
AATTTTTTTGGAACCGAGACTTGAAAACAATATCGATTGTGTGTTACAGTCTGTCATAGAAATGGCCTTTCTGTTTGAGTATGATTGTTGTTATAACTACTTATACTACAGACAGTTAGGCCATTTGTCTATCAAAAAATCTGAAAATCCTGTGAAATATGCGGGCTATTGACTTCTCGTCACCTGGTCAATCTGTGCTCGTCCTGAGCCATCTTGGCTTATCATTCATGATTGATTGCCAATTTGAGTTACTCCGTAGAGCCCAGCGCCGTTTTTTTGACCCATGAAACTTACAAGAACCTCTTCCGCGTGGGCGGCCGGGCCCAACTGTTGAGCGTATCAGGCCTCATCAGGCCTTGCCCTCGAAACAAAGACTTGTTGAATCGGCGAAAGAATGCTAATATCCTGTGGATGTGCGCTTGCCGGTCGGGCAGAAAGAAGTGTGGGATACTATGGCGGGAAGCGAAAAGCAATATCGGGTGTTTATCAGTGCTGCGGAGCCGAGCGCTGATGCCCACTGTGCCGGTCTTATCACGGCGATGGGCAAGATGCGAGGCGATGTTGAGTTCGTCGGGGTGGGCGGCCCCAGGATGGCAGAGGCCGGCTGCGAGCTGCTGGAGACGACGGTCGGCAGGGCGTCAATGATTTATAATGCGTTCGCCCATGTGTTGCACTATTATGAGCTGCTGCGGCGGATAAGGCGGTATCTCCAAGAGAACAGGGTCGATTTGGTTGTTGTTTGCGATTCGCCGGCGCTCAACTTCCACGTGGCCCGCGCGGCAAAGAAGGCGGGGATAAGGACGGTTTTTTATGTGGCGCCGCAATTGTGGGCCTGGGCCGCCTGGCGGATTGCGAAGCTGCGGCGATGCTGCGATAAGCTCTGCTGCATCCTGCCCTTTGAGCAGGAGTGGTTCGCCGGCAGGGGGCTGGACACGGTTTTTGTCGGGCATCCGCTGCTGAATGACGCCTGCCCAGAGCCGAAAGCATACGAGGATTTCCAGGCCAGATGTGTTCGGGTCGCTCTTATGCCCGGCTCGCGCACCGCGGAGATAAAGTCGTTGTGGCAACCCATGCAGGAGATTGCAGAAAGGATAAGGGAGAAATTCCCGGATGCGAGTTTTGTCGCCGTCGCTGTGGACGAGGCGGGCAGGCGGAAACTGCAGGCGGCGCAGATAGCAGGATTCGAGTGCGAGTATTCGCTGGGGGCGGTGAGCGAGACGGCACGGCAGGCCGACTTTGCGATAGTGGCCAGCGGCAGTGCCACGCTGCAAGTGGCTGCGGCTGCTTGTCCGATGGTGATCATGTATCAGTCCAGCCCGGTGTTGTGGCATCTGGTCGGCAGGTGGCTGGTCAAGACCAAATACCTGTCCCTCGTGAATATCCTGGCCGGCCGCGAGCTGGCGCCCGAATTTATGCCTTATTTTCGCTCGGTCGAGCCGATTGCCAAAAAGTGCGTTGAACTGATAGAATACAAAGACAGCCTCAAGAAGATGAGCGGTGAGCTGGTCGAGCTGGTCAAGCCCTTGAGGCCAGCAAATGCGTCGCAGACAACGGTGGAAATTGTGGGCGAGATGTTGGGGGGGTGAGCCCGCCATGTGTTGGAGAAGTCGAGAAAAGACAGCAAGGGGAGCAGTGATCATGACAAAGTATTTGTTGCGGGAGTCAGCGGTGGGGACAAGGTGCGGTGTTCTGGCGGCGGCGCTGGTGCTGGTCTGGTGCACGGCGGCGGTTGCGGAAGATGCGGCGATAGCCAAGGCGATGGAGGCATTGCGCCAGGCAGCCCCGAGGGCCGCGGCGGACCCGACCCGGCCTGTTTACCATTTTCTACCGCCAGCGCAATGGATGAACGATGCATGCGGCGGGATTTACCAAAAGGGCTATTATCATCTCTTCTATCAGCTCAATCCTTATGCCGACCATTGGGCTGACATTCACTGGGGACATGCGCGGAGCAGAGACCTTGTGTATTGGGAGCATCTGCCGATTGCGCTGGCGCCCACGAGTGACGAGCTGCGTTGCAACTCGGGCTGTGTGACGATCAACAAGGAAGGTACGCCGATGATTTTCTATACGAGCGTTCCCAAGGCTCCCGGCCCTCGTGACCATCGTGCGGCGGTCGGCGATGATGACCTGATTACCTGGAAGAGACATCCGGCCAATCCCATCCTGACTTTAGACAACCACGGAGGTCCGAAATTCGGCGGGGGCTGGAGCGATTGTTACATCTTCGCTGAGGCAGGGCGGACCTTTATGGTTATTGGTGTCGATAGCTTCGGCGAGGAGGTAGTTGTCCCCCTCTACGAGGCACAGAACACCTCGTTGACGAAATGGAAATACAGGGGTCTGCTCTTTCGCGCCTCGAAGAAGAAGCTCAGGAACATGGAGGTCCCGGTGTTTTTCAAATTGGACGGCAAATGGGTGCTTCTGGTACATCCGGGCGGGCCGATAAGGTACTGGATCGGTTCGTTCGATTTGGGGACGCTGACTTTCCAGCCCCAGAGCGAAGGGAACCTGACCCACAACTACGGCGAGCACAAAGCCGAAGGCGTCTCCTGCGACCGGGGCTTTTCGTCACCGCACGTCTTCTTTGATGAAAAGGGCCGGTGCATCCTTTACGGCTGGATAAGCGGTTTCAAGGACGGATGCGGCTGGAACGGGTGCCTCGGGCTGCCGCGAGTCTTGTCCATCGGTCCGGATGGACTTCTGCGACAAAGGCCCGCAGCGGAACTGGAGAGACTGCGGGGCGAGCATTTCGGGACGGCGGGGTTGAATCTGAAAAACGGGCGTTATGTTTTCAAGAACGCCAATGGGGACACACTCGAGATAAGAGCCGCCTTCGAGGCGGACGATGCAAACAGCATCGGCTTGAAGGTACGCTGTTCCAGGGACGGCAAACGCGCGGCGACTATCAGGTACGACGGGCAGACGCTCGACGCCTCGGGGGTGAAGGTTCCACTGCTGCTATCAAGCAGCGAAAAGGTGCTGACGCTGCAAGTCTTCCTCGATAGGTCGGTAATGGAGGTCTTTGTCAATGACGGCCGTGAGGCCGTCGCCAAGGTCATTTATCCCGACGAGAAGGACGTCAGCATCGCATTGTTTGCATCAGGCGGCACGGCCAAGGTCAAATCGCTCGACGTCTGGCACATGAAATCAATTTGGCCCGAATCGGAGAAGTAACTCTGAATGAGATTTCACTGAAAATAGTCGCAATTTCAGGATGGATTTGCGGTCTATTCAGGATCACAAGTTGAGTGGTATTGTGGAAACGCGTACTCGGGCAGTCCCGGTCAAAAAGCCCTTGTGAGGGCTTGAGCCCAATATTGTTGCGTTATTGGTTGTATTGCTAATTTTAGTATGGAAGATGCAAAACATGGTTGTGGAGCGAAGCCTCGCAAGAGTGATTTTTGGCTCCTTGTGTTCGGGGGCCTTGACGGAATTGCCTTCTTGGTAGGGTTGCGGAGGGTAGTCGGAACCGTACAATATTTCTCGCCCGCCGGCGTGGATAACGAGATTATGGTGTACATCACGTGCCTCTCCATAGGGCTTTGGGTCTCCTATCTGTTTTCGGCGTATGGATTTCTGCGCTCGAAGAAATGGGCTTTCGTGCTTTATTACTTTCAGTTTCCGCTGCGCGTCGGTTTCTGCACGGGCTCTCTCAGCTTCCTGGCGCCCATAGTTGCCGCTATCGGTTCGTTTGTGCCGTTTTATATAGTCGGCGCGACAATTCTTGGGGGCGAGGTGGCACGCCTGATCTGGACCATTTTGTTGGCCAGGATGGAATAGGTGCAACTGCGCGTGTGCAACAAAATGCTCAGTTGATTTTGTTTGATTGGCAGGGTCTCTCAGTGTAGACTGCTGTCAAGCAGGCCCCGATTGTTGGATCAGCTTCATTGAATAGTGCCTTTAGATTATGACGACCGTTGGTGGGACGCAAGTGTGATTGCGAAGGTGGTAACCAAACACAGATTGAATGACCCATCCTTAAGGGAGCGGGAGTTGGCCTATTGGCTGGCCAGACCACCTGAGCAGCGCCTTTCCGCTGTGGATTTTTTGCGAAGTCAATATCATGGAAGTTCAGCGAGACTTCAAAGAACTGCTCGCGTTGCTAAACGAGCACAAAGTTGAGTACCTGATCGTCGGTGGTTATGCCCTGGCGTTTCACGGCGCGCCGAGGTATACGGGCGACCTTGATATACTTGTCAAAGCCGATAAACAAAATGCCGAACGTATCCTGGCGGCGCTTGATGACTTTGGTTTCGCAGATCTTGACCTCAAACCTGCGGATTTTGAGGCCTCTGAGATGGTTGTTCAACTTGGCGTGGCCCCGGTGCGAGTGGATATCATAACATCCTTGACGGGCGTCGATTGGGGGCAGGCTTGTGCGGGTAGAGTACGGGGTAAGTACGGTGACATTGCGGTCCACTTTCTCGGCCGTGAGCAGTTTATCGCAAACAAAAGGGCTACCGGAAGAAAACGAGACCTTGCCGACCTGGAAGCGCTGGGAGAGGATTAATATCGGTGGAATTTACAGTCTGCACACGCAGCGCAGGTGGGACTGACCGAACAAGAAGTGACGCTGTGCGTCGCGCTTGTTCGGATCGGCAAGAGCCCGTAATTGCCTTGGAGCTTGACAAAGAGACAAGATAACCGTTAGACTCGTCACGTCGGGCCTTATAGGCGACTATTATCTTTTGTTGAGCCGACGGATTGGAGGCGATTATGGCCAGAGCGAGAGCACGTCACATCCTTGTAGAAACACAGCAGCAATGCGAAGACATCAAGAGACAAATTGAAGCGGGGGGCGATTTTGCGGAATTGGCCAAGGAGCACTCAAATTGCCCCTCCGGGCAGCGGGGAGGCGACCTGGGGGAATTCTCTCCCGGCCAAATGGTACAGGAATTCGATACGGTGGTTTTCAGCGCAGACACCGGAAAAGTCCACGGGCCGGTGCAGACGCAGTTCGGGTATCATTTGATTCAGATTACCAGCCGAACAGAATAATGACACGCGGAGAGTCGGGAGCATGTGCTCGGCCGACGTTGGCTGCAAAGCAAGTGGTGAACCGCAGGATCTTCGGTGGCTGGCATTGTGAACGGCTGGGTCAAGGCAGATACGTGGAGGCTTTATGGCAAGAGAAAATCTCTCAAGTAAACTCAGACGTGCACCGGTGCTGCTCAGTGTTCCAGCGTTGCTGCTGTGGACAGCAGTGGCGGCATTTCTGGTCAAGTGGATTCGGGCGTGGGCGGCCGGGCGTCTTGAACCCGGCGTAAACACGAGCTGGGCGGCCTTGTATGGTATATTTGCGGTGGCGGTAGCGGCCTTGGCCGGCGGGATATTTCTAACAGTCAGAGCATGGCAAGGCAAATCCACAGTAAGCCGCCAAGTGCTTTCGATTCTCCTGGGAGTTCTGTTTCTCTTGGTCGTTTCCGGAGATTGACAGGTGTTGCCCACCGGATAATTTGTCGGGGCCGGTCGTTCCGTATTTTCTAAATAGTCTGTGGAGTTTTTGACCCCAGCGGAGATTGGGGGCTAACTGAATGGCAAGCAACGATATGTGTCGCGGTTGATTTCATGAGCCACATGGAGAAAGTACTGGGATACATGGTGACATGGAGGATATATGGGTGCTAAAGTTGAGACACGACGCGGCTTTTTGAAGAATCTGGCGTGGGGTGCAGTTGGTCTTGCCACCGGCTGTCGCGCTCTGACAAAGGATTCCAAACGCGCTGGTCCCAATTTTGTTCTGATTATCGGGGATGATATATCGGTTGACGATTTCGGCTGCTACGGCCATCCTCACATTCGTACGCCCAGCATCGACGGGCTCGCGGCCGGTGGTGTTCGGTTTACCAATGCCTATCTGACGGCCAGCCAGTGCAGCCCCACGCGCTGCAGTATTATCACCGGCCGGTATCCGCACAACACCGGCGCACCGGAGCTGCACATGCCGCTGCCCGAAGGCCAGCCGCTCTTTCCGCTCAAGCTCAAACAAGCCGGTTACTACGCCGCGGCCGCGGGCAAATGGCACTTGGGCGCCTACCCCAAGGCCGCCTTTACTCACAGGCTATCGGGGGCAGGGCCGGGTGAAGAGGAGAATTGGGTCTCATGCCTTCGTGAACGTCCCCAGGACAGGCCCTTCTTTATGTGGTTTGCATCGACTGATGCCCACAGACGCTGGAACCCGGACGAACACGCAAAACCACACAAGCCCCAAGATGCCGTCATTCCACCCTATATGGCTGACCTTCCGGGCACGCGCAAAGACCTGGCCTGCTATTACGACGAGGTGCAGCGCCTGGACCGGTATGTCGGATTAGTCGTGCAGGAATTGAAACGGCAGGGAGTGCTGGAGAGCACAGTTATTATCTTTATGGCCGACAACGGACGACCATTCCCGCGGTGCAAGACGTGGTTATACGATAGCGGCATCAAGACGCCGTTGGTTGTGCACTGGCCAAAGGGAATCGCAAAGGCCGGCGGTGTGTGCGATTCGCTGGTCAGCGTTATCGATATCGCACCAACGATTCTTGAATTGGCCGGGGCGCAGGCGCCTGCCTCCATGCAGGGAGTAAGCTTTGCGCCGCTGTTGAATGAGCCTGCCAGGCAAATCCGCCATTATGCCTTTGCCGAGCACAACTGGCACGACCAGACCGCACATGAACGCATGGTCCGGTGGAAGAATTATGTTTACATACGCAATGCTCGGCCGCACCTCGATAATCTCGTGGCCGCCCACTGGAACGAGCCGTCATACCAAGACCTGTTTGCTTTGCGGGAGCAGGGGAAATTGACCGAAGCCCAAGCCGACGTCTTTCGCTCACCGCGTCCCGCCGAAGCCCTGTTCGACGTGAGCAGTGACTGCCATCAGCTCAACAATATCGCCGGCGACCCAAAGCATAGGCAAGCTCTGGAGCACCTTCGCAAGTCCATGGATGCGTGGCAAAAGCGAACCGGCGATACCGTGCCGGAAAATTTGACGCAGGACCGATTTGATCGGCAAACAGGAAAAGCCCTGCTCGAAGGCCTCGTGCCGTCCGAGCGAGGGACTATTCCCGGAAGCGAGCGGAATGCGCAGAATATCAACGACCCGGGGCCGCGATAATAAGTAAGCCCGCTGGAGATAGGGACTATTGGTCGTCAGCGAGAACCTGCCGTAAAAGGGCAGGCTAAATAGCGACTGCTTCGGTTATCTGCCAATCAGACCGACCTTTTCCACCCGCCACTGTCGGCTGGTGGGTGTACCTCTCAGTACGGATTCGAAGGCATCATTTCCCACGCGTGCATTTCCGGCACCTTGCTCTTGCCGCCGTTTGAGAACAAGACTACGCCGACGCTGTCTTTTCGTGTAGGATAGATTCGCCGCATGACCGCCTGCCGGTCGTTGGCAAAGACCTCCACGACGGATTTGTCCACAAAGACGCGGAGCTTCAACGGCTCGTCTGGTTTTAATTCGAAGGGCCCGCCTTCAATGCTTTTCGGTCCCTCGCCGAGGCCGGACTTATTCGTGTCGATTTTCAGCTTCTTGTCGCTGGCATCGTAGTAAACGATTGTTTGCTCCTGTCCGTCGGGTGAGACGCAGACCTTCACGCCGAACTGCTGCGCGCCGTCGGGGACCATCTCAATTGACAGCTCGATGCTGTCTCCGCTCACATCCTTCAGGGGCAGCTCCGAGTCGGCGCCGACCGTCAGATACAGCCACTTCTTCGGATGGTATCGGAGAATGTTAAGCTCTTCCGGGGGCCACATGCGGAGCATTCCGTCTTCGCCCAGAGCCAGGACGCGCGGCAGGCTGAACGTTCCGGACCAGCCGCTTTCGTCGCGCGCTTTATCGTCTCTCCCGTCGAAAATCCAGGCCCACATAATGCGTCGCCCCTTGCCATCGAGCATACTCTCGGGAGCAAAGAAGTCGTTGTCCACCCAGCTCATCTGCTCGTGATATTCGGGATAAAACTGCTCGTTCTTCCACTGACCAAGGTAATACCGACAGCCCAGCCGGTGACTTATGCACAGAAGCATGTACTTATCGCCTATCTTAAAGAGGTCCGCACAGGAGACGTCCTCGTTGATGTCCACGCCCTCAAGGCTGTGCGCCATCAGGTCGCCGACGTATTTCCATTCGCCTTCGAGGTTGTCGCACTTTGCGATTGCGGGTCTTTTGCCCCCGAAGATCGCGTAGTAGGTATCGCCCTCAAGCCAGCCGTAAGGGTCCCATGACCGGTACTTGTCATGGTGCGGGTCGCCGGGCGCGGTCTTGGGCGTAATCAGCGCCAGCTTCTTCCATTCGTTCAGCTCATCGTCAAGCGCCACCGCCATGGTGTTGCCCTTTCGTTGCTGGTCGTGGAAGCACATTGTCGGCACACCCTCTTTATTGAGGAAGCAGTTTCCGCTGAACATCCCGCCGACCAGTCCCGTCGGGTGGTGACGCCAGTGGACCAGATCCAGGCTGGAGATGTGTCCCCAGCAGTGACCATATTCATTCTGAAAGATGTAAAACAGGTGATAGCGGCCCTTCCAGAATATGGCGCCGTTGACATCGAATGGCGAGGCCCTGCCTTCCATCGCGACAAAATGGTACCCCGGCCGATACCGGTCCCTCAGAAGTTTTTCCCGAAGGGCCCGAGCCCCCGTGATCATAATCTTCCTCTCCAGCGCCGGATCCAGTTGGGTAAGAACCTGCGAGTCACTATCGGCCCTGGGCCCGCTGCCGCAGAGAAATAGCACCATCGCCGCCACAGCCAATATGGTCTTTTTCCATTGATGACATATACTGCCAACCCCCACACATCCTCTTTCTTGCAGAACACTCTTCATATCCAGGCTCCTTTCTCTATTAAATCGAGCAAACGTAAAGTTTATTCAGTTGACAGACACATCTACGCCATAAACACGGCCTCGACGTCTCTGATACCTTTCTGTCTGAGGTGCATTCCTTCCCACGCGGCCAGCATAATCTGCCTGAAGCTGTGGCTGAATCCCCACTCGGTAACGATATGGTCCCAGCCGAACCCGGCGTCGGTGGCAAGAAACGGGATGCAGGAGGGCGAATTCCAGTGCATCCAACGCAGGTTCTTCGCAGCCTGTTCGAAAGCCTCCTCGTCGCCGAGGTATTTGTAAATCCTTGTATGGACCAGCGCCGAGTCGGCCGTTATTCCGAAGGGCGCCTTTTGTGAAAATCCCAGCTTCTTCGCACGGATGACATCGATGTGCGGCGGATGCTTCACCACGCCCGTCTCGCGAGTCAGCTTCTCGCGGATATACCTTGCGCCGCGTCGCATCATCTCGACGTATTTCGGCTTGTCGCGCCACTCGCTATAGGCCAGCAGGGAGCTGATGACCTGAAGCGTCAGGGCGTGGTAATAGTTTGAATCGAGGGCGATATCATCCACGAACTCGACTTTGTGCCCGATGTTGTACGGGAAGTAGCCGTTGGGCTGCTGGTGCGGTGCGATGCCGTTGATGATCTGGTCCTCGCCGTAATCCATCAGGCGTCGGTCGCCGAGGTCGTTGCCCACAAGCCACATCGCGCAGGCGAGCGAACCTCCCATGTTCATCGTGTATTTTCTTTCAGAGCCGATGGTCTTGCCGTTTTCGTCAACGAAAATCCTTGCGTCGAAAAAATGCTTTTCGCGGTTGAACGCGAGCGGGTTGTCAATCCACCAGTTAAGCTCTTCGGCGACCTCGTGCAGCAGCTTTTCATCCCCAAGCACATGTGCGGCGGCCCGCATGCCGCGCATGTTTCGGCCGACGTGGCAGGAAATCGTCTCGTACTCGATAGTGGGCTTTTCTTCCGTGCGGCCCTTGACATCGATTTTGAGAGGCTCAGCGACCTCGTCGTATGGTATGCGATGTCCCTTGGCTTTCACGCGATATTTGCGAAAGGTCCTTACGGCCGCCTTTAGGGCCTCCAGTGTCACCGCATCGCCGGTCATCGCGTAATAGTGCGCGCACGATTCGGCGGGCATGCACGCAGACCTCATACTGCGTATGCCGCCGTTGGGTGGTTCGACGGTGCCATACTTTATGAGGCTCTGGTTGGCCCATTGCTGTCCCTCGTCCAGTTGTAGGGTCAGATCCATCGGCCCAAGAGACTTCCATTTCTTCCGCTGGATAGACCATTGCGGGCTTTTCTTTGTGGGCCGATCCGATAGGGCCTGCGGCGCATTGCACGAGGCCAGACCCAGAGCCACCGCCCCAAAGCCGCTGTTTTTCATAAACTGACGCCTGTTCATCTTCTCACTCCTCAACAGTGCCCGGCGACACCGACATTCTCGCAGCACCCACAGCCAATGCCTTTCCTCCGTCGAGGTCCCCGGCATTCACACTGGCCGCGATCGCCTATAAACGCCGCCCGACCCTTCAGACCCACTCAAATACCACATATTGCTTCACAATGCAACCGCTTTTAGCCATTTACCTATCAGCTGCGAACATGCCGTACTGTTCTCCACCGGGAGATTTTGGATGGCAAGCCGACAAATACCGCCGGAAACGGTTTCATTTTGGCGCCTGATTTGGTATCTTTGTGGAAGGAAATACTATATGGTGGTTTTATAAAGTTCTTGGATAGCCACAGCCCCTGTCATTCCCGCGAAAGCGGGAATCCAGGATAAGATAGGCTTGATGCGAAGCCTCAGCCACATTCGTCTCTAAAAACTTATTAAGGGTAGCTCATGAGCTCGCCGGGCTGATCTTGAAAAAAAATGTTATCGAATTTTTTGAACGGCAAGCGATTTATGAATCGACGTAAGTTTCTCAAAGCTGTTGGCGCCGGCGCCGCGTCACTATCGCTCGACGGCTGCGCTACTTCCACCGGACCAGGCAGCAGGCCCGGACTCGCCGGCAGACCGAATATTCTCTTTTGCATTTCGGATGACCAATCCTGGCTCCACGCCGGAGCTTATGGGGACAAGGTGGTCAAAACTCCCAACTTCGACCGCATTGCCCGCCAGGGCGTTCTTTTCACACACGCCTTCAGCGCGGCAACATCGTGTACCGCTTCCCGAAGCGCGATCCTGACCGGACAGGAGATTTGGCGCCTGGAAGAAGGCGGGCTGTTGATGGGAACGTTTCCGAAGAAATTCGATATCTATACCGACATGCTCGAAGCTGCCGGATACCACGTCGGCTATGTGCACAAAGGCTGGTCCCCCGGCAGCTACAAGGCCGCCGGCAGGGACCATAACCCGGCAGGCTCAAAGAAATACAGCAAGCGCAAAACTATATCGCCCATAAGCGGTAGAGAGAAGACGGATTATGCAGGCAATTTCGCCGACTTCCTCGCCGACCGCAGGCAAGGGCAGCCTTTCTGCTTCTGGTATGGATGCGAAGAACCGCACCGCTCCTACGAGCGCGGGTCCGGGCTGCGCGCCGGCAAAAAGCCCGAGGACGTGACCGTGCCGAAGTCACTGCCCGATGCGCCCGTGGTTCGCAGTGACATGCTCGACTACTACCTCGAAATAGAATTGTACGATGAGCACCTCGGCCGAATGATCAAAATGCTGGAAGACATCGGCGAGCTTGATAACACACTGATAGTCGCCACCTCAGATAACGGGATGCCCTTTCCGCGCGCCAAGGCCAACCTCTATGATTTGGGTGTGCGGATGCCCCTTGCAGTTCGCTGGGCAAATCGCGTCAAAGGCGGCCGCGTGGTGGATGACTTTGTAAGCCTGACGGACCTCGCGCCGACGTTTCTCGAGGCCGCCGGCCTGCCCGTTCCCGCACAAATGACGGGCCCCAGCTTAATGGATATTCTCTTGTCGGATAAGTCCGGACGTGTGGACCCAAAGCGGGACAAGATTTTCAGCGGCAACGAACGGACGACCTGGTGCAGACCAAACGGGGCGGGCTATCCCAGCCGCGCTATCCGCACTTGCCGCTGGCTCTACATCCGCAATTATGAGCCGACCCGCTGGCCCGCAGGCGACCCGGACATCGACGCCGAACCCGAGGGTATCTACGGTGACATCAACGCTGGCCCGACCAAAGATTACATGATTGAACACAAAGACGACCCTGCCGTTGCTCCGCTGTTCGAATTGGGGTTCGGCAAACGTCCGGCCGAGGAGCTTTACGACGTCGCGACGGACCCATGGCAGATTAATAATCTCGCCGATGACGCCGCCTGCTCGAAGGTCAAGGCCGAACTCGCCTCTCAACTGCAAGAATACCAGCACAGAACAAAGGACCCGCGGATAGAAGGCAAGAGCCCCTGGGATTATTACCCCTACTATTACCGCGGCGCCGTGAGGCAGGCGGCCAAGCCCGGCCCATAGATTCTCCTGCCGACCGGTGCGTATTGCTGCACGTTGATAGGGACCTGACAGGTAAGTGGCTGCAAGCCGCCAACAGCTACAGCATTTGTATTAAGGTCTTTGATATGCGAATTGAAAGTTGTGTTATGCGGTACGGATCGCATCATGCGGTATTGGCAACAACAATCGCGGCAGTTCTTATGGCGTTACGTGCTGCCGATCCGGCGCCGGAAACGTTTCGATAATCAGCCCCTATAAGCCTTTGACCTGCATCCGCACCGCATACAACGAAGTGCGGGCCGTGATGAAAAGTGTCCTCTTGTCCCTGTCGCCAAAGCACACGTTCGAGGGCCTTTCAGGCACATCGATGGTGTGTATTCTGCTGCCCTCTGCATCATAAACGACTACCGCCGCTGCCGTCAGATAGACATTGCCTCGTTCATCCATCGTCATGCCGTCGGAGCCCTGCGGGACAAAAAGCTTCTTGTCCGAGAGGGTTCCATCGGAGTTGATTTTATACACATAAGTTTTATTCGCACCGTGGTCGGCTACGTACAGCAGCTTTCCGTCCCGTGTGCCTATCAAGCCGTTGGGCCTGACCATGTCGTCTATGACCCTTATAAGGCGCTCGCGGTCCGAAGACAGGTAATATACGTGCTCGCCGTCCTGCGGCAGATTCTCCCTTTCGCCATAACGCGGGTCGGTGAAGTAAATGCCTCCCCGTGGATGTTGCCAGAGGTCGTTGGGGCTGTTGAATGGCTTGCCCTCGTACTTCTCGGCCAGCACCCTGACTCTGCCTCGCGGGTCGATGGAAACCAGCCGGCCCATCCCCCCTGCACACGCCAACAGGTTGCCGTTCCTGTCGAAGAAAAGCCCGTTGGCCCCGTCGGAATTCTCCAGAAAAGTCGAGACGGTACCCTCCAGCAACCATTTGTGAATCCGGCTATTCGGGATATCAGTAAAAAATATGTTGCCTCTGACATCGGCGGCGGGTCCCTCCGTGAACTTAAAGCCCCCTGCCACCTTCTGCACCGTCGCACCGGGCGCAACAATCGCAAGGTTCCTTACCCCCGGCTGCGTCTCACATCCGATTATCGCCGCAACCGACACCACAGCCAGACAACAACTCTTCGTATTCATCCGCAAAGACTCCTTTTTAACCGTTCGATAGAAACAGGCTACCATCAAAGCTGCCGGGATGCAACAAGTAAGCAGCATCGCAAAGAGCAAACAGGTGCAATTTCCCGCTGTATATGGTATTCTAAAGGTTTTGAGATTGTCATTCTGCAGGATTGTAACGGTAGTTCGAGTTTGGTATGACCAGACCAATAATTACGGCACGGAACATAAGCAAGAGCTTCGGCAAAATCAAAGCGGTGCAGAATCTGAGCTTCGAAGTCCGGCCGGGCGAATGCTTCGGCTTCCTCGGACCCAACGGCGCAGGCAAGACCACCGTCATGAAGATGATCTACGCCAAGTGCGCCCGCGACAAGAACCACCAGGACCTTATGGATGTGTTCGGATATGACCCGGCCACGAACGAGCTGGCCATCAAATATCTTTCGGGCGTCGTTCAGCAGGAAAACAACCTCGACGACGAGCTCAACGTCATCCAGAACCTGATGATTTATGCCAGGTTCTACGATATACCCCCCGCCGCGGCAAAGAAACGCATCGAATATCTGCTCGATTTTCTCGAACTGTCCGAAAAGATCGATTCGAAAATTAAGGAGCTTTCAGGCGGTATGAAAAGAAGGCTCGTAATAGCCCGGGCGCTTCTCAATAATCCGAGACTGCTCATACTCGATGAGCCCACCACAGGCCTCGACCCACAGGTGCGACACCTGATTTGGGACAAGATTCGCCGACTGCAAAAAGATCAGACGACCGTACTCCTCACCACCCACTATATGGAGGAAGCCTTTCAGCTCTGCGGGCGTCTGCTCATAATGCACAGGGGCGAAAAAATTATGCAGGGTACGCCGCAGGACCTGCTCGAACAAGGCATAGAAAAATGCGTTCTCGAAGTTTTTCAGGAGGACCCGTCCCAGCGGTTCGAAGATGACAGGCCCTTGCGCAATATCAGGATTGACCGCTCGAGTGACGTCACGCGGTACTATTCGAATGATATGGATTCTCTCAAGGCCTTGACCGGCTCGCACCTGGCCGGCCGCCATTATCTTCTGAGACAGGCCAATCTCGAAGACGTCTTTCTGAAGGCCACGGGGAGGCAGCTCGATGACCGGCAATAGTGCACCCATGTATCCGCCGCTCCATCGCAGACTGTACAGCGTCTGGTATCGGCACATGCGCGTGTACACTCAGAACCTTTTGAGCAATGGTCTCCCGCCATTTCTCGAGCCTCTGATTTTTCTCGCAGGCGTCGGGCTGGGCCTGGGCAAATACATCACCGAGCCGATCGGCGGAACCAAATACATCGATTTTCTCGGTACGGGCCTCTTGGTCACGACCGCGATGTTCACCGCCGCCTTCGAATGCAGCTTCGGCACTTTCATACGCCTCGAGTTCGAGAAGGTTTACGACGGAATGCTGGCGGCGCCCATGACCGTCAACAACCTCATCGTCGGCGAGATGCTTTGGGCCGGCTCCAAGGGCCTCTTCTTTTCGTTCGCCGTTCTGTGCATTCTCACGCCCTTCGGAATTGTCAGGCTCCCTTACGGACTCTTCGCCCCCGTCGTCGGCTTTTTCACCGGCGTGATGTTTGCCACGTTATCGCTTCTGATTACCTCCTTCGTCAAAACCATCAACCATTTCAACTTCTATTTTACCGGCTTCATATCGCCGATGTTCTTCTTCTCCGGCGTTGTGTTTCCCGTCGCGAACCTGCCCGCCTTCGTCAGGCCCGCGGCCGAAATCCTCCCTCTGACGCACGCCGTAAGGCTGGTCAGGGCAGTCTGCAACAACGATTACAAACCCGCCCTGTTGATTGATCTTCTGTACATGGCCGTCTTTATCCTCGTCGTCGGTCTGCTCGCCATAAAGAGGCTCCGCAAAAGGCTGGTCGATTGAGCACCCGGCAATAATGCCGCCCAAACGCGCTGGTACAATCGAGTCATTTCTGGTATCTTATGCCGGTTCGGCCACAAGGTGCAGTTTCGGATTTTCGGAGCAGCAAAGGAAAAACCAAAAGGGGCAGAAAATGAATGCGAAAGGCAAAAAGGTCACGCTCCTCAATTGGATGATAAGCATATCTCTCGCGGCGGCGCTGCCGCCCCTTGTCGGCTCTTTGACGGCACAGGAGCCTGCAGACGAAATAACCGGGACCGAGAGACTGATCGCCGACGCCTGGAAGATGCAGGATAAGCTGCGAAACGACCCTCACCGGCCGCGATATCATTTCATGCCGCCCATGGCGTGGATGAACGATATCAATGGCTCGATATTGTGGAAAGGCAGCTTTTTACCGTTTGTGATGCGATGAAGAAATTGTCATTCCGAGCGCAGCGAAGCGAAGCCGAGGAATCTATTCTAAGGAATGATTTGGAGAAAATGAGATGATAGTAGTCACCGGTGGGGCGGGATTTATAGGCTCGGCGCTGATTTGGGCGCTGAACGAGCGGGGGATAGACGATATCCTCGTCGTGGATGAATTAGGCGGCGACCAGAAATGGAAAAATCTGCAGAGTTTATCTTTTGCCGATCACGTGGGAAAGGACGACTTTCTGGAGATGGTGGCCGGCGGCAAAACGCCGCCTGGCGTAAAGACGGTTCTCCACATGGGGGCCTGCACGGATACAACCGAGAGGAACGTGTCCTACATGATGAAGAATAACTACGAGTACACGAAACTCCTGGCTCAGTGGGCGACGGATGCGAAGATTCGGTTCATTTACGCCTCGAGCGCGGCGACATACGGCGACGGCTCGGCGGGCTTCGAGGACGACCAGGACAAGCTGGAAATCTTGAGGCCTTTGAATGCCTACGGCTATTCCAAGCAGCTTTTCGATTTGTGGGCCCGGCGCACGGGCCTGCTCAAAAAAATAGTGGGGCTCAAATACTTTAACGTCTTCGGGCCGAACGAGTACCATAAAGGCGAGATGCGCAGCTTCATCGTCAAGGCCTTCGAGCAGATTCAGGCCAGAGGCTGGGTCGGCCTCTTCAAGTCACACGACCCGCAGTATACAGACGGCGAATACGTGCGGGACTTCATTTACGTCAAAGATGCCGTCGAGATGACGCTGTTCTTTTTCGATAATCCCGCGGCAGGGGGGCTCTACAATATCGGCACGGGCACGGCGAGGACGTGGAACGATATGGTAAGAGCGGTTTTTGCGGCCATGGACAAAAAGCCCAACATAAGATACGTCGAAATGCCCGACTCCATCCGCAGCCAGTACCAGTACTTCACCCAGGCCGACATAACCAAACTCCGCAAAGCCGGCTATGATAAACAAACAACCCCCCTCGAAAATGCAATAAAGGATTACGTCCAAGTGTATCTGCAGAAACAGGCGTACCTGGCAAAAGATTAACAATGAGCTTTATACGGGCTGCACAATGAAAGGCTGGCAATTAGTCGGGGCGGTATTACTCACTCTGGTTAGCATCTGCTTTGGTGTTTCGACAGATGTTAACGACCTGCATCCGGGAGCAGGGTGGGGGCTATCTGCTCGTTCTGAAAACGGGCAGTTTGCTGTGGTTCTGATAAGGTCCCCGGATATGAATGACTGCGTGCTTGAAGTCTACGACGTCAACGCTTCGCAGAACAAGCTTTTATGGAAGGCTGATGTAGCGTCGAATTTTCCGCGCGGGGGACTGTTCCTTTCTGATGACGCCGGCTGCGTCGCAAGATTGAATACTCGCGAGGAATCAAGAGGCGATGCCCTTCAGTTCTACACGCGCGAACAGGGAAAAATCAAAGGATATTCGCACGACCAGCTCCTCGGTTTCTGCGAGACCCTGACAGGCAAAGGCAAATACAATCTCTTCCCCACTTTCTATATGTTTCACACTTTCGAAGGCCTTACGTATTTCTGCGGCTGTCTCTTCGGCAAGGCAGGACTCCAATGGGTCGCTTGGAGTGCCGCCGACGGTCAGCACCTCAACCTGGACCAGACAGTCGCAAACAGTATCACTGATGATGCTCGTCGCCATTTTAGAAAGGAACTTGGGCACGAAGGAGAGAGCCCAAACAAGATCCTCGGTTGTCTATTTCTATCACACTTCAAGAGACCCGAGGACCGACCATACGTCGAGAAATTGCTTACGGACCAGCATTTTGTCACTAATCCTATATGGGTCGAAAGGTCGTCCTTTCTCCAAACGCTCTTGGAGCAAATCAATATCGAAACCCAGACGCGTTACCAACTGGATTATTTCTGTGCCTCTTCCGGCTTTCGAGAAACGGCAGATAGGGAACTTGAAAAGTGGGACGGGAAGGTTACGCGAGACCGATTGCGGTCACGCAAAGATCCATATCACTGTCTTGGCACGGCACTTGTGCAGGTGGTCCTGAAAAGCACGCCGAAAAGGGTCGGCGGCCTCTGGGTCTATCTGGTTCCCGCATCCATCGGCCGTGCCGAATGGGACCACAAACGGCGCCTCCACTACCTGATGGCGGAGTTTGAAGGGCTCGGTTCCGAGTATGAGATTGGACGAACCATACCGTGCATCTTCGGCGGCGTAACCCCCGGCAAATACTGGATCAAGGCCGTCTGGGATAAGGAAAAACCTTTTGAGCCTTTAGATCGCTCCGGTGACGGTTTCTGCAGGCCTCAGAAGGGCGACTATGAAAGCGCCGACAGTCCAGTGATTGAAGTAGAGGCAGCACAAACGATCGATGCCGGCGTCATTCAATGTAAACAAAAGGTCAAAGGGAAATAGCTATGCCCTTTACGCCGTATCATTTCGGACCAAGCGGATTTTTGGGGCTCGCGCTCCGCAGGTGGATAGACCTGCCGGTTTTCTTACTGGCTAACGTCGTGGTTGACATTGAGGTGCTGATCTTTCGTAACTATCCCGTACATCGCTATGCGCATACACTCTTGATTGGTGCGGCGGTGGGCGCAGTGTGGGGCGTGGCCGCGTATCCGCTGCGCAATTATTTCAAGTCGATAATGGAGGCCTTCGGCCTGCCGTACAAAACGGGCTTTTTCAAGATGCTGCTCTCGGGTGTTCTCGGCGTATGGCTCCACGTTCTGATCGACGCGGTATATCATTATGACGTCCGCCCCCTGTGGCCATTCTGGCGCCGCTCCCTTCATTCTATCATAAGGAGTTACCTCGGTTATCCTCGACATGAGGTCATTAGGGGATATGTGATAGGCGTCTGCGTGGCCTTTTTCATCGCGGCGATAGTCCTGTATGTCCTGCAAGTCAGGGCGTCCATCAGGAAAAGCCGTTCGGCTCACTTCAGGCAATCAGTGCGAAGGCCTCGGTGACATCCATACCTTCTGTAATTCCGAGGGCCTGCGCTTTTTCATTTACCTTTGTAACCTTGCGGTTGCCGAAGCGCTCGAGTGTGCCTATCGGATTGTCGGGCGTGCTCTCCACAAGAGCGGCGGCCACGCCGTAGCGCTGACAGGCATCGAGATCAATCGCAGGGCAGGCGAGGAAGCCCTTTGACCCGGTGACGATCAGTATGTTGAAGCCGGCCCACTTGGTCTGCACCCCTTCGACAGCGCCGTTCGGCGTTTGATATGTCTTTGTGTGAATTTCCACGATTGTATTCCTAAAAAGGGCTTACCATAACCTACGATCCGGCCGGCGAGGGTTCCGTGGCGTCAATGTGATACCGGCTTTCCGAGCAGCCCCTCCAGCTCCGCCAGTTTCTCTTTCAGCAGTCTTTCCGTCTTGGCCTCCACGTTGAGCCTCAGCAGGGGCTCGGTGTTGCTCGGTCGGCAATTGAACCACCAGTCTCTATAGCGTATCGTCACGCCGTCCAGATGGTCGATCTGCCCGTCATTGTATCTTTTTGCCAGCTCGTCCATCTTTGCCTTTTTGTTTTCCACCTCGAAGTTCATTTCACCGCTCGAGTGGTATCGCCGAAGCGGCTTTATAAGCTCGCTTATCGGAACGTTTGCCTCGCCGACGATGTTCAGCAGATGAACCAGCGTAATCAGGCCGGAGTCGGCATAATAGTTGTCACGGTAGTAGAAGTGCCCCGAGAGCTCGCCCCCGAACACGGCGTGCGTATCGCGCAGCGCCTTTTTCATGAATGCATGTCCGACACGCTCTCTTCTCGGAGTGCCCCCGTTCTTGATAATCTCTTCCGACACCACCAGAGAGCTTCGCAGGTCGTACACGATGGCCGACTTCGGCTGCTTCTGCAGGAAATACGGCGCCATAAGGGCCGTCATCAGATCGCAGCTCACCGTCTCACTGTTTTCATCAACCATCATCAACCTGTCAGCGTCGCCGTCGAAGCAAATGCCGAAGTCGCACTTTCTTCTCTTGACGGCTGACTTGACCTGCGACAGGTTCTTTTCCACCAGGGGATTGGGCTCGTGCTTGAATCTTCCCGTGTGCTGAAAGTTGATACTGATAATCTCAATCGGCAGCTCGCCAAAGACGGCGGGCACCATCTTTCCCGCCATCCCGTTTGAGGCGTCAACCGCAATCTTGAGCTTTCTTATCTTGGGTTTGAGGAATTTAAGCACATGGTATTTGTATTCGGCAGTCAGGTCGCGGCTCTGGACCGAGCCGCTGGCCGTTCCCTTGGTGTGCAGCAGCGAAGTGGCAATGTGCTGTATCTCTTTCAGCCCGGTGTCGGCGCCGACCGGCTTGGCATCGAGCCCCGAAACCTTGAAGCCATTATACTTCGCGGGATTATGAGAGGCCGTCACCTGGATGCCGCCGCATGTACCCAGATAGTTGATGGCAAAATACATTTGCGGAGTGTCAATCATGCCTATGTCGATGACGCTGACGGCGGCGGCGTTGATCCCTTCGGTCAGCGCCGCGGCCAGCTTCTTGCTGTGGGTCCGCATGTCCCGCCCTACACAGATTGATTGCGCATTTGCCTGCCCTCGCTCGAAACCCCGCAAGAGAGACGGGAGAAACCGCGCCGCAGCATAGCCGATCTTCCACGCATCTTCTTCGTTAATCTGGTCGGGATATACGCCCCGGATGTCATAAGCCTTGAAAACCGTAAGGTCCATTACAAAAACTCTCCGAATCAAATAGCAGCAGGTCGATACGACCACCGGTCGCCTCGACAACAGGCAAAAAGTCCTTTGACTGATACTATATACCGAGAGCATGTTCGATTGTCAAACATTCAATCAAGGCAGAGGCGGACGGCTGCAAGTAATGACAAGTAAAGTGGGCAGCCCCGTCCCGAGCGCGTACAAGACCACCATACTGTGCACGGACGGGATCTGCCATGTCAACAGCGAATGATGGGGGCGACATGATTGATTACCCGGCGATGTAAAGCAGGTAAAGGCCGCCGACAATGACCAGGATTCCACATATACCCTTTATTATGGTCGTGGCTCTTGATTTCTCGTTCCAGTTCATATATCGCTGGACCAGCTCGGTGGAGGTTCCGGCCAGGACAATAATCGAGCAGTGACCGAGACCATAAGCCACGAGCAGCGAAATCCCATAGAGGAGGCTGGTTGAAGCCAGTTTGAAGGTCACGGCGAGCATAGGCGCCATATAGGCAAACGTACAAGGGCCCAGAGCAATGCCAAAGACCAGCCCGAGAATCAAAGCCGCCAGCAGACCTTTTCGTTTCATACCGACCCGGCCGGGGCCGGACCAGGGCATTGGTATGACGCCCAACAGGTGCAATCCGACAACGAAAAAGATTGCCGCCACGAAGTAATTTCCATATCTGCCCACATTGCCCATCATCCGGCCGGCGCCTGCCGTAACCGCTCCGATGAGACCAATGGTAATCAGTATGCCCACCGCGAATAGCGTCGAGATGCCAAAGGCGCGCTTCGTTGAAATGCGTCCCTGCTCATCAATGAAACCCACAATCAGAGGGATGCTTGCAAGATGGCAGGGACTGAGTATTATGCTCAGAACGCCCCACAGAAAAGCCGCGCCCACAGCAATCGCAGGCGTGCCCCCAACCGCGTGTGTCAAGTTTGTAAAAAGCTGCTGCATTCTTTATCTGGCCCCGATATCCGCAAGTCTTTTCTCAATATCCGCCTGGGAGAAGAACCCTGAGTGACGCAATATCTCTTTGCCGGTTTTGTCGTAGAAAATCTGAGTCGGGATGGAATTGACATTGTACCGAGCCGTAAGTATCTGCTGTTTCTTGGCCTCAACGTAAACGATGTTAAGCTTCTCACCGAACTTTGCGCCAAGGGGTTTGAGCATGGGCAGCATCTTGTCCGGTCCGCAGCAACTGGCGGCACTGAAGATGGCGAGCGTCGGTTTTCCGCTGGCTCGCGCTTTGTCAACAGCGTTATCGGCCGCCAGGACTGCCTGGTCTTTTGCCCACGAAGCAGAAACGACGATATCCATTCGCTGCCCAAGTGTGCGCAGATGTTCCGCAACGACGCGCTGTTTCTTTTCCTTGAGGACGTATGGGCCGATTTGGTTCTTTACTTTCTCCAGCGGCGTACCGCAGAAAGCAGCCTCGTTTTCTTTATAAAACAGATTAATGTCCTGCTCAGTGACCTTCACCTCGTGTGTGAGGCGATCAATATATTTGCCAATCAGTTCCCGGTCGTTCTTGGTTGCAGCATTTTCGCCGCAGCTGTTGGCGTCGCTTGTGGCCAGTCGAAGCAAGAGCTTTCCGGTCGCCTGCTGTTCGAGAACAAAGAACGCATTCTTCTTCAATTCTTCCTGAAACGGTTTTGGCTGTTTTAGAATGAACTGGTTGACATCGGCGGCACCGATTTCGAGACTGCCGGCGCGCATCATTACACCCGGGGACAACTCATCAAGCTTGGCGAAGGTCAAGATCCCGGAGGCCAGACTTGTATACACGGCCGCAACTGTTTGGCCGGCGGCCGGCGCTTTCTCCTCCACCCTGCCCGTGGCGGCAAACAGCAACAGGGCTGTACATGTCGCAACAACTGTGATTACGCTCTTCATCTTATCATCCTTTCTCGGAATTTGGACGTACATGCGTCTTTTCTCAAGATTCTGCTATTTCGGCGCACATTCGCCGATCCTGCACGCTTTCTGAATCTGTTCCGGTGATAGTTTCATCTTATCGGCCAGCGCCTGATGGATACTGATCAGCTTTCCTGTTTCGTACGGATTCTGCTCGACCCATTTCCTGAGATTATCCGGATTCGCAAAGAATCCCTGATGAAAACAACCTGCCGAGCCCCAGCCGCCGTCCGGCTTTTGACGCTGGCCGAACCATGCCACTGCCGTCGCGGGCTCAAGCGAGGCGATGCTGCCGTTCAACGTTTTAACCACGACAGGTTCTCCCGTCAAACGATCCCTCTCATGAACTTCAATGTCCTTGCCCGTTCGTGCCGCCACACCCAGCGCGCAGTGGGAGCAGCACCCCCATGTACGCACGCCGCCATCGACAATGACTTCAGCCGCGTCCTGCGGGTAGCAGGCCCGGTCGCAGAAACCGCAGCGATGGGATAGTTCATTCTGCTTTAGAGCTTCCAGACCGATGATGCTGCCGCCTGAGACCACACGGGCCTGTTCGGCTGTGTCGGCCCTTCCATACGCATGGATGGTAGGTCGCCCATCCTTGTCTGTACCTGCCAGAAAAACAGCCTCGGTCAGCGGCGCCGACCTTCCGGATGCAAAATCCGTAACAGTCACTTTCTTCTCAAAATCGGTTTTGTCCTGCGTCAGACACGAGTACATGATAAAGTAGCAATGCCCACAGCAAAGACGAACATCTCCCTTCTCAGTCTTAACGGTCACTATGGTCTTCGAATTGATGTCCCCCTCACACATATAGCAGACCTGGTCTTTGGGACGGCCATCTGTCTGCGCCGGCACGAATCGCTCAAATGCAGGCAGCGTACTCATCGGCCCCGCCAGATCCACGCCAAGCTCTTTCCACTTGCCCAGAATATCCTCTTTGGCAAAGAAGCCTTCATGGCGGAAACGCTCTTTCCCGGAGGCATCGAAGAATATCTGGGTGGGAATCAGTTTGATTCCGTAACCTTTGGCGGCATCCGGGTTCTTCCAGACATCGATGAAATCCACCCGAAGTCTGCCGGCGTACTCTTTCCTGAGTTCTTCGAGCATCGGCGCCATCAATTTACAGGGGATGCACTTGTCGGCGCCGAGATCAACCAGCCGCGGCAGCGCCTTTGCCGCCTCTATTTTCGGCGGCGGCGGCGCCGTCGAGGAGGAGCTCCTCTTCTTGAAAATAACGACTAAAGCCACCGCGGCTGCCAAGACAAGGACTATTGTTACTTTCACAATCTTGTTCATGTACGAACTACCTTTCTTCATCTCAAGCCGTCAACGGAAAGACGCGTTATCATCCAGGTCATGCAAATGTCGGCTGTACAAACTCTAATACACCGTCAATCACCTGCCAGATAGGCGGCGACCTCATCCCGGACGTACTGCACAAAAGCATCCCTGTCATCTTTCAGTTTCCACACTTCTTCGAGCTTTTTCCATTTGACCTGCTTTTTACTCTCCATCTCAACGATGACGAGCGAACTCGTCGCCAGGTCGAATTCGTTCACAAAGTCTTCGCCGCCCGGTTCGTCGACGTTGACGGTGACCCATTCCATAGTGCCGTCCCGAAGGGCTTGCTCGAAACCACTTTGCAGGGCCTCCAACGACAGGGCTTCGATAGCCAGACAGGACGGGCAGCGGAAGGTGCGGTGAAAGTAGTAGGCGACCACGGTTCGGGATCTGTGTTGCGGAGTTCTTTCGTTGTCTGACATACTGCGTGTAACCGATGTGCTTTTCGGGTCGATCTCGTTGACCGGTCGATCCGACTGCTTCACGTTTTGACAGCCGGAACTAATAGAAACACAAATCAACAGCAAGGCGACGAGAATACTTCTGTAATTCATATTGGTTTTCCTCCCGAGCAGGGCAGCACTAAGCAAGCAGTCGTTTCAGTTCTTCAATATTCGGCACCTTCCCGACAACCTTCACCTTCCCGTCCACGGCCAGCGCCGGCGTCATCATTACCCCGAATTCCATAATCCTGTTTATGTCGGTAACCTTCTCAATTTCATACTCGATGCCCAAATCCTTGGCGGCCAGTTCGGCATTTTCTGCCAGCTTCCTGCATTTCGGACACCCCGTTCCAAGTACCTGTATCTTTTTCATCCCAAATCCCCGGCGTCAAAAGTCATCTGTGAAATCTTTCATCTGCCTTGTGATTTCCTCGCGCCGCATTCTCCAGCCAGCCGATGCGAGATACCTCAAAACAGTCAAATTTGGGACTGTACGGTTTTATGTCCAACAGAGGCGTCCCATCCAGAATATCTATATCGCTGACATAGATCTTGCTCCCTTCGACTCTTTCAAGTCCGACCGCCGACATGCCGATCGGATTGGGCCTTGCAGGCGCTCGGGTGGCAAATAACCCCCGTTCTTCTGTATCCATATAAGGTGTCACCACAAGACTGTAATCTCGGCAGCGGTCGAACCAGTAGATCAGCCAAATCCGCTCAAATCCATCCAGGTCCTTCAGCCCTTGTGCATATTCATCCAATACCTCAACGGCCCCCTCCGTACCTTTGCCAAACACCGGTTGTATGGGGGTTCCTGCCGGTCGCAGAAAAGGCGAATGAATGATGCCTATTGGTTTCACTTTCATAGTCTATACCCCCGGTGTTATCCCCAAAACGTGCCAAAGAACATCCCGGTGATGGTGGCCATAACAACGACCAAAAGGACGAACACCAGCAGCTTCCGGGTTCCCATAACCTTTCGGATGACGAGCATATTGGGCAGCGATAGAGCGGGGCCTGCCAGCAGCAGTGCTAAGACCGGGCCTTTGTGCATGCCGAGGTTCATCAGTGCCTGTGTGATTGGAATTTCCGTAAGGGTTGCAAAATACCAGAAGGCACCGATAACACTGGCCACGAGATTCGATCTTAGGCTGTTATCTCCGACCCACTGCGCGACCTGCTTTTCGGGCAGCAGGACGCTCACGAAGCCGACCACGAATACCCCGCCGTAGAGCAGCGGCACGAGCAGCTTGGTAAATCCCCACGTGTTTGCCATCCACTGACGTATTTCGTCTTTCTCGAACCAGCGCCAGGCCATAATCAGCACGGCCACCCCCATTAGCCCCGATAGATACCAGCGGATGTGATAAACGGCGAGAACCCACGTCCGCTGCTCCTGCATGTCGGAAATTTCCGGCTTTGCAAGTGTTATTTTGTCACCACCATTGCCTAGTTCGCTGTCCTGCTCGAGCTGGAAGCGGACGGCGTCCCTGGTCTCATGAATGACAACGGCGCTAAACTGGCGCCCGTCCATTGTTTTTACCACGACGTTGCCGGGGTTGAACCAGTCGCTGAAAACCAGAAACAGCACCATGCAGGCCAGGAAGAGGGCGGTCTTACCGATACTGCGTTTTGGTTTTTCGGGTTCCGGCATTTGCAGGGCGGCCTGCGTCTTTGCGGCCTCGCTTTTGCGAAACGCTGCCGCCATCAGCACGCCAATGACAACAGAGAAGAATACGGCACCGATGACTCGGCCGAGGCCGAGGGAAAAGCCCAGCACACGAGCGGTCAGAAAAATGGCCAGAACGTTGATCGCAGGTCCCGAGTACAGAAACGCCGTGGCCGGACCCAGACCTGCGCCGAGCTTATAAATCCCGGCGAACATCGGAAGGACACTGCACGAGCACACGGCCAGGATGCAGCCGGCCACCGAGGCCACAGCGTATGCAACGACCGGATTCGCCTTCGCGCCCAGATAGCGCATCACCGACGCCTGCGACAGAAACGTGATAATGGCCCCGGCAATGAATAATGCCGGCACCACGCACGCTAATGTATGATTGCGGGCGTACCACTGGAGCAGCCGGAACGACTCCTGAATCGCCTGCTGAATCTTCGGATTGCCCAGCGGCAGGACATAAGCCACAACGAATATGCCGACAAGGGCGGCCAGTATCTTCAATTCGGTCTTCCAGTTCATGCCATTCCCGAATTACAGTGCGCTTAGCAGCCTTTCGTTTTCCTTTAGCTGCTGCTTCAGACAGGTGGTTATGCAGGATAAAAAGTCAAGAATGCACGGTGTCTTCAGCCGGTAGATGACTTTCAAGCCCTGTTTGCGATAGTCCAGCACGCCCGCTGCAACCATAACCGAAAGGTGACGCGAGACATTCGACCTTTCGGAGCCGACATGCTCGGCAATATCACAGACGCA
This sequence comes from Sedimentisphaerales bacterium, assembly GCA_035527845.1. GTDB lineage: Bacteria > Planctomycetota > Phycisphaerae > Sedimentisphaerales > Anaerobacaceae > JAUWKC01. Next base: position 7,518 of record DATKZT010000036.1, on the reverse strand, counting down.
CTGCTCACCATCCTTAAGAAAGTCCACGATGGCAATCCGCAGCGGATGAGCTATCGCCTTTACAATCTCAGCCTGTTTTTCGAACAACAATTGGTTCTTCTCTGTCAACACAACAAACCTCTAATAAAAGTCTATATGATAATTTACTCACATAGTAACATAAAGTTCGAGCGGAATGAAATATTTTTTTGCGTCGTAATCAGCTTTTTTCGAGCAATACTGGCCGTTTTTATCAATAGAACGTGTTTCCTTGGCGAACCTGGTCAAATCTGAACATTTGGCTGGTTATCGAGAAAAATAAAAAGTGCCATAATTTGCTTGACATTTGTGGGTTGTTAGTATACAGTTTTGCTAATGGCCCAACAAGAGGATGGGCTGGAGAGAAGGCATTTTCTGTGCGTCCTACCAGGCTTTCGCCCCAACCCAGGGTTTTCTTGAACAAAGTGCTTTTGTGGTGAGGTGCGGTATGTGTAGAAAATGGAACCTTCTAATCTGTCTTGTTTGTGCGTTGACGGCGTTTTCAACCGTAGCAAACGGAAAGGCCTCCGCCCCGGATCCTCCTGACGGCGGCAGTTCAGGGCCCTATGTGGTCCTTGGCTGGGCGGCGAGTCCCGCCGCCGTCTCCCACGATGTGTACTTCGGCAGTGATTTCGACGACGTCAACGGTGCCACGACCGCTTCGTCCGAGTATCTGAACAACATCCCAAACACAACCTATGTTCTTGCCTGGCCTCTTGAATTAGCCGCAACTTACTATTGGCGAATTGACGAACGCGACATCGCCGGGAGCGTTGACAAAGGGGACATCTGGACGTTTACGACGGTGAACTACCTCGTCGTGGATGATATGGAGTCTTACGACCTCGTGGTCAGACTGATACACAATTTCTGGCTTGACGGGAGAGGCAACTCCACCGGGGCCACAGTGGGACTCGGCGTTTTCCCGCTCAAACCCGTTCACTACGGCGTGCAGTCCATGATATACGACTACGACAACAGCGTTAACTGGGCACCGGGCTATTATTCCGAGATCGAAGCCGCTACGGCTGGCCTGTACGCCAGGACTGATTGGACTGTGTCGCGCATAAAGGCATTGACATTGTGGTTTTATGGCACCCCGGGCAATGCTGCGGGGCCGGCTGACGAAATGTACGTGGCGCTGGAAGATAGTTCAGGCACTATGGCGGTAGTGCCCTACGATGGGCCGGCCATCAACGTGACTATTCCCGCCTGGCAGGAGTGGAATATCCCACTGCAGGACTTCGCCGACATCAGTGATGTGAATCTGGCCAATGTCCGCAAGATATACATTGGCTTTGGTATAAGAGGCAGCACAGGGCCCCCCGGCGGAACGGGTACCGTGTACTTCGACGATATTCGGCTGTATCCGCCGAGATGTATGCCTTGGATTGTAAAACCGCAAGCGGACCTTAACGACGACTGTATTGTCAGCTTCGAGGACCTTGGAATAATGAAAAATGAGTGGCTTACAACCGGTATCAAGGCCGACCTCTATATGGACAACCATGTGGACTTCAAGGACTTCGCGGTGTTGGCCGCCGGCTGGCATGAGCAAGTACTGTGGCCCCCACAGTAAGCGCACTTCAAAGCAATCAACGCGGATTTCTGACCGCCCAGGATAACCTGCCGCCCGCAATCAAAGCTGGGAAGATGGTTTCTAACTATCCACAAAACAAGCGGGGCCTGTACCAAAGTACAGGCCCCGAATAAGATGCAAACTCACAGGCAAGCTGCGATGAGCGCGTTATGGCACCGGTTGCGGCGGCCAAAGCTCCTCGTCGCCCCAGTACTCAAACAGCTTGGCAAAATCCCTGAAGTTGATAATCTCGGCGTCCTCGCCGCTGTAGAAATTGGCCTCGGACTGCAGCGGACACATGCCGTCGCTGCCACATGCGATGTAACCAATCTCTGCGCGGGTGACGGCGCGGTCGTAAACGCGCACGTCGTCAATCCTGCCGTCAAAGTCGGCGCCGTCGCCATATCGGCCGCCGATACCGAGCCCGTCGTTGGGGTCGGTAAACAGCTCGATGGCGCCGCGGGCGTTGGAGTCCTCAACCGCGCCGTTGACGTAAACGACCTGCTCGTTCTGGTCGTATGTCCCGGCTATATGAACCCACTCGTTTGACTGGAGCGCATAGCCGCAGTTGACGGACAACACGTCACTGAGATTATTGGCGTCTCGGAAGATAAAGGCCGCACCATCTTCGGAGTCGACCTCGAGGCCGAAGGTTTCTTGGTTGTCCTCGCCTTTGATAACGACTTTGGTGTCTGCGCCGGGGTCTTCAATGTACACCCAGGCCATCACGCTTACGTAATGCTTCATGCGCAGCTTAGGGGTGACGCCATTGTCATCAACCACCACCCATCCGCCGGCCAGGTCAATAGCCTGCCCATCTTTTCCGGCCACCCACTCGTGGGCGCCCTCGGCCGTGCCGTGATAGGCGTTCGCCGAGGAATCCGTGGTATCCCCGTCAAGCTTCCAGTGCGCCACGAGATTCGGGTCGCTGGTCGGCGGCTCCGTGACCGGATTCACATTGACGTCGCCGCGGAGCCACTGCTCACCAATCTCGCCGATGTCGGCGACGCCCACGAAGCAGTCGCCGTTCAAATCACCGATGGGCTTGAACTCAGGCTTGCAGAAGGGCATACTCAGACGAAGGTCGTCAAAGTACACGATGCCTTTGCCCGCCGCCGCCGGAGTACGCCTGTTGCCGAAACCAATGTACACGTTTCGGATGCTCGAGAAGTCCACATCATCCGCGACCGCAGCAAAATTGCTGTCGCCAAAATAAACAAACGGAATGTCCCATCGCTGCCATTCCTCAACCTTAAGGTCGCTCAGCGCTTCGCCTTCGTTGTCCCCGTAGCGCATCTCAGCGTAAGTCCCAAGCGTATCCTCGACAGCTACGTACATCTGCTCCGTCTCGTTGGCATCATTTGTGGCCTGTCCGTGGAAGAATAAAGTCAGCAGCCGAACATCCTCCGACGTCCAGTCCTGAAAGCCCCCGATCTCTTCCAGAGGCAGCCACGCCTCCGCATAGTACAAATCGGCCCACGGATCATCCGTGTCGTAAGTGTATGACAAGGCCTGGTTGCCGCCATGCACGGGCTTGGGGGATCTTGCAAGCTCCAGCCACGCCCCGGTCAGCTCACCCAACTCCTGAGAATACTGGTCGTACCAGGTGTACTGTACGGAATTGTCTCCCGTGTCATACTGCTCGAAATCGTCAAGCATGATAAAGTCTGCCACCGTAAACCTCCAGACCGCACCTTTCCACGTGTTCGGGCCGTTGACCTCGTCGACACGCCAGTAGTAAGTCCCTTTCAATTCGAGCAGACCGGGATCATACTCTTCCTCACCCAGGTCCAAAGTTGCACACGGGTCTGTCATATCGTTCACATCATCCCACGAGCCGCCGAAGAAAACCTTGTGCTCAACAGCGTAATCTCCGGGCAGCCACGTAAGATTTACATCCCAAGGAACACTTGTCTGGTTGTCAAACGGAATGGGGGCCCAGGCCTTTTCCAGGTCCGCCCCACGGAAGAGTGCCCCAACCTGCTTGGCCGACATGGCATAGTCGTACACCCTGAAATCATCTATATGGGCTACCAGGTCGGTATTGCCGGACCCTGAAGTGCCGACCTTAAAAGCCTTCCCAGCCAGGTTGCCCAGACTGGCGACCCCTGTATTTGCCGACTTCGCCACCCTGCCGTCAAGGTATATGCTTATTTCACCAGTGATGTCGTTCTTCACAAAACCCCAGTGATGCCACCCTCGAAGCCTGCTCGGGTCGGCGCCATCGAGGTTCCATTCTAACACGTCGTTCGTGTCGTTGCCTGCCCGCCAGACAATCTGCCCTCCCTCCTCAGGGACGTCGGCACGCAGCTCGTAGTCGTCGCCCGAGGCGCCGAAGACGATGTTATCGTCGCCGGACCTGTAGGCGTCCTTGAGCCAAACCGAAACAGTAATCCCGTTTGTAATATCCAGCATATGCGGTGAAACGGTCAAACCGATATCCTCGTTGCACCAGAGGCTGCCGCCGAACCGGCCCTCGTTCGGCTCCCACCTGTCGCTGACTGTTCCGTCGGAACTGTGGAATTCCCTGCCCGAAGAATCGTAAACAATGTCCCCCCCGGTCCCGTCGAACTTGTACCACAGTCGCAGGTTAGGGTCAACAATGGCGCTTTCGGTGCGGAAGTTCCACACCTGGCCCCGCCACGTCTCGGAAGCGCTGTTCGCATCGACTCGCCAGTAATATTCGGTCAGATAGTCGAGATTGCCCCCGCCGTTAGGGTCGAACTGATTGATATACACGTGGGCGTACTCAACATTCGCATGGCTGCTGCTGGTTGCGTCATTGACATCGTTAAAATCAGTCCCAAAAAAGACATGGTGCGACTCTGCCAGACAGCCGGCGGACCACTCGACAACCACGTCTCTCGGCACCGTCGCCTCGCCGCTGTAAGGATTGGGATTGAAGGCCGAGCCGTCATTGGTCGTGAGCTGCCAGACGCTTCCCTTCCAGGTATCCACGCCGTTAACTTCGTCAATCCGCCAGTAGTAGGTCTTGCCCAAATCGAGTGCGAGAGTCCCGCTCTCAGGATAGCTGTTGCCGTCCTGACGGCCCTTGTAAATGCCCGCCGTCGAAGTGTCCGCATTGTCAACATCGCCGTAATTCGTACCAAAGTAAACATCGTGCCCGTTCACATCCGCCGCATTGTCGCCGGGCGTCCAGCTTAGAACAGCATCCGGACAGATATTCTGGCTGTCGTTCTGAGGCTGCGGCCGCCATGCCCTCTTGTTACTGGCCGTTATTATTATGGTATCGGTTACTTCGTCATACTCGACAAACAACTCGCCGAGTCCGCCGTCGGCCGTCAACTGCTCATCGTCAATCCAGGTCTCCACCTCGGAGAGGTCATTGCTGTCGAGCACAAGTTTGCCGTCGCCGGCAAGGTCTATTAGCCCGCCCGTCTTGAACTGCACACCTGTTGCATGGATTGTGCCTCCGTGAAGAAGCACCGTCGCTGTACCACTGTCGGAGTATGGGCAATAAATATCGCCGTCGAAGATAAGGTTTCCGCCCGTCATCTCCGTATACCCGGTCGTATCCGCTTCCCAGCACATGCGCCAGCCATCATCACCTACGCGCAACGACCCGCCCGTGATGTACCACTCGGAAGCCGTACCGGCGTCCCACCCCGGGCCCTGCAAATCAATAGGTGCGTAACAGGGGTCAGGAGTGTACGACATAATCGGCGGCAGGACGGTTTTTGAAGGATTATTAGGGCCGCCGTCTATGATCATACGTCCCCCAAGCAAATTGGGAGGGTCAGCCCAGTTGTCCGGCCTTGAAAAGTCCTGGTCGCCTTCATAGTTTCGCCAGCGGGCGTGACCCAGAGCTGTGTCCGCCAAACCGAGCGCCACCACCAGCACCATAATTGAGAATACTACTTTCTTAGACATGGCCATTACTCCTTACAAAAAGAACAGTAATACAAATTAGTCCGTGATAAAAGGCAGCACCTGCCATTCTTGGCCGACGCCTGACCTTAACCGCAATTCATACCCATCCACTACCTTTCTCCGAAAACCTCTTGCCTGCTTCATCTATGGTCCTGCCAAACCTGCCCCGAAGGGCAGAAACCAGCCGCCGAACCAACAAGTGAACAAGAAGGTGTGGTCCTCACTCCTTGGTTTGCCGGCCCTAAAGGCGTATAACTACCATATACCAGACTCGACGCACTAATATAGCATATTACCGGACTTTCGTCAAGACATCTTTTCTTCCGGTAGAACCACACCTACCAAGGAAATTTCTCGGCAAAAACTCGCCGCCAACCTGGATATGACCCAACTGCAGCGCGCGCCCAGGTCGAGCCAATCGCCGGGCAAAAGCAACGGGGCCTATACCGAAGTACAGGCCCCGCCTTTGTTTCAAACGAAGCAAGTCAAAGCACCAACTACTCCGGCCAGAGCTTCTCGTCAAGCCAGCTCTCCATCATTCTGGCAAAGTCCTTGAGGTTGATTACCTCCGGGTCTTCACCGCTGACCAGATTCACCAGGCTGCTTAGCTGATACACTCCCGTGCCATCGGTAGCCAGCCAGGCGACCTCCGCCTGCGAGAGTCCATAGTTGTACACGCGAACGTCGTCTATCGTGCCTTCGAACGCACTTTCGTTGGCGTCCGGCTCGTTGCCTATCGCCAGACCGGGGTCATCGATTGGGCACCGAGCGAGACCATAGGGATTATTGATGTCCTTGGCCTCGCCAAGCTGACCGTTTATGTAGCAGGCAATGGTCGAGCCGTCGTATGTTCCGGCCACATGAATCCAGTCATCAGGCCAAACGACATCGTTTACCTCGTATCTTTTGTGCTTAACGTGGTTAGCGTCTCGGAATTGGAAAACGAAGGTGTCATCATCGTCGACCTCCATCTCGTAGGACTCGTGGTCGTTTTTGCCTTTGACGACAACGCGGGCGCTGCTCATATCTTCGCGGATATATATCCACGCAGATACGCTGACCTGATTGGTATCCGGTTTCAGGTCGTTTGTATCCGGCACCTTGACTCTGCCGCCGCCGAACTCCACGGCGTTGCCGATGCGGCCGGTCACCCACGAATACCCGCCCTCGTCGGTCGTCTCCAGGGTCCCGTGATTGTCATAGCTGCTGGAGTCCTCAGCAAAAGTGCCCGTACCCTCGTCGAGCTTCCAGTGACCCAAAAGGTTGGCGTCGCTGGGCTGCTGGACTTGAATACCTAAATCATCAGCGAAATTGACGTCGCAATTGAGCCACTGCTGCCCCATCATTACGACATCGGCAATGTCAACGATGCAGTTTCCGCTGAAATCGGCTTCCGGGCCCAATTCGGGTACGCAGATCGGCAGACTCAGACGAATATCGTCGAAGTACACAATGCCTTTGCCCGCAGCCACGGGGTTGCGCTTGTCCCCAAACCCGATATACAGGTTCGCGATGCTCGAGAAATTCACATCATCTCGAACCGCTGCAAAGTTGCCGTCGCTGAATCGGCTGTACGGAATGTCCCATGACTGCCACTCTTCGACCAGCAGGTCGTTCATATCTTCGCCTGCGTTGTCGCCGTACCGCATTTCAGCGTATGCTCCATCCGTGTCATCCACGCCAACGTACATCTGCTCGGCATCCGTGGTATCATTCGCGGAATCTCCATAGAAGAACAATCTGAGCAGCCTTACCCCGGCTTCCCTCCAGTTTTGCTGACCCCCGATCTCCTCCAGAGGCAGCCAGGCTTCAGCATAGTCAAGGTCCGCCCACGGGTCGTCGGTGTCGTAAGTGTATGACATGGCCTGGTCGCCCACATGGACGGGCTTGGGAGGCCTTGCCAGCTCCAGCCACGCCCCGGTCAGCTCACCCTCCTCCTGAGAATACTGGTCGTACCAGGTGTACTGTATTGCCTTCTGGCCCGTGTCATACTGCTCGAAATCATCGAGGACAAGGAAGTCAGCGACCGT
>DATKZT010000035.1:0-16847 GCA_035527845.1 Sedimentisphaerales bacterium | reverse complement strand
CTCTCCTATCATTGCATACTATATCCCACACTTTTGTTACGATCAATCTTACGATGAATCCAAGAGTCTCTCAGGTGGAGCTATTGGCCGGGATTCTTGTCCCATATATCAAAAGCGGTGCCGCTCACGTGCGCCCATCCCGACTGAATGACTTGTTCCCCGAACAGGTTGCCCGCGAGGTCCCGGTATCGAGTATATAGTCAGTAGGCGATATTTTCATTTTGAGCTTTTCCAGCCCAAAAAGCTCCCATTTCTTGGCTCACAAACGAGCCCTTCTACAGATATAGCGAAACCGCCCCGCCAAGTATTGATATGAGATTTTGAATTTTTTGAAATTTTTTCAAAAAATTCTTTCCTCATCTGAATACCAGCCTCTGACCACCAATTCCCCCTGATCTCCTGATGCGATGATACCCTCTGTCCTCTGTCCTCCCACCATCAATCATCGAGCATCAAGCATCGAGTATCAATCATCGAGCATCGACGAACTGCTCCATCAATTCGTCTAATACTTCGTCGCAAAAAAAGCATGTCAAAAAGTGATCAAAAGCCGCGCACTTTCGATCAGTTTCGACAACTTTTCGTTAATTTTCGGTTCATTTCCGTTCAATTTCGCTTCATTTCGAGACGCTTTTTTCACGAAAGATTTTGCAAAAAAACTTTTTACCCTCCCCCATATTGCCCACATTGCCCCTCTTCGTTAATATGGGCAAGCTGTAACGATTATTCGCACATTCTTCATGGATTTTCGCCGCAAGACCACGTTTTTGATAAGTCAATCTTATACCGCACAGGCCAAATCCACCCCTAAACGCCTGCGAAATCGCACAGAACCGAATCTGCAATTCCAAGCGCTTCGCGTGTAAGGAAAACCCGCCCGTTCTCTTTTCTCATCAGCCCCCGCTCCTGATACGTCCCAATGGGCTCGGCAAAAAGCTCCATCGCGTCAAAACCCGTCTGCCTTTCGAATTGCGCCAAATCAATGCCGCACCTGCGCCGCAGATTCAGCACCGCCGTCTCGCACGCCCACTTGGAGTGTCCAGGAACGCATAGGTCGGGGGCAATGTCAGAGGCTTCTGTCAAAGACAGCCGATATGGAGCCAGTACTGGGCAAAGACAGCCAGGTCTCTGAAGTCGACGTCCCCGTCGGGCTCTCCGACCGGCTCCAAGTCGGCTCCACCACAGTTATCCAGGGTCTGGCAGTTGGTTTCAAGCCAATACTGTGAGATGACCGAAAGGTCGGCCCAGTTTACGGTTCCATCCGGCCCAAAATCCGCGCCCCCACATTTTGGCGGGGTGCCGGTCCAGACGATGGATGAAGGCAGCGCCAGGTCGCAGGCGGCAAACTCAGCTGCCTGCACCGGTTCGTTGGCATCGGCAGCAATAAAGGCCAGGGTCGGGGTGGTGAATATCTCTTCCTTGACTTGAGTAGGCAGCTTCGCGCCCTCGGGAAACTTCGGCGAGGTGAACCCTGCGACATACAAAGTCCCGTCCTCGGGGTTCTGCGCCATTGAGACGATGGTAGCGGTGTAACCCAGAACCGGGTCGCACAAAGTCGGGTAAGTGGAACAAATGGCGGGCTGCGGACAGTTGACCTCGATGGTATCTTCAAGGGTAAGACCGGTAATCTCTTCTGCGGTCTTGTCTATGGAGAAACGATACACCTGCGTGATCAAATCATTGGAGGTATTGGACGACGAGGCCAAATAGAGCTTTTCGTCGAAAGGAGATACGACCATCGCCGCAGGGCCCATCAGATTGGGGTCGTCGAGATATATCCGCAGCTCGGAATCGTTTCCGACAGCTTCATCGTAAATCAAGACCCAGTTGTTCGAATTGCACAGATGTGCGCTGAGGACGAAGATGTTTCCGCCTGCGTCTGTTTCGATTTCGTCGAGATGCTGCACGTCTGGCTCATAAACGAGGTCGCCGTCACAGCAGCTCAGAGCAATACTCTGGCAGGGGTCCTCGGCGGGGTTCTGGCCATATAGGCTGAGCAGGGTGTAGCTTCCGGCGCCTGTCAATTGGAGCTTTGCGGCGGCCATATAGGGGCAGTTGCCGTCCTGGGGGTCGACCTGCACGGGGACGACATAAACGATGTTGGGATCATCGTGCTTGAAGGCGGCATCGGAGAGCATGACTCCTTGCCCGGCGGAAAAACTGATACGTACGAGGTTGCCGCCGTCGTTGAAGGTGCCTGGTCCGACAATGACCGTTGCCGTATCCTGGCGGACGATACCAAGGTCGCCATTGACTTGATAGATATTGCCTTGGCCATCCACAACCATCCTGCCGTCGCCTTGCACGTCATTGACGTCTCCGGTGCAGGTTCCGTTGCTGTCGAGCGGGAACAAGTAGGTGTCGGGGACATAGGTTCCGGTGCCGGTGGCGGGCTTGCCGCACACAAACAGCAACGGCGATTCAGCGGAGCTCTGAATGCCTACATCCGGCATCGACGGTGAAGATTTGCCGAATAACATACTGCCCGACGCTGAGGCGCTCGCCCCCAGCGGGCACTTGTTCAGAACTTCCTCGACGCCCCAGGCCTGAAGGTCAGCGTTATTAATGCAACCATCTGTTACGAGGTCCAAACAGCCCTTTCCGACGCCGGCAGGATTGGTCAGGCCGAACTCCGCAAGGAGCACGAGGTAATCACTGACGTTGATAATATTGAAGATGTCCTTGTAGAAGTCGCCGCAGATGGCGATGCAATTTACCTGTGGGTCGAGATTGTTAATCCAGCATTTTGCCCCCGTTCCGCGCAGTTCGACGGCGACGTAGGTCCCTCGATGGAAATTGAGGCTGCCCCGTGGGAACTGCCCGGAGAAAAGCGCGAACTCGCCGCTCGACAACGATCCCGGTCGGTTGGGCCCCGGCGGCCTGATGCGTGCCACCTCAACGAGGTTAACGTCCGGCTCCGGCCTGTCACTCAGATAGACAATCAGCTCCGCCTCGCCGCAGGGGTCCTCAACAAACAGATATTCGAATCCGACGACAATCATATCCTCGCTCTCGCCGGTCTTTGAAAAGACACCTTTTGCAAGGGCGCTGATGGTCTGGCCCGAGGTAGGCGAGTTGGGGTCCGTATCCGGCAGGCTACGCATGAGCATCATGCCATTGGGGTCGGGCTCGTTGCCCTCGACCCGCGTGATGTGGTCCCTATTGAAGTTGGGGTCGTCGGGATTTTCGGCGTTGTTGTGCGTCACGCGAACTATGAACTCACCACTGTCATCGAAGGTAATGTTGATCAGCGAAAAACCGAGCAGGGGGACATGGACAATGGCTGCGTTGGGCTCGGTCTCGAGACTCTCGTAATAGACGCGATTGTACGCCGTATTGAAGACGGAATTCTCACGAAGAATCAGCTTTTTGACATAGAGCACATCATCGTCGGTGCCTGGGTCATAAGGCGGCTGGAAGGGAAATCGGTTGGTCAGGTTCACCTTGCCGAGAACCTCCATTTGCTCGATGGTCCAGGTATCGAGATTACAGTCGGGAATGGTGCAGGGGTCCACCTGACACATGTATTGGTTGGGCTCGCAGATATGTGCGACCAGCCCGTCTTTACCTCGCAGCTCGAAAAGACAACCCTGAGCGGTATCAGCGCCTTCGGTGATGGTGACAAAGATGCGGTTATTCTCGAACACCCCGCTGAAGCCCTCGGGGGTCATTTCCATATACCGGTCGCCGTCGACGTAAATGTCACAGTTGACGACGGACACGTTAGGCTCCATAAAGACCGGCATATAAGGTCCATTGCTATCAATGATAATCACACAGTTGAAGAGAACCACGTTGTCGTCGAAGCTGGCCTGGCTGAGCCTGATTATTGCATTGCTGATCACAGCGTTATCCTCGATATGGAGGTGTGTTCCGCCTCCGATTTCGCCGTTTGCGTTGGGATCATTTGGGTCGCCGAGGTCGATAACGGCATCGCCTCCAATAACCAGCTCTGAGTCGGCATCGACCTCAATCCTTCCCGAGCCCGAGAAGCCGCAACGGACGAAACAGCTATCGATGGACAAAGTGGCGCCGCGGTTTATATTCAGGGAACCGGTTCCGGCAAGGTCGTTGGAGACGGCCCTTACTGTGCCGAGAATGCCGGCGGTGCCGCCCTGCATCCATACCGCATCCGGTTTGTTATAGCTGAGCGTGCAGTCGCCAATTGTAATGTCACAGTAGTAACAGTAAACGCCGCCGCCCTTATTTTGCGCGGAGTTTTTGCTGAGCGTACAGTTGCTGAGGGTCAGTGCGCTGCTGTTAGTCCATATTCCTCCGCCGTCACCTGCAGCGGTGTTCTTCCTGAAGGTGCAATTGGTTGCGGCGAGGATGCTGTCATTCCAGATTCCGCCGCCGTCGCCAGTTGCCGAATTGCCTGTGAACGTGCAGTTGGTCAGAATCACACTGCTGTCCTCGTAGTTGTAAATACCTCCACCATCACCCTGCGCGAGGTTGTCAGTGAATGTGCATCTTATCAGTGTCACGTTGCTCCGTGAGCCGTTGCACATCGCACCGCCGTTTTCAAACGCCCGGTTACGGCTGAAAGTACAGTCGGTCACTATGGGATTGCTGGCCTGGTTGTACATCCCGCCTCCGCGGCTATCGGCGTTGTCTGTGAAAAGGCAATTGGTCACGGTGGGAGCGCTTTGTTTGTTGTACATACCGCCGGCCCTCCTGGCGGCCGTGTTGTGTCTGAAGATACAGTTGGCGACCGTGACGCTGCTTTGGTAGTTGTACATACCGCCGCCCCAATCCTGTTTGCCTATGCCGTCGGCATTGCCGGCAGTAACGGTGAACCCGTCCAATACTGTTGCAGCACCTGTATGGTCAGTGGTAACGACATGGTAGCAGTTGTCGCCTGGGGCGTCTGGAATACCTATTTCTCCGCTCAGGATTGTCTGGTGTGCGGCCGGATTGCGGTCCGGCCAGCCGCCGCCTCCTCCGGCGGGGAATCCGCCATAGAGGGCCGCGCCGTTGACGAGGTCGAAAGTAGCCGTGCGCGGATCGTAGGGATCGGTTCGCTGTGAGGGGGTGTATGTTCCCTCGGCTACCAAGATTTGCTCGCCGGCCTCTGCGGCCGAGAGAGCATCCTGGAGGGAGTTGAAGGCATTGGCCCAGGTTGTGCCATTGTTTTCGCCCGTGGCGGAGGCGTCAACATACCATGTCGACTGGGCCGATACGGACTGGACAAGGAATGTGCAAATGAGCAACGCCAGGATACGGCTTGTTACAGGATTTCTTTTAGGCATTTCTGCGCCCTCCTTCTAAGCTGTACGTAAGCGGTAACGTTAAGTATTCCCGTGCAAGGAGACGTTTTCCTCCTTAAAGCAACATCTTCATTATTCGCAATATACAAAAAGCGAGCATAGCAGTCAGAGCAGAAAAAAGCAATAAAAACACGAAATAATTCTATTTTCAGTCGCAGAACGGGCATGGCTCCTCCCACATATCCTGATCGCTGAGGGCTGTACTATACAGGTCGCGAAAGGGCAGGATACAGTATTCGGGGGCGACCAGGATGCCCTTTCGGACTTTCAGGAACTCGACGTGTCCGTCGAGAAAAGCGAGGTTGTAATGGCAGCAGGCGTCGTGCCAGGCGATGCCAAATTCAAAAGTCGGTATCCACTGACTTCCCCAGGGATAGTCACCGATGAGGAGGACGCGTGCCGGACTGGCCACGCTTGCTCTTGTGGTGCCCGCCACGACTCTTGTGTTTAACTGTTGGCTCCAGTCTATACTGCCGCCGGGCCACCCGCCAAACCCCTGTGGACCGATCAGTAGCACATTCGTCTGATAGCTGGTTCCGATGAGGCCGTAAAAGTCGATGTTGATGTCGCAGGGGCATCTAAAAATTTTGGCCTCACGCTCTGAAGCCTGCATGACGGGGAGGCTGACGTACCTGTTCAAAGGTCGGGGACGGTCCGGAAAGTGGACCCCCTGCCATCCCCCATAAGTTTGATGTGCGCTGTCTTGGTTCTGGTAAAACTTGCCTTCATTGTCGTCGAGGTACATCTGCCAGGCAAAGGCGATCTGCTTGAGATTGTTTGTGCAGACGAGGCGAAGTGCCATGGAGCGGGCCTTGTGGAGTGCGGGCATCATAATGGCGAGCAGCAGTGCAATAATGGCAATCACCACCAGCAGCTCTATGAGCGTAAAGGCGGCGCTGATTCTGCCGGGGAACCTGGTTTGGGCTTTAAGGGTCATCCAATGAATCCCCATTGTCAATACCGGGCTGGGATTGTGACATCGCTTCTTCAGTCAGCAACTCATTGATATTCCTTTTTGCCGTGTTTTTGAACCAGTCATCGAATTCAGAGTCGCCGGAGCTTATCTTCAGACACCGCTGGTAGGCCTCCATAGCCGCGGTCTTGTCATTGTTCCTGAGATGGTACTCTCCGACGATGAATTCCCAAAAGGCGGGCTTTTCAGGCGCGATCTTATCGTAGAATTGCTTTCTCTTCTGGTCAAAGGGTCTGGGATCAAGAAGAAAGTGCGCGGCGGCTTTAAGTTGTTTATCGCTGAAGAAGCCTGCGGCCTGCTGGGCCCTGGCGTTTCTTCCACTTTCCCAGTCCAGGAGAAATACAAGGAACAGCACGCGATTGGCGTAGGCCAAATCCTTGAGCTTTTCCTTTTTTAGGATCTGCTGGGAGCGCTGAAGGTCTCTAATCTCAGCTCGTGCAAGAGTGTAGGAATGCAGGCTGATATAAGTCGTGGCGAGAATGATGACCAGCAGTGAGGCGGCGATGACAGTGGCGGCACGGTGGCGCAGCATGAACTTCTTCAGCAAATATATGGTATCGACGGAACGTGCGAGGATTGGGAGCCCATCAAGCCAGCATCGGATGTCGCGAGCGAACTCTGAGGCGGACTGATAGCGTTCGGCGGGGTTCTTCGCGAGCGCCTTGAGTAGTATCGCTTCGATATCCGTATCAAAATGTGGAATAATCCTCGAAGGGCGAACGGGATCCTGCTCCTGAATACTCTTCAAGACCTGGAAGTAGGAGCCGGACAAATCACAGGGCCAGCGTCCGGTGAGGACGTGATATAGGATGGCGCCAAGGCTGTAGACGTCGGTCCTGGTGTCGATGGCGTCGAGATGGCCGGCGGCCTGCTCCGGGGACATGTATGCCGGGGTCCCGGTGACCTGGCCGTCGATGGATACGGTCATACCTTCTTTACTTTCGCCGAGGGCCTTTGCCAGCCCGAAATCGACGATGTGCGGCTGTCCGTCGGGTGTAACGATGATGTTGGAAGGCTTCAGGTCACGGTGGATGACTCCCCGCTGGTGGGCGTATTGCACAGCCTGGCAAACGGCGTGAATCAGTTCGAGGGTGTCCCGTTGTGAAAGCTGATGGTACTTTATGTGCTTGTTGAGGTGTTCTCCCTCGAACAACTCCATTGCGTAATAGTAGACTCCGCGATTCAAGCCGCTGTCATAAATCCTGGCGATGTTGGGGTGCTCGAGTCGGGCGGTTAGCTCAACCTCGCGCTCAAAGCGCAGGCGGGCCTTTTCTGAGGTGAAGGCGCGCGCGGCAAGGACCTTCAGAGCCACGTGTCGCTGAGTGCTCAATTGGAGTGCACGCCAGACGGTGCCGCCGCCGCCGGCGCCAATTTCGGAAATGATCTTATAGCCCTCGAACATGGACTCGAAGTCTTTTTTGACAGCGTCGTCTGTCGTGGCGGGGGCTTCGGCCTCCGGCGGCGGCGCGGTCGCCGGCTCTGGTATGCCAACCACAGTCTGCTGCGGCACGGCGATAGTCGAATTGGCGTCAATAGGGACGGTCCTCAACGGGTCAGCGGCAAAGGGCATCTGGTCTGATCGTGTGCGTTCTATTTGTTCTCGGCACCTGGGGCATTCGACGGAGTGTATTTCCACAGTGCGCTGCTCCTCGCTCGAGCATTCGCCGTTGACATACCTCTCGACCAGACCTTCGCTCAGGCAAGCTGCCATTCTGATGTGCCCCGAATTTGTCCTTTGCAAGTCATTTGCGGCCTACCTCTATTTGTCGCAGCCG
Organism: Sedimentisphaerales bacterium; assembly: GCA_035527845.1. Taxonomy (GTDB): domain Bacteria; phylum Planctomycetota; class Phycisphaerae; order Sedimentisphaerales; family Anaerobacaceae; genus JAUWKC01. Next base: position 8,832 of record DATKZT010000035.1, on the reverse strand, counting down.
ATCACGGTAAACGGGCGCAACAGCCAAATGGTAACAAAACCAAGCTATCGAAGTCAAGAATAACTTTCGCTGCGTCGGCCGGCTTTTTAAGGCGAGAGATTGGGCAGCTCTGTGCGGCGCCCGCCAGATTCTATCTTAGCGGGAGTTCCCCGCCTGTGAAGGTGGGGGTGAGAGCCGTTTTCGGCAACAGAGTTGCTGGACAGGCAACGCCTGAAACAGTAAGTGCCACACCTGTAAAGGCGTGGGAATCTACTGGTAGAAGGGGGGGGCGAGCAACTGACACTGGACGGCCGTGGTGCCGACAGGAAGTCGCGGCCCAATGCACAACTGCATCTTCGGCCGCCTTTTTCGCATTTTTAGAGGTTGGCGCTGCTCAATCCTGCTTCGACAGGAGTTTTTCAACCTCTGCAAGCAAGACGCTCGGCTCGACGGGCTTCTCGAGGAAACCTTCGACCGGACACCAGGTAGGGTCGCCCGCGGTTGATTTGAAATCTATGCCGGTCTTGTCCTTGACGCCGGTCAGCATCAGGATAGGCATGGAGGCGTACTGCGCGTCGCCTTTCAGCTCCCTGGCCATTTCGAACCCGTCCTGCCAAGTAGACATCATGACGTCCAAAATGAGCAGGTCGGGGTTTTCGCCCCTGACCTTTTCCATCCCCTCGTCCTTATCGCCGGCGGTAGAGACCTGATATTGGCGGGCTTCGAGAATAGCCTGCAATGAATCCCTGATATCCTGGTCATCGTCCACAACCAAAATCTTCGCATTGTTCATAATCAACCTCGCAAAACCCAAAAATATTGCCCACACGTAGCCGGCTCGACCGAGCTCGCCGAAGTCGGCGCCCGACACAGCCGGTCGCCTGACGCGCCAAAATACCAGATGTGCGGGCAAAAGACAACCGTATGAAGTCGATAATCACAGTTTTTTTGGCAGAACGACGGTGAACTTCGTGCCCTCATTTTCGCGGCTCCGGACTGTGATCCGGCCGCCGTGTCTTTCCACTATCTGCTTTACAATCGAAAGGCCCAGACCGGTGCCGTCTTTTTCGCTCTTTTTTGCATTTCTGGCCCTGAAGAACTCGTCGAATACACTTTCCACCTCATCGGCGGGTATGCCGATTCCGGTGTCAGAAATCTCTATTCGAACGTGGTCGTCATCATAGCTTTTGGCCTCAAGGTGTACGCTCTTATTCTCAGGGGTGTATTTGATGGCGTTGAAGAGCAGGTTGGCGACCATCTCGTTGATGGAGAACTCGTCCCCTGAGACTTCACCCAATGAGGGATCGATATCCGCGGTGACGGTGATTGATTTATCATCGGCCTTGCGGGCGACGCTCTCCAGAGCCCTGGAGAGGCAGTCGGTCAGTGCGAAAGGCTGCATCCTGACCTGTCCGCTCAGTCGCATCTGAGTAAGGTTGAGCAGCTCTTTGACGAAGTCGCTCAGTTGTGCCGTTCGCCTGGCGGCACGATTCATGAAGTCAACCTGTCTGTCGCCAAGGGAGGCGTCGGCGCCGTCGGCGGCCACGGCCAGACAACTTGTTATGGCGGCCAGATGGCCCTTGATATCGTGGGTGACGCGCGCAACATACTCGTCCTTAATGCGGTCTTTCTCTCTGAGCTGCATGTTAGCCTCTCTGGCGGCTTTCTCCTGCTTCTGCAATTCCGAGAAGAACAGGTTCTTCTGAGCGAAGTTGATCTGTCGTGCCACGGCTTCGATAAAGTCGAACATCTCCTGTGGGGAGGTGCTTTCGAGGATGTCCACATACAACGCATCGACCGCATCGCCGAGGTCGTTGACCCGTGCGCCAAAAACGAGGTGAGGGCTGCTCTCATCGACGACCGTCAGGACCAAATCCCTTTCCCGAGAGGGTGTGCTTCGCGCCATCACGGGCGTATCGCTCGAGCGAACGGCGTCAAGAACGCGTTTGGAAAGATGCAGGTTTGACGCTCGCAGGACCTGGGGACTCATCAAGCCGGCGCCGAAATGGCATGCAAGCATATCGGGCACGGCGGCCAGCGAGTCGGAATTGCAGGGCAATCTGACAATCGCAACGAGCGTATTGAGCATCTGGGCGAGGCACGAGCACGCCTCGGAATAGAGCTGCGAGGGACTGGGCAGCTTCAGCAGACGGCCCGTCAGCTCATTAAGGTCCTGCATCAGTGCCGAAGACAGAGCGCGGTCCCTGCCGGCCTTGTGCGAGACAATATCCTCTTGCAGACCCTTGTCGACGATTGGAATGGTCGTTTCACCGGATGACCCTGCAACGACCGGCTGGTCGTGCTCCGGCGAGATGATCAGAGAGAAATGCGATATGCCGATTTTCTGGCCGGCCAATATTCTGTGCGCTTTGACTCGCTTGCCGTCAACCACCACGCCGTTCTGGCTGCCAAGGTCTTCAACAATCCACCGGCCAAAGGGGTCCTCGTAAATCCGAGCGTGGACCCGCGATACGGTCTCGTGGTCAAGCACAACATCGCAGGTGACGCCTCGTCCGAGGGTCACCCCTTTGGGCTCAAGCAATACCTCTCTGGTTTCGCCTGCCTGAGATACGACTAATTTTGTCCTGCTCATATTCGCCCTCCTGTCAATCAGTCATACCATTCGTCAGTGTCTCGACCTTTGCAGTCTGCCGGCTCGGTGACCAGCAAAGGTATGGCCAAGTCGCCTTGTGACGTGTTTGTTCACAATGCTTCATGACTGCTCATCCGATAATGAGGTGCGGTTTACCATCGCAAATATCGTGATATCGTCATGCGGGGGCAGATTCTGTCTGAACCGGTCCACGCCGTCGGTGACGGCGCGAACAAGGTCCTGGGCGGTATCGGGCTTTGTGCGGGCCACCAATTCTGTCAGGCGGCACATTTCGAACTGCTCGCCCTGGGGTGAACCTGCCTCAGTAATGCCGTCGGTGACGACAAGCAGTCCGGTGTTGGGAGCAATGGTCTCAACAGACATCTCAAATGGCTCTTCGAACAGACCGAGCGGCGGATTAGCGGGCTCGCCCAGCAGCGCTGGGGCGCCGGCAGGCGGCTTAATCAACGGTTGGATGTGGCCGGCGTTTACGTATGCCAGTCTATTTTCTGTCGGGTCAAACAAGCCGAGGAAAAGCGTAACAAACATCTCTTCCTGCAGGCTTTGACACAAGTGGCGATTGAGATACTCGGCCACCTTCGACAGCTCGATGCAGAAGGTCATCGTTGTTCTCAGGGCGGCCTGGAGATTGGCCATAATCATTGCTGCCGGCAGGCCTTTGCCGGACACATCGCCCACCGCGAACGCTATCTGTCCGTTATCGAGGGCCCAAACATCATAGTAGTCACCGCCGACCCACATTGCAGGCTGATAGCAGACTGCCACGTCAACAGCGAATCGTAGCTGGGGCTCCTGTGGGATGAGCCGGCTTTGGATGTCATGTGCGAGGGCCAATTGCTGATCCAGCTTGCTCCGCTCAGTCCTTGCCTCCGAAAGAATCAGGCTTTTATGTGCGAAGTTGATCTGGCTGGCGACGGCCTCGAGAAAATCGAACATTTCATTAGGCGCTCTGCTTTCGACAATATCGAGGTAGAGGACATCGATAGTGCCGTCGAAGTCGCTGATGGGCGCTGAGAAGACGACGTGCGGAGTGGCTTCATCGACAATCGTGAGCACCAAATCTCTATCCTGAGAGGGCTCACTTTTTGCCATGACCGGGCGAGCGGTGGAGCGAACGGCATCGAGGACGCGTCTGGAAAGATGCAGATTAGGGGCGTCCAGGGCCGGTGCTCCTGCCGGTCCCCAGCCGAAGTGACAGGCGAGGATCTGGGCAGCGCCGGAGCGGGTCTCGGATTGCGGGGCGAGCCTGACGAAAGCGACAAGGGTATCAAACATCTTAGCCAGACAGCGGCAGGCCTCAGCATACAATTCGGAAGGACTGTGCAGCTCCAGCAGGCGACCTGTAAGCTCATTTAGCTGGTGAATCAGCTCAGCGGACAATATGCCGTCGCGGTCGGGCTTGTATGATACCACTTCTTCGCCGAGACCTTCGTCGATGACCGAGACGGTGCTTTCGAGGCGGGAGTGAGGAATCATCTTTGTCTCGTACTCCTGCACCAGAGAGAGGGTGAAGGGCCGTATGGTTATCTGCTGGTTGGGGAGGATCGCCTGTGCGATGATGCGTCTGCCTTCGACAAATACGCCGTTTTGACTTTGGAGGTCCTCGATTATCCAGCGACCAAATGGGTCGCAAAAGATGCGGGCATGATGTCTCGAGACGCTGTTGTGGTCCAGCACAATGCTGCAATCCGGCTCTCGTCCCAAAGTAGCGCCTTTGGGATCGAGCGAGACGCTGCGGCTCGTCCCTGCCGGTCCTGATATAATCAACTCTGCCATTGGCGTATCACGAAAGTGCCGAGAAGATCAATAGCACAAAGCTGCCATGCAATATTACTGATTCTGCCGGTTAAAGCAAGAATGTTGCCGGATATAATCACCGCCAGATGTATTGCTGCTGATTGTTCAGGCTTTCATGGCAGGGGTGCCGGATGACGTGGTATGGAGCGCGCCGGGCCGCCGGTGAAGAACTCAACCGGCGCGTCGACCACGCCTGAGGGGATTCGAACCTCTAACCTTCGGTTCCGTAGACCGACGCTCTATCCAATTGAGCTACAGGCGCAAAAGGCCGCGTTGCCCGGCCGATGCCAGCCGGCCCGACAACGGAAACATTATAGCTTATCCCTCCGAACAAGCAAGCACAAAGCCGGGAATCGCCTCGTAGGTGAAATCGCCGACAGGGGCCGCGGTAATCTCAAGATTCATTTAGCCCGCGAGGCTACGAGTGGGCGACGGCGGATTGCCGGATGAGTTCGAGGACGCGTCGCGCCACATCCGGCCGGCTGATAATGCCCACCACCTTGCCGTCGCAGGTTACCGGCACCCTGCGAAAGTCATTTTCAATCAGGCACAGGCATATCTCTTCGAGGGTGTCGTCCTCTTCGAAGAAGACGGCCGGCGACGTCATAAAATCGTCGACCGTTTTCCACTTGCCCTGGGCGGCTTCGCCATACAGCTCGAGGACATCTTTCTCCGTAATTATGCCAACGAGGCTCATGTCCTCAGCCACCACGGGCAAGCCCGCGACCTCGGTTTCGAGCATGCGCTCGATGGCCTGCCAGACCGGCGTGTCCTTTGTTACGCTGACCACATCCCTGGTCATTATGTCCTTCGCCCTCAACATTTGATCCTCCTTTCTCAACCATTTGGCCGAGATTCAACCTTGATGATCCTCTTGCCCGGCATCTGCAATATACACGTGTTAATAGCCTTCCTACGGCTTCCGACCTTAAATTATCCAGACCCCTCGGCAAATTGCATCTAAAAAATCCGCAAAATCACATTTTTTTTCGCCTTTCTTAACTGCTCACTGCCTCGCCGCCCTTTCCGCTCTTCGCTCCTCTATCTTGCTAAAGTTGCACTTGGGACACCTGTCCTCAAAATCTCTCGGCACAGTACCCTTTTCGAAGACCAGCCCACACTTTTCACACTTGACCGCTATATACCCGCTGGGTTCTCCACACTTCGGGCAGGTGGCCGCCGGATTCTCCATCACCCCGGAATTCTCCATGCGGAACTTTTCCACCATCTCCCAGTATTCCTTCAGGTTCATCTGCCACGAGTTGCGGCAGGCCGGATTGCGGCACAGCATCCACGTATAACGGTGGGCAAACTCGTCGGGAATGCCGCTGCTGCGATCCTCATCGGTTAGGCTCCCTTTCTTCTCTTCTTCCTTCGGATTCGCTGCAAGGTAGTCGTTGGTAAACTCGCGGACTTGCTTGCCAACTTCCTCCCGAATTGCTTCTGCCACCGCTTCTCGACCGGCTACGTTAAGCTCATTGCGAACGCAAGCAGGCGACAACGGCCAAGTCTGCGCGAAAGTACATATTTCGGGTTGTCTCGACAGTGCCACGCTTTGGTGCAAGTTTGCTGAGGCTCGCCAGAAGAAGTAGTGGCCAAACTCCCAAAGGTCTCCGGGCGGGTCCTTTAGCTTATGCTCCCTGTCGCAGCGGTGCTCCCTGACTACAACATTCACAAAGAACGTGGCCCCCGGGAAGCTTTGTTCACTCTGTTGGTGTATAGGTATCCCTGCCGACCTCAGGATTAGCTCTACCTCGGTCTGTAAGTCACTCTGCGTCAGAGTTTGCACTGGTCGCCGATTCGGGCCTTCAGCAGGTTCGCTGAGGTTTAACAAAGACACCGATACGGAGACACTCTCCAGCCCTTTGAGCGTTGAGCTGCCGTACTTCTCGACTTGGGTCTTTTCCCAGTGGCTGACTCCGTAGAGCATACCCGAAAAGAGCATCACACCAAGAAACGTTATGCCCGAAATCCAACAGATTCTTGCCCTCATAATTCTCCCTTTCAAAAGGGTTAATGTAGTTGTCATTTGCCGCTGGTTCACCATTGTAACAGTTGCCCGCCGCGCGTGAAGGCAAAAGCCTCTACTCGTTTGGATATTGTCAGTCATCTTTTGGTTTTTTGGCGTTGGTGTCTTTGAAGGTGCAAATCTATTCCGCACCACATAGAAATAAGCTGCTTTTTGTTCATGGTCCAAGTCTCCACATGCAGAATCCCGTTCCACGTTACGGGACCATTTTACCGATATGCTGTCGCAAATCAAGGGATAATTCCTGGAGGGGGCGGGTAACCGGAGCGAGGGGAACCATCCCCAAGCTTCGCTTGAGGCTGCCACCCTTGAGGGAGTGAATTGCGCGGGTAAATGTTTTTGGATACCTGCCCTCGCAGGAGGGACGGAAAGAGAGATTGCGGCGGCCCAATGTTTCACACCGCGAAGCAAGACTTGGGCCTCGCAATGACAGAGTTGTGGGAGAACGGGATCGCCGGCAGTCCGCCAAATCCGCATGCGGCGTGGCGGGTAAACGGGAGCGGAGGGCGGGGGGAATGATGAAGGATTATTGATTAAGGATGAATGAGTGGCGGTGGGGGGTTGAAATCGCGGATTTTTTGTGCATAATGCGAACTCTTGGCGGGTAAAAGACGTATTATGAATTTACAAGTTTTTTGCCCGCGAAGGGTCTTGGGCCCGGCTGGGCGTGAATTGAGGAACCTACTGGAACGTATGAAAATCTTGCAGGAGAGGTCTTTATGACAACGGACGTAAAACAGATCGGGGCGCTGGTTGAGCAGAAAAGTGCGTTCGTGCGGGCGCTTTTCGCAGAGATGGACAAGGTAATCGTCGGCCAGCGTTACATGCTCGAGCGGATGCTGATAGGTCTGCTGGCCAATGGGCACATATTGCTGGAGGGTGTGCCGGGGCTTGCCAAGACGATGGCGGTGACGGTTCTGGCGCGGGCGATACATGCGGATTTTCGTCGGATACAGTTCACGCCCGACCTGCTGCCGGCGGATTTGATAGGGACGCAGATATATCGCCAGTCGGACGGGGAGTTTTACACGCGAAAGGGCCCCATCTTTGCGAACATCATATTAGCCGACGAGATAAACCGCGCGCCGGCCAAGGTGCAAAGCGCCCTGCTGGAGGCAATGCAGGAAAGACAGGTTTCCATCGGTGAGGAAAGCTTTCCCGTGCCCAGCCCGTTTCTTGTGTTGGCCACGCAGAACCCCATCGAGCAGGAGGGGACCTATCCGCTCCCGAAGCTCGAGCAGGACCGCTTCATGTTCTCCAGCATCATCGACCACCTCCCCCGTGCCGAGGAGATCGAGGTGGTCAACATGACGACGAGCACGTACGTGCCCGACGTGAAGACGATCATGGCGGGCGAGGAGCTGCTGCAGTACCACGAGATCGTCCGGGAGATCCCGGTGTCGGAGCCGGTGATCCGCTACGCGGTGCGTCTGGCGGCCTCGAGTCGACCCGGCGCCAACGGGACCTCGCCGGACTTCGTCGAGGAGTTCGTGTCGTGGGGGGCGAGCATCCGTGGGTCGCACTACCTGGTGCTGGCGGCCAAGGCCCTCGCCATCCTCGACGGACGCTTCAACGTCGGCTTCGAGGACATCCAGGCGGTGGCCATGCCCGTGCTGCGTCACCGCATCACCACCAACTTCCGGGCCGAGAGCCTCGGACTCAAGCCCGAGGACATCATCACCCGGCTCATCGAGACCATCGAACCCCCGGCTGCCGACCTGTAGAGAAGCAGGCTGAAGACGGAAGGCCGAAGACCGAAGGTACAGGAGAAGAGACGCCAAGTGACCGAGAAGGCGACATTCCGATACCTCGACTTCGACACGCTCGCGCGCATCGACAACATGCACCTCCTCGCCAAGACCGTGGTCGAGGGGTTCATCATGGGACTGCACCGCAGTCCCTTCCGCGGGTTCTCCGTCGAGTTCGCCGAGTACCGGCAATACACCCCCGGCGACGACATCCGTCACATCGACTGGAAGGTCTACGGCAAGAACGACCGGTTCTACGTCAAGCAGTACGAGGAGGAGACCAACCTGAGCTGCTGGGTGCTGCTGGACTGCAGCGCGTCGATGGGCTACGGCTCGGGGAAGCTCACCAAGCTCCAGTACGGGTCCTACCTGGCGGCGTCGCTGGCCTACTTCATGATCCACCAGCGTGACGCGACCGGACTGGTGCTCTTCGACGAGAAGGTGCGGATGATGCTGCCCCCGCGCAGCCGACAGACGCACCTGCACCACATGCTGGCCGCCCTCGAGGACCAGAAGCCCGGCGAGGGCACCAACATCGCCGCCCCGCTTCACGAGATGGCCGAGGGACTCAAGCGTCGCGGACTGATGGTGCTCATTTCCGACCTCTACGACGACCCGGAGCGCGTGCTGAGCGCCCTGCAGCACTTCAAGTTCCAGGGCAGCGA
>DATKZT010000034.1:0-50070 GCA_035527845.1 Sedimentisphaerales bacterium | reverse complement strand
CCTGGCACGCTGGGCAGTTTCGGCTTGCAGCGTCTGCTCGGCCGTGGCTCTGGCTTGCTCCTGTGCCTCTATCTTCTGCTGTGCTTCGGCTACGGCCTTGCTGAGCTGCTCGATCTGCGTCTGTGCGCCGGACCTTTTGGCAGTCTCTGTCTTTGCTGCTTGTTCGGCATTGGTTCTGGCCTGGGCCTCGGCTTTCAGTGCGGCTTCGGCCTTTGCTCTGGCCTCGGCTTCAGCGCGTGCTCTTTCTCTGGCTGTTGCTATCTCCTCAGCGTAGGCCTTAGCCTTTTCCTCGGCTTCTCTCCTCGCTTGTCTCTCGGCCTGAGCCCTTGCCTGTGCTTCGTCTTTTGCCCGTTGCTCGGCATCGGCCCTTGCCTTTGCTTCGGCCTCGGCTCTTGCTTCGGCTTTTGCCCTTTGTTCGGCCTGCGCTCTTGCAACTGTTTCCGCTTTGAGCTTTGCATCGGCTTGCGACTTGGCCAGTTCCTCGGCTTGTCCCCTGGCTTTTGCCTCCGCCTGCGCGTTGGTCTGGGCTTGTGCTGCGCGTTCGGCGTAAGCGGTGATTCTCTCCTGCGCTTCGGCCTGAGCGCGTTTGACAGCTTTTTCTTTGGCCTGCGATTCTGAGATGGCCCTTTGTTCGGCATCGGCTCTTGCCTTTGCTTCGGCCTGTGTCTTTTCTTCGGCTCTGGCGGCACGCTCGGCGTAGACCCTGACCTTTTCGGCTGCGCCGGTCTCGGCATCCTTGACGGCCTTGATTCGCGTTTGCGCTTCTGCTTTGACCTTCTCTTCGGCGGCGCTGATGGCTTTGGCCGCGGTTTGCGCCTCGGCTTTGGCCTTCTGCTCGGCGTCGGCCAGAGCTTTGACTAATTCCTGTATGCGGGCTTCCGCCTTGGCGCGATGTGCGGCTTCAGCTTGCAGTGTCTGCTCGGTCGCTTCGATGGCTTCGGAGAGTTTCTGGAGCTTGGCTTCGAGTTCGACTTTTTGGGCGGCTTCCTTTTCGGCCTTTTCTTCGGCCTGAGTCTTGGCGTGGTCGGCAGCCTTGGCATCTGCTTCGGCCTTTAAGCGGGCGCCGGTTTCGGCTCTTGCTTTATGTTCGGCTCTGCTGAGTGCGTCGGAATAGGCTTTTCTTTCAGCCTTTACTTTTGCCTTGGTGTCTGCTCTGGCGTCGGCTTCCGCCTGTGCCTTTTTCTCTGCGTCATTGAGGGCGCTGGTTAGCTCCCTTAGTTCTTCCTCTGCCCTTGCTCTTTCCTTGGTCTCGGCCTGCAGTCTTTCTTCTATGGTGGTTCTGGCTTGGATTTCGGTTCTTGCTTTGTTCTCGGCGGCGTCGAGGGCCTTGGTGAGTTGCCGGAGATCAGCTTCGAGTTTTTCTCTTTGTGCGGTTTCGCTTGCGGCCTTTTCCTCGGCGTGGGTTCTGGCCTGGGCCTCGGCTTTGAGTTCGGCCTCCGCCTTTGCCCTGGCGCTGCTTTCGGCCTGAGCTTGTTGCTCTGCCATGCTCAGTGCGTCGTTATATGCGTTCCTTTCGGCTTTTGCCTGTGCCCTGGCCTCTGTGCGGGCAAGCTTTTCGGCCTTGGCTTTTGCTTTTGCCTCGGCTTTGGCTTTTGCGGCGGCCTTTTTCTTATTGACGCAGGGGATGAGGGGGTGGAAGGGCCAGTGTTTTTCTCCGCATATATTGCATGTTGGTACAAATCTCTGGTCGGAGGATGGCATCGTTTCTTTGGCGGTTTCCTGAGCCGGATGGTCTTTGCTTTCGATTCTGTTCTTGTCAAAATCCATAATGCTTACACAATCAAGGCGATTGCTCGGAGTTTCTGACCTTTTTACATTTGCTGAGTAGCGAGCGGTCACCCTTGTCCGGCTAATATGATAGGGTTTGAGGGGTGATATTTCAAGGGGATAAATTTATTGTGGGGGGTCGGGGGTAAGGGAGCAGTTGAGAACTGGTATGTGCGGCACAGGTGGGTGGAGAACTGCCTTGACTTTCAGATTTGGTGGAACTGGGGGTATGTCAGTTCTCAAATTGAATAGCTACGCCGATATTCACGGTTCTTAGTATATTGTTGCGTTCAACTCGGACGACTTTACCGCACTTGATTCGCGCGAATTGGCCTTTTTCCTTTGCCAAGGCGGTTGTGCGTGGGAAATTGACTTCCACAAGATGGCCCGGGCGGACGGGGGTGGTCATAGGAAGTGAGACAAGAACGCCTGTTTTGCTGATGTTTGCGCTTCTGCCATTAAAGAATCTGTTTGCTTCGGGCAGCCAGATGCTTACGGGCCAGCTTAGATTGGTGCGAGTGTGCTTTCGTTGCTCAACTGAGGTCTCCATAATCCAGTTCTCCGTAAAAACAGTTGCTCGTTCATTTGGAGGTTATCGGCAACGTTAATTTGGATAGATTAGTGCATTTGGGGAATGTGGGATTTTTTGTAGTAAGATTTTTCTGTGTTTGCCCCAAGGCTGTTTTGCTGATTGTTTTTATGGGACGGAGTTTTTTAGTGGGGGCAGACTGACATGCGAAGAAGGGTGCTTTGGATGTATTGGTTGACAGGGAGGTTTTGGAGAGGTACAATTCTGTGGTATTCAAGAGCTTTTTGAAAGGAGATAGTATGGACTTCGGTGAAGGCAACAATATGTCGGGCGGCGGCGCGGGTGCGGATGGGCGTGAACAGGAGCGAGAAGGGCTGGGGGCGATACCTGTTTTGCCTTTGGCCGGGCAGGCAACGGCTGGGCAGCCTAAAAAGAGAAGCGGGTGGAGGATTTTCTGGGGTATTGTTTTGGCTCTTTCGGTGCTGGCAAACATCGCCTTGTTCCTGCTGCTGGTTGGGGTGGTTGCGATGTTTGCGGTAGGCGAGGAAGGGATGCTCGATGAAGAAGTGATTCATGAGGGTCCGCGTACGAGCAAGATTGCTGTGCTGAGGCTTGAGGGAGTAATCGACGATGAGCAGGCTCGGGATGTGGCCAAGCAGTTGCGGCGTGCGCGTGAGGACAAGCACGTTAAGGGTATCATTCTTCGGGTAAATTCTCCCGGCGGAACGATATCGGGCAGCGATCAAATATACAACGAGATTCGGTACAAGACGGACAAGCCTGTGGTTGCGTTTATGCAGGGAGTGGCGGCATCAGGGGGGTACTATGCGTCGGTGGCGTGCCAGAAGATCGTGGCGGAGCCGACGGTGATTACGGGTTCGGTGGGTGTGATTGGAGGATACTTGGTTCTGGCGGAGCTGCTGGAGGAGAAGCTTGGGATTCAACCGGTAATTGTCAAGTCGGGGCCGAAGAAGGACTGGCCGAGTTCATTCCGCGCTCCGAGTGAGGAAGAGATACAATACCTTCAGGATAAACTGATCAGGCCTGCGTACGAAAGGTTCGTGCAAATCGTTGCTGAGGGCAGAAAGGAGCTGCTGACGTTGAGCGAAGTCAGGAAGCTTGCCGACGGCAGCATCTATGGTGCAGAGGAGGCGAAGGAGGAAAAGCTGATTGATGAGATAGGGTATCTGGACTCGGCGATAGAGCAGGTGAAGGCATTGGCCCAGATCGAGAAGGCTCAGGTGATCGAATATCGCAAGCCGTTTTCGTTCACGGATCTTTTGAGCTCGCGGAGCGGTAAGATACACAGGATTGATAAGAGTACGCTGTACGAGCTGGGCACGCCACAGTTGCTGTACTTGTGGACGCTGCAGGAGTAGGTGCATCGTTTAGGTGGGTAGAGCAGGATTTTGCTGTCGGCGGAGCGGAAAGCAAACTAAGCAGGCGGCAGCCCGACTTAGAGTGCGGCGGGATTCTACAGGTGCACGGCATCTGCTATCTTCTGTGGCAGCGCGACAGGTGAACACCGTTAGGGGAGGGTAAGGGGTGTTGCCACCTGGGCGGCGGCCCGCCGATTCCGACAAGAGGGGCTATCAACCTGATTTTTCGCTGCATCCAGCAAGCAGGGTTTTATGCGACCGCTTTCTTTCTCTGGAAGAGGAACAGGATGATACCCAATGCGATCAGACCGGCGAGTCCGTTCTGGCCGAGCTTGTTGAGCAGTCCGGTCAGATTGGTTACCACCTGCCCAAAAAAGAGGACCTCGCTGCCGAAAAGGATCTCGACGGCAACACCCAGCGCGATCAACAAGAGGAAGATTTCAGTGATCTCGCCGATCCATCTCTTTGTTTCCTGCAGAACGTTCATTTTTTGGTCTCCTGCAATTCAGCAATAAAAAGAACAAGAATTACCGACATCCTGGCCTCTTTCTTCGGCTTGTGGTCTTCAATTACTTTAATTCTAATGGATAGCAGGGTCCGCGGGGTTTCCCACATGCAGGCCTTGTGCCCGTGACTGCATGGGCCGGGCGGGTGCAAAAAACGTATTTTCAGTATTGCAATTGCGTTTTGCGGACACGCGCGCGCAGGCAACCAGCGGTTTCTTAGGGTACATTTTTATTATTTTTTGTATCGTCTTTGGGTTCTTAGGGCGGTGATTGCGACGTTGCAATGGTCCTTTTGCCTGGGCGCAGGGAGGGGCATTTGTGCTTAAGTCGTGTTAAGATGGGCAACTTGGCCTTGACTTTGCCTGCTAAAATGGGGTATAATAATTGAATGTTACGGGGCCTTCTGACTATTGTTTTGCGGATATCGCTGATCGCCGCGATTTGCGGGTTGGTTTGGGGAGTGGTTCAGCCGAGGACGCAGTTGATGCGAATAGTGCGAGCTGCGCTGTTGTTGGTGTGTCTTTTGGTTGTGCTGGTGGTGCTAAGACTGGCGGGTGGATGATTTGGGCATTTCTTTGCTGCGGAGGGCAGTCCAAGCTGAAGATGGCAACTCGGGGCAGGCGGAAGCAAAAAGGTTCATAGTAGGGGGCTGTCGCCTAACAGCAACATCCCCGGCACTGACAAGCATCCAAATCTAATAAGAACGAGCGGAATTATTGTGCGCGTCGCGTCCTCCATCATAATGGGAAGCGGGTAAATTCGACCGGCGGTAACGTTATGTTGCGGGGAGCTGCGATTTCTTTGCGTCTGGGCGGGACGTTCCGGTCGCCTCAGAGGAAGGCCTTGTTGAAAATGTGTTACCTCTATTCGGTGGAGGGCCTTTTGTGAATAGGAAGCCGGCGCGGCGGTGGCTGCGACGGGTTGGTTTTGTTGTGCAGAAGAGAAAAAGGAGCTTGATTATGGAAAGTGAGACGATTTCAACAGGCGTGGTGAATGGCGGCAAACTTCGGTTGGCGGGTGTAACGTTCCTTGTGATGGTTATGGCGTGTTCGACTTCATTCGGGCTGGACTTCATGGGGCCTCCGGTGAGCAGCATTGGACAAGGTCGGTTTAGCGTCGGCGTTGATTATTCGTACAGCAGCATGGACCTTGAATTGAGCGGGGGCCGATGGGTGGATCATCTTGACGGCGAGTTTTTGGATTCGGGCAAAGCGCTTTCGCTGGAGCTGAGGGATTTCGAGATGAACCGGGCATACGCGACCCTGGGTTTCGGGCTGGTCGATAATCTGGACGCCTTTATACGGTTGGGCGTAGCGGACGGCAGATTCGGCGATTCGCTCTGGGCAGAGAACGAGAAATTTGAAAGCAACCCAGAACCCGCTATCGGCGCGGGCGTTAGAGCGACGTTTTACGAGAACGAGCGCTTTGCGCTGGGCGGATTGTTCCAGGCGGGCTGGGCGCGATTCGACGGCCGATTGGACTCGCCATACTGGGCCTCCGCCGACTACGTTGAAGTTGATATTGCCGAAATCCAGATCGCCCTCGGAACGGCGGTGAAGCTGTCCGACCAGGTTGCCATTTACGGCGGGCCGTTCTTCCATTTCGTCGATGGGAGTATGGACGATGAGATGAACGAGGCGGATATGGACCTCGGAGGGCTTGTGAATACTCGATACTCCTGGGACGTAAAGGAAAGCTCGAACTTCGGCGGATACATGGGCGCGAGCTTCAACGCCAATGAAAACGCCTGCTTCAACATCGAGTACCAGCACACCTCCGACGCCGATGCCATCGGCGTGAGCTTCGCCTGGAGATTCTAAGGCGAACGGTCCACACTTCTTCTGCTCCGGCTGGTCCCTATTTGGTGGGGGCGAGCAAGGAGCGGCGGCGAGAGCCGGCGATACGGTGACCGGGCGCACGAGGAACGGGGGAGCTTTATATTGGGTAAGAGACTGTCGCGTAGTAGTAAAATCCGCATAACCGATGAATAGAGCATGAAAAGCGGTAGAAATGTGTGCTGCCGGCATTTGGACCAGTGGATTCAGGCAAGAGAAAGGGCCGGCAGAAATGACTGCCGGCCCAGGATTCAATTCGGATTCCCAAGCGTTCACTCACCTGACGCAACAGGGACACTTGCCCTGGAGCACAAAGTCCTCGAAATTGACAACCGAATCGTTATTGAGGTCGAACTCCTCGCACCAGTCAGGCTCGCCGCAGCCGGAGTTCAGCCAGCAGGAAGTCATCGCCATCATGAACTGCTACCGGTTGGTGATTATCTTGATGGTGTCCGTGCCCATGTACTTCCGGCCGTTGCTGAAATATCCGGTGACTGTCACGTCGGCATAATCCTCGTCCGTCTCAATAACACAAAGACCAGCCCGATAGAACGTGATTTGCACTTTCACCGGGCCTTTCTTCTTCTTAGCGCCGAGGATTTTTATTTCTTCGGACTGAACCTCGACTCCCAGAAGGCTAAGGGTGGCCGGAACAGTGGCATTTATGCCTTCAACTTCGTATTCCTCCGGGAAGAGGAAATGGGCTTTGGCCTTGCCGTTGCTGCAGGTATTTAGCGCCTGAGGCGTAAACTTCATCGTCACCGGAACCGGCGGAACCGGCGGTGTGGCAAGCTCATACGCTCCCATGTCCACTACTGGATTTCCGTCATTGTTTCCATCTGCGATTCGCGGATTGCCATCCAGGTCAGTAATAACAAGAGCGGGCACGGCTGTGTTGTCACCGGCGTCAATACAGGGTGACCCGGACGCCAGCCGAAAATTACCCGCACCCGCGTCAACAAACCACGGGTCGGCGTCGATGTTCGCCATCCCGGGCCAGCCGCCCTGGACGTCGCTATAGGTAACAGTGCTTGAGCTGGTGGCGTCATTGAATATTTCATCCGGCGTATTGCCCCATAGGATGCAGTTGGTCACCGTCGGGCTGCTGCCCCAGTAGTTGTGGATCCCGCCGCCCGATTCGCCGGCCGAGTTGCTGCTGAAGGTGCAGTTAATCACCGTCTCGGTACTAGAGATAAACATCCCGCCGCCGGCCCATACAGCATAGTTAGCACTGAACGTGCAGTTGATGAGCGTCGGGCTGCTGTCGAAAGCGCCTCCTATCCCGCCGCCGAAATCGGCCGCGAAGTTGCCGCTGAAGATACAGTTGGTCAGCGTGGGGCTGCAATTGTTCCAATTGCCCATCCCGCCGCCGTGACCATTGCCGGGATCGGTGGCCAAGTTACCGCTGAAGGTGCAGTTGGTCACCAGAGGGCTGCTGTAATAGAAGTTGTGCATACCGCCGCCGAAGCCTGCCGAGTTGGCGGTGAAGTTGCAGTCGGTGACGGTTGGGCTGCTGCTGTCGTCGTTGTACATCCCGCCGCCGGAACTGCTGGCCGAGTTGCCGCTGAACGTGCAGTTGGTCACGGTCGGGCTGCTGTTGATGAGGTTGTACATCCCACCACCACTGTCGCTGGCCGTGTTCTCACTGAAGTTGCAGTCTGTCACCGTCGGGCTGCTGCCCACGTTTTCCATCCCGCCGCCGTCCGAGTCGGCCCAGTTGCCCCTGAAGTTGCAGTCGGTCACCGTGGCATTGCTGTCGTAGTTGTACATCCCGCCGCCGTGGGTGGCCGTGTTGAACCATAACTTGCAGTCGGTCACCGTGGGGGTGCTGGAGTTGTTTGACATCGCGCCGCCGTGGCTGGCCGTGTTGTAGCGGAAATCGCAGTCGGTCACCGTGGGGCTGCTGTGGACATTGTACATCCCGCCGCCACTGTCGCTGGCCGTGTTGTCACCGAAGTCGCAGCTGGTCACCGTCGGGCTGCTATTATGGTCGTTGTACATCGCTCCGCCGTACCCCGCCGAGTTGCCGCCGAGGAACCTGCAGTTGGTAACCGTCGGGCTGCTATTATGGTCGTTGTACATCCCGCCGCCACTGTCGCTGGCCGTGTTGTCGTGGAACTCGCAGTTGGTCACCGTCGGGCTGCTATTATGGTCGTTGTACATCCCGCCGCCACTGTGGCTGGCCGTGCTGTACAAGAATTTGCAGTCGGTCACCGTGGGGCTGCTGGAGTTGTTTAACATCCCGCCGCCACTGTCGCTGGCCGTGTTGTAGCCGAAGTTGCAGTTGGTCACCGTCGGGGTGCTGTAGAAGTTGAACATCCCCCCGCCACTGTCGCTGGCCGTGTTGTAGCCGAAGACGCAGTCAGCCACGGTCGGACTGCTGCCTTCAAGATTGTACATTGCCCCGCCCTGGCTGGCCGTGTTGTACCAGAACTCGCAGTCGGTCACCGTGGGGCTGCTGGAGTCGTTTAACATCCCGCCGCCGTACTGGTCGTCGGGCCAGGTTGGGCCGTTGGCGTTGCCGCCCGTGATGATAAAGCCGTCGAGGACGGCTGTCGCGTCAGCCCCAGTTCCTATAACCAGATGATAGCTGTTCTCGCCCCGGGTAGGCTCGTCCAGCAAATCGCAGGGGTCAATCACGGCAACGTCGTTGCCGTCAAGGTCGCCGCTGAGAATGGTTTCGTACAGCTCGATATCCCGGGCGTCGGCGTTTGGCTCCCCATACCCGGCATAGCCGCCCTTGATGGTCACGCCGTTGAGAAGCTGAAAAGCAGCCGCTCGGTCGCCGCTTCCACCCGTCTCATCCGAGTTCGCATCGGGCATATACGTGCCCTGGGCCACCCTAATCTCGACCGGCTTAACGGCCAAATTGGCATCAGCTAATGCATCCTGCAGATACTGATAACCATTTTGCCAGCTTGTCCCGTCGTGCGTCGGCCCCGCCGCGTCCCCATCCACGTAGATGATTTGGCCGCGGGCGGTCGGCAACATCATCACCAGAAACATTAACACTACGAACCAGATTTTTAGACTTGTGGAGCGCATTGCTGCCCCTCCTAAATGGAGTTATTGATATTTGCTGCGGGTGGCGTACATATATACCCTAACCTGCCTTCAAACACTCCTTTCCCTGCCGGGATTCTCCTCCTTGCTTGAAACCCTGCTCTCTTGATTGCTATGGCTCAATAATATACCTCGATGATGTGAAAAGCAAGCGAAAAATCCCAAATCTTGGAAGAATAATGCCCACTTGTAGCCTGATAACCCCCTCATCGAATGACCCTGCGTCAGTTGGAGTGCCTGACGGTGGTTTCCGGTACCGCAAAAAGTTCTTCTTTTCGGACCACTCTGTTTAAGATAAGGTTCTGGCCCAGGACTTGACTGTACTTACCCTTTGCCTCTGAGAACCTGATAATTATCAGTATTGCGGCAGGGCGCCGGTCTTGCGGCCCCATTTCAGAAGAGGTCCTACATAGCGCGACCGGACTTTGGATCCCAGCCTTTGCAGCCCCATTCCAAAACCATAGGGACGCCGCGGAAATTGAGAGCACCGCAGCAAAAAAAAGGGCCCTGCTTTGAGGAGGAGTATTCTGAAAAGCAGCGGCCCTGGGTCAAGCGCTTCTATATTCTATAATTACTATGTTTGTGGGCCGGATGAGTTCGCAGAAAAAAATGCTCTTTCTAAGTGGAGATTGGGTGAGCAAGGCAGAGGTTGCGCGCCCTCGCTCACAAACTCACAATCGCACCGGACTTTTCGAGCCTGACGGAGCGTTAGGGGACGTCGTACAAATAGCCGACGAAATGAGTGTGGATAGCAAGGCTTGCGTGGTTATTGGTGAACGTCAGGTCGTTGGGGCCCTCGACCACGGCACAGCCGTCGGGAAAGTCCCACGCGAATTGGTACTGGTCGCTGCCGGCGGTGGATTCGTATGCAGCGTAGCAAATATGGGCGTCAATATGCAGATTGGGCCCGCCGGATATGCTCCAGACCTCAGCTGACTGTGTCACCGAGAGCTTGCGAAGAACGAATCTTTTGCCCGCCGGCACGCTTAAGATAGTGGTTACCGCGCCGCCTGAGGGGCAGATGAAATACCTGCAATAACCCTCTCTCTCTGAAATGCCGGGCGACATCGACGCCACCGCCTCGTAGATCGCGTCAAGCGATTTCATCGTCGGGGCGGGCGGGCCCGGCGGGCTCCAGTTGTCTGCATCGCCAAACATTACATGGCAACACATCAGCAGCATTACTGCAAGAATCGCCGCCTTGAAGCCATACTCTTTGACCGTTTCCATCTCTTTTCTCCTTCTATAGAAGCTCTTAATATTTCTCAGCGTCCACTGTGTACACCGATACTATCCTGTGAAATCTGCCCCAGCAGGGCTGAAAGTCTCGCATCGCTCCTCCACTTTATTCAAACTCCGGATGTATGTCTCCGAATGAAGTCTGTTGAGGAAATTCGTAAAAGAGCTTGTAGCCATCCGGATAGACGACTGTATGGAACAGAACGACCCTGTTGCGTGCGTCTTCTTTCAGCCACGAAGACACTGCATCGTGCTCATCACTGCTCTTGACCCTGATGCCGATTAGTCTGGCGCCTGCCTTTCTTGCTTCATCGACGACAACGCCCGCCTTTCCATACTCCAGCACCTGGACGGGTATTATATTCATTGACTTTCCTATGTACTTTTCAAGGTCCCTGAAGTACCGATAAGGCGTGTCGTAATATTGAAGGGGATAGCGTCCGTTCGTATCGGAGACGACTATCGGCTCATTTACGTCAAAAGCAATCGGCTGGTCTCCGATTACGGCGCCGTCGGGCGTTTTCTTGATCGGCGCCGACCCTATTACTGTCCCTTTTGTCCTGGTGCCTATCAACATGCCGATGAATCGGTCGGTTGGAGCATAAACATTAACCCCCCTTTCGGCAAGGTAATATGCCGCCTCCATTTTCGCCGGTGAATCTGCGCAGCCGAGGACCAGGTCGGCATCCAGGGAATCCCACGCGATGGCGTTTATGCCGTGGGTATCATTGATAATAGCCGTCCGGCTGTCGATAAGAATAGTGGTAGGGAAGAACAGTACCTTGTCCTCTGCAATCTCAAACCTGAACACTCCTTCGGCGTCGGGCGCAAACCAGTTCCAGCCGAATCTCTTGACCAATGTCCCCGTGACAATTGCGACCTTTGCGCCGGTCATATCGACAAGCTCTCTTATCTTTTGCCCCTCATGCCATGTGGCAATATGTTCAGCAGAAAAAGCCCATGGAGAGCACTTGATATTGTGGGCCATCAACCAGTCTCTTGTGACCCTGTCGGCCTGCACCTTGATTATCGAATTCTTGTTCACTCTTATTGCGGACTTGCCGATAATTATCTTTTGAAAATCTCTTTTTCCCGGCTCATATCTTGCGATATTGATTGGTTGGACCTTATCTTGTGTGGGTTGGGCCTGCCCGTATTCACCGGAGAGAATATTTTCTGCATACCTGCGACTGAGCTTCGAGAGCTGCTTTTCTTTTGGGTCTTTCGACATCTCATAATTGGCGGCAAATAGGGACCTTGCCATCACTATGTAATAGGCGTCCCTGTTTACCAGGCCGAGTGTGAGATTTGCCAGGCCCAGGCCGTAGGTGTCCTCGACGGGTGAATCAACTATATTGCTGACGTATGATTGAGAAAACCCTTGCAATGAGTACCCTTCCTCTTTAATTGAAGAGGTAAAGTCAAAATCAGCGGGCCAACTAATTGAACCTTGTCCGGACTGCGAGAACGTTTCCGCTGCGATTGTCAGAACCAGGCAGAACAGTGCGATTAGAGCAGCTTTTCTTAAAAGGTTGGACCGGTGATTCAATCGATACATTTTCATGGCGACTCTCGTCTAGGCCAGGCGAACCTGAAGGCTTCATCGACGTTCTCGGCGCCGATATGGATCCAGTCGACGTGTCCGTCCACAAACACGAGGTTAGCCTTGCCGGAATTCAAGTCTCCTGCTTTAGCGGCATGGTAGGTGGCGAATGAATCGCCGATATCCTCGGGCCCGTAAGGGGGGTAGCGGGGCAGCAGGAGTGTATCATTCAGCACTGCGATGCTTACGCCCGGGATCATCCACATATTCTCCTCGGAGAACAGGAACACTTGCGCCGGCCTTCGGACTTGCGTCACTTTTGGAACGGCGGGGTAATCCGGGAAGCCGAGCAGAGCGTTCATGCTGTACGAATATCGAGGCTCGACAGGTATGGACGGGTCGTGAAACGGATGATTTTGCCCCGGCTGCTGTGAGACACGGAAGAAGGTCGGGCACATGTGGATTTTCAAAGGGTCTCGGTAGGACCAGAGCGAGCCGTCGGGAATTAGTACCGAGTTGTGCCATTGGCAGCACTTTGGCCCCATCCAGTCGGCCCAGGGCTCGAGAAAGAGCCAACCACCCGGATCGGGAAAAAGGGACTCATTATCGTCGGCGTAGACGGTAGCGGCAAATCCGTGCTGACGAAGGTTGGACCTGCATGTCATCGTATTCATTTGTTCCCTGGCGGTATTGAAGGTGGGCAGCAATATCGCCATCAGCAGTGATATAATCGAAATCACGACGAGGACTTCTATGAGTGTAAATGCGTTTGTTTTGATAATGTTGCCGGGCGTGACCTTGTCCGGCCTGCCTACCGGTGAATCGGCGCCGGCAGCTTGCCCATCCGCGGCCGCTGGACCGGATAACGGGGCGGTTCCGCGCCGGCTGAACACGGAGACGACCAGACGCGCAATCTGTATGAAGACAACTATTGCCAGCAGTACCAAAAAGGGCATTGCGGCCAATGCCGGCACGAGCGCGGCAGGGACGCAAGCGGCGAACTTCACAGACCCGGGAGCCTTGCCCTGCACCGTCGCGGCCCAATCAAAGAAACACAGCAGCAGCCTGGCCTCGCCGTAGAGCGACAATATGATAAGAGCGGACATAGACAGGGCCGACAGGACCATTTTCAAATGGTATGGCTTGTTGCCGCCGTTCAGGGCCCGCCTCAAGTGGACCAGGGGCATGTAAGCGGAAAGGAGGATGTAAAAGATGCCGCCGATGCCGGTACCGGGAAGACCTACCGTCATATCAGTGCCCCTTCTCGTAAATCTGAAGCCGGCGACCCATCACCATCTCCGACCAGACCGCATTGAGCATAAACACACCGTTGACTATCCGAAGAACAAAAAAGGACGGCAGGCTGGTCAGAACCTTGCCCACCTCCCTGCGCTGCAGGCCTTTCAAAACCACCGGGACCGCCACAGCCGGAGCGTCAATGAGGTAGCCGAGCAGCAGCATCGGATGGATAACCGCTGCCAATATGGGCAGCACGACCAGATAGAGCAGCGATGCGGTCACCGCGTCCCACATGGCTACCGCGACCATGGTGCGAAGATACGGCTGGCCCAGAAGCTCTCGCCAGTGCAGACGAACATTCTGTACGAAACCGTGCGACCATCGCCGGAGCTGCTTGCTCATGAAATTGTAGTTATGCGGCTCAAGCGGATAGCACACCGCCTCAGGCACAAATCGAACCCGCTGATTCTTATGATAGAAACTCCAGGTCAAATCCATGTCTTCGGCCATCGTCCGCGTTGACCAGCCGCCATTGGACCTGAGCGCATCTGTCCTGTACGCCGAGAAACAACCGGAAGAAATCAGAGGCTTGTCATAAAAGTCCTGTATGGGCTTGTAGAATGTGAATGCAAAAAGATATTCAACGTATCGTCCCCGCTCCCAAACTGTCCGGACTTTTCGCGGCAGCACAAGACCACACGCCGCAACAATGGACTCGTCCTCGAAGGCGTCCATAATCTTCTCGATGGCGTCGGGGGCCAGCGTGGTGTCGGCATCGACAGCCATGGTATATTCCGTGCGCACAAACTGCAGACCATAGTTCTGTGCTCCGGCTTTCGAGCCGGTGTTGGCGGGAGGACGAACGACGGTTACGCCCATTTCTGTTGCCACATCTGCCGTGCCGTCACTGGAGCAGTCGTCAATAACGATGATTTCCGCCGGGGGCAGAGCCTGATCGAGAAGGCTGCGGATAGTCTCGGCAATATGGTCCCGCTCATTATAGGCCGGAACAAGAATAGTCACGCCGCTCGACCGCTGAGACTCTGGCGAACCGCTGTCAGCCAAACCAGGACGCACAGCAGACGCCTGCGAAGACTGGCGCTGGCGCTCGCAATCAACCCCTTCCATTGACGTCTTTCTCATAACCTCTCCTGAACTTCGCACTGAACACCTACTGCCGAGCGCATCCGAGAGCAAATACCCTTTGGGTGCCGGATGTAGCCAAGGCACCTTCTACCTCCTTGTAGAGACCCCCAATTGTTCCAAGAAGGCCAAGAAGATTCACCTTAAAGAGGCAAACGGCAGTTCGGTGTGTCTGCCTGCAAAGCGAATCACAATTGGCGATAAAGAATTGTAGCCGGAATGCTGGGCCCTGTCAATTCCTTTTTACCTTAGGTTTAGGGTTTTCACGACGATTTTTGGGCGGCCGTTGCTCAAGGGGCTTTCATTTGCGGCGTATCCGTGGTTACAGTACCAAAAGAAGGGGGGGCCGGTCAATATCATGGCTGCGGCAAGACTCATGACCGCCATCCAGAGCGGTATCAACTAATGTTTATAAAGAGACTCCTGCAAGAGACATTTTTTGCAGCGCACGGCCATCCCTGAAAGATATGGAGCTTGTGCTCGTAAAAACGCTTATGTGATTTTCGGGTTTATACCCCCGAAACAACGATGTCCGTAAATACGAGGCTCGGCGTTCTTTGAGAAGAATAGATCCACGGGTCATTGGCGACCTCCATGAGCTTGTGCCAGAATTTCAGATGGTTATCGGCAATATTCATCTCGGCCACGGCTTGAGCAGGCACTCCATTTTCAAAAAGATGGCCCATGATCCCGATAGAAGTGTCGCCGGTCGTAGGGTTGGAATTGCCACCGACGAAATCGGTCACGAAAATACCCCTGCCGAGGTCTTTCATAATCTCTTGGACCGATCTGTTGCCCGGGGGAATGATCAGATTTGAAGGGTCTCCTGTTGTTGGCTCCCAATCGAGCTTTCTGCTATAATACCAATCAATGAAAAACTCTCCAAGCACCCCGGATTCGATCATCTCTCTCCTTCTTGCCGCGAGTCCGTCCCCATCGTACAATCGACTTCTCAGACCTTCTACAACAAAGGGATCATCAATCAGTGTCAGATGGTCGCCTGCAATCTTCTGCGCCCTTTTTCGCGATTTTCACCAATCACAAAATGGTTTTCCTCCTTTCAGCGTCAAAAATTACGAGGACAGATCCGTCGATTGTCCACCAAGCGTGATAGGTGCTCTGAAAGAACTGAAAAAGAAGGCAAACGGTAATAATCCATATGTGTTCATATCTGATGATAGGCTAAAGGTTATAAAGAAGAAATGGTCAGACTGGCAGAAAGCAGGCAACTCAGACGAGTGGAAAAATGAGATGATGGTGAATAACACCCACAGGAACTTCCAATCGTATTGCAGAAAAGCAGGTATAATAACTTCAGATAGGTTGTCGGTCCACACCCTCAAAAAAGCATATGGGACAAATTTGGCAAATTTATCGACTCCAGTCCATACTCTGAAAGAATTGATGGGACATAGTTCGATTACAACCACTATGAAGTTCTATATTAAGAGTACTGATGAGAATAAGAAGAAGGCGGTCAGAGGTTTGGAGGGGCTGATGGAGTAAGTGAAAGGTCATATTATTTCTGTGACACGTCCTCTGTTGTCGGGGTATAATGGAGAAAGATTAGAGATGTTATTGATTTAGGAGGAAGACATGAGTATTGATACCGGAAGGGCTGAATTATGTTTTTCAGGCGTTTAAGTGGGAAATGTCAGATTGTTATTGGATTAATAATAGAAATCGCAGTATTGATTGGTCTTTTGTGGAAACACGCAGATTTATATGATTTTGAGTGTTCATTTTTTCTGCTTCTGGCGTTACCTATTCTTATGGTCTATCATTGGTTCCTTCTCAAGAAAGAATACAGGAAAAATAGATTCGGTCTGGCAGTGCGACTAAAACTGTTCTTTCTAACAGGACCGTCAATTATCCTGTGTTTATCTCTGCTCTTAAGTATTAATTTTGAATTGAAAAGGATTCGCCTAGTTGGAGGTTCCACTAAAGAGATGGGAATGAAGTTAATAAGGATGGCTCAAGAGAAAGATGATAATTATCCTGTTAGTATCCCACAATGGGTGAATTACAATGTCGAAAAAATGAAATCTGATACCATAATTTACTCAATGCTTTTGGCAAGCACATGCCTTCTATATAGTAGTAGATATAACTCAGGAAGACCAAAAATGCCTGGTGGATAAAAAGGATTCTGTAACTCGTACCACTCCCAACCCATATCTATCTCATGCCCAAAGGCTCAAAATTCTCCCTAACTATGACTCCCCTACTACTCACATATAACTAACTGGAAAATAAAAAGGTACGCATTTGGGACGCAAATGGCTCAAAATGGGAGAAAATATCAGTGGAAATCAAAAAGAAAAAGCCCTGTAAGTAATTAACCTACAAGACTTTAAGAAAAATGGGCGATACAGGGATCGAACCTGTGACCCGCTGATTAAGAGTCAGCTGCTCTACCTGGCTGAGCTAATCGCCCGAGAAATAACCTGTAAAAAGCGCAAGGCCGAGGTCGGCCTCACGAATTGGCGCTACTTTACATTATCTCTCAGGAAACTGCAAG
This sequence comes from Sedimentisphaerales bacterium, assembly GCA_035527845.1. GTDB lineage: Bacteria > Planctomycetota > Phycisphaerae > Sedimentisphaerales > Anaerobacaceae > JAUWKC01. The sequence goes on along the minus strand of DATKZT010000034.1, from coordinate 33,306 downwards.
AGAATTGCACACAAATTGCGGCTGGACCGGATTTCGGAGGGGCTGCGGGCTTCATTTGCACAGCAAACACCTGCGACGGCCGGCCCATAAGAATTCCACGGCGGGTATGCAAGCTGAGGACAACACGCGCAAAGCGGCAACGATGCCTCTGGCAGGAGAAAGGATATGGGGTGCGCGGGTGTGGTTACGCACCCCATGTGCCGTCTACCACTTCGATCTGGCGAGCCAGATTGAATCATATCCCCCTAAACAAAACGTCGGCGAATCACCGCCCGCCTGTACAGGAATGGATTGCCACAAATCGCATTGATCCATCATCCGGAACTGACGTATCGCTCATATTTATAGGTCAGTGTCCTGCTCTGATCTTTCCTGAGCTTGATTTGCCAGCGGACGGTTCCGGCCCTTTCGGTAAGCGTCAACCTCGTCGGGTCCGCCTGAATCGCGCCGTCATCCGAGGCGGAGATGGGCATACCCGGCGCCGATACCTCGATGATAATATCCACGGCTTCCTTCTCGAAGTTCCGCACCTTCAATTTGCCTTCAATCGTGACAAGGTCCAGGAACCGATTCTCCCGTGGAGAATGCGCCTTCAGCTTGCGGTCGATCTCCGACTCGGTCTGTTCGTGCGCAACATTGATCGCCTGAGTGACCGGAATCTCACAGCTGCCGCCCATCGGGGTATACTTGAGAAGGTCCTCGCTCAGCGGGCGTCCTTCGCTGATTGCCAGGTACGGCCCGGTCGTCCACGCAGTGTCGGTGCCGTTGCGGAGCACGAGAAAATGCTTCATCTTCTCCGGCGGCGCCCACCGATAAACGTGCGAATAGCTGATCCTTTTCACGAACAGAGTCACAATCGCCTTCTCACCAGTGCGAAGGCTCAAATCCTTCTTCGTGTAAACCGTGTAATCGGTGGCTGCGGCGCCGCCCATCTGAGGCAGATTACCGAGAAGCTCGCTGACTCCACTTGATGGAGGGCCGCTCGGCTCGAATTGGACGAATTGGTCGGAGGTGGCGGCGTTGTTCGAAAAGGCCGCGTTCGTAATCTGCCTTTGTATCTGGCGCGGCGCAACCGCAGCCCCTATCGTACGGATGGCCTGGCCCGCCGCTATCGGCGCCATATAGTCCGTGTGCAAAAAGTGCGGCACACCGACCACAAAATGAACGTCACAGTGAATAAGGTCTTCCGCCTCATTGACCAGACTGCCGCGCAAGGTCAGCTCCGCCGTCGTATCGTCCACAACCTTGACCGTATACTCTGGAATCCATGTGATGCCCTTGCGAAGATAAGCCATTCCAAGCTCCGTCTTGGCCGGTGAATCGGCTCCCTCAGCGTCCACGTGCACGCGGACCGGAAGGTCAAGCACCTGCATCCTCGAAATGCCCTCGACAGGCACGGCAAAGCTGTGCTCCTGATTCTCCAGCACCACGTACTCAGGGCCCAATGAGATGAGCTTACCCGCCGCACTGCGCTCGGTGCCTTTCTGCTTGTACGTCAACTGTACCTTGAGATTCCTGCTGCTCTCGAGGCGGGCCCGCTTGTACGCGGAATCTTTCGGCGCATCTTCATCGTCGAAATCCACAATCTCACCCGGACCCGACCCGATGATGTCCACGATGTGTTTCTCGTTGACGGAATATATGGCCAGTGTCCCGAACGCCGCAGGTGGAACCTCTCCCGCGACACACCAGCCATCGCGAAGGTTCACTTGACCCTGCCGGATGAAGAAACCCAGGTCGTTCTTGAACACCGCAACCGATTGCACCGTCGGCTTCCACAAGTGCTGATTCTCATCCTGATCGGGCTTGAGGTCGGATGCTTGCACGCCGGCAAGTGGGGCCAAGGCCAGGAAACCCGACGCTACGAGCAATATCATTATGATGTACACTTTCTTTATCATCTCGCCTTCCTTTCAAAAAAGTTCACAGTTGTATTGTTTCTACGCTCCGCGTCTCGAAACCCTCGCCCAACTATCACCCCGAACTCACGTATCGCTCATATTTGTAGGTCAGCTCCTTGGCCTCGTCTTTTTTGAGCTTGATTTCCCAGCGCACTGTCCCTTGCCTCTCGGTCAGCGTCAGCTTCGAAGGGTCGGCCTGAATTGCGCCGTCTTCGGACGCCGAAATGGGCTTGCCCGGCGCCGACACTTCAATGATGATACGCACGCTCTCCTTCTCGAAGTTCCGAACCCTCAGCCTCCCTTCAATCGTCACAAGGTCCAGGAAGCGGTCGGGACGCGGTTCATGGGCCTTCAGCTTGCGGTCTATCTCAGACTCGGATTTGTCATGAGAAATATTGATCGCCTGCGTTATAGGTATCTCGCAGTTGCCACCCATCGGCGTGTACTTGAGAAGGTCTTCGCTCAGTGGACGCCCCTCACTCAGCGCCAAATACGGACCCGTCGTCCACGCAGTATCCGTGCCATTGTGCAGCACCAGGAAATGCTTCATCTTCTCCGGCGGCGCCCAGCGATAGACGTGTGAATAGCTGATTTTCTTCACGAACAGAGTCACGATCGCCTTTTCCCCTCGCCGGAGACTCATGTCCTTCTTCGTATATACGGTATAATCCGTCGCCGCTGCACCTTCCATTCTCGGCAGGTTTCCGAGCAGCCTGCTCACATCACGGCCGCCGTCGCCGACGGGGCGCTCGACGACATCATAGACTCCGCCGCCGAACTGGTCGGCGCGAGCATCGTTGTTGGAGACGATAGCGGCCCTTTGCATAAGCTGGGCCTGTATCTGGGGCGCCACGGCCGCGCCAATGGTTCGAATGGCCTGACCCACCGCTATCGGTGCCATATAGTCGGTGTGCAAGAAGTGCGGCACACCAACCACAAAATGAACGTCACAGTGAATCAGGTCTTCAGCCTCGTTGACCAGACTGCCGCGCAGGGTCAGCTCAGCCGTCGTATCATCCAGGACCTTTACCGTGTACTCCGGGATCCACGTCACGCCCTTGCGAAGGTAAGCCATTCCAAGCGTCGTCTTCTGCGGCGTCTCTCCCGCCTCTGCCTCCACGTGAACCCGCACAGGTAAATCAAGAATCTGCATCCGAGTAATCCCCTCAACCGGAACCGCGAAGCTGTGCTCCTGATTCTCAAGAACCACAAAATCCGGACCCACAGAAACGATTTTTCCCGCCGCCCTTCGGTCCGTACCCTTCTGACTGTACGTCAATTCGACCCTCAGACCCTTGCTGCTCTCAAGCCGCCCACGTTTGTACGCCGAGTCCTTCGGAGCATCCCTACCGTCAAAATCAACAATCTCACCCGGCCCGGAACCTACAATATCCACAAGGTGATTTTCATCCACCGAATAAATTGCAAGCGTACCGAATGCCGCCGGCGGAACTTCACTCGTCACACACCACCCCTCACGCAAATCAACCTTACCTTCCCGCAGGAAAAAACCCAGACCGTTCTTGAATACCGCCACCGACTTTACCGTCGGCTTCCACAGGTGCGGATTGTCCTCACCGGGCTCCGACCCCTGCACCTTGGACAATGTCCCTGCGGCCGACAAGACCGCCGCCATAAATACCAATTTAACCGTCTGCGTCGTCTTCTTCATTTCACGCTCCTTTCAGAAATTCCAAAAAGCATTGTTAATCCCGAAAACTTCTTTTCTTGTCCTCCCAATCAGCAGGTCGAATTTGCCAAACAGACTACGGCCGCCAGAAGTAATGCCACTCGTATTCCAGCTCGACCGTTTCCTTGGGCTTTAGCTCGATCTTCCAGGTGATGCGGCCGATGCCGTTGAAATGGTACCACCAGCTCGGCCAGTTGAACCATCGCCACCACACCGGCGAACCCTCCGGCGTCACACTCCAGCCGCCCTCGTACCGGCTCAACTGCTCCACCACACCGTCCCTGTTGGCGCTATCGACATTCCCGAGAATAGACCGCCGAACCTCCAGAGAGAGCTTCTCGCTCTTGTGATTTGTCAGCCGGATGCTCCCCGCCAGCTCAATCCGCTCGTATGTCCGGTCATCCCATTTCACCGCCTCGGGGGTACGGCCCGTTTCCTTGTCGAGCTTGTTGACGGCGACATCCACCGCCGCCGTAAGTTCCACATCAACCGAAGCCCCGACCGGCGTGTACGTCATCATACCCTGTGCCATCACGCGGCCGCTGTCCAGTATGAGCGCAGGCGCCGTCGTCAGCGGGCTCTCGGATTTGTTCTCGAGGCGAATCTTGTGCATCACCTTCGGAGCACCCAACAGCTTCGCCAGCTCCGCCTGCTGATTGTCGTCAAATCGCTGACGAACCTCCGGCGGAGGACCAAAAGGCAAATCAAGAGTATATACGTCACGGTACTTCAGCTTATACTCCGCCACGGGAACAACCATACGCTGGCCCTTCTTCAGCGTCACATGTTCGAGCGTAAAAACGTACAAATCCTCCCGCTTGCCCGACTCTCCCACTTCCGGCGCCAGGTTAATGCCGCCGCCTCCACCAGAGGCTTCGTCCGGCTGAAAAGACACCTGCGTCATAATCGTGTTGGACAGAAACTGCCTGGCCATCCGACTGTCGTCGCGGAATACACGCGACAGCCCAGCAAAACTGTCCTGAAGAGAAATCGGGTCGGGGGTCTCTTCGAACACAAAACTCGGAACGCCGATCACCAGATGCGCCTTGACGTCCTTTACATCCGCCAGCTCATTAATCAAAGTCGCCTGCAGTTTCACCACCGCGCCGCCCTTGCCGTCTATATCGATGCGATAGCTCGGAATCCAGCGGATGCCGCGCTGTACATAGATCATACCTACATTCGCCTTGTTCTGTGGTTTTCCCTTTTCCCAGTCCAGTTTGAGAGTCATGATGTTGCGAAACTCTTCCTGCGACACGGTCGGGCGCGGCTCATCGATAAACACAATCTGCTCAATTCGACCTATCGGGACCGCTTTGACGCCTCCGGGAAATTTCAGCAGCACTATCTCGCCGCGCTCGGCAAGCCGCTCAGGCGTCCCCGGAAGACTTGTCGCCGCCAGCTCTTCGGTGCTCCGCGTGGGAATACCCAGAATGGTACACTCATACGGACTAACGTCCGCCTCCGTAATCCGCGCCTTTGCCCCCACGTTGGCTTCAATCAATTCACGTATGTTCAGCGCCGTCCTGTCTATCGAAACCACGCGCCTGGCCGATACCACCTGCGCCAGCTTCGCCTTCGATTCCGCACTGTACGCCCAGAACGTCCCCAGAATCGGCGTCGGCAGATAATCCAGCACCACGTTCCCCTCACTGTCCGTAGCTACCCCGCCCTCGTGCAGCACCAAGACGTGGCCGTCCTTGAAAATCGTAACCTCCTTTACCGGAATGTCCGCCAGCCTGCCCTCGGCGACCGTGGCCGCACGCGCCCCGGCGCAAAGCAGCCCCAAGCATGCAACCACGGCGGCCAGCATTGCCGCCCAATTTCGACTTTTGCCTTCATAATTGTCCATTGTTTTCTCCTTTCGCTTTCGATTTGAGCTCCATGATGAACCCACTGAAATAAGGTTAAAATTGCACCGCGATACAATCTTAATATACGAAGGCCGCCGCTGAGGCCGAAGTAAAATGCCGGTAAAATATGAACTGATGTTTTTTACAAATTATTTACAAACCTTCCACCTGCACTTGGCCCACAATATGAGGCAGCAGGTGTGACATGAAAGAGAGACTATCCCCATTGATTGTTGAAGACGGGCAGAAGATTCTCACCGCTCCAAAAAGACTTTCTCGAGTTCAACGGCTTCAAACCAAGCGAGGCCAGTGGAAGACTCGAAGGCGAACGTGTTGTCGCCGAGAACAGGTTCGACCTCATCCTGCTTGACTTGGTCATCGCACATGCGCCCAGCGTGCTACTGTGTCAGATTCGGCTCAAGCAGTATTGTTCCAAGGTCCAGTTGCTCGCCGGCCTTCGAGATAACCACGTTGGCCTCGGCGGACCTGTAGCCATGCTCGGCATAGAACGAAAACTGGTGCTCCAGTCCGGGTATCAGCCCGCCGAACTTGTAGAATCCCTGCCCCTGATGCTGTACAAGGTCGGCAAGGTGGTCCGCGAGGATGTGGCGCGTGCCATCGTTACAACTACTGATCACACGAGCCTCCTCGACAGGTTCCCGGTCGCGCCCGATCAAACGGACCGTTGCCGAGCCGCACCTGGCTAAAACAACCTTAACCACACCGACTGGCGGTTCCTCTTTTGTTGCTTTGGCCTCGCTGACGCCACCCATCGATCCATCCGCCAGTCTGGCAATCGCCTGGATGGTGATGCTTTCATCTTCACCCCTCTCCGGCACGTCCGGCCTCCGCAGATAGCCAACGAACCGCCCCTGCTCATCGGTTTTCACACGCAAGCGACTATAGTTCGGGCCGGCATGACTGTCTATATATACGCGTGAACCTATTGGCTCCCACCAGGCGCATGCGAACACCTCTGCATCCTTGGCCGGCTGACCGTCAGGCCACAAGACAATTCCGGAATACTCGGCCGCGCTTAGTACCTCAAAATCAACACCCTCCACCCACTCACCCGGCGCCGCCGTAACCGTCTTCGTCCTTTCTGTCCACCTGCGGTCTGCCCCAGACTCGTAATACCGCTGCTCGCTGCCTCTGCACCAAAGGGCATACTGACCGGGCTCGACATAGAAGCAGTATTGTCCGTTTGCATCTGTCACCAGGGAGTCCAGCGGACAGGGGACCTTTGATATCTGCATCCGCACTCCCTCTCCGGCAGGCTCACCCGTCTGAAGGTCCCGCACCGTTCCCGAAATCCGCTGGGGCAAACGCAGGTACAACTCGCCAGCCTGTACGTCCTTATCGGCAACGCTCAAACGGATTCCCGGGCGCCACGTACCCGCAGGCAGGCTGTCCGTCTCCAACCACATATCCATACTACGCTGCTTCTTGTCGGCCTCGACCGGACCGAAGCGATAAGAGCCGTGCTCATCGGTCTTTGCCTGCAGCCCGATTCCCAGTCCGGTTTGCAGCACAACAGAAACCCCGCCGACCCCTTTTCCCCCCGGCTCCGAGACCACTCGCCCAGTGATGAAAACACCTTTCATGCTCGGTATCTTGTAACGAAGTCTCAGATAGCGCGATCCCCCGTCAGGACCTTGGTTTATGATCTTCACTATCCCCAGCCCGCCCTCGTGGGTGCGGAAAATAAAGTGTGACGCCAGCCCGTCGTACTCCATAAAAAGGTCCTCCTGGAGTTTGAGGGTTCGCGCCCTTGCCGCCGCTTCGCTGTGACCACGTCTCCACAACTCCTGCTCAACCTGCCCCGCCGAAAGCCCCACACCCTGAAGGCCCAGCACGCCTCCGTCCTTCCAACAGACATACGCATCGATGCCTTTTTCCAGGCACCAAATTTCACGCCCCTTTGCGTCGTCCCGCAGATGATCCGGCAGCGTGAAGGTCTTGCCCGTATCAAAATCGATACAACTGTCGTGTCCACCCTTTTCGTATTCGTATATCACCCGCTGTATCTCCGTGTCGCTCCGCGCCCACTCGCGCTCGTGCGGCGCGAAGACGTGACCGTCCTTGAAGATCACAGGCTTGTTTGCAGGGATATCCGTCAGCCTCGCCTGCTGGACGGTGCACGCACACGCTCCGGCGCAAAACAGCACAAAGCATGCAACGACAGCAGCCGGTGTTGCCACCCGATTTTGAATTTTGTGTTCATGATTGTCCATTGCCCTTTCCTTTCGCTTTCGATTTGAGCTCCATGATGAACCCACTGGAATAAGGTTAAAGCTGTAGCGCGATACAATCTTAATATACGAGGGCCGCCGCTCGGGCCGAAGTAAAATTCCGGTAAAATATGAACTAACGTTTTTTACAAATTATTTACAAACCTTCTGTTCGGATTTGGCTTATAATATATAGTGGCAGGTGCACTATGGAAGAAAGACGGTCCATACTGATTGTTGAAGATGAGCAGCAGATTCTGGCTGCGCTGAAGGACTTTCTGGAGTTTAACGGTTTCAAAGTCAGCAAAGCGATTGACGGACTGGAAGCGGAGCGTGCCGTGGCGGACGGACAGTACGATGTTATTTTGCTGGACCTGATGCTGCCCAAGATCAGCGGGGAACAGCTCTGCGCAAAGTGGCGCCAGGAAGGCCTCCAGACTCCAATCATCATGCTTACCGCCAAGGCCCAGCAAAAAGAGAGAGTGGCAGGCCTGAACCTCGGCGCCGACGACTACATCACAAAACCCTTCGCGCTGGAGGAGCTGCTGGCGCGCATAAAGGCGGTTCTCCGCAGAACCGACCCGGCCCGCGCCGTCGGACAAACTTTCCAGTTCGCAGACCTTTATGTTGACGTCCCCGCACTTATGATTAAACGCGATGATGAGCAAATACAAATCACACGACGTGAGGCCAGAATAATTCAGTTCTTCGCGGCGAATCCAAATCGGGTCATCAGCCGGGAAGAACTCTACAAGCAGGTCTGGGGTGAAACCATGACGGAATTGGGCACTCGAACTATGGATATGCACATCGCCAAGCTGCGAAGCAAGATCGAGCACGACTGTGCCGAGCCGCAGATAATCAAAACCGTCCGCGGCGCAGGATATAGATACGATCACTGAATACCGGACCCTAAGTGACAAATGTATAGACGACTTATCATATTAACGCTGATAATTGCAGTGGCACTCGGCGGCCTCGTCGTCCTCGGCTACCACGCCGTCCAGCGATGGGCCGAAGGCCTAAAATGGAAACAGTTCGCCGAAGTCGCCGAGCAGGTAAGACGTGACGTCGAACGAAAACTCGACGACTTCAGACAAACCGAGCAGGAAAGACCCTATACCCATTATTGGTATTCCTACCGCCCCGATAACATCACAAACGAATCGCAACAGGCGATGTGGCTGCGCTCGCCGCTCGGAGGCGTTATCGAGCAGTACCTTGCCTACGGCTACTTCCAAATCGAACCCGACGGCTCCATCACAACCGCAAACGACGACATCGTAAACCGCGACGGAGCAAACGACTACAATTTCAAAATCCAGACCCAGGCCGAAGTCTGTCGCTATAACGTCAAAAGAAACCTCCTGCCAGTCTTGTTCCCAGCGCAATCCGAAAAAGCAATCTCAGAGGCCGGCAAAGACGCCGAAGACAATATCTCGTTTGCCGACCGAGTGCAGTCAGCCGAAGGAGAACAGCAGGTTGAAGCTGACGCCCTGAGAAAACAAGCCGGAAAAGGAGACCCCCGCAATACACGCGTCCAGAACTTTCCCATCGAGAGCCTCCGAAGACAGGACCACCAGGCCAAAGTCATAATTCAGGATAATGCCATCTTTCAAACCAATCTTGGCTCTAATTCAGCCCAAACGGATGGCGGCGGCGTCCTGTATTTTAACACTGATGTCCAGGTGCCCCAGGCACAACTGAAACAAGACACCAACCAGCCCCCGCCTGCTGTCGACGTCACCGAGAATGCCCAGTCGCCACAGCAGCAACTTGCCCTTGCTGCAAACGCCCCGGAACCATCTGAACAGCAGGAATATCCCAGGCAGGCGGCAAACTTCGCCCGCACAAACATGACAAACGGAGCCGCCACGCTCAACCCGACAAATCGAGCTTCTCTTGCAGCCCAGATCCGCGGAGACTCCGTTCGCGTAAGAATAGAGGCCTTCCGGACCGTCGTCGTCGGAGGAAGAGATGCAGAAAACTCCGTCTTCGGCAAACAGGTCTTCCTCGTCCGCGACGTGCAAATCGAAGACGTCCTGCTTCGCCAGGGCTTCCAGTTGAATGAAAAAAGACTTATTGATGAAGTAAGAAAATCCGCCGCCCGATTCATGCGCGGCGGCATGAGCTTCGAGCTGCCCCAGACAAAGAAAGAACGAACCAACAACGGCGACGTCGCCTACACCGCGGTGCTCGACTTCGGCTTCGGCTACCTTATCCTCTACCTCGCCGAAGCATTCCCGGAAATGCTCGCCAGACAGGCCAACCAGCTTCAATACTGGTATTTCAGCATCGTCGCCGTTGTCTTTCTCGCCGTCGCGCTCGCCATCCTGAGCCTCTTCAGATACGCACGCGCCCAGCTCAAACTCGCGGAAAAAAAGGACGACTTCATCTCATCCGTCTCGCATGAGCTCAGAACCCCCCTCACCTCCATCAGAATGTACGCCGAAATGCTCGAAAACAACTGGGTCGCCTCCCCGGACAAACTCGCAGAATATTACCGCAGCGTTAGACAGGAAAGCGAAAGACTAAGCCGACTCATCGAGAACGTCCTCGACTTCTCACGAATCCAGAAAGGCCGAAAGGAATACACCTTCACCGTCGGAAACCTCAATCAGTGCATCGCCGGCGTCGTCGAAATGATGAGGCCCTACGCCTCCCAGCATGGCTTCTCCATTAAGACAGACCTCCAGCAGTTCGGACAAATCGCCTTCGACAGCGACGCCATCAAACAGATAATCGTCAACCTCCTCGACAACGCCGTAAAATACGCACGCGCCGCAAATGACAAAACCATCACCGTCAGAACAAAAAGCGACACCAGATACATACTCATCGAAGTCGAAGACCACGGACCCGGAATCCCGCACCGACAGCGAAAGAAAATCTTCGAAGAGTTCTACCGCCTCGGCTCCGAAGCAACCCGAGAAACTACCGGAACAGGACTCGGACTCGCACTCGTCAAAAAATTCGCACAGGCTCACCACGGCTTCGTCGAAATCCTCAACGCAAAACCAGCAGGCGCACTCTTCAGAGTCGGACTCGCAATGCAGTCCTGATCCTTCCTAACGCCGCCCAAAGCAAATTCACAGCGCCGGCCTTCATCCCTAAACCATTTCTGTCCACTTCCACTTTTTACAAACTATTTACAAAACTTTGGCCCCTTCGCGCGCTATACTATAAGTAGCGCGAACAATTCAAATCTAATTTCAAGGAGACCGCGAAATGAAAGCACTGCAAAAAAAACTCATCGCTTCCATAGCACTGACAATGGCATTCCTTCTCGGCCAGGCCGCCGCACAGTTGAGCCATGTCGGCGTCAGACCCCTCGCCTCGAACGTCATCGTGCCCCAGAGCCGGGCACGCGCCTTCGCCCCCGAACGACCGGGCCAAATCGAGATCACCCGAATCGCCGCCCTCGTTGACATCCTCGAAAGCACCGCCGTCACAACAATAGAGATTCAACTGCAAAACACCGGCGGCCGCAGGGAGGAAGCGGAGCTAATTGTCCCCGTCCCCGACGGCGCCGTCGTCCGCGGCTTCGCCTACGACGGACCCGGAGGCGAGATTACCGCTCAGGTCCTGCCCAAGGATGAAGCAAAAAGAATATACCAGCAGCTCGTATCAAAAATCCGCGACCCTGCCCTCGTTGAGTTCGTCGGTTACAACCTCATCCGATCCAGCGTCTTCCCCGTCGAGGCACACGGCAAACAAAAAGTCCGCCTCACCTATGAAAACCTCCTCGAAGTGGACGGCAACCGCATCGACTACATCCTGCCGCGAACCGAATCACTAAAGTACTCCGTCCCCTGGGACATCAAGGTAACCATCAAAAGCAAACGCCCCATCTCAACCGTCTATTCACCCACCCACAAGCTCATCGGGATGAAGGAGCTCGACCTCGAATCAATGCACGATAGAAACGGCGCAATCGTCGTCACCGTTCAGACCGAAAAAGGCACCACGGAGCCCGGGCCTTTTCGCCTGTCATACCTGCTTCAGGAAAACGGCGTCACCGCATCAATGTTCGCATATCCGGATAATAAGGTCGCCGGCGGATACTTCCTGCTGCTCGGCGGCCTGCCCGCCGACGTCGCAAACGCCGACGATAACCCCGCCATCAAACGAGAAATCACGCTCGTCATCGACCGCTCCGGAAGCATGAGAAATGAAAAAATCGAGCAGGTCAAGGAAGCCGCTCTACAAATCATCGCAGGCCTCAAGCAGGGCGAGGCCTTCAACGTCTGCATCTATAACGAAACCGTCGAATGGTTCTCAGGAAAGCCCGTACCGAAAAACAAAGAAAATGAAGAGGCCGCCCGCAAGTACATCGAGGGAATCACCGCAACCGGCGGCACCAATATCTACGACGCACTGCAGCAGGCCCTCGCCCAGGAGCCGACCGAAGGTACGCTAGCCATAGTCCTGTTCCTGACAGACGGCCTGCCAACCGTCGGATACACCTCCGAAGTTGTCATACGTGAGCTTGTCGAGAAATCGAATCCGCACAAACGGCGCGTCTTCACCTTCGGTGTCGGCGTCGATGTCAATGCGCCGCTGCTCGATAAAATCGCCGCCCTCTCACGCGCAAAAGCCGAATACGTCCTGCCAAAAGAGGACGTGGAGGTCAAGATCGGCAGGGTCTTCAAGAGACTCACGGGGCCGGTCCTGGCGGACATCGAGCTGCAGGTTGTAAAAGAAAACGGCGAACCTGCAGTCGGACGCACACGTGACATCCTCCCGGACAAGCTGCCCGACATGTTCGAGGGCGACCAGCTTGTCCTGCTTGGCCAGTACGTTGGCAAAGATGACATCACCTTCAAAATTTCCGGAAACTACCTCGGTAAGAAGCGCTCCTTCAAATTCACCTTCGAGTTCGACAAGGCGAACGTGCGAAACGGCTTCGTCCCGAGACTCTGGGCCAGCAGAAAAATCGCCCAGCTCATCGACGAGGTCAGACAAATGGGCGCAGACCCCGCCGTCGCCGCCGCCGACCCCAAACTAAAGGAACTCACCGACGAAATCGTCCGCCTCTCCACCGAGTTCGGGATACTCACTGAGTATACCGCCTTCCTCGCCAGAGAAGGAACAGACCTCCACGATGTCGATGCCGTCGCCGAAGAAACTGCCGGAAATCTCCACAGAAGGGCCATGGAAAAACGCGACGGACTCGGAGCAGTAAACCAGAGTTTCAACTATGCTGCACAGTCAAGTCAGCAAAGACTCAACATGGACAACTCCTTCATCGATGAGAACTTCGAACGCGTCACCATCACCAACGTCCAGCAAATCAACGACACCGCATACTATCAAAGAGGCCGCCGCTGGGTCGACAGCAGACTCGTCAACAATGAAAAAGAAATCCAGCCCGCAAGAACTATCGAATTCGGCTCCGAAGAATTCATCGAACTGGCGCAGAAGCTCGCCAAATCCAACCGCCAGGGCAGCATCGCTCTTCGAGGCGACATCCTGCTGATGGTGGAAGGCGAACCCATCCTCGTCAGAAGCCCGGTTGAAACCCGCTAAATCAGAAAGGAGATTCTCAAATGAACAAGATGGAATACAAACCGTTGGTTCTGCTCGGCGCCTTAACTTTACTCATGCTGATGGCGAGCCTTGCTCTCGCTAACGGCGGGCCCTTCCTCATCAAGTACCCGAACGGCGACCCCGCCGCAAAAGGAATTCTCGCCCGCCTCGACCCCGACCTCAAGCCCGCCCGTGAAACACGCCTTCGAGTGATCAAAGAAGACCTGAAAGTCACATTCAGCAAGGGCTGGCGGCACTCGCAGGATCAAACCGAACCACCTGTCGCTGATGTTTCTGCCCAGTACGTAATCGAAAATCCCACAAACAGCCAGATAGAGATCGATTTCGGCTTCCCTATTCTTCGCGGTATCTATATTGAGCCGTTTGAGATGGGAGAAATGACTTCCGCCGTCAATGTCAGACTCGATGATAAGCGCGTCCCCTTCAGCACCATTTCAAGCTCAGGAATCTACGGCATCACCCGCCAGCGAACCCGAGAAGTCATCGAAAAAAACCTAAGTGCCAACAACACACTCGCCAACCTTGTTGCGGCCGTCCACGACGCCCAGCCCGATACCAGCCGGGCTGCCCGCCGCGCTCTGTCGCAGTATCTCGTCGATTCGCTCAAGTGGAACGAACGCGACGCCGCCCTCATGCTTGAATATGCAAGCCTCGACCTCGACAAACAAACCCGCGCACCTCGGGACAGGTCCCCCTGGCACCAGGGCGATAATCACCTCAATAAGCTGATGAACGCCAACCTCGGCCCACTCTACGCCATCGGTGAGCAAAAGGCTACCCAATTCTTCGCCCAACTTGCCGCACGCTTCGACCCTCAGGCCGCCGCAACCTACGAGTCCATTTTCACCGCCTGGGGAGGAGACGTCCGCGAACGCTCCGTGGACCTCAAAACAGGAACTGTACGACCGCGGGAAATAACCGTTGACACTGCCGCGCTGAATGACTTCTCGAGCCGAATTAGCGATCCAACAATATATGCACGCGTGGACTATCTCGACCCAAAAGCAAAGATCAGCGAATCGGAAAAGGAATCCTGCAAAGCAATTCTCAAGAGCCTGCCCGTCATCTTCACCTTTGCACCCATGAATATCCTGCATTACCGCATCACCTTCCCTGCTATATCCACACAGACGCTCACCGTAAGTTACCGCCAGTACGCCTATTCCGACACCCACGCACCGTCAAGCTACCAGCTCGCGTACGTGGTACATCCCGCTTCCTTCTGGAACGACTTTGGCCCAATCAATCTCGAGGTTGCCGTCCCACGGGGAGTGCCCTTCCGCGCCTCCATCCCATGCCTCAACAATGGAGTGGAAGAACGACAGATTTATCCGCATAGCAGCGAAGAAAAAGTCCCCTGCGAAATCTATCGCGCAGAACTAAAACAGAAAACAGGCGAGATCTACCTCGCTGTGGACGCCGAAGCCTGGAAAAGCGGCGGCCAAAAGGTCGCTGCCAACCGGCCGAATGAAAGACTGCAACAGGTGGCTCGATGAGCACAATATCAGCAGAACCGCTGAAATGGAAAACATAAGCCGAAGACAATTCCTTTCTCTCGCCGCGACCGGCGCAGCGGCAGCCGCGCTTGGTGACACACACGCTGCCATCGCTAACAGCCTGCACCTCTCAGAGTCTTCTGCTGCAACACCGAAAAAACTCATCATAGCCCTCTTCGGCGGCGGCACCCGCTCCAGCGAGTCAATCGACGACCCTCAACATCGGTACATCCCCCATCTGTGGAATGACCTCGTCCCAAAAGGAACCCTCTTCACCAACATGCGTGTCGAACACAAAGTCGTGCACCCCAATTCCGCAGGCTCCATCATGACCGGCCACTGGGAGTGGGACGATATCGACTGGTCCAGACCCGTCGCCAACCCCACTATCTTTGAACTCTACCGCAAGGCCCGCCGCGCACCTGACACAGCCGCCTGGGCGTTCGTCTACGCCTCGATACTCGCAAACACCGGCCAAAGCCTCGCACCCGATTACGGCACACCCTACGCCGCAAACGTCGTCGAGCCCCCCACCATCCCGCGCACAACCGCTGAAGAAATGGACCGAATCATGCAGCACGCCGCCGCCCTCGGCTCGGTCAAAGCACAAATCAACGCAGCATCTGACTGCGAAAAGCTCGCACGCCAAACAAGCCGTATCTCTACGCAGAACCTGCGCTCAAAGCAGGCCCGTGACTTCCTCGACGCCGAGTATGCCAACTGGAAAGCATCCTCCGGCACCACCAGCCACGACGCATTCCTGACAGACCGGGCCATCTCATGTATGCGCACCTTCGCACCCGATGTCATGGCTGTGGACTTCGGCGAGATCGACTGCGCACATTACGGCTCGTGGTCTCGATACGTTGACGCAATACAACGGACCGACCAGCTCACCTGGCGGCTCTGGCAGGCCGCCCAACAGATAGACGCATACCGAGAACGCACACTCATGCTTATCTTGCCCGACCACGGCCGCGAGCTTGACAGACCCGGGCACTGGGGATTCATTCATCACAGCAACTTCTACACCAACGAAGGCGCCGACGAAGGCTGCCGACGCGTATGGATGCTTGCCCTCGGCCCCGACGTCAAAGCCGGACACCGAATCGAAGAACCCGTCCCCATTACAACTGTTGCCGCCACCGGACTCGAATTCCTCGAACTTGCCGCCTCAGATGCAGCGCAACGGTCCGTGTGGGAACTGATGCGCAAAGACAAAACAATGAAGTCCTGAAAATACCATCGTCAGTGAACATAAGATGAGTAACAACTATTTGACAACGGAGCAAGAAAATGAAAACCACAACCGTAATAATCTGTCTCAGCGCAATCCTCGCTGGCTTCTGTACCACCATCACAGCCCAGGAGAGGCCCGCGGTTGAGCCAACACGTGCCGCCGCCGAAATCACGATGGCAGAGAAAAAGCCCCTCATCCAGATGGCCATCCTCCTCGACACCAGCGGCAGCATGTCCGGACTAATCGACCAGGCCCGCGCCCAACTCTGGGCAATTGTCAACGAGTTCATCTTCGCAAAAAGAAACAACCTCCAGCCCGAGCTGCAGGTCGCTCTCTATGAATATGGCAAGAATTCCGTGCCGCCCCAAAACGGTTATATAAGGATGATTGTCCCCCTGACCACCGACCTCGACAAAATCTCCGAAGAGCTGTTCGCCCTCAAAACAAACGGCGGAAGTGAATACTGCGGCTGGGTAATCAAAGACGCCGCCGAAAACCTCAAATGGACCGACAGCCCCGACGACCTAAAAGTCATCTTCATCGCCGGAAACGAACCCTTCACACAGGGCCCCGTCGATTACCGACACGCCTGCAAGGCCGCCGCCTCAAAGGGCGTCATCGTCAACACCATTCACTGCGGCTCCGAAACCGAAGGCGCAAAAGGAAAGTGGAAGGACGGAGCACTGCTCGCCGACGGCAGATACCTCAACATCAACCACAACCAAAAGACCGTCCACGTCGCCGCTCCACAGGATAAGCAAATCACAGAGCTCGGCATAAGACTGAATGACACGTACATCGGCTTCGGCCGATTGGGACGCACAAACGCCCAAAGACAATCCACCCAGGACTTCAACGCCGCCAACGCCTCTAAAGAAGCCGAAGTCCAAAGAGCCGTGACCAAATCCTCCATGTACTACCAGAACTACAACTGGGACCTCGTTGATGCGCTCAACAATAACACCATCGAGCTTGAAAACCTCAAACCAGAGGACCTGCCCGAAGTTATGCAGAACATGACCATCGAGCAAAGGGAAGCTTATGTCCACGGCAGGCAAAAAGAGCGCGCCCAAATTCAAAAGAAGATTCAACAGCTTAACCAACAGCGAAACAAATACCTCGCCGACGAAATGAAAAAACTACAAGGCGGACAGAACACCCTCGGCTCCGCCGTGATCCGCGCCGTCCGCGACCAGGCAGTCAAAAGAAACTTCCGATTCAAGGAGAACAAAGAACCTCGAAGCAACATCGAACAAACAGATTGACCGTCTGCAACGAACCTCTTCGTGCAAACACGCCACCGGCTGCCGGCGGTATATCTTGCGCCTTATTCAAGCCCGCCCTCCTTGTTCTAATCAACCGTTGTACCAACGGAAATGCCCGCGTTGCCGTGCGTTGCGAACTGCCACCAAAATCCGCAGGAAATGACCGAAAATACTCGCAATCACAACCCGGTTTTGATAGTCTATGGACCTCAATAACTTTGGTGCCATTAACGCGTGTTTGTCGAAAAGTCGGGTAATCTATGCGAAAACGGCGCTTATTGATCGCTTCTCTTTGTGCGGCAGCAGCCATCATGGTCGCCGTGATACTTCGTTCCGTCCTCGCCCCACCGCCGACATACACACACACCTTCATCACAACCACCGCCGGAGAACCGATCATCGCTTTCTCCATCAATGACCATGGACAAGTTGTCGGCATCGCCCGAAGCAAAGCAGGGGAGTTTCGCATTTTCCTCTGGCAGAAGGATCACGGCGCGCGCGATTTAGGCTCGTTTGAACGCCCCAACCACTCCGAACCACTCAGAATCAACAATGCCGGTCGCGTCACGGCTGCTCTGCGCGACCCCAATGGCGATTTCCGCGCGTTTATCTGGGACCCTCCTGAAGACAAGAAGATTCTGGCCGCGCTGCCCGGGAAGTCCAGCCTGCCATTGGGATTAAACAATCAAGGTCAGGTCGTTGGGTTCTCCTATACCAGCGATGGCTTTCCGCACGCTGTGCTCTGGAATGGCGACGCCGGCATCACCGACCTTGGGACACTCGGAGGCCCCGCCAGTATTGCAGGCAGCATTAACGACAGCGGGCAGGTCGCGGGCTTTTCACAGACCGGCTCCGGCCAATGGCACGCCTTCTTCTGGGACCCGAACGCCGGCATCAAGGACCTCGGCCCCACAAGCCTTACGCCGCCCGTACTCGGCTATATCCATCTGAACAACAAAGGATTTGTTGTGGGCCGGTTCGGTTCCACAAATGACCAGATGCTCATCTCTACATGGTCCGAGACTGAAGGAGTCCGGCCGATGCCGCCGATGAAAGGGATTGATGCTCATCCGATTGCCCTTAATGACGCCAATCAGTTTCTCTTGCACATCCGTTCGGCCTCGCTGAAACTCGGCAGTCACTGGCTCTTCCATCACGTCGAAGAGTATCTCTGGGATCCCAATGAAGCCTTTGTGCCGTTCAAGAAGAACCTCGGGCGCAGGGACGTCAGCACCTTCTTCCCAAGGGATATTAACAACAAAGGACAGATTGTGGGCCAGGTCGTACAGAAGAATTCAAAGCAGGCTGCGGGCGTGCTCCTGGAGCCGATTGAATAGGCCTTGATTCAGTTCTTGCCGTCCGACTCCGCTTCCCACGATTCTATTATCCCAATCACTTCCTGATCCGATTTTCTTTCAGCCCTTAATACAAATCAGCGGCAGCAGTTTGGCCACCTTCCGCGAGAGATTCGCATTATGCGCCACCTCCACAACTTCGCTGACGTCCTTGTAAGCTCCCGGCGCCTCCTCAGCCACGCCGCGAAGAGAAGGACAGCGTATCAGGATGCCTCGATGCTCGAGGCCTCGCACGATGTCTCTTCCCTGCCATTGTCTCATTGCCTGGTTGCGGCTCATGCAGCGTCCCGCACCGTGACACGATGAGCCGAACGACAGTGACATGCTCTCGCACGTCCCCACCAAAATGTACGATGCAGTACCCATCGTGCCGCCAATAAGCACCGGCTGGCCCACCCCTCGAAACTCCGGCGGCACACTCGCGTCACCGGGCCCGAAAGACCGCGTCGCCCCCTTGCGATGCACGAACAGCTTTTTTTGCTGTCCGTTCACCAGATGCGTTTCTTCCTTGCACGTATTATGCGAAACATCATAAAGCAGCTTCAATTCCGCTTTCGCAAACATTGATGCAAACGCCTGCCGCAGCAGGTGCGTCAGCATCTGTCGGTTCGCCAGCGCGCAATTGATTGCCGAACGCATCGCACCAAGGTAATCCCTGCCCACCGGGGAGTTAATCGGTGCACAGGCCAGGTCCCGCTCCGGCAGCTCAATTCCATAGCCTGATGCGCTGGTCGCCATTCTTTTTAGAAACTCGGTAGCAATCTGATGCCCAAGACCCCGCGAGCCGCAGTGGATGCTGACCGTGACGTACCCCTCCCTGATGCCGAACACGTCCGCAATATCAGCGTCATAAACCTCCGCCACCTTTTGCACCTCGAGGTAGTGATTCCCCGAACCCAATGTCCCGACCTCGTCCTCCTGACGCTTTTTGGCCTGGTCGGAAACCTGCGCGGGGTCGGCGCCCGAGACAGTCCCGTGCTCTTCGATGCGCTGCAAATCCTGTTTGTCGCCGTAGCCGTGCTCCACCGCCCAGCGTGCGCCTCCGACGAGAACCTCATCCATCTGCTTCTTGTTCAAATGCAGCTTGCCTCTGCTGCCCAGACCGGCCGGTATCTTGCGCACCAACAATTCAGCCAGGGTTCTCTTCGCAGGCTCGACCTCATCAATAGTGAGTCCCGTTGTCACAGTCCGCACGCCGCACGCAATATCGAAGCCGACCCCCCCGGCTGAAATCACCCCCCCCTTCTCCGCATCGAACGCCGCCACGCCCCCTATCGGAAATCCGTATCCCCAGTGCGCATCCGGCATCGCATAAGACGCCTTGACTATGCCGGGCAGACTCGCCACGTTCGTCGCCTGCTCGCAAACCTTGTCGTCCATCGCCTTTATCAGCGATTCATCACCGAATATCACCGCCGGCACACGCATCCTGCCGTGAGGCTCGATGACCCACTCATAATCCGAACGTTTTTTCAGGCTCTTCGTATCCATATTCCAGACTCCCCTTCGTTCATCCTCACACGCCCCCATCCCGGAATTGTCACACATCCACTATACACTGCGCAACCCACACCCCCTCCGCATCCTGCCGCACACTAAGCTCAGTATACGTCGCAGCCTTCACCTCCACAACAGGCTCGTGCCGCGAAACATCGATTTTCTCACCCCACGCACGCCCCATAAGCTCGCCCCCCTCTATCTTCACCTCGAATCTGCCGAACAGCATCCTCCGCGTCCCCATCTCATAAAGCAGCCCGTTCAGCCAGTCAACCAACAAAAGCTCATCGTCGGGCGCAGTGCACGTGACCGCCACTTCTTCTTTGGCAGCCACCTTCTCCGGCTGCGTTATCACCGCCGTGAGCGCAACGGCGGCCTGCTGGAACGCCTCTTCCTTCGTCGCCCCAATCCCACGAATACCAACATCCGCCTCATGCTCAAAATGTTCCCAGCCCGACTTTTCACGCTTTCCCGACATAAGCTAACCAGCCCGCCAACGAAATGTCTCTCTCCACCTCACCCAAAACCAGACCATAGCATCTCAACCAATGCGCACGCACCATCGAAGCAACATTAAAACACTTCCCCCAACAACGTCAAGCCTTTTACCCGCCCGCCGCCTCTCCGCCCCGTTTAGGCATGACCCTCCACAGTATGAGCCATAAGCATTGCCATGCAGCGCTTGCAATAATAAACCGAAAGTGTTAAAGTGGTGCAGCGAAACCTGACACGCGGAAAAGGAGACATGAAATATGGTCAGTCGGGTCACTTTTTCAAAAATACTGATGTGGGTCGGTCTGTCGGCAGGGATAGTCCTCTTCATCCTCGGCTGTATCGTAGATATTTCAGGTACAGCACGGCTTCGTTTTTTCGATTATCCCTACACCCTGATTATCCTACTTGTCTACATTATTGGCATCGCATCGAAGAAGGTATGGGGCTTCTATGTAGCTACCATAGGTCTTGCAACATGGGCCATCCTTTGGGTGGAGGTTCGGGTGCAGCATCTGCGTCTTTTCCTTGACCAGCCCGGCTCACTCCCCTTCCGGGTCTTGAAAGAGCGGCTGTTCCAGGAAGTAGGGGGCGTGTCGATTCTCGTGCTGCTCTCGGGACTTGTGGCCACTCGCATATTCCTTAAGGCTACAGGCGCGGCCAAGCTGTCTGATATCGAAAGACAAGAACCCAGAGACAAAACGAATTCTATAATGCATTGGATGGTCATAGTCGGTATAATCGCTCTTCTGGCCGGCGTACTAATGCCTGTAAGGAGCAGGCCCAGGCAGCCAGCAAAATCCCTGATATGTGGCACGCACGTCTGTGGACTCGGCACAGCTATCCAAGTTTATGCAGAAAGAAATGACGGCCAATATCCGACGCCAGAGAAGTGGTGTGATTTGCTGATAGAAGATGTTTTAGTTACTGAAGCCCAATTCGTCTGTCCCGGTGCGCCACGGGGACCCTGCAACTATGCCATAAACCCAAATTGCCAACCCGGTTCAGCGCGTGATCTCGTCCTCTTGTTTGAAGCTAAACCAGGCTGGAACCAGGCCGGCGGCCCCGAGTTGCTGACGACAGCAAATCATAAAGACGAGGGCGCCTTCGTATGCTTTGCTGACTTAAGCGTCAAGTTCGTGCGCACCGACGAACTTGCCAGACTCAAGTGGAAATGAGCCGGTTGAGCGCTAATTGCGAGACAAAACCAAAGGACTGAAATGAGACCGAGTTATATTCATTACATCAAGCGCCTTTTCATGCTCTTATATGACCATCCAATACTGGCCGTTCTGCTCCTCGCCCTGCTCCTAATGATCCTCGTCTTTTTCGTCACAATTCACACGAAACGCTGACAACCTCGCAGCCTTGCCGGGCTTCGAACTGTCGAGCGAAGACGGCGGAGAAGGTATCTGAAAAGGGGGAGGTCAGGACTTACAGTGACTTTCGCCGGATGCTGGAGGACAGGGACATCGATGCGGTAGCGATTGCGACGTGTGACCACTGGCACACGCCAGTTGCTCTGGCGGTGGTTATGTCGGGCAAGCACGTTTATGTTGAGAATCCATCGAGCCATACGGTCCACGAGGCGAACCTTCTGATGAAGGCGGCGAAGCTGCTGGGGAGGAGGGGTCGGGCCAGCGTGACAATTCGATACAGATTGGCAGAACATGGTCTAAGTGCCCTTGATCTGCTGTTGACTGCCCACGTTTGCGGGATTGTGGCTCATCCAGTAATTGAACACAAAGACCAGCCATAAGTGTCTGGCGTTATCCATTTTATTGGCCATGTGGGAACTGAACAGTTGTTGAACGTACTCATAGCTCAACAGATTATGTCCGTAATATCTTCGATTAACGAGGACATCGCGGATCCAACTGCTTTTTCTTATCCATCTTGAGATTGGGACGGTAAAGCCCTTTTTGGGCCTTTGGACTATTTCTTTTGGGAGATAGGCGGAGGCAATTTTTTTAAGGAGGTATTTTGTTGTGAGGCAGTTGATTTTATATTTTTCGGGCAGCGACAAGACCAAGGGGACGAGTCGATGGTCCAGGTAGGGGACCCTTACTTCGAGGGAATTGAGCATGGAGGCCATATCCACCTTTTTGAGGATGTCCTCGGCGAGGTAGTTTCTGAGGTCGTTCAACTGTATGGAGAGGAGGGTCTTTTCGTTGCCCCAGGGGATGAAGTTTTCGGCGCCCACAAAATTCTCGTTCAAGAGTTTTCTCCTTTGAAATTTGTTGAAGGTGGCCATCCAGTTAAGGTGTCTCTTGTTCACGTTGACGTCGAAGTTTCTCACGTATCTTTTCATTTTGAAGGGAAGATTCACTTTTCTGTCCGACACCGGCAGGGCGTCGACCAGGCGTTTTGACAGTTCGATTATGAAGGCGGGCACGTGCCTGCTGAGGGTGAATGCCTTGTAGGTGTCGTAGCCGGCGAATATCTCATCGGCGGCGTCGCCTGAGAGGGATGCGGTGACAAGACGGCGGGTTATTTTGGACAGCAGATAGGTTGGAATGATGGAAGAATCGCCGAAAGGCTCGTCCATGTTTTTCAATACGAGGCCGATGGTGTTCTCGTCCATCTGCATGTAGTCATAATAATGTTTGGTTTTGATGTATTCTGAGGCGAGGTTAGAGTATTTGAGCTCGTCATAGGATTTGTCCTCTTTGAAGCCTATGGAGAATGTGTCGAAGTCTTTGTGTTTTCTGCTGATGACGGCGGAGATGAGGGACGAGTCGAGCCCTCCGGAAAGGAAGCTGCCCACGGGGACGTCGGCGACGAGTCGTTTTTCGACCGCGTCCACGATTATGCTTTCAACGGACTTCAGCCTTTCTTCGAGCGGGAAGTTTTGATTTTCGGCAACCTGCTGCTCGAGGCTGTAATATTTCGTTCGCGTAAGTTTTTTGCTGTTCAGGTCGAAGAGGATATTCTCAGATGGTCTTAGCTTATAGCAGTTCTTGAATATCGTCAGATCGCCTCCGATATACTTTTGGTAGAAGAAGAAATTCACCGCCGAAAGGTTTACCGACAGGTCCAGATTATGCTGCCTTATCGCCTTTAGCTCCGAGGCGAAGATGAATTTGTCGCCATCGAAGTAGTAGTACAAGGGTTTTATACCGAATCGGTCTCGTGAAAGAAAGAGGAGGTTTTTCTGTTTGTCGTAGATACAGAAGGCCCACATTCCGTTGAATCTCTCGACGCAGGCAGGCCCCCACTTGTGATAACTGTGAAGGACCACCTCGGTGTCGGTATCAGAGTGGAAGTTGCGGCCTTCGGACCTTAGCTGTTCGCGAAGCTCGTTGAAGCCGTATATTTCGCCGTTGTAAACTATGACCAGATGTTCGAGCTCCATCGGTTGGTGGCCATTATCGGAGGGGTCCATGACCGCCAGTCGCGCGTTGCTCAAAGAGACGTTTTCGTCCAGGTAGAATCCTTCGTCATCGGGGCCCCTGTGTTTAATCGCCTTGGTCATGTTTTCGAGGACGGAGTGGTTCTTCCAGTTGAAACCTGCTATTCCACACATATATTTCCTCGCGAAGCCGGGTATTCTTGAGTTTACGGGATACTATGCCTGAGCTCTTCCTTTACTTTGCTGAGCGTGACAGTGTCGAACAGTATTGGGGCAAGTCACTTTTAGGAACCATGCTGAATGTAGTTGACAGCGTTGTTGAAGATGGTCATTCCGTCGGCGTCCTGGTTGTCTTTTCGCTTTGTCCAGTGCGGGTGCTGCGTTGGTCGGACGTACCGCTCCGGGTGCGGCATAAGCCCCATCACCCGGCCCGTGCTGTCCGTCAGCCCCGCTATCGAATCCACCGACCCGTTCGGATTAACCGGATAGTCCCCCTCTCTGCCCTGCTGATCGACGTACTTGAACGCCACATAACCCTCCCCTTGCAGCCGCTCGACAACGGCATCATTTCTTGTCACAACCTTGCCCTCCCCGTGCGCGACCGGCAGATAGATCCGCCTTCCCCGCTCGATGAACACGCACCTATCCGTCTGCGGCTCCAGATACACCCACCGATCCTCGAACTTGCCGCTATCGTTATAGGTTATGGTGACATCCCCCTGCCGACCGGATGCGCCATCGCCCGGAAGAATCCCCGTCTTGACGAGCACCTGAAAGCCGTTACAAATTCCAAGCACGAGCTTGCCCTGCTCGATGAACTTGCGCATCGCCTCGGCAAGATGATGGACAATCTGATTTGCCAGAATCTTTCCCGCCGCCACGTCATCGCCGTAGCTGAAGCCCCCCGGAATCACCAATATCTGGTACTTATCCAGCAGGGCCTTGTCCTCGATGACCCGGTTTATATGCACACGCTCCGCTTCCGCCCCCGCCAATTCCAGCGCATACTCGGTCTCCACATCGCAATTTATCCCCGCCGCCCGCAGCACTATCGCTCTAACCTGTCCCATTCTTTATCTCTTTAATTTCTTACTTATGCTCATTTATCGTTTCAGTAGTCGATTCTCACAAATATTATCCTTGTTATACTTCCACCACCTTTCCCACTTTGCATGGTCTTTACCAAATCTTTTCCCCGTTATTCTCTGTAACTCCCACGCAGCCGTTTCCTGTACTTCAGAACCCTCATCTTTTAGGAAATCTATCAAAGGTTGGATTGCGTGTTGACTATTAATATTTGCCAGTGCTATTGCTGACCTCATTCGCACGTCTGGATGCTCGTCTCTCAGAGTGGCGACCAAAGGACCAATTGCAGTAGTATCCTTTAGACCTCCCAGTTTTGACGCAGCTCTGCTTCGCACACGTGGCTCCTTATCCTTCAATGCGGTAATCAAAGTATTAACCGCCTGGGAGGCGTTTGTCCTCCCCATTGCTTCTGCCGCTGCACATCTCATCTCAACATCCTCGCTCTTGTCCTCCAGAACAGCAGCCAAACCTTCTGCTGCCTCAGCGTTCCCTATCCCTCCCAGTAGCCAGGCTGCTCTTTCTCGCTTGTAGCAATTCTCATGCTTATTCTTCAATGCTGTCAAAAAAGGTTCTAATACTTGCGGCGCGTCCATCTTTCCCAGCGCACGTCCTGCTTCTTCCCGGAGCTCCCTATGTTCTTTCTCCCATGCCAACAGGATTTCAAGCAGAGGTTCTACCGCCCGTGGATCATTTATTTCTCCAAGCGCTCTGGCCGCGGCTATTCTGACAACCCTGGTATTATTCTTGTCTGAAAGTGCCTCAATGAGAGGCTCTACTGCTTGCCTGCTCTTGATCCTGCCCAGAGCTTTCGCCGCTCTTCGTTTTACTGAGCGGTCAGTGTCCTTTGGGTCGCTTACCTTCAATGCTCGGATAAGCGGCTCTGTTGCGCGAGCATCTCCTATTTCTCCGAGCGCTTGGATCACAAACTCTCTAACTTGAATGTTCTCATCGTTCAATTCGGCGATCAAGCCTTCTGCCGCACGAGGATCTCGTATTTTCCCAAGCGCTTCTGCCGCTACCTGCCGTGTTTGCCACATCTTATCCTTCAAAAAACTGAGCAAGGGTTCCAATGCAAGGCTATCGCCTATTTCCCCCAGTGCCTGGATGGCTCTTATTCGCACATCGTGATGCTCATCGTCTAAGGCAAGAATCAGTGGCTCTACCGCTCGAGCATCCCCTATATTTCCCAATGCCCATGCTGCACTACTGCGAACAAAGTACTTTTGGTCTTTTAGGGTAATTTCCAGTGCTGCCACAGCTCGAGCGTCTTTTGTGGCTCCCAGGGCCCACGCAGCCGCTTGCCGAACCTCTCCATCTTCGTCCCTCAAAGCAGCAACAAGAGCGTTGCCCCCGCGCCAGTTCCCGCTCCATGCTCCATTTTGCCACGCTCTTGCAGCATTTCTTCTTACCTTTACACTTTCATCCTTCAGTGCCGAAATCAACACAGCAATCACCCGGTCATCCTTTATTCGCCCAAGTGCTCGCACTACACTTGCGCGAACAAACCCGTTTGGGTCGTTTGCAATCCCAATCAAAGGCACTACTGCGCGCGTATCCTGTATATCCGCCATAGCTATTGCAGAGTGTGCACGAACGTTCGCGTTCTTGTCTTTCATCGCAGCGATCAATTCCTCTACCGCATCGACATCAATCTCTACCAGCGCCCAAGTTGCATTTCGGCGCCTCACAGAGCTCTCATCTCTTAGCGCCCCAATCACGGCCTTTACCGCGGGACCTCCTATTCTCCCAAGAGTTTGCGCGGCTGCTCTGCCTGGCGAAGCTCCCTTGTATCCCCCCATAAGAACTGTATCATCGCCTAATACTTCAATCAAAAATGGTATGGCTGGAACTGCTCGTTCACCCATCCTCCCTAAACGCTCAGTGGTACCCAAGCGAACTGCTGCATCTGCGGAGTACAACTTTTCAATATCTTCCCGCATCTCGGCTGAAATGTCCGCCGGTATTTTCTCCTTCGCAATATCAGGCGGATTATAGCTCCATAGCACCTCTGTAAGGATAATAATTCCTATCAAAACGGCCAAAGGCATCTTGATATTATTCACTCTCATCTTACTCTGTACTCTCCCTGTCGCTGGTTATTTCCTACCAATTAAGCGGCCCTTGCCACGCCGCCTTTAATGAATCTATATCTGATTCGATAACCGTCCTGCCGTCCGCAGCCTTTATGACCAGCTTCTTTCCTTCCGTTACCTTTCCTATCTGCCCGAACGGCAGATTCAGCATCAGCTTCACAAAGGCATCATACCTGTCGGGCTCCACCTCCACGATATACCGCGAGTTCGATTCACCAAATAGCTGCGCATCGACCCGGACGCAATCGTCGCTCTTCGCCAATCCACGCAAGTCCGCTTCGATGCCGAGGCCCCCCGCAAACGCCACCTCCGCCAGCGCAACCGCCAATCCGCCTTCCGAGCAGTCGTGACAGCTCACAACCAACCCATCCGCTATCGCCCTGCAAACCCGCTCGGCTATCTTTGGCGCCTTCTGCAGATCCACCTTGGGCACGTTCGCACCGAGCTGCCCCTGAATCCTGTAATAATGGGACCCGCCCAGCTCATTCCTGGTCTCGCCTATGATGAACAGAAAATTCCCCGCCTGCTTCGCATCCATTGTGACGCATTTATTGACATCATCCACCAGTGCTATCGCGCTTATAAGGAGCGTGGATGGAATCGATATTTTACGCCCATCCTCGCACGAGAATTCGTTGTTCAGGGAATCTTTGCCGGAAACGAACGGCGAGCCGAAAGCCATGGCCCCGTCGTAGCACGCCTGCGCCGCCCGCACCAGAGGCCCGAACGTCTCGGGCTTGCGGCAGTTGCCCCAGCAGAAATTATCCAGCATCGCTATCCGATCGAACCGCCCGCCCACAGAAACGATATTCCTGACCGCCTCATCGATACCCGCCAGCGCCATCCAGTAAGGGTCGATGTCACCATATATCGGATTCATGCCGCAGCTTATCGCCAGTCCTTTGTTTGAATTGAACTTCGGCCTTATCACCGCGGCGTCACCCGGACCGTCGTTTGTCACGCCGACCAATGGTTTGACCACCGACCCCCCCTGAACCTCGTGGTCGTACTGACGTATCACCCATTCCTTGCTTGCCACATTATACGAAGATAATATCCGCAGAAGCTCGTCACTGTAATCGTCTTTTTCGGGCAGGCTCGGCTCGCTCAACTGAGGGCTCTTCCACACCGCCTTCCGTGAGTACTTCGGCACCCCGTCGTGCAAAAAATCCATATCCATCTCAGCCACCTGCACGCCGTCGTACCGGAGGATCAGCTTCTTGTCGCCGGTGAACTTCCCTATTACCGTTGACTCAACATTTTCGCCGTCGAAAATCTTCGTTATCGCCTCCACGTTCTCCGGCTTGACCGCTATCACCATCCGCTCCTGCGCCTCGCTTATCCAAATCTCGTTATAGGTAAGGCCGGCGTATTTGAGCGGAACTTTTTCCAAATCCACCTCGGCACCCAAATCTTGTCCCATTTCGCCGACGGCGCTGCTCAATCCCCCCGCGCCACAGTCGGTTATCGCCTCGTAAAGCCCTGCCTCGTTTGCCTGTATCAGAACATCCAGCATCTTCTTTTCCGTTATCGCGTTGCCGATTTGAACCGCGTGGGAAAAAATCGTCTCGTACTCGTGGGTGATTTCGCCGCTCGAAAAAGTCGCGCCGTGTATCCCGTCGCGTCCCGTCCTGCCGCCCACCACAATTATAATGTCACCCGCCTGCGGATTCTTGAAGCACTTGTTCCTGTCCATCAGACCGATGTTCCCGCAATAAACGAGCGGATTGCCCAGATACCGCTCATCGAAATAGATCGCACCGTTGACCGTCGGTATTCCCATCCGGTTCCCGTAGTCGCGCACGCCCCCCACAACCCCTTTCATCACCCTTCGCGGATGCAGCACGCCCTTGGGAATTTCTTCCAGCTTCTTATCCGGCGGACCGAAACAGAATATATCAGTATTCGCAATCGGCACAGCGCCCAGCCCCGTCCCCATCGGGTCACGAATCACGCCGCCGATGCCCGTCGCCGAACCGCCGTACGGGTCCAGAGCCGATGGCCGATTATGCGTCTCCACCTTGAAACAAACCGCCGATTCCTCATCGAATTCCACCACACCCGCGTTATCAGAAAAAACCGATATGCACCACGGTTTGCCAAGCTCCTGTGTCGCCCTGAAAACAGTCTCTTTCAACAGATTATCAAAATGAATCTCCTCCCCTTCGATTGTCATGTCAACCGAGCTTTTCAGCGTCTTATGAACACAGTGCTCGCTCCACGTCTGCGCCAGCGACTCAAGCTCCACATCCGTCGGCTCCCTGCCCAACTGGCGGTAGTACTTCTGAATGGCCTGCATCTCCACCAGATTCAAGAACAAATCCTTGTCCTTGCTCAGCTTCACCAGCCCGTCATCATCAAGGTCCCGTATCGGCCAGCGTACAACCTGCAACTGGTAAGGCTTCAAATGGGGGCTGGGGGGCTCGGCCTCATTGCCGATAACGCAGACCTCGATGCAGTCGTTTGCCAGAATCTTCTTCGCTATGGTATCGCTCTGTTTGCGGCTGATATCACCCAGAAGAACGTACTTCCGCGCCGTCCGAACGTGCTCCGCCCGCCCGCCCATATCCGATATCGCCGTCATCACCGATTCGGCCACCGGGTCCGTCACCCCGCTCTTCAGGTGCACCTCTATCAGCATCGCCTTGGCCAGACCCGCCGGCGCGCTGCTTCTGCCTATGTAATACTCCTCGCAAATCGGGTCGGCCAGAAGCTCGCTCCCGACACGCATGGCAAAACCATCGTCAAAATCCGCCTCGATCAGAAAAACCTTCGCCGACTGCACCGCCTCCACCGAACCAACGCCAAGCTCACGAATGTCATCAAGCACATTACTGCCATGAACGTCCGCGAAACCACGTCGGTTGACCACCTCAAAGCGCCACTGCTTCACGATATGATTTCCTTGCTTTTAATTTTGTGTTTTATTAAAGCTGCTCGTTGGTCTCTCGCGGCCTTTAGCAGCTTCAGGATTTGTTCTCTGTTGCCGGTACTTACGGCCCTTCTCAGCTTGAAGATCTCGACGACCATTCTGTCAATCTTTTTGGTGAGGTTACCGGCGTTGGCGAGCAGCACGTCGCTCCAGATGTTAGGTGCCCCGGAGGCTATCCTCGAGGTATCCATAAAGCCCTTGCCGGCAAATTCAAGGTCCCGGCTGTTGTTGGCATTGATCAGAGCAGCGGCGGCTATATGTGGAAGGTGACTCACGGCGGCAAAGATTCTGTCATGCTCACGCGGCGTCATCAATTTTACCCGGCATCCGAGGATGGTCCAGAATTCCTTGAGCCTCTTTACCGCGGAACGGTTTGTCTTTTTGGTCATGGTGAGAATACACAATGCTCCGTCGAATAGATCGTCTCTGGCAAACTCGATGCCGCGCTGTTCGGAGCCGGCGATGGGATGAGAGCCGACGTAGTAAACGGTTTTGGGCAGGTATCGGCGGGCCCATCGGTGGGGCAGGAGCTTCGTCGAGCCGACATCGGTGACGATGCAGCCTGCCGGTAGTGCCTGAGCAATAGCAGAAAAGATTTTGTCAAAGGACAATAAAGGGGTCGCGAGGATCACAATATCGGCCTGAGCCACACTGGTTTTGAGGTCGGCGGCAATCCGGCCGGCCACGGCCATCTGCCTCGCTTTACGTCGAGTGACGGCACGGTGGCCGTAACCTACGGTTGTTGTGCGTGTAAAACAGCGTTTAATCGCCAAACTTATCGAGCCTCCCAAGAGGCCCAGCCCCACCACAGTTATTTGGCCTAAGTCTTTCACAGTAAAGACCTTATAAGATAAAGACGTGTTGTGGATTCGGGTAGAAAGTATATTATCAGGTGGGCTGCTGTCAATTTTTTTCTTTGATTTGTGCTGATAAAATGTTATTATTCCGATTCGAATATGATAAGCCAACGGAAATGGCAAAAAACCGGACGCCTCCGCCTGCTTGTCGCGGGCAAGGTTTTTTTTGTGGACGTATTTTGCTGGTTACCAACGCAGCGGACAAAGTATTTTATTTGTGATGCCTGATAATAACTACAAAACCGCAAACGGCGACTATCTCGATTTCGAAGAGAAAGTCGCCGACTTGGACCGTCAGATGCACGAGCTGCGAAAGCTCAGCTCCGCCAAGGGCATAGACTACTCCGAAGAAATTCGCAGACTCCAGCGAGAGCAGGTCACAGAGCTTAAACGCATCTATTCGAACCTTACCGCCTGGCAGACCGTCCAGGTCGCACGACACCCCAAAAGACCCATCCTCGCCGACTACCTCAACCTAATGGTCAAAGACTTTCGCGAACTTCACGGCGACCGGTGCTTTGGGGACGACCGTGCGATGGTAGCGGGGCTTGGGCAGATCGGCAGAGAAAAAGTGCTGGTGGTGGGGCAGAACAAAGGCAAGAACACGAAGGAAAAGATCGCGTGCAATTTCGGGTGCGCGCACCCTGAAGGTTACCGCAAGGCGGTTGCGAAGATGAAATTTGCGGAGAAGTACGGACTTGCCGTGGTTACTCTTATCGATACGCCCGGCGCGTACCCCGGCGTTGGCGCTGAAGAAAGGGGTCAGGCTCAGGCGATTGCCGTTAACCTTACGGAAATGTCACGACTGAGGGTACCCATCATTTGCATCTGCATCGGTGAAGGCGGCTCGGGAGGGGCTCTTGGGATTGGTGTCGGCGACCGGCTGGCGATGCTCGAGTTCTCGTATTACTCGGTGATCTCACCTGAGGGCTGCGCAGCGATTCTGTGGCGTGATGGCTCTGAGGCGCCGAAGGCAGCGGAGGCTCTGAAGCTGACCAGCAAAGACCTTGTCAAGCTTGAGGTTATCGACGCGGTTATCCCCGAGCCGCTTGGGGGGGGCCACCGTAACGTGCATGACACGGTGTACAATGTGGAGAACTACATTGTCAAGACGCTCCGCGAGCTTAAACGGATCCCAATTGATGCGTTGCTCGAGAGGCGGTACGAGAAGCTTCGTTCTATCGGGAACAGTCGGACAGAGGGTGTGCGGAGAAAGGCGGTTGCCAGCCGTGCCAAGATAAAAGAGGCAGTAAGAGCCATATCGAAGAAATCGAGCCCCGTGGAGGTGAAGGCTTAGGGTACTGTTACCGGGGCGGACGGAAGGCAGAAAGGAGGGAGACGCCAATCACCGTTAGCGTCTGATGCGCCATCGAAACAAGCATGGCTCTATGCCTTAGTTTATTGTTCTCAAAATTAGGTCTTTTTTTGAAAAGCATTTTGCGGGGATGATTCACTCATGGCACACACCTTGCGTATGACAATGTAAGGGCTAGTCCTAAAGTGCTATAACTCCTTATCAAAGAAGGAGTTGCGTTATGTTGAAACGTAAAGCCCTGGTGGAATCAGCATCGGCCAATCTCCACAATTTTCTCAAAAATATCGACAAAAACCTGTCAATGCCGGGCTGACTGAAGCAATAAATGCCTGTTTCTGGCTGCACATGGATTTACTGCGGAAAAGCTTATGGTAAAACCCCTAAGTTTGAGTTTCTGCTATCCTTGCCCCGTGAGATAGGATGGGAAAGTATCATTATGTATATGTTTTGCGATCGCAGAACGAGCGGAAGTTCCACGTGGGATACACGACGAACCTGCAGAAGCGTCTCGAAGAGCATAGCAGCGGACAGGTTCGGTCAACGAAGCAGAGACGACCTATGAACCTAATCTATTGGGAGGGATGCATCAATCAGCAGGATGCCACAAGAAGGGAGAAGTATCTTAAGAGCGCCTGGGGCAAGAGATACGCAAAGGCACGCGTGAGGACTTATCTCACGGGGTGACGCCTATATGCGTGATGGGCACGACTTTCTATGAAAAAATGCCGGCTTCTCCGGCCGCGACCGGCCAAATACTATATGCTAACGACCATCGACTGAATATGAGACATGAAAATTGAAACGAACCAGGGACGGGTGCACTTCGCGTTTGTAGGTGGATTCTTTGCCCGTATCATTGCCCCCGTTTCTTCCCGATTCGTTTTCCCCCCTTGTCAACGCACCGCGATTGGATATAGCTCCACCATCTTGGGCGTAATTGTTTCTGAAGGTGCACTCGTCTATGACATACTGCAAAGACTGCCTTAGCAAACAGCAAAAGATTAATGAGCTGGAAGAAGAGAATGTTCGGCTTAAGGCCAGACTGCGATATCAGGAACGCACGGCCAAGGAAGGTTACTTCGGCTCGTCCACCCCCTCTTC
>DATKZT010000033.1:0-61235 GCA_035527845.1 Sedimentisphaerales bacterium | reverse complement strand
ACCCAGGACGTGACCAACGCGGTGAACTATGGCTGCCTGTGGGTCGTCTACTACGGTCATGCCGTTGGGGACTGGTGGAACCCGGCGTTTACCCAGGCCAACGTGCGCGCCCTGAGCAACGAGGGGCTGTACGGGGTCGTTACCAGCCACAGTTGCAAGGTCGGCGACTACTTCCGCATCGGCGAGTGCTTCGGTGAGACGTGGCTCCGCGAGGCTGACAAGGGCGCCGCGGCGGTCATCTTCCCCTCGGAGTACATCTACTGGGGCAGCCAGGAAGCCTGGTTGCCCTCCACCGTGCTGGAGCACTCTTGGTTCAGAGCGTTTTTCGAAGATGACATCTGGGAGGTGGGCCCGGCCTGGCACGCCGCGTTGTACCACTTCGAGGCCGACTTCACCGGCAGTCCGGATATCGAGCGGAACTTCTTCGAGGAGTTCAACCTGCTGGGCGACCCGAGCCTGTGCCTGCCTCACAGTCCCAATCCGATGTCCGTTACCCCCAGGGACGACCTGGAGGCCGAGGGCCCAGTAGGCGGCCCCTTCGTCCCGGACAGTATCACTTATCAGCTCACCAACCGCGCCGACTACTCCATCAGCTACGAGGTAACCCACGATGGGGCCATCTGGGTGACGCTCTCCGGCGACCTCTCCGGCACGCTCCTGCCAGACACAACTGCCCAGGTGACTGTGGAGATCAACAGTAACGCCGAGGCCTTTGGACCCGGCTTCTACACCGATACCGTCTACTTCACGAACCTCACTGACCACGTCGGCGATACCACGCGTGAGGTATTGCTCGAGGTTGGCGCGCCCGTGCTGCAGTACGACTGGACGTTTGATGCCGACCCCGGCTGGAGCACGCAGGACCTGTGGGCGTTCGGTCAACCGACCGGCGGCGGCGGTCAGTACGGCGGACCCGACCCCACCAGCGGTCATACCGGCCCGTACGTCTATGGCTATAACCTCCACGGCGACTACCAAAACAGTCTGCCGGAGCGGCACCTTACCAGCGACGCCATCGACTGCACCTACCTCAGCAGGGTCACGCTCAAGTTCTGGCGTTGGTTGGGCGTGGAGCAACCCTCCTACGACCACGCCTACTTGAGGGTCAGCAACGACGGCAACAATTGGGAGACTATCTGGCAGAACCTGTCCGAGGTTGCCGATTCCTCCTGGCAGTACCAGGAGTTCGACATCTCCGACACCGCCAACAACCAGCCCACGGTCTACTTGCGCTGGACCATGGGCACGACCGACGGCTCCTGGCAGTATTGCGGCTGGAACATCGACGACGTCGAGATCTGGGCTATCGCGGCCATCCCCGGCGACCTGAACGGTGACGGGTGCGTCGATCAGGCCGATCTGGGCATCCTCTTGGCCGACTGGGGTTGCAGCGGTGGTGGCTGCCCCGGTGACTGCGACGCCGACGGCGACACCGACCAGGCCGACCTCGGCATCTTGCTGGCCCACTGGGGCGAGGGCTGCCCATAGACACGACTGCCGCCTGCGGGTGGTGTCATACATCCTGGCCGGCCGCGAAGCTCGGGTGACATGTTCACCGCGGCGCGGTTGGCGGAGCGCT
The DNA here is from genome assembly GCA_035527845.1 of Sedimentisphaerales bacterium. Lineage (GTDB taxonomy): Bacteria > Planctomycetota > Phycisphaerae > Sedimentisphaerales > Anaerobacaceae > JAUWKC01. The sequence goes on along the minus strand of DATKZT010000033.1, from coordinate 59,656 downwards.
TGCTCGCCTGAAGGCCGTTTGGGATGCCACTGGCGGCTTGTTCGCCAGGGCACGGGCAGGCAAGGTGCCCGTGACACCCGTTTTGAGATACTCTCTTATTGGTCAATGCTCTGCGCTCCCTGCGACCCCTGTGGCGAGTAATCCGCCCTGGCAGTCCGCCGCGGAATCCGCGTATCCGCAACACACCCGCTGAGCGAGGAGCCGACGAGGCGGCCGAACGATCACAGCGTGACAAGGCGGCCGAGAAACCCAGGCCCCAACGCCCGACGGCTTGCCGATCGAGCCAAACGCCTGTACGAACCGCGTAGGCTACGCGAGGGTCCGCGTTGTTGAGGTTTCACGATGGCGATTGAGCTGCGTCCGGCCGAACGGTGTGAGTACGACCTCGTCAGTCTGGGCGAATGCATGCTGCGGCTCAGCCCGCCCGGACATGAGCGCATCGAGTTTGCCAAGCAGCTCGAGGTGTGGGTCGGGGGGGCCGAGTACAATGTGGCGTACGCCCTGGCTCGACTCGGTTTGCGAACCGCGTGGGTTGGCGGCCTGGTTGATAACCCACTCGGCCGCATCATCGTCAACCACGCGCGCGCCGTCGGAGTCGATCTCACCCACGCCGTCACGTTGCCCTACGACGACGTCGGCCGCGCGGCACGGGTCGGGCTGAATTTCACGGAAGTCGGCAGCGGCGTGCGCGGCAGCCTGACCATGTACGACCGCGGCCACTCGGCCACCAGCAAACTCAAACCCGGCGATGTCGATTGGCAACGGCTCTTCAACGAAGGCGGCGTGCGCTGGTTCCACACCGGCGGCACGTTCACCTGTCTCAGCGCGAGCACGGCACAGGTCGCCGCGGACGCTTTGCAGGCGGCGCACGGGGCGAACACCTTCGTATCGTACGACCTGAATTACCGCAGCAAGCTATGGAGCGGCGAACGGGCCCAGCGCGCCACGCGCCCGCTCGTGCAATACGTCGATTGCCTCATCGGCAACGAGGAGGACTTCCAGATAGTGCTGGGTTACGAGGTGGAGGGTGCGGATCGCCAGTTCCAAAGACTGCCCGTCGAGGCGTATAAGAAGATGGTGCGCCTGGTCGCGCGCGACTACCCCAACCTCAAGCTCATCGGCACTACCCTGCGCGAGGTGGTCAGCGGGCAGATCAATCACTGGTCGGCAATCGTATACCTGCCCGAGGCCGACACCTTCTACGAAGGACCCCGCTTCGCGCGGCTCGAGATCGAGGACCGGGTCGGTGGCGGCGACGGCTTTGCGGCCGGCCTGGCCTACGGCTTCTTGAGCGGCCAAGATCCGCAAACCTGCGTCAACCTGGGCACGGCCCACGGTGCGCTGTTGCAGTCAACCCGCGGTGACACGTCGCAGATCACGCTGGACGAGCTCGAACGTCTCGCCGTCGGCGGCTCCGCCCGCATTCAGCGGTAGGGGAGGGGCAGAGTGGGCATCGCCCGACGTTTCCACGGCAGCCGTCGAATCCCCGGAATGCTGCACGATGCCCAGCCTACTCTTCCACGGAGCACAGGCGTGCGGGCATTCAGGATCGTTGTCGTCCTACTGAGCACGATTGCCGCGCCTGTCGTCGCCGGCGAACCGCCGTCGGCTGGGCAATGGCAGCCCTCACAAGCGCCCGAGCGAACTGACGTATTCATCAGCGGCACCGATGGCTATCACACCTACCGCATTCCCGCGCTGCTCGTCTCGAAAAAGGGCACGCTGCTGGCCTTCTGCGAAGGACGCAAGGCCGGCCGCGACGACAGCGGCGATATCGACCTGCTGCTCAAACGCTCCCAAGACCGCGGGAAAACCTGGGGCCGCCGGCGGATCGTCTGGGACGAGAAGGACAACACCTGCGGCAACCCCTGCCCGGTGGTGGACCAGGAGAGCGGCACCATCTGGCTGCTGATGACCCATAACCTCGGCGTGGACCGCGAGCAACAGATCGTCGATCAGACGGGCAAGGGCACACGCACGGTCTGGGTGACCTCCAGCACGGATGACGGGCTGACCTGGACCGAGCCGCGGAATATCACCGACGGCGCCAAGAAGTCCGGCTGGACCTGGTACGCCACCGGGCCGGGCGCCGGCATCCAGCTTCGCCGCGACCCGCACAAGGGCCGCCTGATCGTCCCCTGCGATCACATCGAGGCCGAATCGAACAAGTACTACTCACACGTCATCTACTCCGACAACCACGGCCGGACGTGGCAGCTCGGCGGCAACAGCCCCGTGGACCGGCTCAACGAGTGCCAGGTCATCGAGCTCACCGACGGCCGCCTGATGCTCAACAGCCGCAATTACGACCGCCGACAGAAGCAGCGCGCGGTCTGCTTCAGTGATGACGGCGGGCTTACCTGGTCGGGCTTCCGCCACGACGCGACGCTGATTGAGCCGATCTGCCAGGCCAGTCTGATTCGCTACCGGCCCGCCGACGCACCGGGCGCGCCGCTGGTGCTGTTTTCCAACCCGGCCAGCGAGGACGAGCGCATCCGCATGACCGTGCGGCTGAGCTGCGACGACGGGCGCAGTTGGCCGCTATCGACGCAGTTGCACGCCGGGCCCGCCGCATATTCGTGTCTCGCCGCGTTGCCCGACGGCACCGTCGCCTGCCTGTACGAGAGCGGCGACAAACACCTCTACGAGAAGATCACCTATGCCCGCTTCAGCCTCGAATGGCTCGCCGACAGTACGCCCGGCAAGCACACCGCCGTGGCGGCGACGCCGCACTTGACTGATTGGTGGCTGAAGCGGCATGAGAGTCTCAACGCCCGCGCTCGGCGCGGCGAGGCCGATCTAATCTTCCTCGGTGACTCGATCACGCACGCCTGGGAAGTGGCCGGCGCCGAGGTTTGGGAGAAGTACTACGGCGATCGCAAAGCGGTCAACATGGGCATCGGCGGCGACCGGACCCAGCACGTCTTGTGGCGGCTCGACCACGGCAACGTCGAGGGAGTTTTGCCGAAGGTCGTCGTGCTGATGATCGGCACCAACAACTCCAACGGCGACGAGTACACGGCCGAGGAGATCGCCGACGGGATTATCGCTATCGTCGAGAAGCTGCGGGCGAAACTGCCGCGCACCAAGGTGCTCCTGATGGGGATCTTCCCGCGTGGCGAAGGCCCCGGCCCGCAACGCGAGAAGAACGCCCAGGCCAGCCGACTCGCCGCGAAGATCGCCGATGGGATGATGATCCACTATCTGGATATCGGCGAGAGGTTCCTCGGCCCCGATCAGACACTCTCGCGCGAGATCATGCCCGACCTGCTGCACCTGAGCCCGGCCGGCTACGAAATCTGGGCCGAGTCCATCGAGCCCAAGCTGGCCGAACTACTCGGTGAGAGGCCTTGATGGCCAGTGCGCGTAGGCGCGCGCGGGAACTGTGCCTGTTCGGTCATTCCGAAGGAGCGGAGCGACAGAGGAATCTGCCTGCGATCCATAGGGGGCCAGATTCCTCGCGGAGTCTATCCCCAACGCACGTGAGGGGCTCGGAATGACAGGTCGGGACGTCCGACTCGGGGCCCGGCCGCTACACGAGTTCCGTTTCGCCTGGTACGGCTATCGGTCCGACGGGCAAGTCGCCGAACTCGTACGCCGGCGGCGTCAGGTCCAGCGCGGACTTGTTCATCACCCAGTCCCACTTCATCTCCCGCCCGGTATACGCCGACATGCGACCCATGATCGCCGTCAGCGTGCTTTCGGCGACCCGTCTGCCTTCGTTGAGCGGCTCGCCGCTGCGGATACTGGCGATCAGGTCGGCGTGCTCTTGAACATAGGGGTCCACGGCCGGGTCCGGTGGCTCGTACTTGTACGAGCGCCCGCCTTCAATGAGCCCGTTGGGATCGGCGACGCCCTTGGTGCCGACGATGCGTTCCGAGACACGGGTCGAGCAGCCGCCGATCTGCCGGCACATGCTCAGCACGCGCGCCCCATTGGGGTACTCATACTCGACCGCGAAGTGGTCAAAGATGTTCCCGCATTCCGGCCCGGTGCGCACCTGTCGGCCACCCATCCCCACGCATTTGACCGGCGGCGACTGCATCGCCCAGTTGATGACGTCCAGGTTGTGAACGTGCTGCTCGACGATGTGGTCGCCGGAGAGCCACGTAAAATAGGGCCAGCAGCGAATCTGCCATTCCATGTCGGACCACTCGGGCTTTCTGTGCTCGAAGTGCCAGTCCTGACTGCCCCAGTTCCAGTAGCATTGTCCGCCGACTATCTCGCCGATTTGACCTTCGTGAACGCGCTTCATGACTTCAAGGTACTGGGCCATCCGTCGCTGCTGCGTACCGGCCACGATGGATAGTCCCTTTTGCTCGGCCAGCTCAGCCGAAGCGATTATCGAGCGGATGCCGACGGGGTCCACCGCTGCGGGCTTCTCCATGAACACGTGTTTGCCCGCTTCGACGGCCGCCTTGAGATGCTCGGGGCGAAAACCGGGAGGCGTGGCCAGTATCACCATATCCACGCCTGACGCGATCAGCTTTTGGTAGGCGTCGAATCCGATAAAACACTTATCGCCGGTGACGTTCACTCTGTCACCCACTTGTTCCTTCAGTTTGGCAAGCGACTTGTCGAGCCGGTCCTGAAAGACATCCGCCATGGCAACAATCTCCACACCTTCTGCAGACTCGACGCAGTTCTTTGCCGCGCCGGTGCCTCTGTCGCCGCAGCCAATCAGGCCCACACGTACCTTGTCCGAACCGGCCGCAAAAATACGGCTGCCGCTCGGCGCAAGCGCCGCCAGTGACAATGCTGCCGAACTCTTTACAAAATCGCGACGTGAAATTCGCCGCCCGTACTTCATTGTCTGTTTCATAACCTGCTCCCATCTATTTGCGTTAAGGGGCTCTCGGATCGAGACCTTTAATCAAGCGGTTCAAGGTAAATGTTGCGGAACTCGATTGGCGAGCCCTCGCTTTGCAGACATATACCGCCCGAGGTATCCGTTGCATTGGTGCCTTCGTTCTGCAGCACACCGTTGACGTAGCAAACGATGGTATCACCTGAGCAGACTATGTCGTATGCGTTCCACAGGCCAGGAGTTTTCTCGCTGCTATCCCTTTGCTTGGGTACTATCACGTATGGCTCGCTCGTATCCTGAATAAACTTTCCACCGACGCTGACGCCCGTTCCGCCGATAAGCACAAAGTCGCCGGCATTGCCCGCCTTCAACTGGCTTTCGATGCACTTGGGCCAGACCTTATCCGGTCCCGTCGCGTGCAGCAGCACGCCGCTGTTGGTGGGCTCGGCAGCCCATCGCCACTCGAGATGCAGCTTGTAATTGGAGTAATCGGCTGTTGTCCGCATGTAGCCGTTGGGCTTTCCCTTGCAGTGGACCACACCGTTCCTGACGGACCAGACGCTGGCAACGTCCACATTCTCATCGGACAAGACCCGCTTCCAGCCGGTAAAATCCTTGCCGTTCCAGAGATGAACTTCCTTTTGCGATGCACACCCGGCCGTTAAGAACGCCAGGCCGATTGCGGTTGTCACCAAACCCACACAAATCTTTCTCATGGCCCAAACTCCTTGAATCTGATTTTCACGAAGCGTTTAGAAATCGTCACAGGCCCGATAGGCGTCTATCACGGCCCTTTCGGCTTCTTTGGTTTTGCCTTTGCTGGCCCCGTGCTCCATGCACAAGGTGCCCTTATAACCCTTCTCTGAAAGATGCTTAAAGATATTCTTATAGTTGATTTCTCCGGTGGTGGGCTCTTTGCGGCCGGGGTTGTCGCCGACGTGGAATGTGGCGATTTCCTCCCACGCCATATCGATGTTGGGGATAAGATTTCCCTCGGTAATCTGCTGATGATAAAGGTCGTCGAGCACCTTACACGACGAGCTGCCCACCGCCCGGCAAATCTGGTATGCCTGAGGTATCTTCGTAAGGAAGACGCCGGGATGGTTGCGCAGCGTGTTGAGCGGCTCGATGACTATCACCAGGCCGGAGGGCTCGCACACTTCGGCACAGTACTTGAGATTCTCAATTACGTTGGCCGTCTGGTAGCTCCATTCGAGTTTTTCGTCGTACCGGCCCGGCACCACAAGAGCCCATTCGGCGTTGGTCCGCTTGCGCACCTCGACCGCCTGCTTCATTTTGTCCACCAGCATCGCCCGAACGTCCTTGTCACCGGTGACAAATGTTGCCTTGTCGAACTCGGCATAGGCGATGAACGGTCCCAGCGTCATATCCAAACGCCCCATTTCTTTCGCGATCGCCTCCTGCTGCGCGGGGGACTTTCCCATAAAGCCGTTGTCGAACATCCCGCGGAAACCCTCATCGGCGGCGAACTTTATATTGTCTATCGGATCGTTACCCGCATGGTTTTTGAATTGTCCCAGACTCGGGGCGTACCTCAGCTTGAACTTACCGTTCGGTTTCGGGTTTGTTGCACCCTGACCGCGTGCCAGAGACCCCGCTGCGGAAACAGCCACGGCGGCCCCGGCAGCGGCGCCGATAAAGTGCCGGCGGGAAATCGTACTATCATCCCGGCCGGCGGTTTTTTTCATATCATTCATGATACTGGCCTCCGAAAGCATCTGCGTCACAAAGCCTCATTCGCAACGCTTATTGGTTAATCTGATCTATCAGCTTCTGCGCCCGTTCGCGCAGCCCGTCATTTTTCGAAACCGAAAGGATTTTCTGCAAAACCTCTTTGGTCTGCTGGGGGTGGTCGGCCTTGGTGGATTCGGCAATTCTAACCACCGCGGCTTCCGCCTCGGCCTGCAGGTCACTGTCCTCCAGATAGCCGGCGGCCAACTGCAATGACTCCAGCGACCTGACGTTAGCCAGCCCCGAAAGTACCGAACGCCTGGAGGCCGCATCAGAGGCCAGTTCCATCGCCGAGCGGTACATCTTCACGGTATCGGCTGCCGGACGGTCGCCGCCCATGCCAATCATGCGGATATAGCCGCGCAGCGCCAGCACACGGTTTCTCTCTTCGCCGGCGGCCCGCGCTACCTCGAGCAGGTCATTCATCGGCTCGGCATTGGGCCAGTCAGAAAGTACGCGTATCGCTGCATATCTGACGGTGGCGTCCTCGTCCTTCAGGGCCTGGCGAAGGACCGGCAGCGCGCTGTCGGAGCCTATCTTGCCGAGCACACTTATTAGGGAACACCTTGCCGGCGCTTCCTTCGTCGAAGCCAGAACCTTCAGCACGACATCGGCGCGGCGCTGCCTGTCCTCGATCTTTCGCGCCACCGCCGCCACCGTATTCTCGGCCTCCGTCCGGTCGGCTTCGGTCTTGGCGTAAACCACAAGACTGACCAGCGCCGGCAGGTCCTTTTCATCTGCAATGGTTTTAAGAACCTTTATCGATTCGAGGCGGACTTCCGCCTGGCGGTCCCACGCCGTCTTCAACAGCAGCTCCACTGCCGCCGTTATGTCACGCTCGCCTGCAGCCCGAATCAACTCCACCTTGAGCTTTGGCTCTGCCTCGTTGATGCCGGCCAGAATCTTTTCATCAACCTTCGGGCCCCGCAGGCGATAGAGACTATTACGGGCCGCCTGCTGCTCGGCTCCTTCTGTAGAAGCCGCCTGCTGTGCGAGAAGATCAACGTTAGAGGCATCGCCCAAGTCCGCAATCGCACCACAGGCGGCAATACGAACATCGGTATCGCTGCTCTTGGCAGCGGCGAGAACAGCCGGCAGCGCCGAGCGGTCGCCGCGGGTGCCCAGGGCTGAGAGCACCTGGACCTGACCCATCACCGAAAGATTGCCAAGCTCGGCAGTCACCGCCTTGACGATACCTTCGCCAGGTATATCCGGCACCAAGCCTACGGCAGCCGCCTGCAGCATCTGGTTATCACCTTTAAGGACAGCGACGATTGTCTCGGTCGCCTTATCAGGTTCGGACTTGACCAGACCTCGCATCGCGGCAATTCGGACCGCCGCCGATTCCTGCGGAACATACAACTGCCCGTAGATTACCAGGGCCGGTTTGGTCCTGCCCCTTGCAAGGAACTTATCGGCGCACATCAGATAGGCATCCGCCCAGACGGGCTTCAGCTCCGGCGCCACAGTTGCCTTGGCCTCGGACAAGGCCTTGGCCGCCTGTCTGCCGCCAATCTTGCCAAGCGCCGACAGCGCAGCCTCGGCAACCTGTTTGTCGCCGTCCGAAATCAGCGGGCTCAATTGCTGGACGGCCTTTCTATCGCCACGCGCGCCCAATGAGTTGATAATGCCGATCTTCGCTTTGCCGCTGGTCTTTTCCAGGGCATCCTGCAGGGCCTGGCCGGCCTCTGGGCCCGGTATCCGCTCGAGGGCGTATCGCGCCATGTCCGCCGGTTCAATGGGCGACGTTGCCTTTTCGGTGAGCATGGCCGCCAACGTCGGCACCGAGTCCTTTGTGCCTATGACGCTGAGCTTTCTGCAGATAAACTGCTTGCCGGCCGGCGTCGCGCCGGACTTGAGAAACTCCACAAAACTCTTTTCCATCTCCTTGAGCTTCTCGGGCGAATCGGAGGCCGAGCGAATAAGGTCATCGACCTCCGCAAGCGGCAGGCGGCTCTGACCATATTCGTACCCGGCAATGTCGGCCAATATCTCATCCAGCGGCCGCCCCAAACGCGGGGTCGTATCCGCCGGCAGGTCGCCCAGCGCAAACTGAATGCCGTCGAGATAATGCTGCAGCACCGCCGGCGTCCACACAACAGGATGATTATGACCGAGCGAGCAATAGAACACGCGGCCTTTGCCCCAGCTCTTTACCCAACTGATGCCGGTGTCAACGTCGTTTGGCTCGAAGCCTTTTACGTTGCGGGTAGCGTCATCGCTCATATCCAGACTGAGCAGAACGCGCTGCTTCGAACGTGAATACAGTGGCGGCCTGGTCCGGTACAGTTCGTCGTTTATCTTGAAGCCTTTGCCGCCGAAGGCCGCAGTAAGAGGATGCTGCGGGTCGTCGATCTTAATCGCCCAGGTCCCGCCGGAGGTCCACGGGTGGCCGCTGAACTGCGCGCCTATCATTTCTGCGCCTTCGGGCCAGTCGTAGAAATTGTCCGACGCGGCGTGAATTCCGATGAGACCTTTGCCGCCCCTGACGAAATTCATCAGCCCCTCGCGCAGCTTCTCGTTGCTGAAATCAAGCTTGGTGGTATTGTTCAGGCAGACTGCGTCATACTGATTAAGCATCTCCGGCGCGAACATTGCCATCCTGTTGCTGAAGACCACGTCGTAAGCCCCCGTCTTTTTGCCCATGATTTGCAGCGCCTTGTCCCAATAGGGAATGGAGCTGTGCTTGAAATCATTGCACAGGTTGAAGACGAGCAGCTTTCGCGGCTGCTTCGGCTGGACCGTCGCTTTGGCAGGCGCCGCATCTTCTATCTTCTGCAGCTCTTCTTTCGTTGGCTGCTCCGGCGGCGCCGCCGGCAATATATCGGCAAGCAGCAAAAGACAACTGGCGGCAAGCAATACGACGCTGATGACTTTCGATCTCTGACTCATTTTCTTTCCCTTTCCATTCTCGCAAGTTCTATTCTCAAACCCGAAACATCCGGATATCATCCGTCAGTAGCCCTCGCAGCTTAGAGATGCCAGGGGCTGCGCATCGGCCGAGACAACATTCTGTTGGCCTCATCATCGTCAATAAACAATTCCTTTTCAGGATTCCATTTCAGTTTTCGGCCCGTGAGCATCGCTATTTCTCCGAGAAGGGCGACGCTTATGGAACGGTGGCCGATCTCAGCGGGCGCGACCGTCTCGCCCCGCGTGCGTATGCAGTCGAGGAAGTTGCCCTTGTGGTCGTCGCTCTTGTAAAGATGTATCTCATCGGGGCCGATGACCGAATCCAGAACCGATTTGGGCTCGGCGTCCAGTTTGCTGCGATTGACCTGAATCCAGCCTTTGTCCCCATACCAGGTGGGGCCCCTGCCTTTGGGCTGCCAGCTATCGTTGGCGACAATCATGGTCAGGCCGTCGGCATACTTGCACGTGAATTTGTACGAGATGGGGACATCATATAATCCTTCTCTCGGATACACGCCCGTCCCCTCGATCTCGACCGGTCCGGTGCGATCCAGACCCAGGCCCCAGTGAGCAATGTCGATGTGATGGCCCGCCCAGTCGGTGAGCTGTCCTCCGCTGTAATCCATTATCCATCGCCAGTCCCAGTGACAGTCGCCGCGACCGAAATCCTGATACGCTCTCCAAGGCGCCGGACCAAGCCAGAAATCCCAGTCCAGGCCCTCCGGGACCGGCAGCAGTGGCTTGTCGGTGGTCGCCCGGCCGTCGGGAAGTCCCACCTCAACTCTGTGGACCTTGCCTATCCTGCCGTTGCGCACCAGCTCACAGGCCCGGCGGAAATTCCGGCCCGAGCGCTGCTGGCTGCCTGTCTGCCATACGACGCCGTACTTCTTGACCGCATTGCAGATGGCGCGGCCTTCGTGGATCGTGCGGGCCAGAGGCTTCTGCGCGTGGATGTCAAGGCCGGCCTCGGCGGCGGCAACGGCGATAACACCGTGCCAGTGGTCCGGCAGCGCAAGCATAACCGCATTCAGGTCGCCGCGGCCGATCAGTTCGCGAAAATCCAGATAACTCCTGCAGTCGCTGTTGCCGTACTTATCGTCAACGATTCTCTTGGCCTGGTCGCGATGTTTCTTATCAACGTCGCAGACGGCCACCATCTGCACGTCGTCTCTGCGCAAAAAACCTTTCATGTCACCGGTACCCATCGAGCCGACGCCGATGGCGCCCATCACGATGCGGTTGCTCGGCGCGACGGTCCCGGCCCTGCCCAGCGCCGAGGACGGAATAAGATACGGAAAACCTATCGCCGCCGCGGCGGTTCCGCCTGCCCTTTTCAAGAAGTGACGTCTGTCAATACCGCTGTGCTCCGACACTATCGAGTCTCCTTCCAGCAAAAGTTTCAAATATGCCAGGGGCTTCTCATCGGTTTACCAAGCAGGCTGTCGGCGGTGGGGTCGTCGAGGATTTGCTCGGTCTCCGGATTAAAATGGATTTTTCGTCCGACGCGGATGGCGATTACCGCCAGGTGGCCGACGCTGGCAGAGCGATGTGCCACTTCACAAGGCGTAATCGTCTGCTGCCGGTTTTTCACGCAGTCGAGAAAGTTCTGCAAATGGTCCCGGCTCTTGTAGAGGCGTATTTCATCGGGGCCGATGACCTCGTCCAGAACACTTCTGGGGTCGGCATCGAGCCCGCCGCGATCGACACGGACCCAGCCCTTATCGCCATACCACTTCGTGCCGCTGGAGAAGCTGCTGTCCGAGACCAGCTCAATCCCGTTTGCATACTTGCAGGTGAACTCGTATTCGGTCGCGGCGTTCCATACCCCTTCGGTCGGATACTTACCCCAGCCCTCAATCTCGACAGGGCCGGTATAATCCAGGCCCAGGCCCCAATGGGCGATATCGATATGGTGGCCCACCCAGTCCATAATTCGCCCGCCGCCGTAGTCCATGTGCCATCGCCAGTTCTTGTGCACCCTCGCCGGGCAATAGGGCGCCCAGGGCGCCGGGCCCAGCCAGAAGTCGTAATCCAGCTCCGCCGGCGGCGGACCAAACGCCTGCTTATCTTTGGTTCCGGCGTAATCACTGTAGCCTCCGCCGAGACCTACCTCGACGCGACGCACTTTTCCTATTCGGCCGTTGCGGACCAGCTCACAGGCCCGATAAAAATTGGCGCGGGACCTCTGCCAGCTTCCGGTCTGCCAGATTCGGCCGTAACGCTTGACCGCCTCGCACATGGCGCGGCCTTCGCGGAGAGTATGCGAAAAGGGTTTTTCGCCGTGAATGTCGAGCCCGGCTTCGGCCGCCGTTATCGCGGGGATCGAGTGCCAGTGGTCCGGCAGGGCAATGTTCACAGCATCAAGGTCGTTGCGCCCAAGCAGCTCTCTGAAATCATGGTATGCCGCACAGTCTTTGTTGCCGTACTTGTCATCGACCTTCTTCTTGGCCTGTTCGAGGTGGTTCTTATCTATATCGCAGACGGCGACATACTGCACTTCGGGCTTTTCGAGAAAGCCGCTTGTATTGCTGCCGCCCTGCCAGCCGTAACCGATGGCGCCCATCACTATCCTGTTGCTCGCAGCTACACTGCCGGCCTTGCCGAGCGCCGATGACGGCACGAAATATGGAAACGCCGCTGCACCTGCGGCGGCGCCCGCGGTTCTTCTCAGGAAGCTGCGTCGCGTGATACGTCTGCTCTTACCCATCATAACCTCCAACCCCTGTGAATAGGTTTAGTTCAATCTGCCCGCCGACCACCTGATTGCGCGTGACACGAGCCGGCGGTAGTTTTCGTTTTCGTACGCCGCAGGGTCATGCCCAAGTTGAAGATAACAGACCCTCGCCTCGCCGTAGCCTCTTACCCAGCATAACGGCTCATCGCTGGCGGGGTGATTTGTGGTCAGCAGTACATGATTATCATTCTCGAAAATACACTTTTTGTAGGCCTCGTCATGTATGACAAAATCCTTCATTCCCCGCGTAATCGCATGGCGTTTGTCCCGGATGTGAGCGGCGATGTCCAGGTCGTGCTGGTAGTCGCTCTTGCCGTGCATCACCCCGTCTTCTTCCATCTCGTTCAGATAGTACCTGCCGCCGATGATTTTCCGATACTCGGGCCACTGCTGGAAGGCCCCTATCGAGTGGTGCAGGGCGACCAGCCCCACGCCGCGATTCAGCAGCTTGATAAAGTTCTGCTGCCTTGCCGGCGAAATCTCCTGAGTCATGTTGTAAAGGACCATCACGTCGGCGTCCCAGCCGCTGATATCTTCGAATATCTCGCTGTCGTCTTTCTGCCGAAGGTCGATGTACTCAACATCGTTGAATCCGTCGAACATGGCGAAGAAGGCTTCCTCCTTGAACCCGTGCCCTGCCGTGACGACCACCACCTTGATCTTCTCGGTGCGCTCTGGGCCCCTCTGCAAAGACTCCCCGCACGAACAGCAGCAGACCAGCACCCCCAGGAGAATAGAGACCCATGCCACAGGGCAGGATATGATTTTGCGTGTATACTTCATCGTGCTACCCTTTTCCGATACCGGTTACTCATTTTTCGACCTTCTCAAAGAGCCACAAGTCTACTAAAAACGACGGCTTATGGCCACCATTTTATTCAACTGTCCCCCGCAATCGTTCGTAATTTTGCTCGAAAGCAACACTTGCAACCCAAACCGGCCAGATTCGGCGCCGCCCACATGGCAGCTTTCATGCCACATTTCCAACCGGCATCTCTCTATGAACAGGTCCCAATGCTGTCCTGAGAACGCAAGAAGATATAGAACATACGAAAGATCGCACCAATTCTGCTAATTGAGGTACTCTACGGTGCCGGAGCTATCAACGATGTAGTTCCACTTTTTGATGTAATCCCAGCCGGATAGAAATTCATCGTTTGTCTGCTTTAGCTTCTGCGACAACAGTCCTTCCAGTTCTTTTTGCAATTTGCTGTATTCGGCCTTATTGCAAAGGTTATTGAGCTGGTAGGGGTCGCGATGGTTGTCATAAAGCAGCCACGGGCCATTGAGGTCGCGCACGTAGGTGTAGCGTCGGGTGCGGACGCCGCGGTATTCCCTGCCGCCGTGCTTTTTTCTCTTCCACTGGCCGAAAGGCGACGGGCACGTAATCAGCGCAGCGTTGTCTCTCGGCTGCTCGGTGCCTCTTAAGACGGCCGAGAAATCAACTCCTTCCACCGTGTCGGGTATCTGGACGCCGCTCAAGGCCAGCAGCGTCGGCATGATGTCGGGGGTATTGATGGGCATATCGATAGTCCTGCCCGTTTTGCCGAGGGCCGCAGGATAGCGCACAAGAAACGGAACCATAATGGACTCATCCCACGGCCGCTGCTTCTTCTGCTCGCCCTGCGAATAAAGCATGTCACCATGGTCCGAGGTAAAAACAACAATGGTGTCATCTTCCAGCCCGGTTTCCCTGAACGTTTTAAGGATTGTCCCAATACAATCGTCGAGCGCCGCGATGTGTGCGTAATATCCGGCAATGTCCCGTCTTGCCTGAGCTTCATATTCTTTGGGAACATTTTGCCTTAAGGTCAGTTTCTTATCCCTGAATAAGTCCCTATATCGCTGAGGCGCCGTATGATACGGGCTATGGGGAGGCCCCCACGAAAGAAAAAGCACAAAGGGCCTGCCCCCGGCGTGTTCGCGGATGTAGCGCCGGGCCTCATCGGTCTGGGCGATTGCATCGTATCCGTCCCATTTGAGTTTTGCGCACTCGTCGGCATAATAATAAGAGTCGTTGTAATCGTGCGTGCAGCCCAGCGCCCTCCAGAACTCGAAGCCCTGTCTTCTCTCGCTGGGGATATACGCGCTTCTCTGGTCACCATCGAGGTGCCACTTTCCGATGTAGGCGGTATCGTAGCCGGCATTTTTGTAAGCTTGGGCGATGGAGACAGCCTCATTATTCAAACGCACGTCGTTCAGGAAAACCCCGTGCGTGAGCGGATATCGGCCGGTAATCAGGCTCGCACGATACGGACAGCACACCGCACAGCCGGAGACGGCGTTAGTGAAGCTGACGCTTTCCTTGGCGAGCCCGTCGAGATTGGGCGTTATCACATCCCGATTGCCTGCATATCCCGCCGCCTGCGCGCGCCATTGGTCGGCCAACAGAAAGACAAGATTCGGCTTACGACGAGGCTCCTTACTTTCGATGTGGTGTGCGTCCGAACATCCGGGCAACTGCAAGCCCGCAATGAGCGAAGCTGCCCCGGCCGCCGCACGCTTCAAGAACTGTCGTCTCTTAATAGAGTCCTCTTTCATGAGATTTCGGCTGCGCAGCATCCCCTGGGACATCTGCTCGTCATCGCAGGCTCAGGACCTCAAGAGTCACCAACCCGCAGTCAACTGCCGGGGAGCAGGCCAGTTCGATAATGGGCCGTTAGAGCAGCGCCTTCAGATGTTTGATGCTTCTCTCGGCCTGATCCACCGTGCCGCATTCGACGCTCATCACGATGTCACGGGGGCACGTCCTGCACACGTCGACAACCTTCTTCCAGTCGATGACGCCCTCGCCGCAGGCGCAGCCGACCGGCGTGCCGGTCACCTTGCCGCGCTCGTCCTCGGACTGCTGCATCGAAATATCCTTTGCGTGCAAATGTATCAGCCGGTCCTTTACGTGCTTTAGCCACGCAATCGGGTCCTGCCCGGCAATGTAGCTGTTTCCCGTGTCGAAGTTAATGCCGATGGCGGGCGAATCAACCAGTCGGCAAATCTTGTCCAGGCCGTCGGGGTACTTGCTATACTGCTGGTGCGGCTCGATCCCGATGAGGATGCCGCGAGGCTCTGCGACCCTGGCCGCCTCGGTCAGGACGTATTTCATCAGGACATAGTCCTCTTCTTCCGTGGTATGCGCGGCCTTGGGCCCCTCATCGGTGTTGACAACCGGTGCGCCGCATTCGGCGGCGAATCGAATTGCCTGCTTGAGATACTCGGTGCTCACCTCCGGCCTGCAGAGCGGCGTATGAGATGAAAGCCCGGAGAGTTTGATGCCTGCTTTTTCACAGGCCCGCTTGACGCGGAAGGGGTCGTCGAGCAACGAGACGCTGTGGAAGTAGCCTGCCTCGCTGAGCAGCTCGCGTCCCCAGTGAACCATCGGCTCAACGTATTCAAAACCCAACTCGGCGGCCTTTTCCACGCCCCACTCAAAGGGCTTGTCGGCATGCCGAACGAACTCGAGATTCACTCCTATAGACAGCTTTCCCATTTCATGTCTCCCTTCAGGTTGTCTCAGAGATGCCAGGGGCTGCGCATTGAACGGGTCAGCCTGCGCGAAGCCTCCGCATCATTAACAATCTCTTCTTTTACGGGGTCCCATTTTATCTTTCGCCCGGTGCGGATGGTGATGTCACTCAAATGGCACACGATGTCCGCCTGAACCGCTGCATCAATCGGACAGACGGTTTCCGACCGGCTCTTCACACAATCGAGCAGGTTCCTGGCGTGGTTGTTGCTCTCGTACAGGTGAATCTCATCGGGTCCAATCACCGAATCCAGAAGCGACTTCGGCTCGGCAACGATGCGGCCGCGATTGACGTGTACCCATCCATCGGGCCCTTCGAAGCCGATACCGTGAGCGTCTTTTCCATAACGCTCTCGCCACTCGCCGGGCTGGGGGCCGCCGACATAATTCATTATCAGGCCGCTCGCATACTTCAGCACGATTCGCCACTCCGTCGCGGTATCGCAGAACCCGTCTTCTGGAAATGTTCCCGTGCCTTCAAGTTCTACCGGACCGGTAACCGCCTCGCCGCCGCCCCAAAGCGCGATATCCAGCGGGTGCACCCCCCAGCCGGCTATCCATCCGATCGCGTAGTCCGAATGGAACCACCACAGCTTGTTCGAGCAGCGCTCCTCCGTGTAAGGCTCATAAGGGGCCGGCCCCAGCCAGAAGTCGTAGTCCAGCCACTCCGGCACCGGCACTCGTTTCAGTGAGCCGCCTGCGACGCTGCTTGGCGACAGCACGTTGATTGTGTGCACTTTGCCGAGCCGCCCGTTCAAAGCCAGCTCGCACGCCTGACGGAACTTCCTGTCCGACCGCTGCTGCGTCCCGAACTGAAACACCGTGCCGTGTTCGCGGCACGCCGCCCGCAGTGTCTGGTCCTCAACGAGACTCAGACCCATCGGCTTTTCCAGATATATGTCCTTGCCCGCCCGGGCCGCCGCCAGCGCGTGCAGAACGTGCCAGTGATCTGTCGAGGCAATAAGAACGGCGTCGATGTCATCGCGGGCCAGCAGCTCACGAAAATCATGATACTCTTTGCAGCCGGTGTTATTATAATGCGTGTCCACGCGTTTGCGTGCCGCCTGGCGTCTGTCAGACTTGACGTCGCACACGGCCACCACCTGCGCCGCCTCCTGATTCAGGAAGTTCTGCATGTCACCGGTGCCCTGCGACCCCACACCGATGCAGCCCATCACCACCCGATTGCTCGGTGCGATGCCGCCGGCCTTACCCAAGGCCGAGGACGGAATTATGTGAGGAAAGGCTGCCGCCCCCACGGCGGTATAACTTGCTTTCTTGAGGAACTGACGACGATTGATGCTTTTATTTTTCATAATAGGAACCACCAAAATTCTGTCTGCCTACGTGTCGGTTTATCAAACGCCACATCAGAAGCAACTGCAAGGTTCGGAACTGGAGTTTATAGCCCAAAAAAGCTCGGCTGTCAAGGATTAGATTTTGAAACAGCTTCCGAGCACGAATGGGTCTGCGCAGTCACCAATTGACAGGGGCGTCAGGTTTTCTTAGTATGCGGCTTGCAGCGTACAGTAACTTTGTCGTACTATTCAGGAAAGGGATGCAAAGATGGCAGAAGCATTACGAGCGGCGTTAAAGTGTGCAATCAGCTTCAAAACAGCGTTTCCGGCAATATCTGCCATCCTGCTGGTCCTTGGAACGGCTCAAATGCGGGCGGCGGAGATGCCAACCGACGGGAAGCACACGAATTCTCTGGGCATGAAGTTTGTGCGGATAGAGCCCGGCAGCTTTATGATGGGACAGAAAGAAGGCGGAGACTGCGACGAAAGACCCGTCCACAAGGTCAATATCACCCGGCCTTTTTATATGGCTGTGACGGAGGTAACCAACGCACAATATGAGCAGTTTGATGCCTCGCACAAGTACATGCGGGGCCGGCGTGGTCTGTCGAAAGAGGACAACGAGGCGATAGTCTTCGTTGATTGGAACGATGCGGTAAGATTCTGTGAATGGCTGAGCAGGAAGGAGGGCAAACCGTACCGGCTGCCGACGGAGGCAGAATGGGAATATGCCTGTCGGGCGGGAACCACCACGGCTTTTTATACCGGCGATGAGCTGCCTGAGAAGTACTACAAACAGCAGGAGCAGGAGTGGGAGCCTAAGCCTGTGGACCTGAGCGTCGCGAGCACACCGCCAAACCCGTGGGGCCTGTACGATATGCACGGCAATGTGGAGGAGTGGTGCCACGACTGGTACGGCCCTTATACCGAAGCGGAGCAGTCGGACCCGGTCGGGCGCACGCATGGGGACTTCAGAGTCGCCCGCAGCGGCAGTCACAATACTACCGTCGATTGTCTGCGCAGCGCCAACCGGCTGGGGACACTGCCCGAAGACAAGCACTGGCTCATCGGCTTTCGCGTTGTAATTGGTGAATTGCCCGCGACGGCCCCTCTTGCCCTGCCGGAGCCGGAGCTTTGGGCCCAGAACGTAAGTCAGCAGCCCAGTGACTGGTCCGATGGGCCCGATTCTAAAAGCCCTTATTTCAAGGGGCCGGATCAATATGTAAAGATACCGGAGAACTCGAACGGTCCGTTGTATTCGCGGCATAACCACCAGCCTGCGATTACAGCGTGTCCCAACGGAGACCTTCTGGCAATCTGGTACTCGACAACGAGTGAAAAGAGCCGCAAGCTGACGGTTCTCGCGGCGAGGCTTCGGCTAGGCAGCGAGCAGTGGGAGCAAGCGTCGACTTTCTGGGATGCACCCGACCGCAACGACCACGGCAACGCTGTAATGTGGGACGGCCAGGACACGATTTACCATTTCAACGGCCTGGGCACGGACGGAACCTGGGGTAAGCTTGCGCTGGTGATGCGGACCAGCACGGATAACGGCGTCACCTGGTCCAAGGCGCGACTCATAAATCCGATCCACAGCCTTCGTCACCAGGTAATCGCCGGCCCTATAAAGACAAGGGAGAATTATCTGATCGTTGCCTGCGACGCTGTCACGGGTGGCAGCGGCGGCTCAGCCGTTCACGTGAGCCGCGATAACGGCCTGACATGGGTTGACCCCGGTGCAGGTCGTCCCAAGCCGGAGTTCAAGGCGGGCGAAACGGGCGCATGGATTGCCGGAATTCATACGGGCGTTGCGCAGCTTCGGGACGGCCGGCTGATGGCGTTCGGCCGCGGTGACAGCATCGAGGGCAAGATGCCAAGGAGCATCTCTGCCGATATGGGCAATAACTGGATGTACTCTGCGAGCGACTTTCAACCGATTGGCGGCGGGCAGCGCCTGGTGCTGCTGCGGCTCAAAGAGGGGCCGCTGTTCTTTGCATCGTTCTGCAAAGACATGACGGTTACCGATGACGCCGGCCAATTTCGCACCGTTCGAGGGCTTTACGGGGCCCTTAGTTTCGATGATGGTCAGACCTGGCCTGTTCGCCGGCTGATTACGGACGATAAGCTGGCGAGGGAGGCTCAGACGACGGACGGAGACAACTTCACGTTGAGTCCGACAAGTGCCGAACCACATGGCTATATGGCCGGCACACAGGCGCCAGATGGCGTAATACACCTGATAAGCAGTTGGAACCATTACGCCTTCAACGTAGCCTGGCTTCGAACGCCCATGCCGGCGGAAAGGCAGTGAGCACCAAACTGATTCGAGAGCCACCTCGGGTAGTTGCAGGCCTATAGTTCTTGGGGGAGGCGGGGCGCCGGACGTCGAGGCACGCGTGGATTATATATCCTGTGACCTTTCGGGCCCCAGCCAGCCGAAGTAACGTTTGCCGGCAAGACAACCCCGGCGGACATCGGCATTTGCGGTGCGGTGCTATTTCAGGCCGAAGTGTTCGGGGTATTGGTACCGGACCAGGTAAAGGGCGGTCAGCGCCAAAATGGTTCCGTGCTGGTTACTCGGGGGCGGAGAGCCAAACGAGGGTCTGCTATCAGAGGTAAAAAACAAGAGGCTGCCGTCCCAGCCTCCGTCGGGCAATTGACCGGCGATTATCCTCTCAACCCATCTTCTTCGAATCTTCTGAGGGAAACCCGCCCTGAGCACAAAGACGACCTTGCCGATATCTACAAGTCCTATGTCGAAAACAAGCTCGTTGCTCAACCGATTAGCAAGATGCTCGATAAGCTTGTCCAACTCTTGATTAGTGCCGGTGGTCCTGGCCAGAATGATCAAGGCGTCGAGCTGATGGACAAGCTTGCGGCCGGACCAGCGGTGTGGGTCGAATAAGTGCATCTGGTCGGGTGTAACTTGTGCCTTATCGGGCGCCATCGCATACAGAACCCATTTATTATCGAGATGCTCTTGCTTGATGGTTTCGTTCAACTCCCATTCATCTATCGGCCAGTTTGGGTCGATTAGGCGTTTCCAGCACCGCGGTCGAGTCGGCGCAGCCATAAAGCTGCTGACAATATCTGAAAACAGAGGCGTTGGTTTTAAGTGGTTAATCTCGTTAAGCATTTTTTGAAGGCCGACATTGGGTCTTTTCAGTATTTCGTCCTTATTGGTTTTGGTCCAAACCAAACCTCTTTCAATTGCCGCATCAAGCTGCTGTGCAAAGGTCTCATCACTGACGAGAGATACATTGTTATAAAGCAAGAACCCCGCGGCAAAGACGGCCATAAGAACAGCAAAAGCAACAACCCCGATTATTACCTTGCGGAGAACCCGACGCCTCTTGATGGGCTTAGCTTTCTCTGATTTGTTTTCTTCTGTCATCTGGTTGCTCCAACCTTATTGGGATGAATCTGCGAAGAGGGTCAGCGGCGAGTTTTTTGTTACTTTGACCTTTATGAAGTTTGCTGCAAGAGCCAGCCTTCGCAGCGAGGAGGTCGGCAAGGCGGTATCGAGCTTGTTCATTCGGGGGCCGAAGCACTTGATACGTAGGATTCTGTCTTTCATATTCGGTTTTAGTATAGCAGTTGTAATGATTTTATTCAACGCTGCAGCGCCGCGGCGGCCGAGGCATTGGTCGATTAAGTATCCTGCGATCTTGGAGGTCCCAGCCAGCCTGAGCAATGCCTCGTCGGAAGGGCTGAAAGTGCGGGCGGAGATGTGATGGTGCGGGGCGAAGTTCGGAGGAAAAGAGGAGAATTTCCGAAAGCGGCCTTGAATTGGGGGGCGAAGTCGGATATTATGCCTCTCAATGCGCTCAGCAATGCCGTTGGGCGATCGACCCATGAACAATCTTCATTGTAACTGGAGTAATGTTGATGTCAGCAAGTGTTTGTCAGCAAATAAGTTACATTGCCCCTGCGGCGCCTGCCCGGCGGCAGCCGGCAAGGGGAGATGAGCCATTTTGTCGGCCTGAGATTGGTTTTACGCCCAATTGGTTTCGCACGGCGCTGGGAATCGATTTCGGGCAGCGTTGGCATGTTGACCCGGCGTACCGGCGAGAGACGGTTCTGGCGATGCGGGATGAGCTTCGCCGGCGTTTTCCGGGCAGCAAGATAGGCGACATCGACCGTCCGGATAAGCCGCTTGACCTCTTGACCGGCCTGTACGGGGGCAACGTGGTGGTGATGATTTACGGCCTACAGATACTGTACGCCGAAGACAACTGGCCCAATTGTGAGCACAAGTACCTTGATGATGACGAGACTGAAAAGCTCCAGCCGCCGGACCTCGGCAGTAATCCGGTGTTTCAGGATATTGTCAGACAGGTTGACTGGATAGAGCAGTCCGAGGGGGAAATACACGGCTATCTTAATTGGCAGGGGATACTCAACAATGCCCAGCGGCTGCGGGGTGAGAAAATCTTCTTCGATATAATCGATGCGCCTGACCGGTGCCGGCATCTGTTCGACTGCATTTACAGCACGATGAGCGAGGGTATCAGGTGGCTGCACGAGCGGCAGAAGAAAAGCGGCGTTGATATTGACTTCATGACGGTCAGCAACTGTCTGGTCAACATGATTTCGCCGCAGCAGTATCGTGAGCTTTTCCTGCCTTACGACCTGCGGTTCGCGGAGGAGTTTGGCAATATCGCCATTCATAACTGCGCATGGAAGGCGGACCCTTACATCGAAGACTATTCGAAGATTAAGAACCTTGGTTACGTTGACATGGGCATGAATTCCAACCTGGCCCGTGTGCGCCGGATGATACCGAACGCGAGGCGTGCGTTGATGTATACGCCGATGGACCTTGCGAACAAGCCCTGGGAAGAGGTCCGCCGGGACATAGAGAGAATCGCGCGCGAGTATGGTCCGTGCGATATTGTGGCAGCGGATATCGAGGCCGACACGCCTGATGAGCGGGTCCGGGCCCTTATCGATTTGTGTGAAGAAATCAGCAACAGAAAGGAGAACCGATAAAATGAAAGCAAACGCATCGAAATTGAAAGGATTGCCGGCGCCGTTGTGCGGCATCGTGGTACCGATGATAACACCGCTGGAGGACTATGACACTCTCGATGTGGAAGGTCTTGAGCGATTGATTGAGCACATTCTGGGCGGGGGCGTGCACGCGCTGTTTATTCTGGGTACGACGGGTGAGGGACCGAGTTTGAGCTACCGTCTGCGAAAGGAAATGATCGAACGAAGCTGTAAGCAGGTTGCCGGGCGTGTGCCTGTGCTGGTGGGTATCACGGACACGGCGTTCGAGGAATCTATCAGTGTCGCGAACCAGGCCAAGGAAGCGGGGGCGCAGGGGCTGGTTCTTGCGCATCCGCCTTACTTTCCTGCGGCCCAGCCGGAGATACTGAGTTACTTGGAGCACTTGGCTCCGAAGCTGCCGCTGCCGACGTTCCTTTATAATATGCCCAGCCATACGAAGCTCGTATTCGCTCCGAAAACGGTTCGGGCGGCCGCCGATATTGACGGCATCGTCGGCCTAAAGGACAGCTCCGCCAATATGTTCTATTTCCACCAGCTTCAGATGGAGTGCAAGGATAAGCCGGAGTTTACGCTGCTGGTGGGGCCGGAGGAACTGCTTGCCGAAACCGTGCTCTTAGGCGGGCACGGCGGCGTCAACGGCGGTGGGAATATGAAGCCCAGCCTGTACGTTGCGCTTTACAAGGCGGCAATCGCCAGAGATTTCGAGAAGATTAACGTTCTGCATAATGAGGTTATGGAAATCAGCGGCAAGATTTATACGGTGGGTGCTTATTCGAGCTACCTGCGCGGACTCAAGTGCGCGCTGTCGTGTATGGGTATTTGCAGTGACGCTTTTGGCGAACCATTCCAGCCTTTCGGCGCCGAGGACCGCAAGGTAATTCAGCAGAGGGTTGAAGAGCTGGGCCTGAAGGCTTAGGGCCCTTTGGGGGGTGATATCGTGGACGGTTGCGCAGTATAGATCCGGGAATCGGCCTGTGCCCCATGCCCAGAGGCGACAGGCGGCTCACAGGAGGAGGATTTTGTCCGGTCGCATTCGAAAGGAATGCGGCTTGTCGGGTACATTCAGTTTTGAACTCTCAGGAAAATCGAGGTGCCTTCTATGAAAAACGAAATCTCACGGCGGGACTTCCTGACGCGAAGCTCCCAAATTGCCGGCAGCGCCGCATTCGGATTCGCCGTCTCAGCGGCCTTGCCAAAATCCAACGTTTTGCGGGCGGCCATGCCCGGTCAGAAGATCAAGGTCGGGCAGATCGGGACAGCCCATCCGCACGCACGCGGAAAGATCGAGACGCTGCGCAAGCTCGATGAGGTGTTCGAGGTCGTTGGCGTTGTCGAGCCTGATGACGAGCAGCGAAAGGCTGCGCTTAAGCAGCCTGCGTATCAGGGGCTCAAGTGGATCACAGAGGAGCAGCTTCTCAATACCCCCGGCCTGAAGGCGGTGGCGATTGAAACCACAGAAAATGAGCTTGTGCCGGCAGGGTTGCGATGCGTTCGTGCCGGGATGCACATTCATATCGATAAGCCGCCCGGCGAGTCACTCAGCGCTTTCAGGGAACTGCTCGACACCGCCGACAGTCGCAGGCTGACCGTGCAGGCCGGCTACATGTTTCGATACAATCCGGCTTTTCAGTTTTGCTTCAAAGCGATCAGGGAAGGCTGGCTGGGTGACGTATTCGAGGTGCACGGCGTAATAAGCAAGAAGATAAGCGCATCGAGCCGCGAGTCGTGGCTGAGATACACGGGCGGCACGATGTTTAACCTGGGTTCTCACCTGGTTGATGCGCTGGTTGCGGTATTGGGTAAGCCGGACAAAGTTACGGCGTACGTAAGGCAAACCCAGCCGGAGGTTGACAATCTCAAGGACAACCAATTGGCGGTGTTCGAGTATCCCAAGGCCACGGCGACCATTCGAAGCAGCGTGGTTGAGGTGGAGGGCGGCAGTCGCCGACAGTTCGTGGTCTGCGGCGACCAGGGGACGGTTGATATTCGGCCGCTGGAACGGCCGCGGCTCAGACTGGCGCTGGAACGGGACCGCGGACAATACAAGAAAGGCTATCAGGATGTGGAGCTGCCGAAGATGCCCGGGCGCTACGACGAGCAGCTTATTGATTTTGCGCGGATCGTGCGAGGGGAGAAGGCGCCTGATTACACTGCCGAGCATGACCTGATCGTTCACGAGGCGCTGCTTCGCGCCAGCGGTCTGCCCCTGGAGCCGAAGGAGTGTAAGAACTGAGAGATTTTGAGCCTATAACAAAACCGTATTTTCGTGTGTCTGTATTCCTGCTTTCGCAGGAATGACAGCAATGTGCAACCGGCACTCCGGGTTTTGTTAGGCGCTTTTAGAATTGGTCGAAGGAGAAAATTGCGTGGCAAGACCGTGTTTGTTGATTTTGATCGGTTTGTTGTTTGCAGCTTTTGGTGAGGGCGCGATCGGCAGAGGGCAGATTCCCGAGGGCAGCGAATATACTAATTCAATTGGGATGAAGTTCGTTCGGATTGCCCCGGGTGAGTTTCAGATGGGCCAGTTGAAACGACTGGTTCCGGAGGTGCTGCCGGAAATCGAAGGCGGGGACCGCGGTGGTCGCTTCGACCTGCTGGCCGAAGGTGATTACGACGAGAAGCCGGTGCATAATGTCAAAATCACGAAGCCATTCTTTACGGGCACACTCGAAGTCACCAACAAGCAGTACGAGCTGTTCGATTCCGAGCACAGAAGGCTGCGGGGGAAACATGACCTTTCCAAGGCAGACGATGAGGCGGTGATATATGTAAGCTGGTATGATGCGCAGGGATTCTGTGAGTGGCTGTCTGACAAGGAAGGCCTGCCTTACCGGCTGCCGACCGAGGCGGAGTGGGAATACGCCTGCCGGGCGGGGACTTCAACGAACTACTCTATGGGTGATATTCTGCCGAAGGAATACGAGAATAAGCCGGGTAACAGTTGTCTGGTCAAGACAACGATAAATATCGGCAAAACTCCTCCGAATGACTGGGGGCTTTACGACATGCACGGCAATGTCGAGGAGTGGTGTTATGACTGGTACGGTCCCTATCGGGACCAGACCGTGAGCGACCCACTCGGCTGCGTCGATGGTGACTTCCGCGTGGCACGCGGCGGAAGCTTTGGAACCTATGCATATTTTCTGCGTTCGGCGAACAGGATGGGTACACTGCCGGATGAAAGACAGTGGGCGACGGGTTTTCGAGTTGTAATAGGAGAGCTACCGAAGACAAAGCCTATGCCGATGCCGGAAAAACCCGCGTGCGAGCAGAATGTTGTTGAGCGGGGCATGGAGGAAGTGATGAAGGGTCCGGACCCGACCAAGCCCTACTTCAAGGGACCTCGCAAGTTTGTAAAGATTGATCGCGGGGCAATCGGTCCGTTGTTTGCCGGGCACAACCACAGCCCGCAGATAACGGCTTGTCCCAATGGAGACCTGCTGGCAACGTGGTTTACGTGTGTATCGGAAAAGGACCGCGAGATGGGCAGGGGCGGCAGCCGGCTTCGCTGGGGCAGCGAAGAGTGGGACGATGCTTCGGTTTTCTGGGATGCTCCCGACAGAAACGACAGCGTATGTGCATTGTGGACGGATGAAGACGGCAAGATTTTCCATTTTGTCGGCACCGACGTGGGGGCGACATACGCATTTCACTCGCTGGGCCTTCGCACTTCGACAGACAGCGGCGCGACGTGGTCCAAGGTGAGGATATTCAACCCGGATCATAAGCTGCTACCTCCTTGGACATCCGGTCATTGGCTTACCGGGCCTGTCTTTCGCACTAACGGCGGACGTATCGCTTTTGTCACCGACGGCTGGCCCACCCTCTGGTACAGTCACGACGATGGGCTGACCTGGCAGGACTGCCGAGGAGATATTAGGGGTAACCACCCCGGCGTGGTGCAGTTGCGCAACGGCAGGTTGCTCGGATTTACCCGCGGCGGCGACCTCCGCGGTGCTGTCATTGTCACCCGGTACGACGATTTGGGCACCCCCAAGGTTCATTCGAACGAGAAGCGCCCGTATTGGATGCCTAAATGCATTTCGGATGACATGGGCAAAACGTGGACGAAGACGCCGAGCATTTTCAATGACGTAGGCGGCGGGCAGAGGCTGGCGATGATGCGACTGAAGGAAGGGCCTATAGTCTTCGCGTCTTTTGCCGACAGGGGCATCATCATCACCGATAAGTCCGGGGCAAAGCGCGAGGTTCGGGGTCTTTATGCAGCAATATCCGAAGACGAAGGCGAGACATGGTCGGTCAAACTCGTAACTGACGATGGTCCCGGCAAGCCGGGCATGACGACTAATGGAGGCTACTTTGCCTTTAGCCAGCGAAACAGCGAATACCGCGGGTATATGTCGGTGTGCCAGGCACCGAATGGATTGATCCACCTGATAACGAGTTTCTCGCATTACGCGTTCAACCTCGAATGGCTTAAGACGCCCAACGAGCCCCTGAAGTATCCGCCGATGAAGATCAAGCACGAGGTAGAGACATTCGACGGGCCCGACAAATTCGACCTCGATAACTGGGAGCCATATCACGGCCATCAGGGGGGCTTCAACGGCAAGGGTCAGTACACCATTATTTCCAACTCGCACTTCCAGGGTATGAACCGGCTCATCGGCGAAGGTTCGTTCGAGATGGACTTCGATTTCAAGAACATCAAGTTCAATCCTCGCGGCAGGACGGCCTCGCCGGGCATAACCATCTGGGTAAAAGACGCTATGATGCGAAGGCTTCACTTCTATGTGCGCGATGACCGTATCGACATGGGTATGGCGGTTGAGGAAGACCCCCCGGAGGCGAACAATTGGCGGGGCCGACTCGATGTCAGGTATGAAACTCCGCCAACTGCCGCAAAGATCAGGATAAGTTATAACGAGGAAAGCGGGCGTATAAGAATATGGTACGGCATCAACGGCAACGCCGCCGACAGCGAACTGCCTTACAGCAAGGCGGGCATCTATACCGGCAGGCCTTTCACCGAATCGACCGCGGTGTATATCATGTTCAGCAACGGCCAGGTGGATCTTGACCATTTCGAGATCAGGCCGATCAAGTAGAGACAAAGACGTTCGCAAGAAAAGGTCATGATTCAGGGGGCAAGCAGATGAAGAATTCGATTCTTTGTACGATGTTGCTGGCCGCAACGGGTGTGGTGTTTTCTTCGGAGATTCCGGGCGGCAAAGAACACACCAACTCCATAGGAATGAAGTTTGTCCGCATTGAGCCGGGCGGCTTCATGATGGGCGCCGAGGACAAGGACCTTCCGGAAGGAGCGGGGGCTAGCTATTTCCCGGGACATTACAAGGACGGCAGGCTTCCGCCGGCCGCCGGCTGGAAGGGATACCGCAAGGGCCTTGTCGGCATCGTTTACGACGGCAGCCGCCCGATACAGTTTGTGCAGACATCACAGGTTGATTTCGACTGGACCAAAGAGAAAAGAAGAGACGACACATGGGTTACGCGCTGGCGCGGATTTGTCAAGTCGCCCGTAACGGGGAATGTGACGTTCGAAGCCGAATATGACCACGGCATCCGCCTGACCATCGACAATAAAATCGTTATCGACGGCTGGACCGACAAGAAAGTCCGGACCGGAAAAATCGCCCTGGTAAAGGATGAGATGGCGCCGTTCGTTCTCGAATATATGCGTAAGAACGAGCCTGATTTGCATTTCTACTGGACTATCCCGGGCGGCAGCAGGGAACCTGTGCCGGCTGATGCTCTTTGGCATAACTCCGAAGACCACAACCACAATTTGATAGAAGTGGTATGGGTTCCAGAGCGTTCCGGGAAAAACCCGAATCCGAAAATCGGGTCGGACATTTACAACGAGGCGCCTCGGCACGAGGTGACAATCACACAGCCTTTCTATATCTCACAGACTGAGGTCACCATCGACCAGTTCCGAAAATTCAGGCCGGGATATCCCGGCTATGAGAAGTTCGCGCCGTACGCTTCAGGTGTGAGCTGGTATGATGCGGTCGCGTTCTGCAAATGGCTCAGCCAGAAAGAAGGCAAGCCTTATCGGCTGTGTACCGAAGCCGAGTGGGAGTATGTCTGTCGCGCAGGGACGGGTGCTGCATACTCGTCGGGCGATTTCAGGCCCGAGCCTGAGACAGCCAACCCGTGGGGCGTGAAGAATATGCACACGAACGTTGCCGAGTGGTGTCTGGACTGGCACGGCATATATCCGTCGGACGCCCAAGTGGACCCGGTGGGCCCTGAGCACGGCTGGTTCAAGGTGGTCCGGGGCGGGTGCCTTGACTATACACAACTCGACCAGCCCTACTATTCGCGCTCGTCAAATCGTGCCGCGGCGCCGCCGAGCTTCGGACCGCCGCCGTTGGAGTATATGGCCAAACAGCTCGACGGCCAAAACATGGGTATAGCAGAGGCCCTCAATTCATGGTTCAAAACCAGCGGAGTCATCCCCGGTCGGCACGGAATCGGTTTTCGCGTGGCAATCGGCGAAAGGCCTGAGACTTCTCCCACGCCGCCCCAGTTGCCGTTCTGGCAGCAGTGCGTCAAGCAAAGTGAACACGGAGTCAAGAAAGGCCCCGACCCGTCCAAGCCCTATTATCGCACGAGGCTTTTGTACCCGGACTTCGGGCGAAATTCACTCGTTGATGTTGTGTGGAAGATAGGTATCGAGAGGGGCTACGGCGGCGGGCACCACAATTCGGCTCTGCAGGCCCTGCCCAACGGCGACCTGCTTGCCGGATATTACAACACGATGCTTAGCGGCGAACGGGACGTCTGTGTATCGCTGATGACGATGCGTCTGCGCCACGGCGCGAATGACTGGGACATGCCGAGCGCCTGGCCCGATATGGTCGATGCTGACGATGAGGCCCCGATCTTCTGGAACGACAACGGCAAGGCCTGGCTGTTCTGGGGCTGTCCCCGTATGGAAGCCGGCTATCCGTTCCAGTGGACCACTTCCACCGACAATGGCGCCACGTGGGGGCCGGTGCAGTTTCCTCTGTTCGATTCGAAGATCGGCTTCTTCTCGGCCCAGCCGACAACCAGCGCGTTCCGTGACTCGAAAGGTACTATTTATGTAAGCGTGGACGGCTCGAACCCTTCCGTCAGCTCGCTGCTCTTTGCAAGCAGGGACGACGGCAAAACGTGGTACGATACCGGCGGGCGAACGTACGGCAGGCACTCATGCTTTACGATACTCGATAACGATGTAATCTTAGGCTACGCAGGCAAGCAGGCCGAGCTTGACGGGTTCCATCCACAATTCGTTTCGCGCGATGGGGGCAGGACGTACGAGATGAGCGCCTCGCCGCTGCCGGCGCTGGGAGGCGGCGTGCGTGCGAGCGTAGTCAGGCTCGCCAGCGGACGAATATTCTACGTCGGTGACATGTATCTTTCCATCTACCGGAAACTGACGCCTGAGATGGCGCCAAAGGGTTTCAGCGGTGACGGGGCGTACGCTGCCCTCAGTGACGATGACGGCAGGACGTGGCGCATAAGGAAACTGACGGGCGGCAATGTTCTGGATAAAGACGGAAAGCCCGTCAAGGTGCACACGGTCAGCTATGTCACCGCCTGCCAGAGTCCGGACGGAATGATTCATCTGGTGACATCGCATAACGGTCCTGATTTGCACTTCGAGCTTAACGAGGCCTGGGTCCTGCAGGGTTCAAAGGAGCAGGACGAGACCGTTTCGAGATTCAGTGTGGAAATGAAGCCGGGCACGGTCAAAGAATATCGCGAGGACTACCCGAACGGGAGACCCAGGGTCGCGTGGAGCGCCGGTATCGGAGAAGACGGCCACTATCTGATTGACGGTACCGAGACCTGGCATTACCAGAACGGCAAAAAGCAGTGGCAGGCCGAGTATCGCACGGGGCAAAGGACGGGAGCGGAGACGTATTGGTCCAGCGACGGAAAGAAACAATGGCAGAAGGTCTATGGTGACGACGGTGCTTATGTCTGGACGCTCTATGATGCCGACGGAAATGTCAAAGCGCAATCCACCTGGCAGGGCAAGATACTCTCAAGCCACAAGATCCACAGGTGACAGTTCACAAGGACGTTGTAGAAGAGTAATCATTTTGCTTGATAAAGGAGAACGAGGGTGATCCCGAGAATATTGACGGTGACAATGGTCTGGCTGGTGTTGGGGTCGGTATGCCCGGGGGGCGAACGGGCGGCTGAAATGCCGAAAGAAAAGCAGTACACCAATTCCATCGGCATGAAATTCGTAAGTATAGAAGCGGGTGACTTCCAAATGGGTCAGTTAAAGACGCCGCTGCCTCTGGAGGTTGTTCGGCCCGGCGCCGACTTTCTCAGTGTCGGCGACTTCGACGAAAAGCCCGTTCATGATGTCACCATTACCAGACCTTTCTACATGGGCGTCTGTGAGGTAACCAACTTTGAGTACGAGATGTTTGACACCCGACACAAGGCGCTGCGCGGCAAAGACAACGGCCTGTCCGAGGATGATGACGAAGCTGTGATAAACGTCAACTGGTATGATGCGCAGGAGTTTTGCAGATGGCTGTCGGATAAGGAAGGCCTGCCTTACCGCCTGCCCACCGAGGCCGAGTGGGAATACGCCTGTCGCGCCGGGACGAAAACGAATTATCACGCCGGTGACATACTGCCCGAGCAGTATCATAAGAACCAGCGTCGCACCGGAGGACCGACGCCGGTGTTACTGCGCGTCGGCCGAACGCCCCCCAACGCGTGGGGTCTTTATGATATGCACGGCAATGTGGAGGAATGGTGTAACGACTGGTATGGGCCTTATAGGGAAGGTCACCAGGTTGACCCGGTGGGCTACGAGAGCGGCAACTGCCGCGTCACCCGGGGCGGTAGTCACGGGACACACATTTATTACCTGCGCTCGGCGAACCGAATGGGTGCGATGGCACAGTCGAGAAACTGGGTGACGGGATTCAGGGTGGTGATAGGCGAGCTGCCGGATACCAAGCCGCTGCCGCCGGACGTGCAGCCGTACCAGAAGGACGTTGTGGACGGGCAGACACGGAGGGGACGAAGGCCACGCCGGCCGACGGGCGAGGGGCCTGACCCTCAGACGCCGTATTTCAAGGGGCCGCGCCAGTTTGTCAGGATTCCGACCGACATGGTTGGACCGGTATTCGGCAGCCATAACCACGGACCGTGTGTTGTTGCCTGTCCCAACGGCGACCTGTTAGCCGGCTGGTTCAGCACCGTCACCGAAGGCGGGCGCGAGCCGGTGGTGGCGGGCAGCCGTCTGCGCGCCGGCGCAGAGCAATGGGAGCCCGCTTCTCAGTTCTTTGACACGCCTGACCGAAACGAGACGGGACCCGGACTGTGGTTCGATGGCAAGGATACGCTTTATCATTTTGCCGGCGCCTCATTCGCGGCGGCGTCACGCAAGATACTGGCCATGCGAACCTCGAAGGACAACGGCGCGACGTGGACCGCGCCTCACATAATCTTGCCGGAGTACACACGCGGCCAGTCGTCAAGCGGAAGTAACTTTCGCATGCAGGATGGGAACATTGCATTGACCGTTGATTTTAATGGCTCGGCGCTATGGCTCAGCAGCGATGAAGGTCTGACGTGGAGGAGGTCTCGAGGGAGTATCGCGGGAATTCACGGGGGCGCGGCCCAATTGAGCGATGGCCGGCTTGTGGCCTTTGGCAGAGGCGGTAACATCAACGGCATGATGCCCATGAGCATTTCATACGACCTCGGGTACACGTGGAGCTACTACGCCAGTGAGTTTCCGCCTATAGGCGGCAAGCAGCGGCTGGTGCTGCTTCGGCTTCAGGAGGGTCCCGTGTTCTTCACCTCCTTCGCCGACAAAGGAACTGAAATAACCGATGCCTCCGGGACGACGCGCACGGTCCGCGGCCTGTATGCGGCGGTTTCAACCGACGGCGGCAAGACGTGGCCCTACAAGCGGCTGATAAGCGACGACGGGCCGGGCCGGGCGGTTGAAACGACGGCGGGGGCTATGTTTACCATGAGCCGGCGCAACGGCGAGTATCGTGGTTACATGACGGGCGTCCAGGCGGGCGACGGTGTGATTCACCTGCTGACCAGCCAACAGCACTATGCGTTTAACCTGAAATGGCTGATGACGCCCTCGCCCGCCCTTGCCTATCCGCCGGTGCGCGTCAAACACGTTGTGGAGACATTTACCGGGCCGGATGCTTTTGACGCCGAAGACTGGGCCGACTACCACAGCTATAAGGGCGGCTTCAACGGCGCCGGGCAATACACGATCGACGCCCTCGCGCCGGTCAGCGGCCTGAACCGCATTGTCGGCGAAGGGTCCTTCGAGATGAACATGGTGCTCAGGAACATTCGTTTCAATCCGTCCCTGCGAAAAGGCGGACCCACCTTCACCATCTGGCTGAAAGACGACCGTGTGCGGACGCTGATTCTTTACCTAAAGAACAACCGTATCGGAGTGGATATAAACGACAAGGAAGCCGGCTCTCCACCTGAAAAGAGCCCCGGCCGCCAGGTTCGCTTAGACAAAGAGCCGAAGTCGGCCAGATTGAAACTTGCCTATGAGGAAGCGACGCGTCGAATCCGAATATTCTATGGACTGGACGGCGACGATGCGACAATTGAGCTGCCCGAAAGCAAGGCGGGTCTGCATTTCGCCGGACCCTTAACCGAATCCACCACCATCTACCTACTTACGACCAGCGCGAGTGTGGACCTCGACAACTATGAGATTAAACCGATGAGCCTCTGAATCGCGGTCCGATTCGAACTGACTATAGCCCGCAAACGACCGAGGCATCGAACTGGCGAAATTGCGGCTTCCGTGACGGTGCGTCAGATTCAAGACCGGAGCTGCTCAGCCGCCACGAAATAATGCTACACATTCACCCAATGACCGGATATAATTACCTCTTGTTTGGTTCCGGTCACCGGTAATTCAATAGGAGCAGGTATGTCAGGTCATTCACACTGGGCAGGGATAAAGTATAAGAAGGCGGCGGTGGACGCCAAGCGGGGCAAGCTCTGGAGCAAATTGGCGCGGATGATAATCGTCGCGGCCAAGAGCGGCGGCGGCGACCCCGCGGCAAATCTTGCTCTGCGATACGCCATCGACAAGGCCAAGGCGGCCAACATGCCCAAAGATACCATCGAAAAGGCAATCAAAAAAGGCACGGGTGAGGTCGGAGGGGCCAGCTTCGAGGAGGTGCTCTACGAGGGTTACGGGCCCGCCGGGGTGGCCATTATGGTTGAGGCCCTGACCGACAATCGCAACCGCACTGGACCCGAAATCAAGAGAATATTCGAAAAGCACGGAAGCTCATTAGGCACCGGCGGCTGCGTCAACTGGATGTTCAGCAAGAAAGGACTCATCACTGTTGGCGCCGACGCGATTGACGAGGAGCAGCTTTTGGAAATCGCTCTCAATGCCGGCGCCGACGACATGCAGAACACGGGGGATGTTTACGAAATAACGTGTGACCCGGACGCCTACGAGAAGCTCAAAGAAACGTTGAACGAAAAGGAAATAGCCACCCAGATTGCGGAGATTTCGATGGTCCCGCAAAGTACCATCCAAATTACTGACCAATCGACCGCGAAGAAAATAATTGCCCTTATGGACGCCTTCGAGGACCACGACGACGTCCAGAACACGTACGCCAATTTTGATATACCGGACAAGATAGTCAGCACGATGGAAGATACATAGCAGGCGATGTCATGGCCCCGATAATTTGGCAAGCTGCTCGGCCCGCTCAATCGCCTTCTGGTATTTCTCCTGGCCGAGCCGGCTGAATACTTCCTGCCCCGGATACATTAGTCGGAATTGCCTGCGATAGCTGTCTTCAATTTCCACCGCCTGCTTGTACTGCCGAACAGCGACATCGGTCCTGCCCAGCTCCTCTGCGATTTGGGCCAGCTGGAAACGCAACCGCCCGGAGCCCGGATATCGCTCAACTGCGCCAAGGGCAGTGTCGAATGCCCGCTCCAGATAATCCGACTTTTGACGAGAGGGGGATTTTTCGGCAAGCAGACTGTACACCTCCGCCAGCCGCTCGAAGTTCTTGAAGTCCGCCCCGTTGCGGGCGATGGCCTCGCGCAGGCACTTCTCGCTGCAAACCAGAAGGTCCTTTTGCTCAAGACCGAAGGCATAGAATTGTTCAAGGTACAACCGGCCGTTCAGCGACAAAGCGGCTCCACTCAGACCATCATCGTCAGCGGCAGCAGCCAAAAGACCATGCGCTCGTTCGAGGTCGCCGAGGCTGGTCGCCTGGTAGGCCTGTGTGATTTTGGCCGTGCTTTTGGCCAGGGGAAGCAGGGAGTAACTGAAGAATACCCAAATAACCGCCGCTCCCGCGGCGACCACAGCTATTCTTACAGGAGCTGTCGGTTTTAGAACTATCTGCGGACGGGACCTTTGCTGCAAGTACAGTCCAACCAGGCATGCCGCCACCGCCCAGTAAGTGGTCAGAATCCCCGGCTCGAAGATGGCAAAATCTATCAGGTTGTGGATAAGGAAACCAATTATCGCACACAAAAGAACAACGGTGATAATCTCGGGATGGGCTGTTTCGTCGACGCTCACATTCGCCCTGACGAGCCAAAAGCCAAGGGCAAACGCGACTATCGGCGCTATGTATAACGTGAAGACGCCATAAATAATCACGTCAAGTGTACCGTACACGCCGGCATCCGTGATTATCGGCCGGAACACCAGCAGCGTAGCCGATATTGCGATCGCCGACACACCGGCCAATCTCCGGTATGCCAAGCCAGCACCCTTGGTCTTCACCTCCAAACTTGAGCCGCGTGCCGACGCTGCCGCCCATAACGGCATAACAATCATCAAGAGCAATCCGACAAGCCCCAGCGGGCCATATTGAGTCAGCACCGCCAGCAAAAAATTGTGAGGGTCCGAAACGGTCTCAAGCGCCGCCCCGGTCTTGTAGCGCGGATAGAAATAAACAAAATTACCCGGGCCGACGCCTGTCAGGGCGTGGTCGGCATACATGTCGACGGACGCCTGCCAATACTGCCATCTGACAAGCATCGAGTTGCCGCCAGGCAGTCGGCCGTAGGCACGACCGTACAGAACCACCCCGCAGCCAACCACTACAAGCGTTGCAACGCCGAGGATCACCGCCTTTTTTCTGTGTGCTCTGAGCCGGTCGCCAAAAAGCAAGCTGAGCCCCAACAGCACCGCCGCAATCAGTGCTCCCGCTATTGCTCCTTTGCTCCGCGTAATTGCTAGACCAAGAATCAGCACCGCCAGCGTAATGCCGGCGACGAGGACCTTCCGGCCAGCAGAGGCGCCTGGCTTTCGTGTCTTGAATCTCTCGGCCAATAGGGCAAAACCGGCAAAGTACGCCAGCATTGAGAACGAGCCGGCCGAGTTGCTCGTCGTGAAATACCCGTTCACACCGCGCGAGTACAGACGATGCTCGAATTGCCAGTGAGCCAGAGTGTTGGGTTGAATGCCGAGCGGTTCAAGCTTGCTCTCCGGGGCCTGCTCATACTGCTCGATCTCGATTTGGTTGCTTACGAAGAACTGGTAAGCGCACTGATAGGCCGACGCGACGCCCAGACCGGCGATTACCGTCAATACGAGTTTTATCTTTGATTGAGAATCCAGGCTTTGGGCCAGCACGACAGCCATGAGAACCGGAGCACACAGCGTCACGAAATCAGTGACGGCGGCGCGCTTGTCCGCGGCCGCCAGGCCCGCTATAAGGGCCGCCGCAAAAAAAACCGCCAGCCCTGTCTCCAGACCCGTGAGCCGGTATATGAACCTCCTGCCCCAAAGACTCGACACGAGCCAAATCACAAACGAGAGTATCAATACGCCCGATACGCACAAGCTGTACACCCTGTCGCCCAAATTAATCGGCTGGTTCGCCAGCCGCGCACCGGGACCTTCGCTAAAGGTCGTGCGAAGGGCAATCACACAAAGACAGAGCACAACGATCACGTGCTCCAAAATCACCTGTCCCCTGCTCTTGCCGAAAATCGAGTCAGTCGCCACTTTTGTCATTTTTGCCGGTGGTTTCAAAAACAGCGATAATGGCCAATATCATGAACGTTTGAGCAAAGATTAGAATGGCGCCGGCCGAATTGACCTGATAGAGAAAAGTCGCGCCGAGACCCGTGCACAACGTCGCCAGATACAATGTCAGAACCGTCTGGCTGTCCGTCAGCCCGTGACTCTTCAGCCGATGACTGAAATGCTGAGTATCACCCACAAACGGGCTTTTTCCCTGTCTTATCCGCAGCAGAGTCACGCTGAAAAAATCGTACAGCGGAACGGCCATGACCAGCACGGGCAGAAAAACCGGATACCACGGACCACTTTGTGCCTCGTGATAATACGTGGTGCGCAGCGTCAACAGTGCCACCAGGAACCCGACCACCAAAGAGCCCGCGTCACCCATATAGATTTTGGCCGGAGGAAAATTGAACACCAGAAAACCCAGCAGGGCCCCGACAAGAACAACCGCCAGACCTCCCACAAAAACCTGCCCGCTGATAGCCGCGGCCGCGAACAGAATCGAACTCGCGATCACCGCGATACCGGCGGCCAGGCCGTCCATATTGTCGAGGAAGTTGAAGGCGTTAATTATCAGGACTATCCAACAGGCCGAAAGCAGTGAGGTCGCTATCCTGCTTTCTATGAAAAGCTCCACCCGAACCTCCGCAAACGCAGCGGCGGCTATCGCAACCACAAACTGAACGCCAAGCTTCAAAAACGGACCCAGACGCTTCTTGTCGTCCCAAAGACCAAGTGCGAACAGAACAAATGCGCCGACCATGATGACCGCGAGCTGACTGATTTTGCCGAGGAAATCAGAGGGGGCGATGTTGGCGGTCTTGACGATCCAGCCGAGCCGGCCCGGAACAAGAAGGAATTTTACCGACAAAACGGCCGCAATCATGATGGTTGTCACGGCGGCGAAGATGGCAATCCCGCCGCCAAGAGGCACGGTTCTGGTGCCGAATCTGTCCTTAACCGGGCGCGAAAGAAAACCAATTCGCTGGGCGAATACCCTTACCATGCCCGTCAGAGTCACTGACAGAATGAAAGAGCCGGTCAACAGAGCCAACGCGGATGCAATTATCGTTTTAATCGGCCTGTCTCCTTAATTCTCTGCTCCTTGAGTTTCTCAATCGTCCAAAATATCGTGACGCCGCCGTCGCAACAAGCTCACACCCACCGTTACCGGTTAACTATCGTGCCTCCTTAGCTGTTCAACCAGCCGCGTTCTGACCTTGTCGAAAAAATCGAAGTAGCACTGCTGTCTGTAATCGGGGTAAGTATAATCGAACGGACGCCATTGGCCCTTATCAAAAATCAATGTAACTTCAGCGTACACATTCTCGCCGATATATATACGATGCGAATAGTTCTTTGTTGAGGCCAAAACCAGCTTTGAAGGCTCAATTATGCCTGGGTCAAGATTTACCGGCCGCGGCAGGGCGAGCTTCAGTTCCGCCGCCAGGTTCTGTTCGAGCCTGTTGGTTTGGTGCTTGATTTGCGCGAGTCGGCCCGGATCAATCAGTTCTTCGATGCTCACGAACTGTCTGAGGATATTTTCGCCCGTTTGTTCTCTGTAATACTCCGTCTGGTCAAACGGCCAGACATCACTAACCAGGTCGGTCCTCCCCAATTCACCCTCTATCGCCTGTGCAGCCGCGCTCAAACATCGATCATCGGCGCCTAAAATGCCTGTTATCAGCTTCACCGGCCTTGGGTCTTTCAGCTCCCACATTGTCTGCTAACCTTCTCTGTCATTCCCGCGAAGCTTGTCCCTGCGAAAGCAGGGAGCGGCAATCCGGGAATAGGACAGGCTTCGGGCGAAGTCTCAATCGCATCATTTTCCGAAGACCTGCTAAAGGCGGCTTGATTCCTGGCCCTGCTTCTGCAGCGGTCACAACCCGGCCCGCGAATGACAAGAAGTATAATCATGCCTTTAACTGTTCTTTCAGTGACTTGACGAATTCAACGGTCTTCACGGCCGCCTGGTCAATGGGTACTTTTAGGCTTTCGGATTCGCGGCGGAGTTTTATCTCGACGTTTCCTTCGGCAACGGACTTTTTGCCGACCGTGACTCTGATGGGTATTCCAATCAGGTCGGCGTCCTTGAACTTGACTCCTCCGCGAACATCGCGGTCGTCCAGCAGCACGTCCACACCTCTGTCGAGGAGCTTCTGATAAATGGCCTCTGCCGCCCCGGTGACATCCTCTTCGTCCTGATTGACGCAGGCAATCAAGACCTCAAAGGGAGCGATGCTGATGGGCCAGATAATGCCGTCCTTGTCGCTGCTTGTCTCAACAGCCGAGGCAATGATGCGATTGATGCCTATGCCGTAGCAGCCCATGAGGCAGGGTTTTTCCACGCCATTTTCGTCGAGCACCTTGGCGCCCAGCTTGTCGCTGTATTTGGTTCCGAGCTTAAAGACCTGTCCGACCTCTATGCCCCGCCGGAACAAGAGTTTTTTGCCCTTGTGTGTATCGCCTTCGACCGCGTTTCGAATGTCGGCAATGACGACGTTTTCACCTTCCAGCGGAAAATCCCTGCCCGGCACTACGTTCCTTATATGGTAATCCGTCTTGTTGGCGCCGGTCACTCCCACGGCCATAGCCGCGACCGCATGGTCGACAATAATTTTCGAGACCTTATTGGCCGTCCCCATTGGTCCGGCAAAGCCAACTTTCGCGCCGGTGACTTTTTCTATCGTTCCCTCGTCGGCGAGTTCAGCATGTTTTCCGCCGAGGACCTGGGTAAGCTTCTCCGGATTCAACTCGTGGTCGCCCCGCACCAATGCTGCGATCACTTGCGGTCCGGCGGCAAAGATGAGCGTCTTAATCATGTCTTTGGGCTGTGTCTTCAGGAATGCGCAGACGGCTTCGATGCTGCCGATATTGGGGGTATGAACCTCCTCGGGCGGGGGGATGTCGGCGCCGGCCTTTTCTCTGGCGAGCGGGTCAACGGCTGCTTTTTCGAGGTTTGCCGCGTACGTGCCGTCCTCGGTGTGGACGATTATGTCCTCGCCGGATTCACAGGGGATGGTGAACTGGTGCGAGCCGGAGCCGCCCATCTCGCCCGACTCGGCCTCCACAATAACGTAATCAAGCCCACACCGCTTAAAAATCCGACAATATGTATCGTACATGACCTTATAGGTTTCATCGAGGCTTTCGGGACTGTCGTGGAAGCTGTAAGCATCTTTCATTATGAATTCGCGGGATCGGATGACGCCGAAGCGGGGGCGAAACTCATCGCGGAACTTGAAGCTGATTTGATAGAGGTTGACCGGAAGCTGCTTATAAGAGCTTATCTCGCCGGCGGCGATGCTCGTGACGACCTCCTCAGCGGTCGGCGCCAGGACATTCCATCGGCCGTGGCGGTCCTCGAACTTCACCATCGTCTGGCCGTAGTCAACGTTCCGGCCCGTCTTCTCCCAAAGCTCCATCGGCTGTACCGAGGGCATCAGGATTTCCTGTGCCCCGCTGCGGTCCATCTCCTCGCGGACGATATTTATGACTTTTTTCAGCGACCGCCAGCCTAACGGCAGATAGGTGTAGGTCCCGCTGGCCACTTTCCGCATCAAACCAGCCCGTATCATCAGCTTGTGACTTACCACCTCGGCATCGGCGGGCACTTCCTTCACGGTCGGTATGAACATCCGGCTGTATCGCATAGGCCATCCTTTATCTTCACTCAAGTCCCGGCAAATAGAAACCACGTTTATAGCTTAATGGACACGGGCTTGCAAGGGCAAAACCCGCCCCAAGCGGTCCGGCGGTGCACTTCGCGTTTGTACGTGGATTCTTTGCCCGTATCATTGCCCCCGTTTCTTCCCGATTCGTTTTCCCCCGTTGTCATTCCCGCGAAAGCGGGAATCCACTCCCCTCGTAAGCCCTGCACGACCATAGAACCCCAATAGCCTGCCTTCCTACCTACAAATATGAAGTGCACCCGCGGTCCGGCGGAAATGATCCTGTTCGGCACAGGGCAAAAATCTATTACCAAAAGTGTGATGGCTGTTGCTCCGGCTTCAGGTTCGGATAGAATAGATGCAATTGGACGCCGGTGGGTTGGCGGCAAGGCCCGCCAAACCGGCGGCCGAGGATAAAGACAGTGTAATAACCGTGGCAGCCATGAGCAAAAAGGCGACTGAAACCAGCCTGAATCTTGTGCGGGGCATGCGCTTGGGCAAGTATCGTCTGGAGAAATGCCTGGGCCAGGGCGGCTCGTGCGAGGTCTGGAGGGCCAAGGACTGCGTCGAAGGTTTGTGGGTCGCCCTCAAGATACCCTTGATGGACGTTAACGGGCAGCGCGACAATCAGGGCCTTTTTCACGAGATTCGCCTGGTCAGCAAACTAAGACACCGTCATATAATGCCTGTCAAGAACGCCGACATCATCGACGGCCACGTCGTTCTCGCCACGGAATTGTCCTACAGAACCCTGGACGACTGCTCGAGACCGATGTCGCTGCGCCGGATTGTTTCCATCGTTGCCCAGGTGCTTGACGGACTCGCATACGCGCACCGAAATCGCCTGGTCCACTGTGATGTCACCCCGGGTAACATATTCTTGTTTCCGCACGGCCGCGCGGCTCTTGGTGACTTCGGAATCTCGTTGCAGTTCAAGGGGCGGATGAAGACCATAGATGAGTACGGCACGCCGGGCTACGTCTCACCGGAGCAGGCTTATGGCCGCCCGACCTATCGCAGCGACTGTTTTGCCGTGAGCCTTATCCTCTATGAGTTCATTACGGGCGTGCTCCCGCGCTGGCCATTTCGCTGGCCGATGCGGGGACATAAACGGCTGCGCCAGCGCGCCAATACGGCGATGGTGAGCTTCCTGCGAAAGAGCCTCACGGTAGACCCCGACAAGCGGTTTGCCGACGCCGAGCAGATGCTTGCCGCACTCCTCGAGGCGGCGCCGAAGGACCTCAGGAAAAGGCTGACGCTGCCGGCGGATAACGGCAGGAAACCGGACTGGCGACAGGTGCGCCGCGAGACTTTTGCCAAGCGTTACGCCAAAGTATTTCCCACCCTCTTCAAGTGCACCTCCTGCGCCGAGCCCGTTGCCGAAACTATGATTGCCTGCCCCTGGTGCGGCAGCGAACGCAACCACTTTGACAGACGCACCACCTTTAGCCTCGTTTGTCCCACCTGCCGAAAAGGCCTCCTGCCCGAATGGCGATTCTGCCCGTGGTGTTACGGTCCAGGTTTCCGGTCGCCCAGTTCGACTCGCTCGCAGGGCGTCCGCTATAACAGCAGGTGCAACTACTGCAGCGCGAAAATAATGCGGTTCATGCGCTATTGTCCCTGGTGCCATCGCAAGGTCCGAAAACCGTGGCGAGTCAGACCCTTCCCGGAAATTTGCACAAAATGCGGCTGGTCGGTCGATACTGAATTCTGGGACTATTGCCCCTGGTGCAAACAGAGCCTGATATAGTCCCGGGAGCGAGAAACGCCGAAATGACGGTTGAATCGACAAGCGATTTGCTGACGCATTGTCCGTTTTGCTGGGGCGCCGCCAGCGACGTGGGCATGCTCCGCCAGGACAATCAGGACGCCTTCATTGTCGAGCCCGAACCGGGTCTTTTTATGGTGGCTGACGGAATGGGAGGGCACAGAGGAGGGGCACTCGCGGCAAACATCGTCGCCGAGGACTTGCCGGTCATGATTGAGAACACACTCGCAAAACTGAAATCCTCGGGACGCAGGGCCATAATCTCTCTTTTGAAGAAAACGATTGTCGAGCAGAACAGGCAGGTAATTCTGGAGGGAACCAGTGAGACGGGCTACAAAGAAATGGGAACAACGCTTGTCACCTCGCTGCTCAGGGGCGGACGCGCCTACGTCGCCAACCTCGGCGACAGCAGGATGTACCGTTACCGCAAAGGCCGGCTGAGACAATTTAGCAAAGATCACTCGGTGGTATCTGAACTTCTCAGCGAAGGAAAAATCAGGCCCGAAGAAGCGGAGAATCACGCTGCGGCAAATCAAATCACGCATTACGTCGGAATGGAAGCCGAAGAAGTGAAGCCCCACGTGCGTTCATTTGCGCTGAAAAAGGGCGACCGCCTGCTCCTGTGCACAGACGGCTTGACGGGCGCGATAGACGACCGCCGAATCGCGGCAATATTGGAAAGCCGGGCGGACTGCCAGGCCGCGTGTGAAGCACTGGTCGATGCCGCAAATGCCGCCGGCGGCCACGACAATATCACAGTTATCGTTATCGACTGGCTGGGACGCTCAAATCACCATCCTCAGAACACAGGGTCCTGAGAGCCTATACGCTGGCTCAAGCCGGGCCGGACGCTTTGGACTCTTACAAATGTTGGACAAACCAACTTACGCCAAACGGACCCGAGCCATCGGCTTCAAATCACTGCTTGCATACGGCCAGCCGAGCGAATATGATGGGCAACAACTGTCTGAATTGAAAAAACTCGTGGTCACGGAGTGCGAAAATGACGCATAAATTCATAAACGAAATCCAGCCGGGCGAGACAATCAACGATATTTACATTGTCAGGGAGCCGATCCTTCGCAGCACCTCCCGGGGAGATCTGTACATTGCGATGTTCCTGTCGGACCGCACCGGCCAGTTGAACGGACGCATGTGGCAGGCCACCGAAGCGGTTTACAAGGCGCTTCCGAAGCCGGGTTTTATTCATATCGAAGGAAGGAGCGAGCTGTACCAGAACAATCTGCAAATCGTGGTAAATACCGTCGGCGTCGTCGATGCAGGCAAGGTCCGGCTCGAAGATTTTCTCGCGCGGACCCAAAACGATACCGGCCAGATGTTTGAGCAGGTCAAAGACATTGTCGCACAAATAAAAAACCCGCAGTTGAAGGCTTTGACGGGCGAATTCCTGGTAGATGAGACGCTGATGGAAAAATTCTGCAGCGCCCCCGGCGGCACATCCCTGCATCATAATTACCTCGGCGGTCTGCTCGAACACACTCTTAACATGATGCGCGTGGCCGCGGCCGTATTGCCCCTATATCCGAAAGTGCAGAGCGATTTGGTGCTCGCCGGGATATTCCTGCACGATATCGGCAAGACCGAAGAGCTTTCATACGATATGGTTTTTTCTTATACCGACTCCGGTCAGCTAATCGGACACGTCATCAAGAGTCTGCTGATGATAAATCACAAAGCCGATGCGCTCGCAGCCCGTGGAACACCTGTGGATACGCAGATTCTGGATGCTCTGGGCCATATTATCCTCGCCCACCACGGTGAGTACGAGTTCGGCTCGCCGAAGCTCCCGGCAA
The DNA here is from genome assembly GCA_035527845.1 of Sedimentisphaerales bacterium. GTDB lineage: Bacteria > Planctomycetota > Phycisphaerae > Sedimentisphaerales > Anaerobacaceae > JAUWKC01. The sequence goes on along the minus strand of DATKZT010000033.1, from coordinate 16,349 downwards.
CGCCCGAGGCTTTCATGGTTTATTATATCGACGACCTCGACGCCAAGATGAATCAGGTGAACGCCGCCATCGAAAACGAGCTGAGCGATTCGAACTGGACCGGTTGGCAAAATTCCCTTCAGACCAGGCTCTACCGAAAGCGCATTGAATAGAAATGTTAAGGCTGGCTTGAGCAGTCGTGCCAATGCGATCAAGACAGGATGTCGGCAATGAGACCGTTTACACCGCAGGCGCCATGCCGCCGAATCAGAAAGGTTGGAGTTCGAATCAACGTAATCGGCGCAGTGGTGCTGCTGTGGGCAATTCTTGCGGCACTCTTCTTCATGTTTGGGCGCAAGCGGACAATTCAAAGCACCAATACCGGCGTCATTGAAACCAATCTGACCGCCGAACAAGTGTCTCAGGCTACGATGGCTTTTATCAATGACCGCGGGTGGTCGCACGTCGACGACCGTCTGCGTGACGGGACTATTTTGGGCCAAACACCCGCTCCGAGCAAGGCACTTCGCCGGGTGGTCACACCTGACGGAGACGAAATCATCTTTGAGTGGCTGACAGAGGCGACCGGCCCGGTGGTAATCTACATCACTGGGAACAGTGACAGCGCTGAGCCGGAACTGACCACCGAATTAGCGGAATACCTTGAGACCCGATTTGGTCGGAGACTTAGATGGTATTAGAAGGTCCGGGTCCAGGTAATCGTCAGCTTTAGCAGCGTCCGGCGGGTTGTAAGGAGGCGGCATCAGGTACTTTTACTTTGGGCCACATCTCGTTTTAGGACTATTCCGGTGAATCTCCAGACGCTTTCGAACTGCCGATGAGACATTAACTGCTTGCCGGCGATGGGGTCGGCCAGAATCACGGCCTGATCGGATACGCCGAGCACCGCCACGCAGTGGTCCGACAAGAACGCATCTCTGACAACCGCCAATGTGATGCCGGCGCTTCTCAATTCATCGAGCGAATTGAAGTGGCGATACCGGCACTTTAGGCCGTCGGCGCCGTAGCGGTTCTGAAGCGCTGCTTCGAGACAGCCCGGAAGCGTCCCGGCGATCGGGCTGGTGTGCGAGAGCACTGCGAGCTCCCCTTCGTGCGCGTGCAGGCCCAGCTTCTGCAGCGCCGTAACCGCCGCCGCCGGAGCGCAGGTGTAGTTGGTGGTCTGGAAGCAAATTCCGTTGGAGTCGAATCTCATCCTGAGATTTGACAGGTCGTCCTTAATGAATGCGGGAACCAGAAAAGGCAGAATTGAGAACCACACCACGACCACAACCATCAAAGCGCAGATGACGCACTTCTCGAATTTGCGGGGCAGGCGCGACATCGGCGTGGTCAGGCCCGTCGTGACGGCGAAAGCCAGTATGACAAACTTTGCCCGATGCGCCGTCATCCAGAGCAGCGGCGGAACGAAGGCCAGCGAACTTGTGCATCGCACTGCTATCAGCGCACAGATCAGCACGGCGGGAAGAATGTAGCCCAACACCCAATAAGGTTTGCGCAATACTGAAAATGTTCTTCCCAGGCCGATGCCCGCCGCGGCAACGAGGATGACACCTAAAGTTTCAAGCCAAGGATTCATCTTCTTCCATCAATGGTCAGCACAGCATTGGCGTCCCTGCTTGATTCTCACGTCCTTTCAATTGTGCATTATACCGCATCAGACCGGACAAATCAAGGAAATTACAGAGATTCAAAGATTTAATTTGCCACAAAGCATCGCCTCATGTCACGGTCCTATAAAAGCTCCGGTGTATCTCTTCTTACACTGAATGCCGAATGTCAGGGCATGGCCGCAGTAAGAAAGAAGGTTCCGCGTTGGGGGATTTTCAGCCGCATTGGCGGCCGCAAGCCCCTGTTTAATCCTTGAGACAGGCCTCAATTTATTTTGTAATTCTGCTGATTTTTTTGTTGATTATGCTGCCTCAGGATGTTAGAATTAATCCCGTTGAGCGTTTGTAAAGTGAGTGAGGAGTATGCGCGGATGTTTTTTGGCTGAATCCGCTTCTTATTACTGTCGGTTTGTAAGACGTGCAGGCTGTCCCTGCGTATTCTTTGAGGAGGACTTGAGATGACCGGATTAGAGCGAAAACTCGTAATTGTCTTTGTTTTGGCCGCCTGTATCGCTGTGTTGACTGTTCCTGCGGCAGCCGGCACGGCCTGCGCAGTGCCGGATAACGGCACGGGAACTGCCACGCTGCCCCCGGCAGGCTGTCAGTACACCAGCCCCGACGATGTCTTCAAAATCATCGAAGGGCTGCCGCCCGATACCACGATAGAGATGGAGGGCGTCCTGATGGACTTTATCTGCTGCTCCGGCCCTTCTCTTTGCGTGTCGTGCTCGATACCCTTGGACCCGTGCGAGTGCGAGACGGCCGGCGGCAGCCTCGGTGGGCACGGCCACTGCTTCGAGGCGACGCTGGATTTGACCGTCACCGGAACAGGATCGCTCGAGGGCTTCAACCGCCGTCTTTGGGTGCCCGTTTTTGGCGAGGTCCATACCGGCCCGCGAAACCCGGGCGACCCCGTGCAGGCCTTCGATACTGATTTCTTCCGCTTCCGAGGTGAGCTCTTTGGAGACCCCGATTTCTGTACCTTTCGCATTACCTGGGGCACCGATTACGGCCTGCCCAGTCCGGGCCATACTACTCTAACAGAGCTGCCGACCGGCAATTTCGACGTGGACAGCTTCTTTGATATTACCTACCAGATTGAGTTTGAAGGCTGCGCCGGCAGCCAATTGGACGACTACGCCGGTACAACAACTGAGACAATTCGGATGGAAACCGGCTTCGAGGAGTGTGCACCGATGCCCGACGGCCTGGCCTGCAGAACCTCAGGCTGCCCGGTCCCCAGCGAATGTGTCCCCACGCTGGTCAACTTCGACCCGTGCACCGGCTGGGTCACCGTCCTTGACTGCAACTGCCGCGGCCCGGATGAATGTCGTGTGGACATCTCCGGCGCCCCCGGCTTCAATTGTGTCGTCCCCGATAACGGTGCCGGCACCGCAGACCTGCCCCCGCAGGGTTGTGAATACACCAGCCCCACCGAAGTCTACAAGATCATCGATGGTCTTCCGGCGGGAACCACCATCGAGCTTGATGGGCCCTTGTATGAGTTCACCAATATCGTAAAGACGCCCGGCGGAACTCTGGGCGGCGAAAGGATAACCTTCGATGCCACATTATCGTGGGACGTCAACGGCACCGGCGACCTCGAAGGTTTCCATCGCCATCTTTCGATGCCGCTCAGCGGAGAGATGCACACCGCACCACGCAATCCCGGAGACCCCGTCCAGACCTTCGCCACGGATATGTACATCCTGCAGGGTGAGCTCTTCGGCGACCCCGACTTCTGCACCCTTCGATTCCGGGCCGGCGCCGACCTGGGCCTGCCCAGCCCCGGCCAGACCACTCTCATTGAGCTGCCTAACGGCGATTTCGCGGTGGACAGCTTCTTTGACATCACGTATCAGATTGAGTTTGCAGGCTGCGCAGGCAGCCAATTGGAGGACTACGCGGGCACAACCACGGCCACCATCCGGATAGAGACCGGCGGCGGGCCTGTCCAGCCGACCTGCATAGGCGCCTGCCCGTCGGGCTTTGCCTGCGATGACGCCATAGTCGTTAAGGGCGACGGAACCCTCGATATAAGGTGTGACTGCGTGCCCGTGGACTGCGAGCCGACCGAGGACGCCAGCGCATGTAAAGTAGCCGCCTGCCCAGGCGCCGAACAATGTCAGCCCGCCTCCGTCAACTTCGACCCCAATACCGGCCGAATAACGGTGCTGGACTGCAACTGCCGCGGCGCTGAAGATTGTCACGTCGAAATCTCCGCTGATCCCGGCTTCAACTGCATAATGCCGGATAACGGCGGCGGCACCGTTGACCTGCCCCCCGAAGGCTGTGAATATGTCAGCCCAGACGAAGTCTACATGATAATCGACGGCCTCCCGGCGGGAACCACCATCGAGCTCGATGGGCCCCTCGGTGGTTTCTTCAATGTCGTCAGCAGCCCAGACGGCAGCCTCGGCGGCGACCGCAGCACTTTTGAAGGAGACCTCGACTGGGACGTGACCGGCACGGGCGAACTTGAAGGTTTCAATCGCCACATCGTGATGCCGCTGACCGGGGAAATCCATACCGGCCCACGCAACCCCGGCGACCCGGTCCAGACATTCGCCACCGATATGTTCCAACTCCAGGGCGAACTCTTCGGAGACCCGGACTTTTGCACCCTCCGATTCAGGGCCGGAACCGACCTCGGCCTGCCCGGCCCCGGACAGACTACTCTCGTTAAGCTCCCCTCCGGGGACTTCGCCGTGGACAGCTTTTTCGACATTACCTATCAGATTGAGTTCGAAGGCTGCGCCGGCAGCCAACTGGAGGACTACGCCGGTACGACGACCGCAACCATCCGCGTGGAGACTGGCGGCGAGCCCGTACAGCCGACTTGCAGCGGCGACTGCCCAGAGTGTGAGTTCTGTGAGGAAATCTCAACGACCAATCCTGATGGAACCGTCAACATCTCCTGCAACTGCGTCCGCGATGCCGACCTCAACGGCGACGGCAAAGTTGACTTCAAGGACCTTGCCATTTTCGCGCGCCAGTGGCTCAGAGGCGCGCCTTAGTTCAACCGCATAAATATAGCCTCGTACGAGGGCAAAAGGGCTGCCGGCTTCGAACCGACAGCCCTTTTTGCTTTTACCTGTTAGCCCCCGCCACTTGTCCGCCGTTTACCCGCCGTCCTTCTGGCGGGCCTCCCTTGCCGGGGGCACTGCCATGCCCAGGTCTTTTTTCGCAATGTGAAACGTTGCGCCGCGGCAATTTCCCTTTTGTCATTCCTGCGCAAGCAGGAATCCACTTCACGCTGTACGCTGCCCGCTCTACGCTCCCCTTTGGTCGCCGAAGCAATCTCAAAACCTTCTTACCCCGCCAATTCATTGGCGGAGCCCGTTGCTGTAACCCCTTGCCGGCAAAGACATCCACAATTTCTCATTTCTTGATGGGCTGAGGGAACCAATGCCACTGTCCATCCTTTCCCTGTCGGGTTTCAAAACGATGTTTCTCTTTGTGAACGTACAACGAGAAGGGCCAAAATCTGAACGGACGGAATAATAGAGTAACTGCTATGTCTGCTTTCTCAAACCGATTATTTTTCATACCAGAGAGCGGCAGTAGTTCTGCCCACTCCTCTCCGGGATCAATCACACGTGCAACCTGATTCGGGTCAAAAAACCTATTGTCATAGGGCACTTCAGCTTTCACTTGTGTGCCATCGGGAAGTGTGAGATCACCAATGGAGCATTCGAACTTGACATCGCGAATAGCCAGATATCCCTCATTACGAACAACAAACATAGTGAACATCGGATTTGCTGGATCAAGAGCGACTGATGGATATACAAAAACACGAGGAGTAACTGCTATCCAGAGAGTGGCGCCCGCGGCCAGTGCTCCATAAGCGATCCAGCATCCCCATAAGACCTTTTTTGCAAGTTGCCTCTTTGGTCTCTGTGCATCGTCCTTGCTCGCCTTTGAAGTTCTCCAGGCAGAGCGGCGTTTAACGGTTGTGTTCTTCCTTGCTCCCAGATTTTCACCTTTCGCATCTCATCTTGATTTATAGTCTATTCATGCTTAATAATACCCAACCCCGCCCTCTTTATCAAACCAGAAAATACCAAACCACAACTCTCTCGCACTAATCTACGGCCAAGCGTAGCAAACCAAACGCGTGCTGGCCCGCTCCGGCGAGCGCGGCGCGGCGAGCGAGGCACCCGCACTTGCCGGCAAAAAAAACTCCGCTGGCCCATTATCAATTCGCTATTCAACGTTGCCCGGATGAGCGGCGCAGAGCGTCCATCTCCATCCGATGGTTTGAGATTGGTTCATAACAACTCATGGGGAATATCAGTGAAGAACTTTTTTCTTGCCCTGTCATAAACGAGTTTAGCATGTGAGGGGTCCGCCTCTAGAGACTCTAAGAACTGAGTAATGCCGCTTTTCAGGGCTTCGAAGAGTGCTTCAACTTGGACAGGTACCGCTGTTTTCTCCAGCTTGGCTTGGCGAATACTAGCGCGTAGTCGAGCAACTTCGCACTTACCCCAAGAATACCACACTTGCCTTGCTTTCCCTTCACGACTAAGCTTGGATTCTGCCTGCAACGAATGAATAATGCCGCATCGAGCCGCATATAGGTCTATAGGTGTGCAATGCAGACTTGGTCCAGGCCGGAGGTACTGGTCAACCCATGCCAGAAAATCGCACTTGGTCACATCCGGATGTGTCGACGGTCGATTAAGCCAAGCGAGAATATCCAAAGTGCTATAGATGAGAATGAGCGCCGGAAGGTGCTTCTTTCCACTGAGACTCATCTCGATTGCACTCGTAAGGTCGGCAAAGTGGCTTTCGATTGTCTGTTCGCTCATGTTTTCTTCAAACCCAACTATGTTTATATGGTTTCCGCATAAACTTCTTCCTCTGGCCCATTAGCCACATGAGTTGCCTCCCCTCAACAACCTGCATGAGCTACGAGCCCATCCTACAATCTTTCCACGTCGGCAACCCAGTTGCCGACACTACCAAACTGAACCCTGAATCCACGCATGCGCCGCTTGGCAGCAGCTAATTTACCCTGCCAAGCCCCATTTTCCCCAAACCAAATTCCCATTTCGTTCTTTCTCACCCATATCTCCCCAAACATTCTTGGCCGTCCGGCCCTTCACGCATTTACCCACCTGTCCCCGCGAAGGCGGGGATTCACACATCTACAATAAAGGCGTTTCTCACCCTCCAACTGTTGATTAAAAAAATCCGCCGAAAAATCAATTTTTTCCCTATCTCGTCAAATTCCCTGCTTGTCCGCCGGAGGCGGATTTCCCGGCCTGCATAACCTATGCTGGCCATTACCAAATGGCCCCGGGGACGCCACCCAAGGGCCCGCAGATGCCTCGCATCGAGAGACCCAATGCCAAGTCCCCAAAGTCCGGCAAACCCTCTGTGCTTGCCCGCCATCCTTCTGGCGGGCCCCCTGTGCCCTCGCTGGCCAATATCCCTGGTCGCTGCCCCAATTATCCCCCTCCCCACCCAACAGTCAACCAAAACTCTCCCCAATTTCCCTGCGAATTTCCCCTTTCCGTCCTCCTTCAGTCAGGTTCACAATGGGCGAACCAAGTTCGCCGTGGACGAGCAAAGGCCACTTTCGCAGATGCCCGCATCGAGCAAAGTGCCGCGCAAGCACACAATAGCTGACTGAACCTCTGTTCTCTGTGCTCTCGGTGCTTGCCCGCCGTTTACCCGCCGCAGGCGGGCTCCTTCTGGCGGGCCCTCGGTGGCAGACCCTCTTCGTGCCAATTCGTGTCTATTCGTGGCCAATTCCTTTGCCCTTTTTCGTTGACTTTTCTTCCAAAATCGGGTATAATTCCCCCCTGTTGCCCGCCAAAGGCGGGCCATAAGGCGGCAGTTTTAGCGGAGCCAAGCGTGAAATCAGCCAACCAACCCCAATCCGTCCTAAATAGTAAATCTGAAATCGTAAATAGTAGATCGCCCAAGTTCGATTTCTGTCGAGAATCCTCTACAAATCGCCCCCTTTTTTGTACAAACGAACCCAATTCCCAAAACACCCAAAATCGCCGCAACCCCTGTCCCCACAAAGGCTTACGAAAATCAAGGGCCTTCGGCGGGACCCAAAAACGAACCCAAACGAACCCAAAACGAACCCAATTTTTCGCTCGTCAGGGCCCCTCAAAGCCAAAACGAACCCAAACGAACCCAACCTGTCGCGGCGAAGCGTACCGCGAAGCCGGAGCAAACCCAATTTATCGCGGCGAAGCTGGATGCGAAGCCGGAACAAACCCAATTTATCGCCGGGGCCGTTGCTCAGGAATACGCCATCCGACTTGCAGCCTTTCTTCTTATCGTCTGGAGATTGATAATTCGCCCCGGCAGCCTATAATTGCCGTTGAAATGGTAGACAGAAACAAGATATATACGGTCAGCCAGATCAACTCGCTGATAAAGGAGGTTCTGGAAAATGGTCTGCCCGGCCGGCTTACGATAACGGCCGAAATAACCGACTGGAAGCTGCACCAGAGCGGGCACTGCTACTTTTCGCTAAAGGATGAGAATTCGCAACTGCCCTGCGTAATGTGGCGAAGCTCCTTCGCCAAGGTCAAATTCCGGCCTGAAAACGGCCTGGCCGTCCTGGCCACCGGTCATGTCGATGTTTATGCCCCGCAGGGCAAGTATCAGTTCTACGTCGATAAGATGATACCGGCGGGCACGGGCGCACTGCAATTGGCCTTTGAGCAAATGGTCAAACGCCTGCGGGCCGAAGGCCTGTTTGAAGACAAATATAAGAAGCCGCTGCCGGCGTATCCGCAAAGAATCGGCATACTCACCAGCGAATCCGGGGCGGCCGTCCACGATATCGTTGACAGCATCCATAATCGCTGGCCTTGTGTGAGACTGTTTTTGTATCCGGTGGCGGTGCAGGGCGAAGGAGCGGCGCAGGAAATTGCGGCCGCACTGAGGGACGTCAACCGGCGCAATGATAAGCTCAAACTCGACGTCCTGATAGTAGGTCGCGGCGGCGGGTCGCTGGAGGATTTGTGGGCCTTTAATGAAGAGGTCGTAGCCCGCGCGATTTTCGATTCGCAGATACCTGTGATTAGCGCCGTTGGTCACGAGGTCGATACCACCATTGCGGATTTGGTTGCTGATGCGCGGGCGTCCACGCCGACCAAGGCGGGCGTCGTGGCCGTGCCCGATATGTATGAGGTCCTCGCGGACTTGGCGAACAAGCAAAGCAGATTGATGGGTATAATCAAGGGCCGGCTGGAGCTTGTGCGACAGAGCCTGCGGACGATACAGGCCAGCTCGGTTTTCCGCAATCCGCTGCTGGCCCTCCGTGAGAGGCAGCAGCAGTTGGACGAGGCACATACGAGGCTGGCCGAGCTGACAAGGGCGTTGGTAAACCACGCCCGGAACATCCTGCAGGCAAGTTACGAGCAGATTGCGAGGATTGAGCCGCATCGGCTTCTCGCAAAGGTGACGGTCGATTTGAACAATCTGCAAAACCGCGCCGCAGCCGCTGCCAATGCGACGCTCAACAAGTGCCGGTTGCAGCTTACCGCCAAGGAGAATTTGTTGGCCGGGCTGAATCCGAAGTCCGTCCTGCATCGCGGCTACAGCATCACCACCAGAAAAAAGACCGGCCTGCTGGTGCGCAGCAGCACGGATGTCGAAATCGGAGACGTGCTGCTCACCGAACTGGCAGAGGAGAATTTGATTGAAAGCAAGGTGACAAGAAAGTAAAAAGGCAAAAGTGAAAAGGTAAAACTGAAAAGAAAGCTCGAAAGAGAAAATATGGCCGCAAAAAAACAAAAAAGCGATATTGAAAATTTGACATTCGAGCAGGCAATCAGGGAGCTGACCGGCATTGTCTCTCAGATAGAGCAGGGCCAAATCCCGCTGGCCGACAGCCTCGAACAGTACGAGAAGGGGATGGCCCTGATCAAGCACTGCCGGGGCATACTGCAGCAGGCCGAGAAGCGAATTGAAAAGATATCCGAGCCGGATGCAAAGGCGCAGGAAAACACTGAGGAAGGATAATACGTAGAAGTGCGTAATAGAAAAACACTAAGTACGAAATTCGAAGCACCAAACAATATCGAAATCCGAATGTCCAGATGACCAAAATGTTTGGGATTTTGAACTTGTGTCATTTGAGTTTGTTTCGAATTTCGAGATTCGGTATTCGGATTTACGCAGGCCGCGAGCGTGGCGGAATTGGCAGACGCGCCAGGTTTAGGTCCTGGTGGGCTTAGCCCGTAGGGGTTCGAATCCTCTCGCTCGCAATCCTTACGTGGTAAGGACTTGCGTTTTCTCGACCAAACAGTCTTTCAAAAGGATGTAAAGATATGGACAGCCAGAAATGGCGGCAGTGTCAGGTCAAATCCGGGCCGCCGCGCCTAAGAACTGCAGTCCGGATCAGATGAGTCAGTTAGTCCGTCGCAGTCATCATCCTCTCCATTGTCACATATTTCTGTCTGACCAGGATTCTGGGCAGGGTCAGAATCGTCGCAATCACCGGTAGGGTCGCTCGCATTGGCCTCTCCTGAGTCCGTGCAATCCATGTCGCCGGAAACAACCGTTGAAATCGCATCGGGCCGGTATCCATCGTCATCGGCATCCCGGTAGCAGGTTTCGCAGGAGTCACAATCCTCGTCTATGCCGTTGTCCACTATCTCCGTTGCCCACGGATGAACGTTTGCGGCTGTATCGTCGCAATCACCCGTTGGGTCACTCGCAGTGGCTTCTCCTGAGTCCATGCAATCCATGTCGCCGGAAACAACCGTTGAAATAGCATCAGGGCGGTATCCATCATCATCCGCATCCAGGTAGCACATTTCACAGGAGTCACAATCCTCGTCTATGCCGTTGTCCACTATCTCCGTTGCCCCCGGATGAACGTTCGCAGCTGCGTCGTCGCAATCACCCGTCGGATCACTGGCAGCGGCCTCTCCGGGATCCATACAATCCATGTCGCCGGAAACAACCGTTGAAATCGCATCAGGCCGGTATCCATCATCATCGGCATCCAGGTAACAGGTTTCATGAGAGTCACAATCCTGGTCTATGCCGTCGCCTACTATCTCCGTTGCCCCCGGATAAACATTAGGGTCGAAATCATTGCAGTCTACGGATGAGTCCCATCCATCTCCATCATTGTCAACAATAATTGATATACACGCCGGGTTCTCAGGAAAGCTATTGCAATCAACAAGCCAATTTGTAAGCAGGAGAGCAAAATCCCGGAAGTCAACTTTACAGTCGTAATCCAAATCTCCTATAAGCACATATTGACAATAATCGTCGCAGGCGTTTCCGCATTCAGGGTCGGATGCAAAAGGTTGCGCAGGACAATCAGAATCGCTGTCAGTCTGGTCCGGGTTAATAACGTACCAACAGTTGTCGTTGGGATCGGCAATGCCGTCCCTGTCAGTATCCACTGCCTGAGCCGGAACTGACATAAAAGAAAGCATAATCACGATTGAAAGGATTGTGAATTGTTTTGCCATTTTCATACCCCCTACCCGTAGTAACTTAGTCCCTATTCTTCTGCCCACAAAATACACACTTATTCCAGTTTCAGCGCTATTCGAATGAACCAATATACTGCTGTGAGCCTCCTGTTCTCTACAGGCAATAACGCCATTATACCACAAAACATACAATTTTCAAGGGAAAATTAGTTCAACAGGCATCATTCGCCGTTCAAGTCATTAGTTGGCCCGTCTGGCGGGACCGGCAGGCTATTATGGACATACTCCGTCGGTTTAGGTCCTGGTGTCCTTATGGACGTAGGGGTTCGAATCCTCTCGCTCGCAATGCTTACTTGGTAAGGACTTACGTCAATTTTGCTCCACTAATTCTCTGCCCTCACAGTCCGTTACTGTGGAGATTTGTGCCGAGCGTTGATCCTCAGGGTTCTAAGCGTCGTGCTCAATCCTCTCGTATTCAGGACAGCGGAACACGGGAACAACAGTTGCAAATAGTAAGATAGTCAGGTCCAAAACAAAGAAGCCGGATAAGAGACACGGCCAAAGTGCATTGTTTAATGAAATAAGACCGATCACAACGCAGAGTATACCCCCGAAGAGTGGAAAGACCGTGAGAAGCATTTCTTTGCCGTACCTGCTCACAGCCCCCGCGAGCAGAATTCCAAGAGGCATGAAAACCGGCGGCATAAGAATTATTGAGTTGAAAAGAGGATTGCCAACATAGAATCTGCCCGTCAAATACCCGCCAACCATCCCTGCAATGTACCCCGCTGCAGTACCTGCCAGTATTACGCGAATGCACTGCTGTCCACGAGGGGCTTTCGACGAGAGAAGGAGAATTCCCGCGGCTAAGATAGAGGGCCAAATTAAGAGCAACGATACCACCAGCCAGTTGTATTCCCATATGACGTCGAGCTTTCCAGTTGATGCAGCCCTGCGCACCCATTTTGACCTATCCAGAAAACTCGCCAGGAGAAACTTGTAGTACATGCAACTTGCTGATGGCAATGCCCTGTACGCTGTCGCCCGAACATGTTCGTCGGAGTCGTGGGTGAGCTTCTTGATTCTTGCTATGATTGCAGGGTCAGTGGAGCCATCAAAATAGTACAAAGCCATCCCTCTCACACGAGGCGCCTCATCGTCCAGGCGCCCGGCTACTTCAGTTGAGGCGTCGATATCGTGACGATATTTCAATACAAAGATTGCACTCTCGCGTACAGAGAAATCGTCATGAGTAACATATTTTAATAATTCCCTCGATATTCCGGCATCCTGCGGACTCTTTCGCTGCAAACCATTAATCACTCTCACCAACACTTCCTTCGAGTGGCTGTTTCGCAGCAAGTCGATCAGTTTATTTGTTGCCGCAGGATTCTGGTTTTCGGCGAGCAAATAAATGTAATACAGCTCCGTATGAGAGTGTTTTTCCAGAGGCTGCAATAGCTCAAGCAGTTCAGGCTTGTTGTACTTATTAAGCTCCCGCAACGGATGACCAGCGCGTAATCCTTCCGCTGATATCGCCAGGTCGACCAGCATCTTGCATTTGTCGCTCTCATCTCCGCCCATTGCGTCAAACGTCAATACATCCTTCACGCATTGCTCGACTATTCCCAGAATGTCCATTCCTCCTTGTATGAGCTCATATTCACCCAATTGGGTTGTCTTCAGAAATACGATGCAAGGTTTCCCGGCAGCAAATCTGGCAAACTCGGGGCCGCCGCAAACCATTTTGCCAGGCACCACTTCTGCAACGGCGGGGATAGGAAACTCGAGACTCTCACCTACGTTTTCTCCCTTGAACACATGATCGACGGCTAATCTGACCCTGGCGTTGACGCTGATAACAGTGGCTTTCACGACTATTTGCGAGCGTCGAGCGAGATCCCAGTAGTCCGGAAACTCCCTGCAAAATGTTCCTATCTGTGAAGCATGGCAAATCGTTGTTGAAGCGAAGAGCAGAAGGTATAAATACCCACCCTTATGCGGACCATTCGTATTTGACTTGGCTAATAACATTGCCGAATTTCTCCACGGCCATAATACCGTATTTGAATCAAAAAGGCAAGTTATGAACAACTCTCCAACGAGCAAAGTCAATTCCGCCTACCTAATTTACCACCTCTGAAGTCCACTACTGTGAAGGTCTCTCTTGGTTCTGATCCTGGCTGTGCACTTTCCCCAAACTTCTGGGGGTCTCACGGGGTCTGGATTCTCTGCCGGAGTTGCTGGGTCCGGGTAGTAATAGGAAAAGACCTGGCCTTTTCGATGGAGGTTTGATATTCTGACGCAAATGACGCCCAGACAGGCAGTTAAGCAGGCATGAATGTGAATGCCTGGAGATAGTATCCTTATTGAGGAGGTGTTAAGCCGTGAAAAAGAAGATGGTTACAGCAATGGTTTTGTGGGTTGTCTGCATTTGTATTCTTTCGTCGCAGGCCTCGGCGGCGGTTCGATTCGACGGTCTGACGTGGTATCATTCGGAAGATCCGAGCCGCCTGAAACTCAACGAGGACTATCAGCTTGTGTGGTATCCGCACCCAGCCGACCAGGTTACGGTAAAGCTGCCCGCAATGGATTTGAGCAGCGTCGGCGACGTCGCGGAAGTGGTTTACATTTTCAAAGCCGAAGGAATCAAAACCGGCGTGCCGGGGACCGACCCGACCCTGCTTTCCGGCACTGGCGACTTGAGAATAGGACTGTTCGACTCCAACGGCGGCGGCCATATCGATAGCGACAACACTGGCTACACAAGCGATAAATGGCAGAGCTATCTCGGCTATTGTGCGAGGGTCTGTCCCTGTCTGCCTGTGGGAATCGAAAGAGAACACAGTGACGCCATACCCGGCAAGTTCATGAAACGATCGAAGGACATGGGTGATGACATTAGAAAGTCGCTGGTTCAAAGAGCAGGCCCTTATACAAGGAGCAGAGACCTGAGCGGCTTCGGCCTAAAGCTCGGAGAGTTTTCGAAACTGGTTCTGCGCATAGAGCGCAAGACGCCGGAGATGCTGGAATTTTCCGTCACACTTAAAGGCACTACTTACATATACGAAGACGACGAACCTGAGCTGCAGCCGAAAAAGATTGATGCGATGGCCATATATTTTCCGAACCCGAACCAATACACGTCATTCACTTTTGCCGGCTGCCATTTTTCATGCAAGCCCTCGGAATCTGACGAACCGGCCAGGACGTATATCAGCAGACACAAGAAGAACAAGCCCGATTTGAAGCAGTAGGAAACAGCTCTTCACGACCAGCATGAAGATGGCGCCGTGTGAAGACTCCGCGGCGCCTTTTCTATTGTTAGACGACCAGCTGGTTGTGTCGATATCCGCCTCATTGGCCTCTGGATGCACGGTCGTTGGCGAGTTGGTCGGGACGGTCATAAGAACATTGCCGGATACGGTGCTTCCAGCTATAATGGATTCAGTGCCTTTTGTAGGACAAGCTATGAGCGGAACCGACGACAATACCGCAAGGCAGGAAGCAAACGAGGACCACCGGTTGGTGAAGATTCTCAAGAACACGCGCTGCACCAGAGTCCGGCGTTTGCTTGTGCTTAGCATTGTCTTGATCGCTCTTATGGGCGTTGCCCTCTGGAGGGCGACAACGCCGCCCCCGCCGCAGCTTAACAGGCCCCTGCTCTGGAGGATTAGGCAGCTCTTTCCCTGGTTCAGGAGATCTCAGGCAAGCAGAGTTGTATGTGGGACTAACTTGGCCGGTCTGTCTGGGGCATTGCGGGTTTACGCCAACGATTCCGAAGGAAACTATCCCCCGCCCAATAAGTGGTGCGACCTGCTGGTGGATTTGGACTTTACAACGCCAAAGCAATTTCTTTGCATAGACGCCCTAATAGCAGGCGACAGAGGCCCTTGTCATTACGCGATCAATCCAACCGCAACACCGAATTCCCCTCCGAATATGGTTCTGCTCTTCGAGACCAAAGCAGGCTGGAACCAGTTTGGCGGGCCGGAGATCCTGACCATCAGAGCGCACGATGGTATGGGCAAGGGATCCTATGTAGTCTTCACTGACGGGAAGGTCAGATTCATCAAGGCCAAAGACCTCGACAACTTAAAATGGAAGTAGCAAGGCAAAGCACTATCTGCATTGGGAGCTTATCCCTATGGAAGAGCAAGAGCGAAGAGTTGAGAGAACCAAACGAATCTGGTGGGCAACTATATCTTTGGTGTTTTCGCTGGCAGGCTGCACATTTATCGCCTTAGTCTTTTTTAACCATTGGCCCCACACTTGGCTGTTTCCGGATTACGACCCAAGAAATTACTCGCGTACCAAGGCCCCGCAATGGTACAAAGGAAAAATAACGCGGGGAGTAGTCTACAAAGCAGGCGTGTGGAAAGACGGACCTCTCTTGTTAATTGTGGCTGTCGAATCCGAGCAGGCCGACAATATCGACGTCTATATGGAAGCCGTGGGAGACGAACGCCTGAGCGGAGACGAACGCCCGAGCGAAGAGCAAACCTCCGACTGATTACGCCCGCGCTGACCCTTCACTGCCGCCACGTCATCCGTTCGAAGTCGAAATTGTATTTCTGCCTTATCTTGAAGGCCCCCTGCGTTTCCATACCTCGACAGTCCCACATCAGGCGAGCTCAAAGCCGCAGTTGTCGCAGAACTTCGCATCCGGGTCGTTCAGCTCTTTGCACGTCGGGCATGCCTTGCTCTTTCCGAGTGCCGCGCCGCAACTACTGCAGAACTGTGCGTTTTCTTCTGCAAGGTTGTTACACTTATGGCAGCGCACCTTGGCCTGGGGTACGGTGGTCGCTGCCTCTCTGAGTCCTTTGCCTATCGCCCCGGCTACGGTCTTGATACCTTGTTCGGTTCCCTCGGCCATGTAATTAAAGGCGTCCCTGGCCACAGGCCCTATTTCGGCGGCCTGATAGCGTGCCACCTTGCCCATAAACCCAAACATGCAAAGCACCGCCCCCACAAACAACAGCGGCATCCCGACAAAACTGCACCAGAAATACCGCGGCGGCTCAAAACTCCCAAAAGACGAAATCAGGCTGACAAATCCAATTATCAGAAGAACCAGCCCAAACACGGCCACGACCGGTCCGGCCACGCGAAAGACCTTTCGCACGCCGCCGTGTCCCGAATCGATTTTTTCCTCTTCCATAATTCTCTCCGTGTGCGACTAATTTTTCTGGCGCATTTTCTGCGGGTGTGTTACTCTTTGTTTTATAAGGAATTATGAAACAAGGAGAACGTTATGAATGACAAGATTAGTGTAGATGAACTGAAAGATGCGTTAGGTGTTGAGATTGAG
>DATKZT010000032.1:0-70220 GCA_035527845.1 Sedimentisphaerales bacterium | reverse complement strand
TACTGCAAAGACTGCCTTAGCAAACAGCAAAAGATTAATGAGCTGGAAGAAGAGAATGTTCGGCTTAAGGCCAGACTGCGATATCAGGAACGCACGGCCAAGGAAGGTTACTTCGGCTCGTCCACCCCCTCTTCGAAAATCCCGGTAAAAGCAAATATCACCAGCGGTCAGGCCGGGCATCCGGCCATCCGGAGGATTCAGGATATATTTCGTGAGAAGGCCGACCGCTTGTATCATTGGGCTGATGATCGTGCTATTCCTGCGGATAACAACCTGGCCGAGCGAGAACTGCGGCCGCTGGTTATTGCCCGCAAGCTAAGCTTCGGCTCTCAATCCGATGCCGGCGCGAGAACCCGCGAGACTCTTATGACGGTATTGAATACGCTCAAGAAGAAGACACCTGACGTAACGGCTGCTTTCAAATCGGCCCTTGATAAACTTGCCGAACAGCCCGATTCCGACCCATTCAAGCTGCTCTTCGACTTGGATTTCTCCTAACCAGCCCTTCGCCACCCGGGCTTTGAACTGCCCTCCATAACGTTTTCGCTGTACCATAAGGCCTCCTTTCCGACACTATCATACCACAGCGAAAACTATCTTAAGCACTGGTCCGAAAAACCGGGAGTATTATAGGTCAGAATTGTCGTAACTTCTTATGTCAAAACAAAAAGCGGGCGAAGGGATTCGAACCCTCGACTTTCAGCTTGGGAAGCTGACGCTCTACCACTGAGTTACGCCCGCTTAACTACTTATTTTATAAGAATATAAGTCAACACTCATAGTTTGTCAATAGGCAAAATATACCATTCTGCGGTAATTTAGCGGTGATGACTACTCACCTTGCAGTCCTCTTGCAGTCCCCTCTTGGTTGATTTTTGAGTAGATTTAAGGTTGTTGCAGGTCTTGTGTGGCACAGGTGGCTCCTGGTGACAAAAAGTATATTTTGGGGAATAAAGCAAAAATGCTGGACCGTTCCACTGCTTTCCTCCGGTCGAATTCATGCCAGAGGAAATCTGGGGCAGCTCGTGTGCCTTGATGTAAGCAGGTAGTCCGAAAATCGACTTCAGGTCAAGTTCTATCTACTATACCTTAAGGCTAATAGCGCCCAATAAACGCAAAGGCTGAAAAAAAATGTCCCGAAAGACTTGGTTGGGCCTATAAGAGAGTTCCTTGCGTCAAGTGATCGCCGACGGCAGGTGAAAGGCCGTAAAACCGCTTGAAATTCGCAGGCGGAGTAGTTATAATAGCAGATGTAAATGGGGGTTTTGATGCTTTCTGAGAGAAAGTAAGTTCCGGCGGTCTTCGGCTGTCGGCGTATTTGTGCATGACGTAAAGCAGACCATTCACTTTTTGAAATTGGGGGGCAGAAAAAGATGGCATCGAAAAAACGGCTTGAACTTGCATTCTTTCTGCTTGCATTGACCTGGTTTACCCAAAGTGCCGTCGCCATTCCGATAGGCGGCGTCCTGGAAGCCGAGTGCAGCGATACTCTCGAGATCGCAGGCGGTTTGGCAACGGTTGAATGCACCGTGTACAGCTACGAATCGAGCGAATACGTATATACCTACCAAATCTCAAACATCTCCTCTGTCGGACTAAGTTTCTTCTCGGTAGGCATAGCCTCTGGAGCGGATGCTTATGACCCAAGCTATGACACAGACACCGGCCTGGTTGATCCTGCTTACTGGACGATAGTGGGATCGCCGGTTCAGAGCGTCGATGCCCTGTTCACCGATACGATTGACAACGACGGGCTGAGTTCTGCGGTCCTGTGGTTCAAGAGCACACACGCTCCGGATTTGGGCAATGTGATGCTATTCGGTACATCGTCGGGGGCGCCGCATAGTGCGACGGGCGAGGTGCTTGCGCCATCCGCCACGCCGGAACCGGCTACCATCATGTTACTGGGTTTCGGTGGGGCGGTCATGACCACGGCCAGGAGAAGACGAAATTCCTGAACACTTCCGGGCCGCTGGAAGTGGGATTATAGCGGCAGCATCTGCTATTGGTCATTGTCCGAGTGTCACATCATTCCTCCACCAAGTCCCTGCTCACTCCATGTCGCCTTGCAGAAAAACCACCTTCTATCTGCGGTAATTAAGGCTGATATGATTGCCCGCAATGGTGGTTTTGATAAGCGAAAATATCGGGCTGCGCCAGGTTGCACGCAACAGCCCTAATCTTGCTGTCACTGTCGGCTGGACAGAAGGACCGAGTGACTTTAGGGATTGTAAGCAGCGCTAATATGTCATAAGGGCCGGCATTTTGCTGGCCATTTGGCAGGATTTTGATATATTCTCGTGGAACTCGCGGCGCCAGGCAGCATGAGACTTACACGCAGCGCGGGAATCCGCCGGGTGCCGCGGCGGTGATTAATGGGGCAAGGCAGAAAGGAGAGACGCTGTGAACTGGGAAAAAGGATTGAAAAGGTTGGCGATGGTTTTGGCGGTTGTCGTGGGAATCGTGCACTGTGGTTTGGTAATCACGCTCGGAGGGTCCTGGGTCGACCGTCTTTTTCAGCTTATGGGACTGCAAAATCTGGGCAGTCCGGCTTCCGATTGGGCAGGCCTGTTCATCGCTTTCCTGATCGGGTTTCTGCCGGTTTGGGGCATACCGTCGGCGGTATTCTGGGCGATAAAAGGCTTCAAGGAAGGACAGGAGAAAAGGCTGGGGCAGCCGCCGCGCGGGGTCATAGGTCCCTATGGACACTGACGCGGGAAATTGTTGCGGGACTGACGAAGGCCGGCAGGCAGCGAGAGGTGGTTGCCTGCCGAATTCACGAAGAATTGGTGGTCTTCGGGCCTGGTCCGACAGGAAGCCAAACGAGAAGCGGTGATAAAAGGCTGCATACGGCACAGGAGGGGATTTAGGGGGAAGAACTCACGGGCAGACCAGAGGAAAGTTTGCGTTATGAGCAAGAGAAGACGGCTGGTGGCGGGTTTGACTTTTTTGACTGCTGCGGTAACGGCGGCGATGTTGTTCACTGTCGCGTCGCTGTTGCGAATCGATATTCATGAGGCGGCGGACAAAGGGGAGGCAGCGAAGTTGAGGGCTGTGCTGTGGATGAGGGCGACCGACGTGAGCGCAAGGGACGAGGCTGGGGCTACGGCTTTGCACATTGTGGCGGATAAGGGACACAACAAGGCGATGGAGCGACTGATTGCAGCGGGCGCCGAGCTTGAGTTGCGGGACGGACAGGGGCGAACGCCTCTGGATATCGCGGCGCTGCGGGGGAGAAAAGAAATCGCTGAACTTCTGGCGGCGAAGGGGGCCAATGTCAATGCCCGAGACTTTTATGGCATAACTGCGCTGCACAGAGCAGCCTTTATGGGTCATAAGGATACGGCAGAGACTCTGATTGCCCACGGCGCCGAGGTGGACGTGCGCGACGGACAGGGACAGAGGCCTTTGGACGTTGCCGCAGTGGAGGGACACAAAGATATGGTCGAGCTTTTGATTGACAAGGGGGCCAAGGTCAACGGGAGGGATTCTTTTGGCGTCACCGCACTTCATCGTGCGGCTTTTATGGGTCGTGCGGAGACAGTACAAGCTCTTATAGCCAAAGGTGCGGACCTCCGTGCCAGAGATGAGCAAGGCGGGACGGCTCTGCATGCGGCGGCACTTGGGGGTGACAAGGATACGGTCGAAGCGCTGGTTTTGGGCGGAGCAGACATGGATGGCGAAGACAAGCAGGGTGATACAGCACTGCATATAGCAGCGAGGGAGGGGCACAGAGACGTGGTGGAGCTGCTGGCGGCCAGGGGGGCTCAGGTGAATGTGAAGAACAACGTGGGCGTCAGTGCTCTGTTTGTGGCGAGGGGAGCGGATGTGGCGGCGATTCTGATTGCCGCCGGAGCGGGTATAAACACCCGCGGTCCTCTCGATGTTACGCCGCTGCACAATGCGGCGTTTGCGGGTGACAAGCAGATGGCCGAGCTTCTCATCAGGGCCGGAGCAGATGTTGATGCAAGGGACAACAAGGGGCTCACTCCGCTGTTGTCGGCGACTTTGGGAGGACACAAAGAGGTCGTGGAGCTTCTTATTGCCGGCGGCGCGCAATTGGATGCGAGAGACAATGACGGTAATACCGCGCTGCACATTGCGGCGAGCAAAGGCCAGAGCGAGATAGTGAAGCTTCTGATTGGCGCCGGCGCACACACAGACCTTAAGAATCGCAAGGGACAAACACCTGCTGCCGCCGCCGCTGGTCAGGACCATGCGGAAGTGGTGGAACTGCTGCGAAAGGCGGGGGCGCCTGATTAATGTGGCGAGACGTGAAGAAGTCTGGTAAATAATATCAAGTATAATAATCAAACTCGCACGATCAACGGAATCGCCGGCCGGGGAATGTGACCAGGAAATTGGGAGGCCGGACGACATAAAAGGGTCGAAGAAAGGGGGCGTTATGGCAACGGTGAAAGGGTTCTGGGAGCACGTCAACGGAAAGATTTACGCGGTGGAAAGTGACACGTTTGGAAGAATCGTAGGCGGCGTGGGTCCGCTGGACCCCGACAATTTGCGTGACCTGGAAGATTACGACTACAAGCCGGCCATAGTGGACTGGCTGGAGGAGGCCCTGGCCCAACGTAAACTGCGGCGAATCAACCCGCCTCGGCGGTGATGGGAGTTGTCTGATCATCCACAGGCGGGGCCCGCAGCCAAGAACAAGCTCGCGAATTATGGGTGATATGCTTGTCACCGTTGCTGCCACGGCAGGGTTTGTTTGGCAAAGGGGCCCGGACCAGTTTAGCGAGGAGATTCTACTATTCCGGGAGGTCGTCCAGCCAGGAGGTTTCTTCCGGGCAGGGTCGCGAGAATATTCGGCCGATTTTCGGGCCGTCTGTATGCTGGTGATAGCGCATGTAGAGGCGGTTATCTTCGCCGACGTCGAGGATTTCAATCTTGCCGGTGGAGTGTGACACAATGTAGCGGAAGGTTTTTTCGATTCCACTCAGGAGACGGTTCACGCTGTGGACTATTTCCACTCCTCGGCGCAGGGGCACCTGAAAGTGTGAGGCGCCCTTTACCGGTCTGGCCTGGAAGAGGTAATAGGGTCGCACGCCGAGGGCATGGAGCTCTCGGAAAGTGGAGGCCAGAATGGCAGGGTCGTCGTTGACGTCTTTGAGCAGCACGGTCTGGTTGTAGAGCAGCACGCCGAGCTTTCGCAGATTGCTGAGGTGCCGTTCGGCCTCGTTGGAGACCTCGGCGAAATGGTTGATGTGAGTGACAAGCACGGCGGTTTTTCCGGCCTGGAGGATTCTCTCGAACATCAGGCCGAGCTGCTCGTCATTGAACCGGGCAGGGTAGTAAACGATGGCCCGTGTTCCGATGCGGATGGTGCTCAGATGTGGGATGGGCAGGAGATGGTCCAATATGTCATTGAGGCGTTCCGTATCGAGCATTAGCGGGTCGCCGCCGGAGAGCAGCACATTGTTAATCTGCGGACGCTGTCGAATATATTCAGCAATCTTAGGGTAATCGACGGCTATCTCGTGTGAAGATCTGCCGACGAAGCGGCTGCGGAAGCAGAAGCGGCA
Source organism: Sedimentisphaerales bacterium (assembly GCA_035527845.1). Classification (GTDB taxonomy): domain Bacteria; phylum Planctomycetota; class Phycisphaerae; order Sedimentisphaerales; family Anaerobacaceae; genus JAUWKC01. Next base: position 64,683 of record DATKZT010000032.1, on the reverse strand, counting down.
GTAAGAGAAGCAGGCATCGGCGACCAAAATAAGCGCGGTTTGTGGAAACTTGTGCTGCAAGCCGGTGATGACCGTACAGGCGTGCTCGCCGCTGGTATCCCACCACCCGGGAGCTGTAAGCTCCTGTTCCGAAGGCTCGACAATACGGCGAAGCTGGTGGTAATAGCCGCTGCGGCGCATATGCTCGAGGTAGAAGTGCGTGACCTGAGCAGGTATAGGGTGTTTATTCTGCGTCGGCTGCGGCGCGGGAGTATGGGGCGCAGCGGCAACAGGCTCAGTGGCCGAATCCGCGAATTCGCCTCCGGGTTGACATTCCATGAGAGCCAAGCATCTTTCCTCTACGAGCCTGTTTGCGGCACACATCGTGAATTCTCCTTACATATCGAACCTTATGTGTGATGCCTGTGATAAGGAAACTCCAATTGGGTCGGGGCGGCACTCACAAGGCTGTAGTCCCGGCGGCACATGTGTCCTTAGGCGCGGACACGCCATAATACCGTTCGTGTGCGACGTCGAGAATCCGTGCGACCAGTGAAAAGAAGTCGTAGCCGGCTTCGTGCGCGGCCCTGACAAACGAGCCTCCCGGTCCAAGAGAGGCCATTGAATTAATCTCCAGCACGAATGGTTTGCCGAAAACATCGATTCGCATATCAACCCTTGCATAATCTCTGCAGTGGCAAAGTTGGAAGGTGTCAAGGGCAAGGCTCCGGACCGCGGCGGATAAATCCGCACTCAAAGGCGCGGGGCAGATTTTCCAGGGCTCATCACTTCGCTTGTGGTACTTGTCTTCCCATATCAGCGTTTTCAAAGGCCTGTCGCCGAAGTCCAGTTCGACCGGCGGCAGGATTTCGGCGGGCTGATTTCCGAGCAGCCCAACGCAGACCTCTCGGCCGTCGATGTATTCTTCGACCAGGGCCTGCTGCTGAAACTGAGCGACCACCGAGAGTACGGCCGCCTGAAGCTCCTCGTCGTTGCGGACCAGATGAAGGCCGTAACTGGTTGATTCGTGCCTGGGCTTGACAATCAGGGGAAAACGCAGCCCTTCGCAGTACTGGTCCGGGCGGCTGAGGACCTGAAAGCGCGGCGTGGGTATCCCGGCATCCCGGACAAGTATTTTGGTTATGACCTTATCGAGTGAGACGGCCTGGCCGAGCGGGCAAGCTCCGGTGTAGGGAATGCCGGCCATTTCGAGCATCGCCGGGACATGGGTATATCGGGATTGTCCCTGAATTCCGTAGGCCATGTTGAACACGATGCCGCCAGGCCGGCCGGTCGCGGCATCTGCCTCTGGGGGCATAAATTTCTCCAGCTCGGCAAGCATGCTCTTGTCCGCCTCAATGCAGGCGACGGTATGGCCGCCGGCCTCCAGCGCGTTGATGACCCGCTGCACCGTTTGTTTGCCGTAGACCTCCGGGCAGGGCTGACCAAACCGATTAATGATACCGTCGGTGCTGCGATTGCGTACAACTGCGACTTTCATACAGGTCTACTCCCTTACCGGAACGTCCCATAAGCTGCGCCGATTATTCTCATGTGCCGCTTCATCTATTCGTGCTCCCGACAGCAGGATTGACCCATACTTCCAGACCGGGCAAACAAGGGTCATCTGCTTTTTCGGAATTCTCCGCGGCCCGCTTAAGCTCAATCCCGCTATCCGAAGCATTTTCCTGGCGTCGGGACCGGCTTTTGCCAACCGGGGGATTGAGCATGCTTAAAAGCCTAAAATCAAAGAACTTAGCGATAACCACGATGCAGCCGATCTGCACGAACAACAACTCAGGATAGCGCAGCAGCGTCTCCTTTGCCGCCTGATTCCTGGATAGAAAGGCAATCAAGACGGCAACCAGTGCGGTCATGGCGCCTCTCCACAGGGCCGAACGCAACCCTTCTCTGGACAGCGTCTTGGCGAAGCCGTCGGCGGTCAGACACAGTGCGAAGATCGGGAAATAGGCAACGCGAACCAGGGCATCCGTGCCCAGCCACTCGCCGACGACCAAAGTAATCGCAATGATTACGGCAACTTCGCTCAGCGTCACGGAGACCCGGCCAAAATAGGGCAATCGAATGTCACGGAGCATAGGTCGCGCGCTGACTATTAGCGCAATCACCATGGCCAGGAATATGAGGCCGAGAGGGATGCCGGTTCTCTGGAAGGCGACGGCCAGTAGGATGGAACGGAAGGGGCCAAGGACCCGGATGCCGAGCGTAAGCCGGAACAATACCACCAGTACCGCTCCCAGCGGCACAAACAGGACGTACTCCAGACGGCTCTGCATGCTTTGCGACACATCTGTGAGCGACAGAAATCTTGTGAACCACTGGGCGGTCGGCGCCAGCGGCAGCTTGCCGACAATCACGAGCAGCGGAATGATAAACAGAAGCCTCAGCGCCAGCTTATGCTTTTCTGAAAGACTTTCTTTTGTAAGCGTCATATAGAATAACCCTTTTATAGTTGAGTTGGGCGTGCCCATCCAAGGGGGCGATTAACAGCCTAAGGCTGTGCCGTCCCTGCGGGGGTCGGCAGCGCCAACCAAAACGCCGTCCTTTCTAAACTCAATCGCCTGCACCGCGCCCATGACATAGCTGTACGGCGGCTTGACCTTTACCGCACGAAAACTTTCTGCAAACCTTGCCAGCAGCGATTCGCTGGCAGCAGGACGCTCGATATACAATTTACGACTCTTCAGAGCATGAACTCGCGGGAAAGCCACGGCCTGCTCGACTGACATGCCGCGGTCAACGACATTGGTTATAACCTGTAAGATAGCCGATGTAATCCGCCTGCTGCCGGCGGCGCCCAGGACCAGGACCGGCCGGAAGCCGGACGGTTGCCTGGCTTTCTCCGAACCCCGTTTGCAGCTCGGCTCCAGTACCAGCGTGGGCGCGGCGTTCGAGCGGGGCACGCAATGGCTGCCAAGCTGATACGGATGCGGACGGCGGGGACAGGTCGTAAGATAATTGTTATACAGAAAGCCAAGCCGGCCGTTGGCGACTTTGGCGCCGAACAGCGACTGGATGGACTGAGTCAGCGAAACCACGTTGCCTTGCTCATCGGCGACACACAGATGCGTCGTTTCGCCCGGCTCTTCCACATCGGGAGCAGCAGGAACATCGCCAGCCGAGCTTCTTATGGCCCCGGCAATTTGCGTCACCCGGTGCGGGCTGAGCAGCCACTGGTAAAGCGAATCGGTCAAGTCTCGCGGGTGTACAAGAAAACGGTCGCGTTCGCAAAAGACGGCGTGCGTGGCTTCGGCCACCGCTTCGTACCAGCCTTCGGTATCAGCGGCGCGGTCGGGGATAAGCTGTTGGATAATCTTGAGCGCCAGCAGTACCTGCACGCCTCCGGCCGGCGGAGGGACGGTGAGAATGCGGCAGCCGCGGTAGTCAACCTCAATCGGCCTGCGCTCGACCGGCAGTGTGCACTCGGCCAGGTCCTTTTTGGTAATTAGGCCGCCGTGTTCCTTCATGTCACTGACGATGGCGCGGGCCATTTCGCCATGGTAGAAATCGTCGCTGCCGTGCCGTGAGAGCCTGAACAAAGTATCGGCCAGCTCCGGCTGACGGAACACGTCGCCGACCTTGAACGAACGCCCGTCTTTGAAAAACAGCCTGGCGGTGGGCGGTGACTCGCGAAGCACCGCACGACACCAGCTTAATTGCCGACGCTGCAGCTTCGTGATGGCGTAACCATCCTGAGCAAGTCGAATTGCCGGCTCCATCACCTGCTCGCGTGACAACAGGCCATAGCGCTGCTGGGCGAAGTCCAGTGTCGCCGGCGTGGATGGAATCGTGGCCGCGCCATAGCCCTTTTTCTGCTGGGCCCTTGTAAGGCGTTTTTTTGAAACGGCCCTCGGTGCGTATGAATGGCCGTCTATAACAAGAGCTCCGCTCCTTGGAGAGTATGTCAGCAGCGTGGTTTGCCCGCCGAGCCCCGAACCGCTCGGCTCGCAGACCGTCAGTGCCCAGGCGGCTGCTACCGCCGCATCTATGGCATTGCCCCCGGCTTGGAGAATCTGCGAAGCGGCTTCGCTGGCAGCAGGAAAAGCTGCTGCCGACATGTTTCTTTTGCCCGCCTGGCTCGACTTTTTCGTTGCCTCAGACAACGCGGGCAAGTACAAGTTGGTCGCAATTCCCTCCACGGACCGGTAAGCTCCTCCCGAAATGTAAGAGCACTACCCAGACGCAAACGCCCGTTTGCCGCCTGGGCCAAAGTCCAATAATAATCGTTCCCGAGTTTACTCAGACAAGTCCTTATCACATAAAATATACGGACCAGAATCGCCGTTGTCAACTACACCGAAAGAAATATTCTTGCTCGGTTCCGTCGTAGAGGACGGCGGAGGCGCGCCGGCGGGCGCCCCACGGCGGCACCTGGACCCCTCGGAGCATCCCCCTCCAACAGCGAATAAAAAAGGCCGAGCCTACGGGCCCGGCCTTTTTGTTGTTGAAAATGGTGGGTATCACTTTCTCATTTTGAATTCGTACTCGTGGAGTTTGTCTTTATCCAAATCCTTGGCCTGGCATCGAAGTACAAAACCATCGGTTTTCTTCTCATATTCGAAATCCCCGCCGCTGAACAGGTCCTTGGGTAGACCTGCAGGAAGCCCATCAGGTAACCGACCGGTTTCGGCATGTATTATGTAAATATCAACGGCTGATCTGACGGCATTAGAAAAGGTTTCAAATCTAACCCCTATCGAGTAAACAGCTCCTAATGCGGGCTGAAGGATGGCGGACAAAGTCGCATCCGGATTGGAATTGGCGTCCCTGGCGGGCTCTTCGCCAATCTCTTTGAGTCTGAGATAAGCCTGCGGATAAGGCAAATCCAAAGCGGCCATGGCCTGGCCGTAAATGTCCTGCCAGTAAATTCTGTTTCTTTCAAAGAAGTCTTCGTCGCCGTTTCTAATCCGCTCGAGAAGCTGATTTGGGACCGATGCGTCACTGCACTCATTATCGGAAAACATCTTTAATATCTCTTCTGCCTTTTCTTTTTGCATGGCCGCCAGATAAAACTTCGCCTCCTCACTTATAGCAGCCTTCGCCAAAAGAGGTCTGGTCTCTATCTCCGCCAGTTGGTTCTTAAGCCACCTCAAGGTTTGCAGGTCCGGCGACATGTCCGCCAGGACACTCTGCATGCCCTTGTTTGCCAAATCACCGAGCGAAATACCTACCAAGTAATCTATGATCAGGGGCTCACCTACGTGCCGACCCATTTTGCGAACGCTCACGCAGCGACTCAATGCGGCCTCATAGTCACCCTCCTCGGCAAGGATTTTGCCATCGGCGATAACGAGCCTGCCTAATTTTCTCAAGACATTAAGAGGCGGCGCGAGCACCGCCAGACCGTCGGAGTAATCCAGACCCCAATCGCAATTCCTCACCTCTGAGGCATCCAATACGAGGTTAATCACATATCTGTTCTTCTCAACATATTCTCTGATTTGGTCATCGAGCTCGGTCTTGCCCTTATGCAGGTCGGACAACGCCCCTTCCATTTCTTCATCAGCCTGATATGACAGACATGCTCTGTAATAGAGTATCGCCGCATTATCAGGCGGATAAGCAAATGCCGGTTGAGTCAATACGAGGCTGATCAGTGAAACAACAACGACTATTGTTGATTTCTTTCGTGCGATGGTCTTCATAATTCCTTCCTTTCCACTTCTCCACTATCAAATTCCTCAAGTAACTGCCTGACTGATATGCTGGTTGGTTGCAGTCGGAGCATCTTGAAGGCCCTGTCACCCTGCTTCTCGACTGCCTCCAGCCCTCCCTTACGATAAGCGATATTGAGCGACATCGCCGTCATCATTTCGCCGGGCGACTTTGCAGCATCCGTGAATGGTTGCCCATCAATTTGCCTGCGCGCGGCCTGATGGACGATAACAAAGCCAATCAGCACGATGACCACAGCCGCCGTGGCAAGTCTTGTTGCTCTATTTGTCATGATTGTGGTGAGAACGCCACGGTGCATTTCAGCGGATTCGGTCTTTTGCGATTCGGCCTGTGCCTTTAGAGCATCGCAAAGGGTTCTGTCGTGCATCCGGGCACTGGGGTTAACGTGTAACTTCCTGACCAGCCTCTTTATTTGCGCCGTTTTCATCTTTTCACCTCGGTATTGAGCATTGACCGTAACTTATTCAGGCCGTACCGATATCGACTTCGGATAGTATTGACTGAAACGCTTTCGAAGCTGGCTATTTGGGTAAACTTCATTCCACCCTGCAGATGGAGAATCATTACCTCTCTCTGCTCATAGGGCAGTTGGGCCATTGCCTCAGCCATCTGTTGCAGCTCTTCGCCGCACACTGCCGCCAACTCCGGCCCCCTTGACTCTGACTGGTTCGAAAGGGCCTCGTCCGGGCCGACAGATTGCCGCCGTCTGGCTCGCATTTCGTCGCGTGCACGATTGGCCACACAGGTTGCCAGATAACTCTTGAGACTGCCGTCCAGCCTGAGCCTTTCGGCCGACTGAGCGAACATAACAAAGAAGTCGTGCACAATGTCTTCGGCGGTATTAACATCATTTAAGAGAGCGGCTGCCAGCGTCACCAGAAAACCAAGATACTTTTCATAGATTCGCTGCAGAGCATCCTTGCTGCCGCGCTTGAACCTCAGTATAAGCAGCCTGTCTTCTATCATTGGGTCGCACTCGACTCACATCGGAACGGCCATTCCTCGTTACTATCACGGTTAAGCCGGTCGTATCAGTCTAAATAAAATTGCATTTTTCTGCAAAATATTGTGTTTCCCGGATGCAGGAGCATCCTGCTGCGAGAGCGAATAGAAAAGGCCGAGCCAACAGGCCCGGCCTTGCTGTTGGTGAAAATGGTAGCATCACTTTCTGACCTTGAACTCATACTCGTGGATTTTGTCTTCATCCAAATCCTTGGCCCGACAGCGAAGCACAAAACCATCCTCCTTCTTTTCATATTCGAAATCCTGGCCGCTGAACATATCCCTGGGCAGACCGGCAGGGAGCGCATCAGGAAGTTGGGAGGTTCTTGCCGCTATTATGTAGAGTTCAACCGCGGCCTTGAGAGCATTTGAATACGTTGTTCTGTGTACTTGGCAGTTATAAGCATTGTCTAATGAAGGGGCCAAGACAGCGGCCAGCGTTGCATCCGGATTCTTCTCAAATTCCCTGCGGGGGCCGTCGCCCAAATCTTTGAGCTTGCCATAGGCCTGGGCGTAGGGCAAATCAACAGCGGAAATAACGGCGGCTGCGTGTTTATCGAAGTAGTCCCTGTTCATCCGGCAGAACCGCTCGTCGGCAGCAAGAATGCGGTCTTTCACAATACTTACTTTGGCCGCGTCTTGAGCAAAGACGAAACCTTCAAGCAGGGGGATTATTTCGCCAACCTCTTCCACACTCATATAACGTGCAACATGCTCATGCTCACCATGCACTGAGAACTTCAACGGGATAAATCTGCTCTCAAGTTCCTCCAATCCCCTCTTGAGCGATTCTAATGCCTGCAAATCCACCGGTGCGGATGAGAGAATGTCCTGGATACACTTGTTCGCAAGTTCATCGATTTTTGACCCGGCCAGATAGCCTACGAGAGTTGTTTCTTCGGCCGCGTGTGAAGCCAACTTACGAACGCTTACGCAGCGGTCGATTGCCGATTCATAATCGGCTTTGCCGGCCAGAATCCTCGCATCGGCGATCAGAAGCCTGAATATCTCCCTGGCCTCCCACAGATACGGTATCTCCATAGACCAGCCGTCGGAGAACTTCAAACCCCAATCGCAAATTGGGATATCCGCCGCCGCAATTGTCAACTCGATGACACGCCGATTGCTTTCCACATATTCGGTGATTCTTTTATCGACCGGTATCTTGCCGCGCGACAGATCACCCAGCATCTCTTTCATTGTCTCATCAGGCTGCTTCCGCAAAAGAAAGGCCTGATAATAAAGCAACGCTGCATTATCCGGGTCCGGCGGCAACGCTAACACAAGTGCGTTCGACGCAAATAGTACAAGAACAACACACAGTCCGGTTACAAACCTGTTGTATTTGAGTATTCTCATGTCCTATGTCCTTTCTAATTATGAACCGTTAAATTCTGTCAGCACCTGCTGAGGCGACAAACTCGCCGGCCTTGGTCCCAACAACTCGAAAGCCTTCTCGCACTGTTTCTCCACCTCTTCGAATCCTCCCTGGCGATAGGCAACCGTAAGTGATGCGTAAGTAAGCATTTCGGCGGGAGACTTTGTAGCTTCCGAAGCGGTTTGACCATCGGTTTGCTCGCGTGAAATTCGATGACCAACAACGCCAATGAGCACGATGACCACAGCCGCTGCTGCAACTTTGGTCATTCTGCTTTGGACGACTACCTTCCACGGATTCGGCCTGCCACCCTTCGATTGCGGCTTTGCTGCTTCCATTGCGGCAAATGAGTCGGCAAGAATCCGCTTGTCAGTATCGCTGCCGGTCTTGATATGCGGCTTTCTGCTTCTTATGAATTCTTCCATATTTTCTCTAAGTCTCATTTGGTCACCTCGCCATTGACAATTGACCGAAGTCTATTCAGGCCGTAACGATACCTGCTTTGGACCGTGTTAATCGAAATACCGAGGCCTTTGGCTATTTCTCGAAATCGCATCCCGTGGTGCAGGTGCAGGACAATGACCTCTCGCTGCTCGTAGGGGAGGCGCCCAAGCAAATCCTGCAGCTTGTCCGATTCCTCGCTGCCCATCGCGTACTCGGCAGGCCCGGGTGAATTCGAACCGGCCGCCTCTGCCGCATCCAATCCGGTATCCCGGCCCGACTTCAAACGGTTCCTGTCACGGGCCTCATTCGCCACGCAGGTCGAAAGATACCCTTTGAGTGTGCCGTTGAGACGGAAGCTGCCGCAGCTTCGTGCGAATGAAATAAACACATCGTGCACGATGTCTTCGGCTACGCTTCTATCCCGCAGCAGAGTCACCGCCAGGCCGAGCAGGTCATCTTTGTACTTTTCATAGATCCGTCGCAGGGCATCCTTGCTGCCGCGATTGAATTTCCACACCAGTAGTCTGTCTTCCACCATTGAACCGCGTGTCCATCAAAGTAAACGGCCGTTTCGCACAGGTACAACGATTCACCCGCCCATTTTAGTCTAATATCCCCGCCTTTTTAGAAAAAAACGCACGAAAAGGCCGGGCTTGCACAGACCCAGCCCGAGAACTGCATGGTGCCGCAGGATGAGCGATTTGGCGCCAAGGCAGGCTTTTTGCGGATTTTCGTGTTAAAATGGGCTATTCGGGACGGCGGAAAAGGGCCCTATGGCGAGTTTTTTGAAAATTTTCCAAAAATTCTCAGATTTATTGTCAACAGTTGCACGGGCAGCTTCGCTATGAGTTTGAAGGCACTTAAGGGATGCGCTGTGCGCCTTTAATCGGCCCGGCCGGTTTTACAAGGCTGGAGCCGAGTTGGAATGGCAGGATTTGTGGTGGCAGGAGGATTTTGGGCTGCCCTGCCGACTGCTGGCCGGGGCCCGCAATAGCGACACAAATGGAATGCGGAAGCTCGTGCTGTGAACGGCACAGCGCGGAGGGAGAGGTTTTTTTGGGGGCCATTTCGGATGATTTGTGAACGATTATTGTGGGGGGCTTGGAAATGATTATCGATTAAGGAGTGTTGATTATTCGGCGGGGGCGGAAGATGGTGATAAGGGCGGCGCCGAGGGCGAAGATTAAGGCGGAGGCGGGTTCCGGGGTGGTGAAAGTCAGCTCGAAACTGTCGAGTGTGCCGGTATCCCAATCGTACATATCGTAAATCTGAAGACTCCATGGGCCATAGGCGTCGCGGCCGTCAAAGAGGGCCAGCTCGTAAGGCTGCCTTGGCCTGAATCGGCCTGTAAAAGGCGGCTCGGCGTCCTCGATAGAGAACAGGGCCTCGTCGTCGAAGATGGTATTGGTGTAGTTGGGGTAGATGCCGAACTCGTCTTTGAAGTCGTACATATTGAGGCAGATGCGCGAGCCGAGCGGGTTTTGCAGCAGCAGCTGCAAGTCGAATACGTTGGTGTGTGTGATGTTGATTCGGACATCGAGGTCATGGATGGGGAAGTGGTCGGGGACCTCTATGACGGCCTCGGTCATTTGGCTGCCGGGGCCGGGAAGGTCGATGATGGGCAGGTCGAACCGGCCGCCGTAAGTGCGGACCTCCGTGGCGCCAAGCGGGCGGGCGCAGAAGCCCAGCGCCGTAATACCAACTGCGACCAACCATTTTTTTGCATTGCGAGCATCCATTCTCTTGTGACCTTCGCAATCGCCCGCGCAAACGCATTTTTGGCAGATGTATTGCGAATTGTAGCATGGCCTGGAGAAAGGGGCGAGAAAAAAATAAGTTTTTCCCGAGCGGGCAGACTTTCCCTTTGGGGGGCATAAGAAAGGGCTGTTTTTATTTAACTTCGAGAACGGAGTTGTAATCGCCGTAGGGGTTCATCTCGGTAATTTCGTTGTATGGGTCCTGCTGCCACTGTCCGTCGACGACGAGGCGATACCGATACCTGCCGGCGGGCAGTTTCAGCTTTAGCTGCCACGCGCCGTTGTCTGCGACTTTTTCCATTGGGGTTTCGGTCGGCTGCCAATTGTTGAAGTCGCCCGCGATCTGCACGCTATCAGCCCGCGGGTAGAGGGTGGTGAACAAGATGGCGTCCTCAACTTGGCTGACGCCGTAGAAGTCGGCGAGTTTGGCGTCGATGTCGAGCGGTTCTTGCTCTTGTGGAGTTTCCGTTGTCTGGTCCGGTTGGAGCTCGTCAAGCGAAGCTTCGGTGGGAAGATGCACTTGCTCGGCCGCGGCCGGTTCGGCTTCTATGCCCCGCTTGGCCGCCATTAATAGTTCATCGGCGGTGGCGCTTATCGCTTCGAGCTGGTCGGCGAGGGAGTTGACAAACTCGTGCCGCTGGAGCTTTGCGTGCGAGCTGATGATTTCTTCAGCCAGGTTGTGGAAATCGCGCCGCCCTTTGCTCGCGGGGTCGTATTCGCTGATGGGCTGGCCGAGGCTGGCGGCCTCCTTTATCTTGGTGTTGAAGTTGACGATGGTTTTGAACATCTTGTCTTCGAAGTGCTTTCGCAGTTCGGCGAGAATCTCCCTCGCCATTTTCGTTCGGATGTCGTACATGCTGGCGAGCACCCTCACGTTCACGTGCTGGTTTGAGCGCTCGCAGAGGATGCTGAGTGTTTCGAGTTGTTTACTCAGACCGTGCAGGGCGAAGTAGCCGGTCTCCACCGGGACGATGACGTCCGCGGCCGCACGCAGGGCGCTGAAGGTCAGCAACCCGACGGCGGGAGGGCAGTCGATTATGGTGTAGTCGTACTCGTCTTTGACCTGGGCGATAACGTCTCTCAGACAGCATTCACGGTCGGCGATGCCGGCCATTTGCTGCTCGTATGCCGAAAGGTCGATGCTTGCCGGTGCAAGCTGGAGTTTGTCGCTGATCTGCCAGAGGATCTCCGTGAGCTTTATGGGTTCATTTCGGCTTCTGCTTATCAGCACGTCATATATGCTTTGTTCGATCTGGTCCTCCGGCACAGCCAGTCCGACGGCACAGTGCGACTGCGGGTCCATGTCGACCAGGAGCGTTCTGTGACCGGCCTCGGCCAGCGAGCTGGCGAGGTTTATTGCTACAGTGGTTTTGCCACATCCACCTTTTTGATTAACGACTGCTATGGTTTTCATGACTCATCTCCGTTTCTGTAAGGGTGTTTGACCTGCCGCAAACGCCCTTCTTAGTGCTAATAAACAGCTAAGTTGCCTTTAGTTTTATTCGGCAAGAAAATGCAAAAAACTTTACCTTTTTATGGGACCAGCCGATAAAAAGCTCCAATAGCAGCACAGATAGGCGGTATTTTGACTCTTATGCCTTGTGGAATGACAAACAAGGTCCCGTTCAGCCCAGCTTATTTCGGTGTGTTTTGTCAGGCGCCGGGATGGCAGTTACAGGGCCTCTATGCAAAGTTGGACGTATCTTCGAGGAGCTTTCTTGTGAAATCAAGAAACTGCCCAGCGTAGGCGCCGTTGGTGATTCGGTGGTCAACAGAGAGGGTCAGGCTGAGCAGCTTTCGGACAATGATTCCGGGCTTTTGGGGGTCGGAATCCCCGGTGTCGTTGGGCACGCAGGTATCGGCAATCCGGCCGATGCCGAGGATGCTGCACTGACCTGGCACAACGATGGGAATGAAGGACTCTATCCCGAAGGGGCCGAGGTTACTGATAGTGATGCAGCCGCCTTCGAGATCGGCGGGCGTGAGCTTGTTGTTGAGGGCCTTTTCTATCAGGCTTTCACTGTCTTGTGCGATTTGGGCAATGTTTTTCTGGTCAACATTCCTGACTATGGGCGCGACCAAACCATCCGGCGCAGTGATGGCCATGCCGATGTCAATGCCGTCGGCAAGTTCGATACTGTTTCCGGCAAACCGGCCCGTCATGACAGGGAACTTCCGCAGGCCCACGGCGAGGGCACGCATAATAAAATCATGGTACGAGGTTCTTACGTCGCTGCTCTGATTAAGTTGAGCCCGCAGTTGAACGAGGTCAGTGACATCGGCCTTGACGGTGAGGTAAAAGCAGGGTATCTCGCGTTTTGACTGGAGCATTTTCTGTGCGGTTATTTTCTGTTTTTGGGTTAGGATTACTGTCTGTCCGAGCTTGAGTTCCGGCTGGGGAACGGTTGACGCGGTGAACTCGTTGGAAGCAGGTGAAGGCACTGGCACATCTTGAGGGGCATCTGTTTTGGCGGCATCAAGGTTCTCGCGTTTCAAGGAGTCGAGAAAATCATCGGACACCTTTTCGTCCTTACCAGCCAGGATAAGAACGGGTTTGCCGACGGGAAGTGTTCGGCCGACGTCGACAAGAAGGTGCTTTACGTAACCCTGGGCAGGCGATTCGATCTCCATCGTGGCCTTATCGGTCTCGATTTCGAAGATGCAATCGCCCTTGTTGACCTGGTCGCCCACGTTAACGCGGTATTCGACGATAGTGCCTTCCTGCATTGTCTGACCCAATTGCGGCAGTCTGACTTCAGTCGCCAATTTCAGAGTCCTCGTTCCCAAGATTTTGTGGAATCATTTTTCAAAACATTGCTCAACTTTGCAGGGAATATAGCAAAAGGGGCGGCCTGAGACAACCAAAAAGGTCAGGGCGGCCCTGGTTTCGCCTGTGTGGGGCAGCCGGAAGAGTGCGCTTATTGGACGGAGGTTTGATGCGGCGGCGGGCGGCGTGTAACTGCAAACGGAATGTGCCGCACGGTCGGCTGCAACCGCGCGGCACCTTTGGCAAACCGCATAAGCAAACTATTCAAATCTTGTCAGTCGCGGCAGCGATGGGAATTATTCTTTGATTTTGATCTTTGTCGGCTTGGCTCGTTCGGCTTTCGGCAGCGTGACCGAAAGCACGCCATCCTTGCACGTTGCCTCGATCTTTGCCGGGTCGACATCGTTGGGCAGATTGAGGTCACGTCGGAAGCTGCCGTAAGATCTTTCAACGTGGTAGTAGCCTTTTTCTTTCTTTTCCTGCTCGTGCTTTTTCTCGCCACTGATGGTCAGGGTGTTTCCGTGGACGGAAACATCGATGTCGTCCGGCTTGCAGCCGGGGACCTCTGCCTTTACCACGATGGCATTGTCGTCTTCGGCGACATCGATAGCCGGCCAAAGCTTGTGCTCGTATGTCGGCCAGCCGCCGAAGAAGGCGTTGAACAGGTCGTCCATATCGCGGTGAAGCATTGCCAAATCGCTGCCTGGTCTCTTGTGAACTGGTAACAGTGCCATAGTTATCACCTCCTTTTACACAGACATTCTTTAGCTTTTCCAAAACTACCTTTCTTTTTCACAACCTCACTTTATTAGAGCGCAAGATGCGTGCCAGGCCGCAAAAGACCGGAAAGTCGTGTGTTTAGGAGGGTCTTGTAGCTGCTTGTCGAACGCAGGGGCTGCCAATTTGGCATTTGAGATTGCGCCAGCCGACCTGGTTGAGGCTGCTGTTTCGACCGTGTTTAGCGGTCTTTGTTATTGAGCCACATCGGTACTGTAGAGGTCTGCGGCGTAGCCCTCACCGCCGGCCTTGCCGTCGGCGCCAAAACTCACAACTCTGCAGGCCTTCCCGTCTTCCGGAGAGAGCTCGTAATAGAACTTATTACCCCAAGCATCTGTGGGGACTTCGGTAGTCTCCAGATATCCGCCCGGCTCGTAGTGCTGGACATTGCTGGGTGGATTGACCAACGCATGGAGCCCTTCTTCCCGCGCAGGATATCGACCGGTATCCAAATAGAACTGAGTGACCGCTGCGTGAAGAGTCTTTAGGCTGAGTTTTGTGACGATAACGCGGGCTCTATCTGTCTGCGGCGGCACTTCCTGCCCCGTTATTCGTTCCTGCTGCATCTTCATTTTCTGCTGCATCATCATCTGTACGGCGGTCATGATTTCGGTCAGGTGCTGTTTGGGCAGAGCGATTTTCGTTGTCATCGCGCCGCCGCCAACGTGACCGGCGATAACAACGTTGCTGCTGGTCGGCAGGTCCATCTGGGGCATCGGCACAGGCATCATGGCGCCCATCATGCCGGCAAATATTTTGAAGTACCGCAGGACGTTAAATGTCCCCACAAAATCGGCTTTGCCTGCGTCCGGCAGCAGGGCCAGTGCGGCTTTTGTTTCGCTCGCTAATTCCTTCGGGCCGCCGGCCTTGACCAGGTCGATCAGTTTGCGCAGTGACGCATCTGCATCACCTCCAAGGGTCAACAGGCAGAGTCCATCGATTGTGGCCCACCTGTAGTTGATTCCGCCGCCGTACATCGCGGCCATCATTTGTCCCTGGGGAGAATTGGGGTCGGTCGGCTGGAATGCGAACTCAGCGGCGTCTATGGTTACTCCATTGTATTCACCGACGCGGCGCTTGAGCGTGATGCTCGTTTTCATACCGAGGCCTTCGTAGAACCTGGCAATTCCTCCGGTATTGAACAGCTCTATCCCCTCTTCAATGACCTTATTCAGTTTTGCCTTGTCGCTGATTTCCATAACGTATCTTCCGACAAATGACGGCTTACTGGTCGGGTCAACGGAAAAGGACATTGCGTCGCTGCCGCTAAAGACGCTTGCGACGTCTGAGGCTAGGCTCGCGAATTTTTCTTTGTCGACGCCGAGGGTTTCAGAGAGCTTCGGGACAAAGAACTCCATGCCCTTTGCGTTGAGCTTGCCGGAGAATTTGCTCGTGGCAAAATTCATGACCGCCCCATCTTCGAGGTACGGCAGGAATTTGTTCTGCTCTCTTGGCGACACGTCGGTGGTGAATAAGTCCGCGATACAGGTTCCCGGCATTGCCGAGACGCCCACCGTCATATAAAGGACATCGGGTTTGGGAGTAAGCATCAGGCTGACGGACTTTGTCTCATTCATCAGCGTCTCAAATAACGCGGCGTACATATCCATGATCATACTGAGTGTCTCTGCGGTCTTTGGGTCCGTCTTTCTGGTCTTGAGCATTTGTAGTTGCTGCTCGAGCTGCTCAATCTGGGCTTTTTGCGCAGGGTCGTTGGGGTCCAGAGTGTTCTTCGTCTCTTCAAGCTGTTTGATGCATGCCTGCCGATTGGCTTCCATGCTCTGTGGTGCTTGTTTTGCCTGTTCGATGAAGCCGAAAAACTGTGGGCCGAAGGTCTTTGATGCCTCCTGCACATTGCCGTATGCCCAGATGGACTCGGTCCCGGCGCGCTCGGCCTCGGCCGGTTCGAGCGCATCCGACAGCGAAGACATCGAATCGGACAAAATCGCCTTAGCCATCATCAGCAGCTCGTCGTCGTTTCCCTGTGGGGTGACGAGTGCATAGGTCTTTGCCTGGGTAACCAACAAGGGATGCATCCCCTCGCTCGTTATCTTCGAGATGCCTCTCTCGTCGGGCTCGCTGACATTGGGGTTGCCGCTGACGAACTGTTCGTAGTCGGTAACGGGGACAAGCAGTGCGATGTTGTCCAAGTCGCTCAGGTCGGTTCCGAGAAGCGGTCCGAAGAAGGCGAAGCTGCCGCTCATGTTGACGCCCTTTATTTCCGGGCTGCCCAGCACCCCGGCCAGTTGTGTCCGGACCAGCACCGAAGTCCCCATGGGCATGGGCGAGACGCCGGCGAGGAACTGGTCAATCTGGCTCAGCGTGAAGTCGAGATTATTCACTCTGACGCAGAACAGACTTTCCGACGGAATCATCCGAAGCAGCTCGCTGACTGTTGACGCCGGAGCAGGGCGGGGAGCGATTTTGGGCGCGGCCGGTTTGTCCGGCTGCTCGTCGGCAGCCGGCTCGCTCAGGGTCATCGGCTCGTTCAGACGGGTTTCATACGCCGGTTTAAGCCCGAGACCGTTGCTGTCTCGAACAGCTCTGAGCAAATCGCGACCGCTAAGGATGTCCGGCTCCTGTGCGCGTGATTGGGCAGCAGAAAACAATACCAGAATCGCTGCGGCAACAACATTTTGTGCGGTTCTTGACTTGAACATACTCGCATACCTCCAGAAATCAATGCCTGAAGTAACTGTTTCTTACGAGTTATCCACCAAACCTTATGATACAGATGAACCGTCTGTCAGGCAAGAGAATTGTGGAAAAATATTGGCCCGGGAAGCCCCCTCGCCGATGTCAATCGGTCCTGTGGGGGCGGCATAAGGGATTTCCCTATGCCAGCCAGGGGCTTTTTACGGATGAGAGAAACAGGTGCTGCCCTGATTTTCAGGGCCGAGCATTCGGTTATTATTGCAGGATGGTACCATTGAGAAATAAGAAGCTGTGAGCAGAAAGGCAAGAACTTTCTCAAAACGATGCGACCATGGTTGCGAGGGTCGCAGAGAAGTACAAGAGGCATCAATGAGAACGAATGTCACGTTTGCCGCCGAGGGACTTAAACGGGTGGTATACGGGCGCATAGTCAAGCGCTACCAGCGATATGTGCTGCTGAGGTGCTGCCGGTATACCAACAGCAAGACAGAAGCGCAAAGAATAGCCTCCTATACCCTTATCACCGCATGCGCCCTGACGGGGGAATTGGCGCACGGCAGCCAGTTGGGGTGGCTGATTGACTGCATGGTGGATGTAATCGCTCAGGACCTGGTGAAGGGGGGGGCCGTCGCCGAGCAGGCGGAAGGCGCCTTCGCCTGCGAGATGCTCCTGGCCGACGATGATATGCAGACACTCGCCAGCCGTATGAATGGGCTTGATGCGCTCTTGCGACAGGTGCTCGTACTTCGTCACATCGAGAGGATGAGTACGAAGATGATATCTAGGGTCTATCGCAAGTCGATTGCAGAGATAATGTTGGCCATAGACCGGGCGGAAAGGGAACTGGCGGAAGATTTGAGCGGCGCCGGCGGAGATGACTCTGCGCCATTGACCGAGGCTATGCCCGAGCGGGTGGGTAAGCTCGGAGAGGCACTGGATTTGGAATCGAGACAACACATAGAAGGGCTTGTCTTGCGCTGTCTGGCGGAGTGGGAGACGCAGGACCGCCCATCCTGGAGGCGCATGGGCCAGTGGAGTCGCAACTGAACGGTAATATACTGTGGGAGCCTGAGTAAGACTTGTGGGCATTGCCCGACTGTGGTTATTTGCAGAAGGTAATGTAATTGATGAGCAGGAGCAGGGTGTCTTTATGGGCGGTCATTGTCGTAAGTGTCTTTTAGAAAAGGAGATATGCGCTGTTAGCATGGGTTTGGCTCTAAATGAGGGGACGAGAAAATGCTAAAAAATTGTAAATTTAGGCAAAATAGTGTTGACAGACGCGAGCAAAGTAGGCAAAATTAGGTGTTCATAGTGGGGATAACATTGGTATCTGACCGACTCGGCAAGTTGCGTAACAATGAAGGTCGTTCATGACAGGCAACAGTTGTATGATGTGCTGAGTTCGAGTTATAATCGTAACTTGTTATGAGACGTAGCAGTTGTTGAAAGGAGACGTGGAGAAATGAGAAGCGGAGAGAAGCTCGTGCGGGCTTGCGATTACTTCTCGTTTGCAGTTCAATCTGCGTTTATGCAGTTATTGCAGATACCACGTTTAAGGTTTTTACTAACTCTTTTTAGTCCTGGCAGCCGGCGTACAGTCAGCGAAAGAGCCGCGCTCCTGGGGGGCGAATAGAGGCCAGGGGATTGGAGGTGCCTGTGGAGCAATACAAGGGATAATCAGAAGGAGTCGATTCTTCTGACAGGGAAGTCGGCAACTGAGTGTTTCTTTTTAGCTGCGGTCGTTTCGCAGCGGGAAAATGTCAAAAGGTTTTTGTAAAATAAGGAGAAAAAAATTATGAAGAATTTGAAATGGTTGTTTTTAGGTATGATGGTAATGGTGCTGGGTATTGCGGGACAGGGACAAGGCGCATGCAGTTTATCGCTTAACCAGTCTTTTGGCCCCAGTAGCGTATGGCTGGACGGTGATACGATAGAGTATGTAATTACGCTGGAGGTACCTGCGGGCGCCTGCAACATGACTGATGTGAACGTCGTGTTTTATAGGCCGGATGACGGTGGTGTTAGTCCATCGGACATCTGTGGTTCGGGCGGCGGCACTCTGGTGATATCGGGCTTAACGTTGACGGCCGGAGCGGGTCCCACGGTAATAGACAGCGGTGATAATGCCGCGCTGCAGTATGTGGTGAATCATGCAGACGAGAATCCCCAAGGCGAGCTTTTTGCCTACTATTGCCTCCGGGGAACGGTCCAGTCTGCAGTGCCGCAGAACTTCGAGGACGAAAAGCCGCTTCCGAATCTGGTTATTCACCCCTGTATCGACGTCGTCAAGGAAGCGGAGCCGAACGCTATTTGTGAGGCTACTGCGACGGATATCGACTACACTTACACGGTGACGAACTGCGGCAACGTGGATCTCGAGAACATCAACATAGAAGACGACACGTGCAGCGGAATAACCGGGCCTACCGGCGACGACGGGAGCGACGGCATACTGGGGCAAAGTGAGACCTGGACCTATACCTGCACGACCTCGATTTCAGACGAAACCACGAACAGGGTGGACGTAAACGGAACAGACGTTTTTCTGGGCACTGTTGTCGAGGCGAATGATGTACTTACGATCATCGAGAATCCGCCGCCGGTCGTGAGCGTTGATCCCGAGAGTGCGGCAATCTGCGAGGGTAACTCGGTGGAGTTCTGTGCGGTAGTCGCTAACGGTGGTCCGTATACGTACCTCTGGAGCACGGGCGAGACGACCGAGTGCATCACGGTAGATGAGCCTAATCGGTACTGCGTGACGGTGACCGATTCGAGCGGCTGTGAAGACACGAACTGCGCCGATCTGACGGTTAATCCGACCCCGAGCTGTGACATTAATGCGCCGGCTTCTCCGCCGGAGTGCGACTCCAACGACAATACGCTCAGCGCGAATGTCACTGGTGGAACGGGGCCATTCACGTACAGCTGGACCTCGTCGGATGATGTGAATTGGCCTATAACCGCGGGCGCCGACACCGACACGATTACGTACGATGCCGGGCCTGCGGGGACGGGCACTACCTTCACGCTCGAAGTCATCGACGCTGAAGGCTGCATGACCAGTTGTCCGCTTTTTGTTACGTGCGGAACGCCTCCGGGAGATATGTTCTGCAGCTTCACGCAGGGCTTCTGGGGCAATGCCGGCGGCAAGTTCATGGGCGAAACAACGCTGCAGCTTCTGGTTAGGTACTTCGAAGAAGAGGATAGCCTGAAGATTGGCGGGAGCACCAATTCTGTGACCCTCTACGACGCTAACTGTGTCCTTGAGAGGATGCCCGCTGGCGGCAAGCCGAGCTGCCTGGCCGGTCTTGAAAACGTTGATGATGATTGTACATCGGGTATCCCGAACGCCCTGAAGAAGCTGTTGAAGAAAGAGAACAAGAAGGGCTCCCGGTATAACAACGTGCTGATGGGCCAGGTGATTGCTCTGACGCTGAACCTGTGGGTCGATCCTGACCTTGCCGACCTGCCCCTGGCGGCCATCGAAGGCATATTCTGCACAGAGGGCGATGACGAAGACGATGTCCAGTGCGGCTACATGCCCGAGCTGGAAGGCGTCATTACGGTGGCAGACCTGCTGGCGCTGGCAAACGAGGTGCTGGACTGCAGCAGCAGTGTGAGCGTCTCAGACATCTACGATGCCGTGACGGCTATCAACGAAGGCTTCGATGAGTGCCGGACGATAGTCCAGTGCCGCGAAGTCTGCTATGACGGCATAGACAACGACTGTAACGAGAGTACCCCCGACTGTAACGGGGGTGGGTGTCCAGAGGCCTGCGACTGATAATCTTGCTGCTTGAGTTCATGGACACAGCACGCGGCCAATGTAATTGGCCGCAGTAAGTTCAGTGAATGTTGAGCGAGGACGTCACTTTTGTGGCGTCCTCGTTTTTTTTCGTCCGGCCTTCTGACCGCAACGGCGAGCTTTGTCATTCTGAGCGGAACGCAGTGAAGCGAAGAATCTCAATCGTACCAGTCTGCGCTGAGGTCGTGCCAGTGGGGACTAGTCTGGTTGATAAGGGCGATCTTCTTCTTTCGCAGCCGGCCCTTTATGGTCTTCTCGGCGGCAATGGCACTGCGGATATCGCCGAAGGTTTCGAAGTACAGCAGGCGATCAATGTTGTACTTTTTGCTGAAGCCTTCAACGGATTTCTGCTTGTGTTGGCAGACCCTCCTTTTGAGTTCATTTGTCAAGCCGGTATAGAGGGTGCCGGATCTGTTAGTCATGATGTAAACGTAAAACTGTTGTTGTGAGCCCATGAATGCAATTATAGAGTAACCGGTATCCGCAGGCCAGATCCTTCGCTGACGCTCAGGATGACAAAGAGGGGCGCTCAGGATGACAAAGAGGGGGCTCAGGATGACAAAGAGGGGGGCTCAGGATGGGAAAGGGAAGGCACAGCCAGGAGTAAGAGCCTATCCTGATAACCTATATGCAATTGTCATGTTGAGCGAAGCGAAACATCTGGCTGGCGAATGGGAAAAGAGCCTATCTTTGGGCTTGAGATTCTTCGCTGCGCTCAGAATGACAACGACTCTCTGGTTTACAGGGGTAATTCGGATAGGCTCTAAGTGAAGGCTCGGGGTGACACGAGGCGCTCAGGATGACAAAGAGGGGCGCTCAGAATGACAAAGAGGGGCGCTCAGAATGACAAAGAGGGGCGCTCAGGATGACAAAGAGGGGCGCTCAGGATGACAAAGACAGGGCTCAGGATGGGAAAGGGAAGGCACAGCCAGGAGTAAGAGCCTATCATGATAACCTATATGCAATTGTCATGTTGAGCGAAGCGAAACATCTGGCCGGCGAATGGGAAAAGAGCCTGTCTGTGGGCTTGAGATTCTTCGCTGCGCTCAGAATGACAACGACTCTCTGATTTACAGGGGTAATTCGGATAGGCTCTAAGTGAAGGCTCGGGGTGACACGGGGGGCTCAGGATGACAAAGGGCAGGATTTATTGTTGTTTTATGTCGTAGGCCATGAGGGCGTCGCCGTGGCGGACGTAAAGGGTTCCGTTGGAGATGGCCGGGTGTGCCCAGTGCTCGCCGTCGCCGTGGGAGACCTTGAAAGAGCTGACGACATCGAAGCCGTCGCGCGAGGCGGGTACTAATCCTATTGTTCCTTCTTTTTCTTCATAACAATAGAGCATGCCGTCGGCATAGATGACCGAACCTTTGCCAAGCCATTTCTTTTCATACACGGTCTTTCCGCTGCTCCAATCGAGACACATCCAGCCTTGTCTCTTTGTGTTGGCGCCGTAGATATGTCCGTCGACGAGCACGATGCCTCCGTGATGGGGGTCAAGCTCTTCATTGGTCCAGGCCTCGGATACCTGCCGGCCATCCGCGCTCAGCTTGAGCATCATGCTTCCGACGAATCTGCTGGCGACAAGTATGGCGCCGTCGTAATAGAGCGGGCTGTTGGGGTTGACGTGGCGCGGCTTATCCTTATGTATCTTGTTTTGGTATTGCCAGAGGATCTCGCCGGTTTTGAGATCAATGCCGACGATGTGTGCGGCGGTGATGGTAACGATGATGTTGCGGCCGCCTCTTTCTACGAGGATGGGCGCGCAGTGGGCGCTGCTGTCGCTAAGTCCCTTGCTGGTCCATATAATCCGGCCGGTCATTTTATCGAGTGCTGCGACGCCGGCATCCTTGCCTCCGGGCGTGCAGACAACCTTATCGTCTGCGACGAGCACCGCTTCGGAAAGGCCCCAGTTGGTTTTTTGGGCGCCAAATTTTCCGGCGGCGTCGGCCTGCCATCTTTGCTCGCCGGTCTTTGCATCGAAACATCCCAGGTTCCCCTGCCCGCTCAGGACGTAAACCCGGTCGCCGTCGATGGTGGGTGTTGTCCGGCTGCCCGGATGTGCGCCGCTCCACTCGGGGCCATAGAGAGCCTTCCACTTGAAGGCGCCGTTTACATCATAGGCAAACAGGACCCCCTGTTTATCTGTACCGACCATTCCTGTGGTGTATACATATCCGTCGGCGATGGCTATCGAGGCGAATCCGGTCCCCAGGCCCTCAACTACCCACTGCAGCCTTGGGCCGCCCTCGGGCCATTTCTTCATGAGGCTGGTCTCGGCCGATCTGCCGTCTCGATTCGGACCTCTGAACTGCGGCCAATCGTCTCCAAAACACACAGAGACAGCAAGCAGCACTGACATCAACATAGCCGCTCTTTGGGACTTTTTCATCTATCCTCTGCTCCAAACAGAATCAGTGTCCGGCTCAACGCCTGCCGGACGGAACCATTGTCTCCACAATAACCGAACCGGGGCATCAATACAACCCCCTCCACCCTGTGAGCCCCGTGCAGTTGCGCAATATTGTCGCAGTTGCCAAAATGTCCGCTTGTTTTTTTTGTGTGCAGAAAACTTTTGCAATGCACGAACCGCCCGCTATACTAAACGACCAAAGGAGTTTAGGAATAAAGATGCCAGGACGGGTTCCTAAAGTGGTTGTGGTCGGCGGCACCTACGTTGATATGGCCATCAGGTGCGGCCAGATACCTTCTCCCGGCCAGACGGTTACCGGTTTGATTCTTTCCTACACCGCCACCGGCCCGGGGCCCAATCAGGCGGTCGAGGCTGCCCTGTGCGGCTGCGAGGTCTATCTGGTCAGCAAGGTCGGCGGCGATCCTTTTGCACAAATGGTCAGAGCAGGTCTTGCCGAACTGAATGTAAACACCGACTATGTTTATACCGCCAAAGCCAAGAATACCGGCGCCGTTGTGACCCTCGTCAACGCCAAAGGTGAGAACGCCGGTTGCGTCTACAGCGGCGCCAATAGTGCGCTGCTGGCCCAGGACATCGACGCCGCGGAGCAGATTATTTCTCAGGCGGATGTTTGTCTGATCCACGGCGAATTGCCCCAGGAGGCCGTATCGGCTGCCATTCGTTATGCCAAGCTTCATTCCAGGATGGTGATTCTCAATCCTGCACGACCCATGGAGCAATCCCCCCAGGAAAACAGCGTTTTACCCCTGGAGTATTTCTCGGCAGATGTTCTGATACCGAATCTGGGTGAAGCCGCGGATATTACAGAACAGTCGCTTGCAAACGTACGTACGGCCAAGCTCATTGGCTCGGACCTGGTTGCCAGAGGAGTTGGTGCGGCGGTCATAACCATGGGCAGGCGGGGCTGTATGGTCGTTGACAGGAACGGCGCCGACCATATCCCGGCGTTCGAGGTCGAGCTGGTTGACCAGACGGGCAGGGGAGACGCGTTTGCCGGGGCGCTGGCGGCCTACTGCGCGGTGAAAGATGATATTAGAGAAGCGGTCAAGTTCGCTTCCGCAGCCGGGGCGCTGGCGTGCACAAAATTCGGTTCGATTGAGTCCCTGCCCAGCAAAGCTGATATAATTCAACTGCTCCAGAAGGAAGACGCCGGCTGATTGCCTCATGCCATTTGGCAGGACTTGCAGAATTAGACAGATTCCAAATTTGCCGGCCCATGGTTGCCAAATGGGGTGCATTTAGGTTTTGCAGCCTGGGTCAGGCACGGGCGGCAGAAAGCAGACGGGAGAACAGCTTGATGGTAGTGGACCGATAAAGCCGCCTCCGCATATAAAAATGGAGCCGCCCCTCCTCCGGAACGGCTCCCCAACATATTTTCAACAAAACCGGCGACCCAGGGCTTTCCGCCCGAACACCACCGGTCTTGCACTCTTGCCAGATCGGGCGGACCAATCCTTCTCCTCCTTTTGTGCTCATCGCTTTTTAGGATGTTCCGCCCAATATCTTCGACCTAAAGGGCGAAAGGTAAAATTACCGCAAAGTATATGCCAGAATCAAGAGACCCTTACCGAAAGGTCTTGTGCAAGTGCGTAAGAAGCTGTAATACAAACAGTTATATCCAAAGAGTCAGTTCCGGCCCCGAAACTGCTGCTGGTGGAGTCTTGTCAGCATGTAGCTTTTTGTCAACGCCTCAACTTCCCACTTCGCCTATTTTCACACCGATTGAACTCGATATTCCTCGACTGAAGCAGCAATTCGCACGATGTTTACAGAAAACCACATTTAGGGCTCTAAGAGAATCAAGGGTCTTGTGGTGCAGTCTGTGCTTCTTATCCGCTGTAGCATAAGCCCGGCAGGGTACTTGAACCCCCGGCAAATGGCAGACAACCATTAGCATAAACAAGCGTTTCGCACAGAATGACAAGAGTCCCGGGCGCCGAATCTCAAGAGGCATACTATGAGCTTAGTTTCTCCAAAACGTCCCGCAAGGGCGCCTCTGCGTACGCGACCGCGCTGTCGGCGACCCCATAATAAATCTTGAGCTTGTCCTCTTCGCAGAGCAGCCCGCAACTGAACACCACGTTTCCAAAGAACCCTGCAGTCTCATAATCCGCCTCGGGCTCGAGGATGGGGTCTTTCGCCCTGGCGATGATCCTGCCCGGGTCGCCGGCGTCCAGCAGCACGGCGCCGAGGCAGTAGCGATTGTTGCGGTCTGCGCCGTGATAAATCTCCAGCCAACCCTGCTCGATTTTGAAAGGCACGGCGCTGGCCCCGATCTTTATCTCGTCCCAATACCCGGCACGAGGGCTCATGAGATAACGATGATTTCCCCAATGTGTCAGGTCGCTTGAGTCGGCAATCCAGATGTCGTGATTTTCGAACAAGTTCGAAACCGGCCTGTGAAGCGCATAATATTTGCCGTCGATTCTCTCCGGAAAAAGCGCCACATCCTTATTTTCCGGACAGAACAGTACTCCGTGGCGCTCGAATGAGCGGAAGTCCCTCGTCGATGCCAGGCAAGTCGTTATTCCGAAGGGGCAGACCGCAACGTAACTGATGTAGTAAGTACCCTCAATGAGGCTGATTCGGGGGTCTTCGATGCCGAAGGCTTCGTAATCACTTGCCGGGGCCATGGCGGCACGCTCTTGAATATCGAAGTTCACGCCGTCGCTGCTGCGCGCCACCCTCAGATGCGAAATGGATGTCAAATAGGTTTCTGCGGGCCTTATTATCAGTCTGGGGTCTGAAAAATTGTTGTCCGGGTCATCCTTTGAAAAGTTTTTGATGACGATTTTACCTTGTATTGCGTTGTAAATGGCCACCGATACGACGTCGGGGTGCTCGCTGATCGGTCTTTCCGCCACGCGAAGCAATAAAAGGACCTCATTTTCGAGACGGGTCACGCCGGCATTGAACACACCGATGACTTCGAAGTTGTCTCGGGAAGGCTTGACATACTCCGGCCTGATAACGGGATTCTTCGGGCATCGCCATATCTTCACCTTAAGACTCCTTTCCTGTCAGGCGCCCACGTAAGGGCCGACCGTCCACAGCCGCCGCCTGCGCAGGTCAAATTGCCCTGCCATAATAGCCGCCTGCAGAACAGTGTGCAAGTACTTGCGTGCCGATTCTGTGTGTCGCTCTGCAGCGGGCACAATCCAACTGCCCATCCGGTGGCCTGGACAAAAAGTCCTTGCCTGACCGACTTGCAATACGTATAATGATATTGAAATCCTATTGCCAGGGTATGAGGGGGGTAGAGAACAGAATGTTCTTGATCTGGTCTTGGTTGCCCTGCCTCTTGCCTTATGGGAGCAATAACATTCGAGTATGGTGGGTGTTTGCAGCTATCATTCTGGTGCAGGGAGCACGTGTGTTGGTTAGGCTCGTATGATCCGACGCCTCGCTTCTTCCGATGTTCGACCCAATGAAAAATCAGGCTTTTTTTGTGTGGGTGGTGCTGGTGTTGACCGCCGGGCGGACATTCGCCATTCTGTCCGAACAGCCGGCGCCCGCCCTTTATTCAGTCAGTACACGGGCAATTGTGCCGTCAGGCCCCGGCGGGGGTGAGCAGGCCGGGGTCGCCTCACATCTGCCCAACGGTAGCGGCGGCAAAGACGCGGCTGTGCCCAACGCCGACCGGGCGTGGCAGCAGTTCGTTGGTCGGACTGAGACACGCCGCGGCTGGTTCGTTCAATGGAACCAAATTACCGGCGCGCCTCATCTGGTTGCCGGTCGCCCACTCGCCCTGCCCGGCGCGCAAGAGTTGACCCCAAAAAACATCGGACCGGTTGCTCTGGACTTTGCCGCTGCCAATAAGGAGCTGCTGAAGGTTGGGGCGGAGGACCTTGAGGTGGTCGACGCGGTAAAGGCGGGGGGACGCTGGTTCGTGAGCTTGCGCCAGATGCACAGGGGCGTGCCGGTCCTCGGCAGTCAATTCAATATGTCCTTTACAAGGGACAACCGCCTTATAATGTTCTCCTGTGATTTGTACCCCGGCGTGACAGTGCAAACAGAGCCCAAAGTGGATGCTAAGCAGGCGATACGCCTCGCTTGTGCCGACTGCCGGGAGGCGCCCGGCAGCGACCGCGTCAGTGATGGCCAGCTGTGCATCCTGCCTTTGACCCGGCCAAAGGGCTTCGAATACCGCCTCTGCTGGAAGCTGCAAATATCCCAGCCTGAGATTCATAAGAAGTGGGAATACCTCATTGACGCTGAGGCCGGCCGAATTCTAAGTAAGTCGAACGTCCTGGTTTACCAGAACGTGACCGGTACCGCCCAGCTCGAGTACAAGCCCGAGTTCGCCGCTGACCCCACTCAGACGGCTCCTTTTCCCTACGGCAATGTCACTGCTCGGGGGCTTGAGGTTGTCCTTGCGTCCTGGAATTTCGATTCTGACCCCGGCTGGAACGCCGATGGTCAGTGGGCCTTTGGACAGCCCAATGGCCGGGATGAGGACTACTGTACAGACCCCAATTCAGCTTACACCGGCGACAATGTCTACGGGTACAACCTTCAGGGCGAATATCCCAACGACATCCAGCCTCAGTATCTGACCACACCGGCGATAGATTGTTCCGGGTATGAAAATGTTCACTTGAAATTTGTCCGGTGGCTGAGCGTCGAGTCGTCAAATTGGGATAACGCCTCACTCGAGGTATCCAACGATGGAAATAGCTGGGCTACCATCTGGGCCAACGGCATAAGCCGAATGTGCGACGATTTCTGGACGCAGCTTTCATACGACATATCCGGCGTTGCCGCTCTTCAGCCAGCCGTGTACATTCGCTGGGTTATGGGGCCTACAGATGAGTCCGTCACCTATGGCGGCTGGAACATCGACGATGTGCAAGTTGTATCATACCTGGGCGGAGGGAACACCACTCAGACACAGCCGACTGGGTCCTATAGCGTGCTGCCGCCCTGGAACCCCTGCGCCGTCACATCTGAGCTGGCGGGACGTTACTGCAACATTACTTATGACTGCAACGCGGACGCAAGTTTCGAGCAGCCGGGCGTCGAGCCGGGGCAGGTCGTGAATTTCCTGTGGAACAGCGATTGGTACAATGAAATTGTTGAGCCGAGCGTTTATTGGCACACCAACCGGGCGCACGACTACTTTGTCGGAATGGATCCAGGTCTCAGAGAACCTTCTGCGTATTATCCTTCAGGTTTGGACTATGCTATGCCGGTGAGGGTACAGGCCGGCTGTCCATACGGCTATTGCGGCGCCTACTGGGACAGCATGGGCATGACATTTGGCGCAGGCAATGGATGGTACTGTGATGATTTTGGTCTTTATTCTGATGTAATCTATCACGAATATACGCATGCGTCGACGTCTATAATCTACGCCGGAGTCTTATTCCCCTATTTCATGGAATCCGGGGCAATGAACGAGGCCTGGAGCGACTATTTCGCGTGCGTCCTCAGTCCCAGCCAGGAGCCGCTCGTCGGCGACGGCGGCCTGCTGGTGGACTATCCGGATGGATTCAGAACCCTCGACAACAGCTATCGCCGTGAGACCGATTTCTCGAACTCGGTCCATTTTGACAGTCAGATGCTCAGCGCCCCACTCTGGGAAATTCGACAGAACATTGACCCGCAAGTCCCACCCGAGCTGTGGGATGAAGTTGTACACTTTGTGCGCTACGCCCACACTCAGACATTCGAGGAATATCTGTTGGCCCTGCTCATCGAGGACGATACGCGCTTCGGCGACAGCTATCTCGCCAATGGCGCCCCCCATGCCGAAACCATCTACACCGCTTTCGGCAACCATGGCATAGGAGGCCTGCAGTACGTTGCGCCGAGCATTGTCATCGATGATGCCGGGGCAAACAACAACGGCAGTCTCGAACCCGGCGAAACCGTCAGCCTGTCAGTGTCCTTGATAAACGGCTGGGCAGATGCCACCGACATCTCCGCCGCCCTCGAGAGTTCCGATCCCTTCGTGGCCCTTACAAAAGCCCAGGCCCAATTCCCCAGCGCAGAATACGGCAGCATTACCGATAATCATGACGACCCATTTGTTATCTCCCTGGACCCTCTTTGTCCCCGAACCCACACCATTGAGTTCACGCTGCGTCTCACGGCCGCGGGCCCTTATGATTACTCGCGGACCTGCCTGTTTACCTGCCCCGTTGCGTTTGCCCAATCGGCCTACGACGACGGACAGGTCGACAATACATACGTCGGCTATGGCATGCCCGACGGAGCGCTGGCCGTGCGAATGACTCCCAACACCTACCCTTCCTATCCAATGCAGCTTCGCCTCTTTCCCAGGCCGGATGAAGACGCAACCATTATTACCATCACACTCTGGGACGATGATGGACCCGACGGCCTGCCGGGCACTATACTCGGAAGCCTTCCCACCGAGGTAAGAACCGGAGGAGGCTGGTTAGATGTCGACATTTCCTCGCTCGATCTGAGGATTGACTCCGGCAGCTTCTACGCAGGCTGGGTCGAAGGTGACAGCCACTACTACAATGGCATTGACTCGGACCCGCCCTACCATGAACGATCCTGGGTCTACTTCGATATACGGGACGACTACAAGTATTGGGCGACTTTTCGCGAAGTGGGCTTCCTGGCAAACCTTATGCTCCGCGTACGCTATTTCTACACCAGCAAAGACGGCCCGGTCGAGAATCGCACCAAGGGCAGAAGGTACGACTTCATCCAGTACGCCATTCACGACGCCGAACCCGGCGATGAGATTGTGCTGCACGCCGGCCTGTATGGTGAGAACATCAATCCCCACGGTAAGAATTTGACGATTCGGTCAACTGACCCCGAAGATCCCGCTGTTGTGGCCGCGACCGTTATTGACGGTGGTTATCGTGGGCCCGCCGTAACCTTCGACTCAGCCGAAGACAGCACCTGCACTCTCACAGGCCTTACCATAACCGGCGGAATCAAAAACGTCGAGAACGACGGCGGAATATCTTGTCTGCGCCTCGCCCAGGCCGGCCCCTCGATACGCAACTGCATCATCACCAAAAATAGAGGTCCCGGAATTTACACCAACGACAGCAGTCCGACAATAGTCAACTGCACGATCGTGGAAAATGAATCCGACGGCATCGAACTAAGGTCGACAAGCCGCCCCGAAATCCTCAACTCTATCATTGCAAGAAACCACGGACACGGTCTTTCGGGCGCTTACCCGACGATTACCAACTGCACGGTCGTGCAAAACACACGGCTTGGTATCTACCACTCCAGCGCGATTGTTCTCAACTCGATCATACGAGACAACGCGGACGGTGAGATAGACCGCAGGGCACAGGCAACATATAGCAACATAAAAGGCGGCTGGCCCGGACTGGGAAATATCGACGCTGACCCCTGCTTTGTTGACCCCGACACCGGCGATTACCACCTGAAGTCACAGGCTGGCCGATGGCGCCCCGACCACCAGGACTGGGTCTATGACCCCGTGACGAGCTTGTGTATTGACGCGGGCAATCCAGGCAGTCCTCTGCGCAACGAGCCGGCGCATCCGGGGAACAAACGTATCAATATCGGACGTTACGGCGGCACTGCACAGGCAAGCAAGACGCCTGCCCGCTGGAGCTTGCTGGCCGACCTGACCAACGACGGAGCCGTCGACCTTGATGACCTTGCACACTGGCCGCTCAATTGGCTCAGCAGCGAGCCCGACCGCCCGGCTGATCTCGACAGAAACAGCCTCGTCAACATGACCGACTTTGCCTTATTAGCCGAGGATTGGCTTGCCGAGACGATTTGGCACGAGTGAAAACACGTCAGTCTTCAGACAACGCCCGAACTGCTCTATGTACGACCCGGCAAACGCCCGGCCCGTCTCTCTTGAAGATTGACCCAGGCGGACCTTTTTATTATCATTTCTGAAGGCGCCAACGTAGCTCAATGGCAGAGCTCTGGTTTTGTAAACCAGGGGTTGTCGGTTCGAATCCGACCGTTGGCTTTGGAATCTGCGGTCTTGCCCCCGTCAGTGTGTGTGCTCTGCCCATTGTTGTCTAATGGTGTGCTAAGTGTTCGGCCGGAAAACGCCAAGTTTTCCGCCAAGTCGGTTTTGCCCTCTGCACCTGTGGCGACCATTCTTTGTTGTTCTGTGCTCTTGAGTGATAAATCTGGCAAACGTGCAAGCGCTTCGGATTCCTGCCCCCTTGGAACGCGGGTATAGACTAACATTTCCATGTTGGAATATCGGCGACTCAAACCAAGATAAACCAAAGATACTCTCTATTGCTGCTACGGTCTCGATTTTTCTAAGAACACGAACGATTTTGTGGAGATTACCAGATCTTTCTGGCGAACGCATTCCCAGGGCAAATCTGTGCAGACCTGGGGCGATACTGCCGGGAGCAGTAATATGCCGGGGAACCTGCCGTAGAGAGACTCAGGGCTTTTTCGAGTCGAGAGTTCCCTTCATGCCTTCCATGTGTTTCTGAAAGACGTCCGCTCCGAAGCCGCCCTGCTCAAGGGTGCTGCGTGCCTTTTCGGTTTCTGAGATTGCCGTGAGCCTCTCGTCGTCTATTGCAACAAAGGGTGTGAGGAAGATCAGCAGCTCTGTTTTGCTTTTTTCCGTGACTGTCCGTCGGAAAAGTAACCCCACCAGAGGTATGTCGCCGAGCAGCGGGACCTTTTGGACGTTTTCGGAAACCTGGTCTTCAACGAGGCCGCCTATTACAATTGTCTGTCCGTCGCGCACTTCCACCCGCGTTTGGGATGCGCGTTTGGCAAAGACGGCGGCGTCCACGGTCTCGGAGATAGGCACCGTTTTGCCCGTCGTTGTGGAGATTTCGGGCTTGACGTCCATGATGACCAGGCCTTCGGGGTTTATCGAAGGCGTCACTTCGAGAATGATTCCAATATCCTCGTACTGAATCGTATTGATGGTCTGGCCTGTCTCGGTGGTGCGCGTGTTGGTAATAAAGGGAACCTCTTCGCCGACAGTAATGGTGGCGGTCTGATTATCCCTGGTCAGGATATAGGGCCTGGAAAGGATATTGAGCTTTCCCACTTCCTGCAGGGCCCGCAGGGTTGCGGTCAGGTCGCCTTCGACGGCCTTGACGACAAGGCCGCCGGTTTTGGCGGCGATACCGAAGTCGGTGGAAAAGAGCGTGCTGTCCCCACCGCTTCTGAGGTTCAGTGCTGAGAACTCCAGGCCCAGGTCAAGATCATCGCTGTGGGTGATCTCGGCAAACAGGACTTTGATGAGCACCTGGCCGAGGCGCCTGTCCAGTTGGTCGATTATCGGTTTGATTTTTGCGTAATTCTTCGAAGAGGTCATCACGAGCAAGGAATTGGTGTTATCATCGGCTTCGAAATAGGCTTCTTCGGACAAATCCCCTTCGCTGGGAGTCTGGCTTGTCGTCCGAGATGCCGCCTGCTGGCCCTGGCCGCGGCCGGTCTGTCCCCGGAACCCCTGATTCGAGCTGCCGCCTCCTTCCTGGTTCAGTGACTGTATCTCTGTGAACAGGTTGTTGAGTATCTCCTTGAGATTCGATGCTTCGGCATTCTTGAGCGCGTAAACAAAAATCTGGCGCTCCTGCTCCGGATTCGCATCCAGTTCCTTGATCACTTGGGCTATTACCTCGAGCGTGTCTGGCGGGCCGCTTACCACGATGGAGTTCGTGCGTTGATCGGCCGAGGCCACGACTTCGACGATGCTGCCGCTCCTGTCGCTCTCCTGGGTTTGCTGAGAATCGTTGCTGCCGAAGCGCCCGCGACGGAAGGACAAAGGCAAGTCTGTGGAAGAGGACCGCGACCGCGATGAGCTGCGGTCTTTCCCGAAGACCTCGTTGATAAGCTGGGCGGTATTCTCGGCATCGGCATATTCGAGATGAAAGACCTTCACATCGGCGACAGCGGCGCTTCGTGAGTCCAGGGCCTCTATCACCTGGCCCACCACTCCCATGGTGTCGGCCGGTCCGCTGACAACCACCGAGTTGGTGCGGTCATCTGCGGCGGCTACGACGCGCGCCCCTGCACGGCCTTCGGTCTGTTGCTGCTCCTCTTCCGAGTCCCTGCCGCGCCCCCTCCTGCTCATCATCATGCGCATCATATCGCGCGGGCTCTGGGGCGTCCGGGAGCTTGCCTGCTGCTCCGGTTGAAACAGCTTGTTAATCAGGTCGGCTGTGTTGCGTGCGTCGGCGCTCTGCAAATGAAACACCCTGATCTCGGACACGCCAGCCATGTGTGTATCCAGGGCGCGAATTATTTCCATCAGTCGCTTTATGTTCGCGGTAGTATCGGTAATTATCAGTGCGTTGCCTTCCTGATTTGCCTGCAGACTGGCGTATTCCGGGATTAGAGACTGAAGATTTTCCTTGAGCTTGGCGGCGTCGAGATAACGAACGGAGACCACGTGGGTGACGATATCATCGGCGGGCGTGATGAGATCGGGGTCGCTGCCGGACGTTACGGGCAGGTTCATGGTTTTGGCCTTGGCCAAGGTTACCACTCGCAGGGTCCTTCCTGTGCGCACCGCGGCCAGGTCCCTTTCCTTAAGCACCGAATTGATCAGAGAAATGGCCTCACTAATACCCACAGGTTGCCGGCTGATGACTGTGATACGACCATTCAAAGGCTCATCGCACACAACGACAAGACCGGCCGTCTCCGAGAGGTACTCCAGCACAGTCTGCAGCGGCACATCCTGGAAGTTAAGGGCGACCCTGAACGGCACGTTCGGCTCAATCATACTGGGCGTGTTGGTATCCTCCTGCGCCAAAACAACAGGGCCAAACAGCACGGCCAATACGCTGAGCACGACCAACTGTTCTATATTGCGTTTTGGGCTATTAAGCCTGCTTACTGAAGTGTACATTTTATTAATCTCCAAGCTCTTGTCTGCGTCTTTCCATCAGTTTCCTCAGAACCTCTGCATCATCAGAGAGTTTTTCTGTCCCATTGGCGTCCCGGGTGCTCGCAGCGGCAGAACCAATTTCGGACCATTCCAACAGGTTTTCAAAGGTCAACGCCGTGCCGCCAGGCTTGCCTTCGAGGGTCTGTCCCACCTTGACGTCAACCGTATTGGCATCATTCTGATACGCTGCCGAATCGAGGGTTAGCTTCACAATTGTGCCGCGGGCGATTGGGTTTTGGGCCTTGACTCGGATTACTTCGCCTCCGCGGCTGTCTTCGAAGAAGGCGACGAATGAGTCATCTGCTTTGGCGATACCTTTAAGCACGAAATAAGATTCAGGCTGAGGCGTCGGCTGCGGTCTGCGGGCCTGTGTTGCCGAAGCTCCAGGCTCGACGGTCCTGTTTCCGCGATTTCGGGAAAAAATGTTACGCTCGACGATGATCCCGTATTGGGACCGGAACTCGTCCGCCTTGTCTGCCGATGTTTCAGCAGCATGCGAGATACCAATCGTAACCAATATGCAAATCACTGCAAATCGCCTGATCATCGCCGCAGCTTCGGTATTAACCGTTTTGGTCATCTTCATCTCCTGATGCCGACTGGCTGGCACTTATGTACAAGGCGGACAGTCGAATCTGAAGGGACATTTCGCTGCCGCTCTCCCCGGCGGAGCCCAGTTGCACGTCTGTAATCTTAATAGGCAGCGACGCCTTCTCCAAAAGCCAGATAAAGCGGGCGACCGCCTCCAGGCTCCCCGTGCTCGCTACCGAAAAGGTCATCTCCTGCAGACCTTTCCTGACTGCGGATGGGCGCTGCGGCTTAACCGACGTCAGGGTCAGCCGGCTCTCACTCGCCCAGCTGCCGATGGCGTGAAGAACCCGGCTTTCCGCTTCGGACTCACTGTTGAGGCCCTCCGTCGAAAGCTGCTGCCACTTCCTCTCCATCAGTCTGCGCCGGTCAAACAGACTATGAGCGTCGTTCACCTCGCTCAGAAGCTGCTGCTTGCGGTCCTCCAGTTGCCCCAGTTTTTCCATGACCGGCGTGATAATGAACCTGTCACCCGCCAGCGCCGACAGCATCACTGCCGCAGCAATTCCGATGAGTCCTTCGCGTCTTGACAACATCTTCGCCTAATCGCCTCCAGAGAACTTGAACGTGATGGCAAACGACACCTCATCGGTATCTCTGCCCGCATCACGCATGTAGAGCATTTGAACATTCGTGAACACTTTGTTGAGCTTAATCGCGTCGAGGACCTTCAGGACGCTGTCTTCTCCGAGGGACTTGCCCGTGACAAGACCTTGTCTATCCTCGCGCAGTGCGAGGTTTGTGGCCCATACCGTGCCCTCTTCCGGGAATACCTGTGTCAACTGACGCAGGCACTGTAAGAACTCGGGCCTGCGAGAGGTCCAGCCTGACGTATACTGCATGCGGTCAACAACCTGCCTGGCGGCTCCTATGTCTTCGGCCATATCATCCAGTTGCCTGGTGTACGTCTCGATATCCCGAATATTCTGCTGCCAATTACGTACTGCAGCGACGGACACGGCGATAATTGCCACACACGCAACAGCAGCCCAAACCAACACTCTGGTGCGCGGACTTTTTCTCGCCGTAGCCATCCGGGGGTGTAAGAAATCGACCAGCATGCCCCCGTTTTTCGAGAAGGCAAACGCCAGGGCGGCGGCAGCAACGGCTGCTCCGCCCTCGTTCAGGCCTGAAGCATCGAATCCGGCCGATTGCAGATTAATATTGCCATCAAGTATTGTGGCATGACCTGAGAGCGAATCGCTCAACTTGTCGAACGATTCGTGGTCAAGCGCGGAGTGCGCGTATAACGTGACCTCCTGGAGCCTGGAGTCCTGTTCGTCACCAGGCAATAACCGCAGCAGTCGGGCAATCTCGGCTTGCAGAGGCTCGTGCTGCTGTTGTTGATTCTGCCGGGCCGACCTTGGGACATATCTGATCCAAGGCAGCGCGGCCTTGGCGGACCAGAACTCAACATAGTCGTCCCTTACATATATACCGACGTCCCCGTTGTTATTACGATCGAGGCTGCGCATGGCATGACTCGTGGGCGTAATGGCGAGCAGTTGAAGACCGGCGGCTTTGGCCATCGCCGAAATCTGACTGATGCGCTCCCGATACGCGGCCATCAATAAAACAAGGCTGCTCCTGCTCGAATCCGCCCGGCCCCAATAATCAAAGACGAGATCCTTCGGATCGAGGGCAAAGGTGCGTTCGGCCTGTATCTGCAGTATGCCTGAAAGCGCATTGGCGCCCGCCGGCGGGATTGTCAATTCCCTGGCGACCAGCCATTTGGCCGGCAGCCCCACGACGGCGGCCCTGCTCGAGAAGTGGTTCGACTTGAGGAACTGACGAAATTGCAGACCGAGCTTCGATGGATTGGCCAGTGACAGCCCCTGAGGAATCAAGAACTCACCGCTGGGGCCGAGGTGAGGTTGGTGCGCACGCACGCGCACCTCAGCGGCGACAATACAATTGTCTTCCAATGCAAGGCCTAAGATGTTTCGGGTTTTACCCATAATCTTTCTTACGCGTTCATGTCCCCGCGGCTGCGGCCAACATCCGCCCTGACCGCAATGTTTCGACAATCTCGCCGCCCAGCGGCCAACCGAGGTACGTCAGCGACTTCCAGTAAAGTATCCGAGGCGTGTCCTCACGCCGGTCAAAGACAGCCTTGTATCGCTTATAAGCCCGACCGTTGCCCGCGACGCTGACAATGTCGGCCGAGGATTGAAAAGAGCGGCTCGTAATGTAACTGCCGACAGCTATCCCCTTGGCCCGATCGAGAACTTCTGCAACCCAGGCAATGGATTCGAGCCCCTCGCCTGAGCTGCGGCGGGTCAGCAGTGCCTCGACGTCACTCTCTTCGAGACCGGGAAGACAAAGCAGCACCTCCTTGGAGGCAGTGTTCACATTCACCAGACCTGCAATGGTCTCCTGGTCGGAGGTTGTGAGCCTGTCGGCAAGCTGCTTGAATTCCTCGGCGGTGAGTCCCGCTTTGAAGTAGAACTCGAGGATGTTTCTGAAGGGGCGTCCGGCGCGGAGGCTGTCCATTATTTGAAAGTACCGGTCATTCGTAACTGCCTGCCGCAGCACCGTGCCTAACTCAGGGTTGCGAACATCATTGATATTGATGCGCTTGTTGCCGGAACTGTCGATATTAACCTCCATGCTGTATACGGTGACATAGTCGTAGAAGCCGCCTTCAAGCCGACCGTTCCGGTTATCCGGCGGGTCACTTGCGTCCGCATCGTTCTCATTTTCGTCGAGTATGCCGTTAAGATTTCTGTCCTCCCCGTAAAGCAGCTCCTCCGATGCGCCCTTGATAAGGAGAATCTCTTCGACGGTCTCGAGCGGAGCGTTCTTGCAGTTGTAAGGTTCGGGAAGAAGCAGGTAGTACTCATTCTCGGCGCCGCCCGGTGACAACTCGCTGTCCTGGTCCCGCCAGTCAATAATGGAGGCAGCCAGTTCAGCGGTCATACCGGGCAGCTTCAAGAGCATCTCCAAAGACGCTGAGTTAAGGTTAATCTTGCCCGCTTCGTCGGTGAGGCCATAATCGAGCTGGCGGTCATCTTCGAGGTTGGAGCGAAGGACCCAGAAATAGCCCTGCCCCACCTGCATGGCCTCGTACGGTGCGGCGTTCTCAAGCGCTGTCGCCTGCTCGTCCGTGCCCAACTGGGCCAAAAGGTACTGCCTGGCGCCCTCTGCGATGCACTCGGCCTGCAGGGATGCTGTGTGATTCGCCGCTAATATCGCCGCCACGCGTATCGAGCGGGCAAAAACCAGCGCCAGCCCGGCCAGCACCAGAACCACCCAGATGGTCACAATCAGGACCGTGCCTTTGCACTGTGACGAGCACCCGAATTGTCGGCCTTGACATATCTTCATGTTCGTGCCTGACTATCCTGCAGTTTAGATGACCAACAGGGAATCAAAAAACTCTGCGTAAGCTCGCGCAGTTGGCTCTGCCGGGCCGAGTCGCGCGATTTGTATTCTATCCGCAGACTAATCTCCACGGCCTGCGGCAGCGTATTTTCGTAGGCCGTTGAGTCCCATTCATCGAGCCAGTTCAGACCATCGAAGTATCGGAAGTTCAACGATCTAACGTTGCGACAGAGCACCTGCTCATCATATTCCAATGTTCGCGGCGAGAGCAGATTCGTGTTAACGTAACGAACAAGCCGGTAGCACTCGCCGTCGGCGTCATTGTCCCCGACCAGAACCAGCTCGACCATGCCCACGCCGCCGTATGGCTTGTCGTCTGAGGCGTACAGATGCGTAGTATAGAAGCTCAGACTGTCGTTATCGCCGCCTTTGCCGTCCTGCGAATCCATACCGAGGAGGGGGCCCGCCAGGACGCCGTCGCCGGTTATGGCACAATAAATATCCTGTTTAAGCAGTTCGATTGCGTTCGCCGCGGTGATAGTCGGGTCCACCGCTGCGTCGGCGCTGCGCCGGGCGCGAAATCCGGTATAAAGGCTCGAGTAAAGACAGGCCGCCACCACCACCATCAGTGCCATGGCTGCGATCAGTTCCAACAGCGTGAACCCCTTTTGACGTGTCACCATATCACCCGTCCTATTGAGTCTCAGGATAAACCAGTGTGCTGAGTGTAACCGACCGCTGACGGTTGCGGCTCTGCCAGAACACGGTCAAGTCCAGCCGGCGTACGGTCGGGTCGGTCCATTCCGCCACTTCGGCCGCCCAGCGGTAATCAGGCCGGTCTACACCGAAGTCGCCGCTCTTGTCTCCACTCTCCCAGTTCCGGCTCACAACAAGTTCGGTCAGCTTGGCCTTTGCCAGCGTCGCCGCCTCAATCTGCCTTCGCGATTGTCCCGCCAGGCTCGTACACAAAGAAATTCCGGCCATGGCCACAGGCATGATGACGGCTATCAGCACAACGCTGGCCAGCAGCTCGATAAATGTGAAACCCTTCAAGCGACGCCGCATTTCACTTATTCTATCCTCAGATGTGACCGCCATTATTTTGCTCACCTATTACAATACAGAATGATTCCGTTGCCGCCCGACACATCACATCAACAATTTTCCCGCGGCGATCCACCAGTCGGATTCTCGCCGCACTACTTGTCCCCTGTGGCGCAAAACTGACAAAGATTTCGCTGCCTTGTCGCTCGACCCCATACAACTCCATAACAGTGTCCTTGGGCAGGGTGAAAACCTGTCCAAACTCCGTCTTGATTTTTTCGAAGGCGCCGCTCTGCCAGGATGTCAGCCAATACTGTCCCTGTTCAACATCCAGATTGAGACGATAGCCGGTCCCCTCACAGACAGCCTGGGACCTGGCAAGCTGGGTCAGCGTCAAGAGTTGTGCCGCTGCATCCTGCATCTGGCGCGAGGCGAAGAAACCGCGCAATGAAGGCGCCGCCATAGCCAGGACCGTCGAGAGTATGACCATAACCAGAATCAGCTCAAGAAGGGTGAAACCTTGATGCCGTACCTTATAGAGGCTGGTCCGCCGGTCCTGTTGCGAGCTCTTGCGAAGCCCTGCGAAGAACGAGGTCAGGGCCGCGGCTGCAAAACCGCATGTGCCGGCTTGAGGCACGCGGGTACGGCAGCCTTCGAACTGCGAACTTCCTGGTCTGAAAGTCAGATTGCTCATTTGTCTTCCGTCCAATTGACTATGTCGTCGGTGCCGCCCTGTTTTCTATCCGGACCGAGGGAATACAAATCATACCCGTCTTCGTTGTATTGGCCGGGTTGTTTGTAAACGTAATCGTTGCCCCACGGGTCTCTCGGCACATCACGTTTGAGGTATGCCTGCTGCCATCCTTCAGCATCCGACGGCTTCTCGACGAGGGCCTTTAGTCCCTCGCTGGTGTTCGGGTATCGCCCCACGTCGATCTCGAACGCATCGAGGGCCACCTCGAACTGAGCGATCTGTGTCCGCGCCGCCGTTATCCGCGCCTGTTCGGACCGTTTGGTAAATTTTGGCGCAACAATGGCTGCGAGCGTGGCAAGGATTACCAGGACCAGAAGCAGCTCGATCAACGTAAAGCCCGCCCTGCTTCTTCCGTGTTTTCTCCCAGGTTTTGCATTTGTCTTTTGCATGGGACTTTCCTTAATAAAGACTTCAGCGAATCAGTTCCTGCAGATTGAAGATAGGCAGCAGCATCCCAATCACCACCGTACCTATCAGCACAGCCATAAAAAACAGCAGCGCCGGCTCCGCCAGGGCCACCATCATCTTCAAACGACGGTCAAGCTCCTGCTCATAGGCGCCGGCTATGCGCACAAGCTCTTCATCGAGGCGGCCGCTTTCTTCCGCCACCGAGACCATCTCAACCACCGACGGCGGAAACAAAACAGAACAACTTGCCAGGCTCCGTGCCAGGGCCTCACCGCGCTGAACCTTTTCGACGGCCCTGGTGACCGTATCGGCAAGGACCTGGTTGCCGATCGCCTCTCTGGCCACCTGCAGCGCGTAAATCAGCGGCACCCCGGCATGCACCAGCGTACCAAGCATCCGGCAAAAACGCACCAAAGCAAATCGGCCAATCGCTTTTCCAATAAGCGGCGCGCGCAGCAATATCTTTTCCAAAGAACGCCGCCCGTCTTCGGTCGTCGTCACCCGGTGAACGGCAAAACCAATTAGAGCGAATGCAAGAACAAGAACAAACCAGAATCGCACCAGCAGCTCGCTCACGGTGACGATGGCCCGCGTCAGCGGCGGCAGTGCTCCACCAAACTCTTCGAACATCTGTGAAAAGCGAGGTATGAAATAGGTCAGCAGAAACACCAAAATTCCGGCGGCAAGGACGGCCAGAACTGCCGGATAGACCATGGCCGCTTTGACTTTGCCTATCAATTCCTGTTCACGACTGCGGAAACCCGCAATCTGCTCCAGCACCAGGTCCAGAAATCCTCCCGTCTCCCCGGCGCGAACCATCGCTACGTAAATCGGCGGGAAATACCGCGGATGCCTGCCCAGCGCCTCGGCGAGCGACTGCCCGCCGGCAACTTGGTCATGTATCTCGGCCCAGAGTTTCTTCGCCGCCGACCGGGAGGCTTCACGGCTCAGTATGCTTAACGCGCGACTCAAGGGGATGCCCGCGGCCAGCAGGTTCGCCAGTTCCCGGATAAAGGCCTCGACGTCACCCTTCGAAACCCGCCGGACTCGAAAGTGGCGCCCGCCGCTTTTGGCCTCTTCCGCGCTCTCGACCATGACAGGGTACAGATTACTGTTGCTCAGCTCGTCAAGGGCCGCGGCCCTGCTTGGCGCGCTAAGCGTCGCGGCCACTTCCTTTCCCGTCGAATCTATCGCCTTATATGTGAAGGTTGGCATTTCACGTCTCGCTATTTTGCTTTTTCGTAGATGCCGTTTTCCTCGAACCGCTCATCGGTGGTTACTCTGAGGACCTCTTCAACCGTGGTTCGGCCCTGGGCAAGATGTCTGAACCCGTCTTCGCGCAGGCTCAACATGCCCTGTTGCGCAGCCACTTTTCGCAGGTCGCGTGCAGAGACATTCTGGAGAATAAGGGAGCGGATTTCGTCGGTGACAATCATAATCTCGAAGATACCAAGGCGACCGAGGTAGCCCTTCCCCTGACACCGCTGACAGCCTCTCCCTTTATAGAGGGCGTCCGGCAAACTCTGCCCGAACCGTTCTGCAATCGGCCGGACCTCGGCAGGCGTAAGCCGCTCCCTGCAGTGGGGACATATCAGACGGACAAGACGCTGGGCAATTACCGTCTCCAGAGAGGAGGCCACCAAATACGGCTCGATGCCCATATCCACCAGACGCGTCAACGCGCTGGGGGCATCATTGGTATGAAGCGTCGAAAACACCAGGTGCCCGGTCAGTGAGGCCTG
Organism: Sedimentisphaerales bacterium; assembly: GCA_035527845.1. Taxonomy (GTDB): domain Bacteria; phylum Planctomycetota; class Phycisphaerae; order Sedimentisphaerales; family Anaerobacaceae; genus JAUWKC01. The sequence continues at coordinate 23,270 of DATKZT010000032.1, read as the reverse complement.
GATGGCTATTTCGGCCGTCTCGACATCACGAATCTCACCTACTAAAACAACATCGGGGTCGTGACGCAGGATCGACCGAAGACCACTGGCGAACGTCAGGCCCGCCTTGCGTGAGACCTGGATTTGATTTATGCCGTGGAGCTGATACTCTATGGGGTCTTCAATTGTAATAATCTTGCGTGCAATGTCATTAATATTGGATAAGGCTGCGTAGAGTGTCGTCGTCTTGCCGCTGCCGGTGGGGCCGGTCACCAGGATAATGCCATGGGGCCGTTCAAGAATTGTTGCGGTGATCTTCAAGTCCCTTTCGGACATCCCGAGCTTGTCGAGCCCCAGCAGAACCGAAGAGCGGTCCAGAAGCCGCAGCACCAACGCCTCGCCGTGCAGCATGGGAATGATGGAGACACGCACGTCGATCTCGCGGTCGGCGATGCGAATCTTGATCCGGCCGTCCTGCGGAACACGCTTTTCGGCGATATCCAGCTTGCTCAGGATTTTCAGACGCGAGATAATGGCCGGCTGAAACTGTTTGACCTCACGCGCGACCGAGGCCTGCTGAAGCACACCGTCAATGCGATAGCGCACGCGAAGTTCCTCTTCGAACGGCTCGATGTGCACATCGGTGGCCCGCAGCTCGATCGCTTCGGTGAGCACCTGATTGACGAACCGGATGATCGACGCACCCTCGGCCGCTTCGGTCAGGTCCATTTCCTCCTCGGAGTCGGTATCAATCACCTGAAGGCCGTTCTCTCCGGCCTCGGAAATCAGCGACTGGACCGTATCGGCGCCGACGCCGAGAAAACGCTTCAGGCAACGATCAATGTCCACCAGCGGCGCCAGCGCCACCTGAAAATCCTTGCCCGTTGCCAGCCGCAGCTCATCAACCGCCGTGCTCTCAAACGGATCGTGGATAACAACAAAAAGGCCTTGCTCATCCTGCAAAGGCAGAACATGCCGTTCGAGAAGCACCCTCGCTGGAAACTGTGACAGGAACTCCTTGCTAAGCGTCCGTCCATCCAGCTCCACGAAGGCAAGTCCGAGTTCATTTGCCAGGAACCGCAAAGGCGGCCCTTCGGCAATCCCACTGAGCAGAAGAGCCTCGCCCAAGGATTTCCCCTGGCCGAGATGCTCTCTTATGCGCACGGCCGCGTGCTCGTCAAGCACTTCACTACTTTGCAGCAATTTTTCAATCACCGTAGGTACCATAGCTGGTGCATCCAAAGGCTGCCCGCCGTCAACATGGTCAATACCCACGCTAACGGCAGGCAGCCCGCATCAAGGGACCTTAGTTCAGTATGCCGGCAAGCACCAGTTTCGCTTCCTGCTTTACTGTCAGAATCTGCTTCAAGTCCTGTTGGGCTTTCGCCAAATCCTGCTTTGCCTTTTCCCTGACTTCACGCAGTGCGGTCAGCTTCGCCTTGATCTCCTCGGCCTTGGCCGATTCGCTGTCCAGAACCTTCTGCAGCTCATCCGCCGCCTTTTCAACAGCAGTCACTTCACGACCTGCGGCGCCCTCCGGTCCTCTGCCCGGTCTCGTTTCTGCGCCGGCCTCTTGCCCGGCGCCCCGGCGCCCGCCGCGGCCTGAGAACATGCCCCTGCCGGGACGGTCAACCTGCCGCGACAGGTCCATGACTTTCTGAAGCTTCGGCTCGATAACCTTCCACTCTTCGTCTTTGGCGCCGAGTTGCTCTTTCATACGCTCGATCATCCGCGCACGCATCTGCTCTCGATCCATGCGTCGCTCTCCGCGCTGTCCTCTTTTGCCCCCTTCAGGCCTTTCCGGCGGCTGTGCCAGTAGCATACCGGCCAATACCGCGCTCAAAAGGCACACCAGCGAGCCAAACATCACTTTTCGTCCAAACATAACAAGCTCCTTTCTTTTGAAAAACCCTTACACTATTGGTTTGTACAGCTGCTTTCTATCTCTAAGGTGGCAGAATTTTGCCGGCGGTCACACCAAAACAAGTTTTTTCACGACCCTGCAAATGCCATATAGAGGCCAATCAACAAAAGGCGGGCTTCTCGTATTGAGGGTCCTTACCCTGCATATATGCTCACGAACATAAGCGACACGCCTTACGGACATGGTCGTCCTGGATCTGACCCCTGAATCCTGTCCTAATTCTTTAGGACTCATCTTCGATGCTCTCTCGCCTTGTCAATTGCCTTTTCGAGTCGCATTCATGAAGTCCTTCGGCTAAGTCAGCAGAGCAAGCCTCCGGATCGCAACGTCAAAGGCTCCAAATTTAACCTCTGGATGCCACAGTGAGCAACTGCCAGCTTCTCAAGGCTGACCCAGACTCTAATCGAAACTGCTCAATGAGCAGTCCCATTGCGCAACGAAAATCGGCTCGTCCGAAGCAGTATAGACGTTTGAACCAGGCAAATTATTGCATCCGACCACCGATTCTTGCCTTCTCAGGGTGTTTCTGCACGCTTGGAGCATGGTATTAGCGGTTGTCTGTTCATAGAGGGGCCCCGTCCATCGATTGCCGCGACCGGTCAATACCTTTCAACTCATCATAATCTTCCGGAGCCATCGTCCAGAGTTTCTGAAAAACTCCAGCTTCGGTCCGCTCCTGAAACCGCGAATGGGCCTGAACTGGTACGTTTTGCGGCGTCGGCAGGCCTTTGCAGCCGAAGGTGTCTTTTCGAACGTAGCCCGGAAGCCATCTTGTTTGTCGAGGTCTTCCGGGCTACTCCGCAAGAGTTTAAGCGCTGCGTTCTTGCTCACCATCACGCCTTAAGAAAAGCGTGACCGCGCTATAACATATTATATTGCAGTCTGACCAGAAAGTCTATATGTAGTCCGACTTTTTTCTGCATTTGGCTCATTATCGCTGCCATTGCTGCAGGAAGGCCATTATCTTGTCAAAAATCAGGGCCTTCGATTCGTCGCCGGGCATTCGTCGCCGCTCGCTCTCATCTCGCATCACACTTCTTGAACCCGATGCTCGCAATGATCCGCACGAGAAATCCAGCCGCAATCGTGATGCCGACCCCATTCTGGCCGCCGTTCGAAAAAGACTTTCATTAAGCCCGCCCCAGCATTATAATTTGAAAAGCGGCTCGCTCGTACCGACAAAACAAGGCGGTGAGAACATTAAGAGCTGTTAATGCAACAATATCTACGAAGAGGTAAGTGATATGAAAACCATCAAGAATTCGTTTATCCTGCTGGCGGCAATGACGCTGGTAACTTCCGCTTTCGCCTTTGAAGAACCTCCTGCGAAGGAAGACCGCGAACGGCAGGCTATCGTCAGAGGCAATAACAGGTTCGTTCTGGAGCTGTATGCGAAACTGCGGGACAAAGAGGGCAACCTGTTCTGCTCGCCGTACAGCATCTCTACTGCTGTGGCGATGGTCTGCGCCGGCGCCCGCGGCCAAACCGAGCAGCAGATAGCCGAGGCAATGCACTTTCCCATCGCGCCGGCCGCTGACCCTGCTCCTCCCTCAAACCTCCTCCCGCGCCGCGAGCAATTTCATCGGCGGTTCCGAGACGTCATGGACAGTCTGAACAGCAGAACCGAAAAGGGGGCATACGAGCTTCATGTCGCCAATGCCTTGTGGGGCCAGAGAGGCTGCCGTTTCTACAAGGAGTATATCGAGCTGGTTGAAACGAACTATCACGGCCGGCTGACCGAGGTCGACTTCATAACAGCTGCCGAGCGGGCACGGGAAACCATCAACACCTGGGTCGAGAAGCAAACCAAAGAGAAGATAAAAAATCTGATTCCCCCGGGAGCCCTCGACCGGTTGACGCGTCTGGTTCTGACCAACGCCATCTACTTCAAGGGTAGCTGGGCGAGCCGGTTCGAGAAAGAAGGCACAAGGCAGGCGCCGTTTACTCTGACCGGAGGCGACAAGGTGAATGTCCTCATGATGAACCAGACCGAGACTTTCAACTATATGCAGGCCGAAGATTTCCAGGTCCTCGAAATGCCTTATGTCGAAAACGAGCTGTCCATGCTCATCTTCCTTCCAAAACAATTCGACGGCCTGAACGAGTTTGAAAGAGCCCTCTCCTTTGAAAACCTTTCGGAATGGCTGATGAAGCTTCGCAAAACCAAAGTCATCGCCTCCATTCCGCGATTCAAAATCACCTCAGAATTTGCGCTGACGGACGTGCTGAAGTCAATGGGCATCAAAGACGCCTTCAGCGACAAAGCCGACTTCTCCGCGATGACCGGCATGAAAGATTTGTATATTTCCGCCGTGCTTCATAAGGCCTACGTTGATGTCACCGAAGAGGGCACCGAAGCCGCCGCTGCCACGGGGATAGTAGTCGGCATAACCTCAGTTCAGCCCCCGCCTCCCACATTTCGCGCCGACCACCCGTTCCTGTTCTTGATTCGCGACAACCTCACCGGCAGTATCCTGTTCATCGGCCGGGTTATGAATCCTGCGGCGGCGAGCTGACCGGCGAGGCAGCACGCGCACGTATGTGACAGATCACTAATCTGCATCGGCAAATCAAAGTGAAGTTACTTCCGGCCGCAACAGGCGAACCCAAAAAATTTTCACGATAGCCTGCCATTTGCGGGTATTCTTTTTCTTGCAGCCGCCCCCACCGACCAGGGAGCGAGCCGGCAGCCCGTGTTTACAATGATCAACATAACAGGCCTGTAGCATCCTATAACCATCGCTGACGCGCTCAGAAAACACTGATTTTCACAGGTGTGCTGCTTTTCGGCAGCCGGTTGTTCTAATCCAAATAAAGCGTGCACTTATGGCAAAACGCACAAAGGTTAAAGGCGTTACCGCCGTAAGCCCTCACGCCTTATCTTGTGGGCGCCGGGCAAAACACCGGCGGGGAGCGGATTTTTCTGGAACTGGGGAATAAATTTTGCTATAATAACAGGTGATTGAAGGGCTTCGGAGGTGTTTGTAGTTGGGTGATTCGAAGAGGACACACACCGACGAAAAGGAACGGCATTATGGACAAAGTAAATCTTGAAGACAAGCTGAACGAACTGGTCAAGGAACTTGGCGGAGCGGCCGATCCGCGGTATAGAAAGCTGACGATCCTGGCCAAGGAAGCCCAGGAGAGTCAGGAACAGCTCAAGAGGGGCGTCGATAGTCTGCAGGAGGCGCTGGACTACCTGCGAATTTGTATTAAGTATCAGCTTTTCGACCTTGAGGCGACCCGGCGGGAAAACCAGTATCTAAGAAAACTGTTAGAGGAGAGAGACAGCCAAGAATAAATACAGTATTAGCTGTATTTTCAGGCCCGGAATGGGGTGCTTCCGTCAGGAGACGCCCCATTTTTTTGCGCCCGCCGGCCGGAAGAAAAGGCAAAGAATTTGTGGAACAGGTTGGGTGCTTTTGCGCATCTTGTCAGTGGTTAAGGCGCGTTTGCGGAAAATGGAGCTTGCGGGCCGCAAAACCCATTTTTCGCAGGTATTTATCCGGGATGAGGCCGGTTGGATGTGGTATAATAACATTAAGATAAGCCTTATGGCATATGCGGAAAGGAGTCGCCGATGAAGCAAAATAACGACGCGGATTAAAATGTGATTAAAATTAAAGAAGGAAATGCGAAGAAGGAGGTCATTATGAAAACGAAAATCCTTGTAACGGTGTTGACCTTAGGCCTGTCCTTGGCAGGCCGGGCACAAGCTGTAGACATCCAGTTCTACAGCGACGCCATAATTGACAATGGGGACGTTTACGACAACGTTTTTGTGTATGACACGCCACCGGACCACACGACTGTTGATATGTGGGGGGGCAGCATAGGGGGGCCAGGAACCCATAATTCGAGCACGTTCAACTTGTATGGAGGGGAAATTCGTGCTGGCATGGGCCTTTCTGACTCGAGCACGGTGAATATATATGATGGGAGCGTGGAGGGGACATTTTGGGTGATGGACTCGGCATGGCTTAACATATATGGTGGGGATGTTTCCTTGGCCTCACCATCGTTCTCGGAGTTAAGCACCGTGAACATTTTCGGATACGACTTCGCTTACGATGGCTGGGAAGTCACAGGATTTCTGTCGGACCATTCGGCTTTTGGGATAAATGAGGTCGGGTTCGACGACTACTCCCACATGAACTTGGTTGTAATACCGGAGCCAGCGACGGTATTCCTTTTGGCAGTTGGAGCGTTGGCCTTGAAAAAGCGAAGATAAACCAAAATCGAAAAAACCTCTTTAGGAGAGATCACAATGTTACTCGGAAAGAGAATAACCATCCTGACGTCTTTAGTAACCATCCTAATCGCGAACATTTACGGCACTGTGGCTGCCAGGTCGGTCTATGTAATCTCAAATACAGGCCCTTACGAGGACGATACGCCCGTTATACAGGCGTATGAAATCAGCGGCGCCAGTCTTGTCCTCCGAACTGAATACGAGGCGCACCACCCCTTCGCCATAGCCCTTGCGATAGACGCTGATAATGAGTTTCTGTTTGTGACTCACGAAGAACGCAAGACGATCCCTGAGGACGAATGGGAGCGGTTCATAGAGGCGGTAAAATCGCACCTCGAGTGACAATCGGCGGCGGATTATGGCACTTGACTTGCACGCCGCGAATTTGTAGCCTTTTGTATAAGCAAACGAACCCCTTCGAAACCAGTTAAGTTATGAGGTCTCGAAGGGCCAGGCCAGGATAAAAAAGGAGTCGGCAATGCCATACAACATCCGGATTGTCAGTACCTATCCGCCGCGAAGGTGCGGCATAGGGACATTCTCGCGCGACCTTGCCAACGCGCTGGAGCACTTCACCGGAGAGGTCGGCAGCATAAGAGTCGCCGCGATCGACAACGACAACCTGCCCTACAGCATCCCCGTGGACCTTGTCATCGACCAGTACAACCCCGAATCCTGGGCCCACGCCATCAAGGATGTCATCGCCCGTGCAAACGAAAGCAGTAATCCCACAGTCGTTCTATTGCAGCACGAGTACGGACTTGACCCGGACAAGAACGGCGAGAACGGCCAAGGCACGAATTTTGTGGATATGGCCGGAGCCTTTCAGCAAAAAGGCCTGACAACACTTGTTTACCTGCACACCGTTCTCGATAATCCCGATGAGCACCAGAAGAAGACGCTGCAGGACCTGGCCAAATACAGCGATGGTCTTATTGTTACCACCGAAAGTGCCATAAATATACTCGCATCCGACGCCTATGGAATAGACCCTTCGAAGCTCAAGCATATCGACCACGGCATCCGGATGCAGCATCCGTCCCAGTATGACCGGCTGGCAATCAAGGAACAGCTCGGCCTGGAAAACCACCTGCTGGTTACTACCCTCGGCCTTCTGTCCCCCGACAAAGGCGTCCAGTACAGCATTCGAGCCTACGGAAGATTCTTACAGGAATCGTGCAGCGAAAGCCAAAGGAACAAGGTTGTCTACTTGATTGCCGGGCAATGTCATCCTGATTTCGTGAGAGCCGATGGCGGACAGGACTACCGCGCCTATCAGGCTGTTCTTGCCGATGCCCTCGAAGCCTCGAAACTCAGGTGGTGCAAGGTAAAGGACCTTGGGGACGCTGATTTCGCCCAAAACGACGTCGTTTTTCTTGACGCCTTCTTGGAGGAGAGCATCCTGCTCAAGCTCTACGGCGCCACAAACGCTATGATCTTGCCGTACCTCAACATGGAACAGATTTCGAGCGGCATACTGGCCGACACGCTCGGCTCCGGAAGGGCCGCGATTGCCACCAAGTTTCGCTACGCCGTGGAGCTGATTCACTCGAACAAGCCCTGCCCGGCGGGCCTGGTCGTCGGCCGACACGCCAGAGGGATTCTCGTGGATCCCGCCGAGCCTTCCGTCGAACAAATAGCCCACGCCCTTGACTATCTGGTCTTCAATAAGGATAAGCGTCTGAGGATGGAGAAACAGGCTCACCAGCGCGGCTATCAGATGAGATGGAATAATACCGCCTGGGCATTGCTCCAGCACATAGAATTCCTCAGGGAGGAAAAAGAGATAGTTACCGGCAGAGGAATAAAGTTCATCAGAGAGAAATCCTCGGTTTTCGCCAGAAAGCGTGCCCTTACCGAATAATTCCTTATCTTACCCGGCAGCAATAAGCCGCCCCCTCCCCCATCCTGATCCCCTCTTGCCCTGATGACCTCCGTCCTGCGACCGGCGAGCGACTAATCCATCCCTACGCGTCAATCCTCTTGAGGCAGAAAATCTGCGGCTTGACAGAATCTTTTTGCCGGAATATCAACAAATACCCTGCCCGAAACGCTATTATTATGTTAAGGGTATGTCTTTATGAGACGGGATTTATGATGCTTAACTACAATTTCACAGCCAGGAATAGCGACGGCGCGTTGATTTCAGGCCAAATGAGGGGCCAGCGAAAAGAGGCTGTCGTAAGTGCCCTAAAACAAAAGGGTTACTACCTGCTGACTGTGGAGCCCGAAGCCAGGCTTTCGGCCGTCCTTCACGCACACGCTCCCTTGGGACGCCGCGTAAGCCTGCGGGATAGGGCAATTTTCACCCATCAGCTCGCTACTCTGGTTAAGGCGGGAATGCAACTGAGCATTGCTCTCAAAACCCTCTCCAAGCAGACAGAAAATAAATATTTGGCCTCGGTAGTGGCACAAGTCGAAACCGATATTGAACAGTCCAGCTCATTATCACAGGCTATGGCCAAGCACCCGGCCGTCTTTTCCAAGGTTTACACCGCCATCGTCGAAGCCGCCGAGGAATCCGGCAGCCTGGCAGAGACCCTTTCTCTCCTTAGTCAACAGCTCAAAGCAAAGGCATCCGTTGCGGCACGCATACGCGGCGCCATGGTATATCCAATCTTCCTGCTGGTCGTAAGCGCCGTCGTCGTCGCCGTCCTCACAACCTTTGTCATACCAAAATTCATCGAGTTGTTCATAAATGTGAACCAAAAGCTTCCCCTGCCCACAAGAATCCTGGTTGGTTTGACCGACTTTCTTAGAGACTTCTGGTGGGTGTTTATCGTCGCAGTGATTGCTCTTGTGTCTTTGGGCTTGATAGCCATGAGAGATGCCCGTTTCAGGCTGCTTTTCGACGGACTGCTTCTGAAACTGCCGCTTCTCGGGACCCTGAACCGCAAATTGCAGCTCGGCCGCTTTGCCAGAACCCTCGGCTCACTTCTAAACGGCGGCGTCAGAATAACCTCCGCGATCCGCACAACCAGCGGAACTACTGCAAACAGGGCTTTTGCAAGAGAAATTGCCAATATTGAACAGGCCGTTCTAAGGGGCTCGACCCTGGCAAAAGTGGTCGGTGAGCAGCACTACTTCAGCGAGATTGCCGCCAGTATGATTGCCGTTGGAGAAGATACAGGCATGCTCCCTGAAATGCTGCTTGAAGTGGCGGATATGTACGACCAGGAGTGTGAATCAGCCATAAGCTCGATGACGAACCTGCTCGGCCCAGCTATGATTGTGATACTCGGATTGGTAATTGGATTCGTGGTTATGGCCATTCTGCTGCCCATCTTCGAAACCAGCACAATGGTCGGATAGGAAAGGAGCTGAAAATGAGACGAACCTGCAAGAAAGTTGATGCCTCCGCGGCCTTCACCCTCATAGAGCTGCTGTTGGTTATCACTATCATCAGCGTCCTGGCGGCGGTTATAGTGCCCCGCTTCTTTGGCCGCTCCCAGGAGGCCAGAATTGTAGCCGCAAAGCAAGCCGTCGTCGGCTCTTTTGGTATTGCACTGGATATGTTTGAACAGGACATAGGACGGTATCCAACTACTGAGGAGGGCCTCCAGGCCCTGATTGTCAATCCTCAAACAAAGAACTGGCGAGGTCCGTATCTCAAGAGCGCCTCGATACCTCTGGATCCCTGGGGCTCTCCCTACCGCTACACATGGCCCAGCCAGTTGACCGCCTCAGAAACCCTGTATGATATTGTATCTCCCGGACCGGACGGGGCTTACGGAAACGAAGATGATGTCACAAACCACGAAGACCTCAGAGACAGAATGGAACGATAGGGCCAGAGGACCGGCCGGCTTTACGCTGCTTGAGCTCATTATTGTTCTGGCAATTATTGCCGCCATGGTGGCGGTCATTATGCCCTATGCCACCAGGAGCAACCAGCACCTGAGCATGGAGCAGGAATGTCTGAGTATTGCCGAGGCCATAAGATACGCTATGAATTTATCCGTGGACACCAACAAGCCAACTCGCCTGGTCCTCAGCCCCGACGGCCCCAGCTATTCGGTGGAAATAGCAAGTGGAAAAAGTGACCTGCTTTTCCAACCCGCTGAGGATATATATGGAGCAGTGCATTATCTTGGCCAGGACATTTACCTGATGGACGTGGATGGCTTTAGCATGGCGGGCAAGAGATACTATCTGCTGTTCGACCCGGCAGGCGCCTGGCCGCAGGCAACCATTTCTCTGGCCAGCCGTGACGCAATCAGGACCATAAGAATCAATGGAAGACAGGTGGAGATTGAGGATTCAACATCCCAAAAACCAGTTTGACCAAAGGCGCAGCCGCCTCCGAAACGCCGGTCCAGCCTTTACTATGGTCGAGATCATCGTGGCTTTGGCGATTCTCGGCACTACCATTGTGGCCGTGTTTGGCGCTATGAGTCAGTGTGCAAGAGCCGCTCACCATGCCAGATTGCTCACCAGGTCCGTGTTGTTGGCTGAGACACTGTTGGCTGAGGTAAAAACCTCCCAGAATATCGCATTTGAAACCAGGCAGGGGCAGCAGGACCCCTATTCGTGGAAGGTGCACGTGGCGCCCACCCCAATTGAGAATCTCGCCGCCGTTCGTGTTGAGGTAAACTGGCTCGAACAGCAGCGCCCCCAACAGTACGAGCTGTTGTCCCTGGTTTATGTGGAACTATCAGTGCGGGGGCAGTGAGTACTATTTATGAACATGTCAGCCGAACTATGGCGCGTCAAGGCGCGGGCTTTTACCCTCATAGAGCTTTTGCTCGTGCTGTTGATTAGCTCGTTGATAGTTTTAGGCATAAATGCCGCCTATCACCAGGCACACTTAATCTGGGCCGCCTGTGAGGAGCCGCGTCCAGCCTACCATGACGCCAGGCTCATCACCGAGACGCTCCGCCAGGAGTTCTCTGGTCTCTACTTTCCCCCGGCCCCCGACGCCAATGATGCCGAGCGTGCTGGTAAGCCCTTTGAGCCGATATCCATTGCAGAAGGCGAGATCACATTCTACACCCTTACTCCATCCTGGAAGACCCAACTGCCTGCTTCACGCCCCGCCAGAGTACGTTACCTCTTGACGCAGGACCCTTCTACCGAACAGAACGTATTGCAGAGATTTGAGCTGCCCTGCTCAGGTGAGAAACCCATAGGCAAAGAGACCTCCGATATAGTGGCGAAAGGCCTGTCAGCTTTCAGCGTAAGCGCCATCGGAGATGACCAGCAGGCGGGCGACCAGAGCAGCGAGAGACACGGCGATAACCAGCAGGCGAGCGAGCAGAGCAGCGAGGGAAACGGCGATGACCAGCAGGGCACTCCGCCGAAAGCCATAAAAGTCTCATTGATGTGGGCTGCCGCGGACAATGCACCGCAGCTCACTTTCGAAACCACGATATTAGTGCCCTCTCAGGTGCCGCTGACGCCCTGACCTCTGTGTGGCCTAATCTTCGACGCCTTCTCCTACGACGGCTATGGCGTGATGCTGGGCGCTAATCCCGCCAACGCGGCAACCAGCCTGCTCTACACCGGCGAGATGTACGACAGTAGTGCCTCAATGTATTACCTCCGCGCCCGCTGGTACGACCAGCAGACCGGCAGGTTCAACCGTATGGACCCCTTCGCAGGAAACAACGAGGACCCGCAGTCACTGCATAAATACCTCTACTGCCATGCAAACCCGGTGAATGGGATTGACCCGAGTGGAGAGTTTTCCTGGGCCTCCGTAGCCTCCGTAGTGATTTGGTCAGCCGTTGCTCTGTTTGCAATGTGGGTATCTTGGTCACGCATCCACCATCATAGTTTCAGTAGATGGGGACAACCTTATTTTTACCCAGCTTGGCTAAATGGACAGCAGGCTATACGCAGCTATCAGCGCGACCATCTCCAAAAAATCATTCAAGCCGAGACGTACAAGCATGAAGAGGAGGTTCCAGATCTTAACGCGATTTTTGACACATACGTCACGCTTTATCCACAGGTGACTTCAAGAACTTGTCAATATGCGCTAGACGACCTAATGGCTAAACTAAGACCGTTTGTTCAGGCCGATCCTGACATGAGAAAAGGTATCACATTCATGTCTGCATACATACAGACCACAGATAATGATCCATCTACTTACGACGAACCAACTAATATCCTTATCCTCATGCCGACGAAGTACGAACGAGAATCCAACATGTTAGGTACTCCGGGTTGGTACGACAACGATGCGAAGAAGAACATCATATTCTTCTATCCCGGAAGCAGCCCCCCCCTTCGGCCGGTGGGAAATCTGTATGAGGCTGTAGCAGAATCGTCCTGGGGCACGTTCGACCGCCTACATTTGTACAAGGAGCCCTCATTCTGAACGAAATCCTATGAATCTCTTGAGGTTCCGGAGAGACCCATCATTCATAAGATTTGCTTGGAAGGGCGCGTGCTGTGCGCCAACAGAACATAGTCTAAGATAGAATCATAAGGAGCGAGCTGAGCGGCGTAGTATTCAAGTAAGAATTGAGTGTCGTAGGCTGACCACGAAATCAGGTATAATGATATATTGTTGCCGAAGGGCTGGAAACCCAGTAATCTAATATAGCGTCCTCACAAATTACGGGTTTTACAAACCAAGATTAGGACTGTGGTGATTACTGAATGGGCGAAAGGACCAAATATGAAAAGACTATTTACAATTCTATGTTGGGCGGGAGAATTAGCGATACTGGCCGGTCTTCTCTGGAAACATTTAGAATTGTACGAGCTAGGATGGTATGACTCGAGTGTTTTGGTCGTATTACTACTGTTTCTACCTCTTCTTGCCTACGGTCATTGGATGGCTCTGCGCAGAAAAAGGGACCTTTCACGAAAGGTGGAGCTGAAGCTTTTGCTGCTGACTGGCCCCTCTGTGTTCTTCTGCGTATTTCTTATTATTGGTTTGAATTTTGAGCTCAAGAGGGCTGCGATGACAGCTAGCCCTAACAGGGAGATGCTGGAGACGGGTAGAGATCAGGGACTAGCCCACCAAGGTTTCCCAAAATGGAAAATTGAGAGGATGAAATCTGAGAGATTCATTTACGCTATGCTCTTGGCAAGCTCTTGTATACTCTATGGAAACCGTTACTCTTTGGGAAAGCTTGAGTATTCTGAGAGGCCACCAACGTGATAAGGGTAAATCACACCCAGCGTGAGGAGAGTACATGAGTCAAATCGGCACACCTCGACGGCAGCGATATCTTGACCACGACACAGCTGGTGGATTTGTACGGCCACAGCGGTTGGGCTCTGCAGAACCGCCTCTGGCGGGTCACCACCGATGATACGGGCGCTACAGATGCTGTTGTCGAATATACCTACAACGAAGCCGGCATCAAAGTCAAGGCGTTCAGTTATGATACGCCGGACGGCGGCGAAACCAAGCAGAATGAAGTAACCAAGATCTTCCTGATTGATTCGTACAACCACACCGGCTACGCCCAAGTTCTGGAGGAGTGGTCGCCTTCGGGCAGCCATCCGGATGTTACCTACACCATCGGCGATGATGTTGTCAGCCAGTCAGATTCAGTCGGTGTGCGGCATCTATTGTACGACGGGCAGGGCTCGACGCGGCAGCTTGTTGACAACAATGAGGATGTGAAGGACGCCTACTCGTACGATGGCTATGGCGTGATGCTGACCGGCAATCCCACGTCGGCCAGTCCCGCGGCTACTTCCCTGCTCTACACGGGCGAATACTTCGATACTGACATGCAGCAGTATTACCTCCGTGCCCGCTGGTACGACCAGCAGACCGGCAGATTCAACCGCATGGACCCGTTCGGCGGAAACAACCACGACCCACTTAGTTGGGATTATAGCGGCCAACAAGGCACAGGATGCCCTTCAAAGAAAAATTTGGATTATCACAGAATATTTTTTTGACTTTCGCTCTTCATACGTGAGACAGTACCCAAAAACAGACCTCGCCGGGCCTTAATCGGTTACGAAATCTCGAAAACCACCCACAAATATATCAACAGACCCTTTATCTGCTTCGCTATAGAGGTAGCCGGAGACATCGGTCTCGGCTGGATTGACACGGGCTGCACCCGAGAATGAGGACCGAATGGACAATCTCGATTGGGTCATTATAGGGCTATACCTCGTGGCCGCGGTCGGCATCGGCGTCTGCTTCACCAAGAAGGCCGGGCGAAGCACCGCAGATTTCTTCGTGGCCGGACGAAGCCTCGGATGGTTCATCGCCGGAACCTCTATCGTGGCGACAACATTCTCTTCCGACACGCCACTCGTCGTCGCAGGTATATCACGGCAAACCGGCATTCACGGTCACTGGTTCTGGCTCTCGCTGGCGACCGGTCAGATTGCCACCGTATTCTTCTTCGCCCGGCTCTGGCGCAGAACCGAGGCAATGACCGACATTGAATTCATTATCCAGCGCTACCAGCCTTCCAAGGCCACCTCCACGCTGAGAGTATTCAAAGTATTCTTCGACGGCGTCCTGATAAACTGCATCGTCATGGGCTCCGTCACCCTGGCGATGGCAAAGATTATCAAGGCCCTGCTGCACCTGCCTGATGTCACCTTGTTCCATTTCCCTCTTCTCGGAGACGTCAACTACGTTGCGATCGTGTTATTCATTCTCGCTGCGACCGCCCTGTTATATTCGGCACTGTCCGGACTCTATGGTGTTGTCTATACGGACCTGCTTCAGTTTGTCCTGGCCATGCTTGGCTCGGTCGGCCTGGCCGCCTATGTTTACTTCGACGCCTCGACCGGCGACGGACTCATCAAAAAACTCGCCGCTGCTCCCGAGTTCAAAACCGACTTTCTGGACTTCTTCCCCGACTTGAGCTCCTTCAATCTTGTGACGTTTACCTTTCTTGTCTACGTCTGCGTAACCTGGTGGGCGCGTGCACCCGGTAATGGGTACTACGTCCAGCGACTGCTGGCCACACGCTCCGAGAAGGATTCCGTCTTGGCCTTCCTGTGGTTCAATGTCTGCCAGTACGTAGTACGACCATGGCCCTGGATCATCGTGGGATTGCTCTCCTTGCACTACCTGCCCCATTTGAAGGACCCTGAGAGCTCCTTTCCAATGATGATTGACGTATTCCTGCCGGCTGGACTGAAAGGCATCATGGTCGCTTCCTTACTTGCGGCATTCATGAGCACAATCGACACTCACCTCAACTGGGGCGCATCATACATTATCAACGACTTCTACAAGCCATTCATCAATCCTGGAAAAAATGCGAAGCACTATGTCTTCGTCTCGAGGATCGGCATGGTCATGTTGATGATGGCCGCCCTGTTGGTCACCACACGACTGAGCAGCGTGCTCGGCGCATACAAATACCTCGGCGTGATGTTCGGCAGTATCGGAACGGTAATGATTGCAAGGTGGTACTGGTGGCGGGTGAATCCGTATTCCGAGATTGCGGCAATTGTCGCCAGTCTCATCGTCGCAAATTATCTGCAAATAGTGCTGCCGAGCACGCCGGGCGCCGACTTGTTCGCCGTGCGGGTCGTTCTGACCATTACCGTTGTAACGGCCGTTTGGGTGCTCGTCACGTTTCTGACCTCAAAACAAACGCCCGACCCACATACACTTGCCTTCTATACCAAGATGCGCATTCCAGGACCGGGCTGGAAGAAAGTAAGTCGAGCCGCCGGCGTCAAGCCGATCGCAGGAGAGTTCACGCAAAACCTCATTGCCTGGCTCTTATGTGTCGTCTTCATATTCTCCGCAACGCTCGGACTCGGCAAATTCATTCTGCTGCAATGGAAATGGGGCCTGATTTATCTCGTCGCTGCCATCGTGGCCGGCTGTGCCCTGAGAAGAACTATGCGCAGTATGAGCTTTATGTAGACTCCCCCGCCAAGACGCGCGCCACTGCCTGATTACCCGGCGGGTTCGCAAATGCGCATAAAAAAAGCGGGGTCGGACTTGCGGAGGGAGAGGTAAGAGGAGAAACGCCCGACCCCCTGTTACAATTCATTATACCGGCCCGCGCCACCTTTGTCAACCACATCCGAAAAAAATTTCCCATGCCGCGCCGGCGCGCCCCTTCACACTGTTACAACGGCGACTTTTGCGCCGCACCAACACGATTCCTCCAGCGGCACGCATACTCAACGGGCGTTTCAATACTGAGAAAAGGGCTGTCCTCCTGTTCTACCACGCGACCTGTTTGCCCCGGATTATCCCATTCGCACAGAGACAACCGTGCCTGACCTCACTTCGCCGGGACTATGATTTCCTGAAACTGTCAAAACCACGGCGGCGCCGCCGCCCGCCGAACGCGAAGCTCGTCAATTACCGCATTGCCCTTGTGCGTGACAAGATAGACGACAAGCTCTGCGATCTCCTCGGGCTGCATCAACTCCTCTTTTTTTATGTCCGGTCTAATCTCGCCAATCATATCCGTATCTATTCCGCCCGGACATATCAGATGGACCTTCACGCTGGAACCCCTCAACTCTTCCGCCAGGGATTTCGTCATGCCGCGCAGCGCGTGCTTGGACGCGGTATAAGCGCTCTGCAGCGCATAGCATTTTACGCCCACGATTGAGCAGATGTTGATAATATGGGCCGATTCAGCCTTTCTCAACAGCGGCAGGGCCTCTCGGGATAGTATAAACGGCGCACGACTGTTCACCGCAAACAGGCGGTCCCAGTCCTCTGTCGCCGTCTCCTCCAAAGCCGCCGAATGAGTGACGCCCGCGTTATTGACCAGTATGTCCAGCCGGCTAAACCCGCGACGCGCCGCCTCAACGAGATGTTTTATGGATTTTTCCTCCTTTAAGTCCGTGACAACAATTTCAGACCTGCCGCCCGCCGCAACAACCTGCTCTGCGACCCCCCTCAGCTTATCCGACGCACGAGCAGCCAATATCACCGTCGCACCCTCCTGCGCCAGCGCAACACTGACAGCCCTGCCCACGCCTCGGCTGGCGCCCGTCACTATCGAAACCTTTCCACCTAACCGTTCGCCCATTGGCCATTCTTCTCCCAAGTCACCCCGCAATTACAGCATAAAAAAGCAGCAAGCAAATCTTTTGCCTGCTGCATGCTCTCGGCGAATTCACCATACATTCCGCCAGGAACAGATACCGGCCCCGTTACTTGCAGATATATCAATAGTCTGCCGAATCCTCGCCGCTGCGCTCCGACCTTCAAGGAGAACGTCTTTCCATATCCCTCTCTTCCAATTCTCTATCGCGAATCCGGCTTCTGTCACGGTAAGTGTCTCTCGCCCCGTTACGGTACGTCGGCTCCTCATACATATCCTGGCCCCGGCCACGATAGCGACCCCGCAAGTCCCTCCGGCTGCCACGCACCGTACCCCGCTCCAAGCGATCCGATCGCCGCATCGCCATCTCAATCTTCTTGGATACCTTCTCGAATCGGTCCTGCCTGTCCAGCAGCAACCCGTCAATTGCCGCCGCCGTCTTCAGTGCGCCCTCCTCCACCGCGACCTGGCGCACGAAAACAAGTTCGGCCACCGTCTGCTTATTCACCGCCTCCGCCAAATCCATCCTCTCCTCAACCAGGCCTTGACCCCACTCCCGCATCTCCTTTGCACTTGCCTTGGTCACTTTGTCCAACTCTTGCTCCAGCCCCTTGTACTTCTTGAGCTTCGTCTTGACCGCATTTGGGTCCGCCAGGAACTCCAAATCGCCGATCAATGAGTTCTCCCCCTCGCCGCCCGGGGCCTTACTGATTCTGCCGGATTTCGCGGACCTGCTTGGCGGCTCGCTCTTGCTCCGGTCATTAACGTCGGCTGCGAATACCTGACTGAGGATAAATAACCCAATCGACAACACAATAATTGATATGACAAAACGCTTCACAACACTGCCTCCAAAAAAATTAGCAATCTTGTTCAAAATCTACAAAACTCCGCGGCAAACACCCTGCCCGCGTACACTCAATTATACACGATAATGTCTCATCTGGTTGCTCAAAAAAACCCAAAAATCAACCCCACAGTGTGTTACACCTCCTCCAAAGATGCCAAACCAACTGCTTCCATTATTCTATCAAATTCATCCAGCGAATAGAACTCAATAATTATTTTCCCCCTTTGCCCATTTTTCCGCGTCTCGATACTCACCCGTGTTCCCAGCCGGCTGCTCAGCTTCCTCTCCAAGTCCAGAATATGGGGCAATTTCGGATGTGCACCCGCTCTGGCCTCTCCGCTGCCCGTAATGTACTTGCGAACAAGCCTCTCAACTTCCCGAACGCTAAGTCGTCCCGCCAGCGCCCGATTGGCCAGTTTCCGACGAAGCTCGTCCGTCGGCAGCGCCAGAATTGCCCGCGCATGGCCCATCATCAACTGGCCCTGCCCTAACATCTCCTTGATCTCCTCCGGTAAGTCCAGTAAACGTAAGTAGTTAGCGATAACAGAGCGGTCCTCACCCAACCGTTCAGCCGCCTCCACTTGCGTCAGAGAAAACGTATTCAGATAACTTTGATATGCCTTGGCTCGCTCAACAGGATTCAAGTCCGCCCGGTGTATGTTCTCCACCAAAGCCAGTTCCATCATTTCCTCATCGGTCGCCTGCCGAACCACCGCAGGTATTACATCCAGCGATGCCAGTTGAGCCGCCCGGAAACGCCGCTCCCCAGCGATCAACTGGTACCCGCCGCCCATGCGACGAACCAGAATCGGCTGAATCACACCATTTAGCCGTATTGACTGTGCCAGGTCCGCCAGCTCCTGTTCGTTCCAGATGGTTCGCATCTGGTAAGGGTTTGGGGATATCGCCTCTATGCTTATTTCCAGCATCGATTCACTTAACTTCTTGTCCGGCGGGAAGTTAGGACCAACTACCCGATCGGGCAAGACTGCGGTTGCCTCGCCGCCGCTGGACATTATCGGACCTAACAAAGACTCCAGGCCCCTCCCAAGATGTCTCGCCTTCTCCATTCTTTTCTCAGCCATACAAATACACTCCTTCCCAGCTTGGGGCGACCCTAACACAACCCGGCTTTAGGAAACACTCGGGACTCTTCGCCCAATGGGCCGCCGAT
This sequence comes from Sedimentisphaerales bacterium, assembly GCA_035527845.1. GTDB lineage: Bacteria > Planctomycetota > Phycisphaerae > Sedimentisphaerales > Anaerobacaceae > JAUWKC01. The sequence goes on along the minus strand of DATKZT010000032.1, from coordinate 4,127 downwards.
TAAGAATCCTTATCTTATCTCTTGACCTAAACCTTGCCAAGAGCTACTCCATTTGCTATTTCGGAATTCTTACTGAAATCTCTGCAACTTTACCAGCCCGAAAACGCTGCTGGCGAAAAAAATGTTTCACGTGAAACACTTGCCATCAGCAATTCTGGATCATCAGAAAGATAGACCCAGCCCTTCCGCCGCCCCTTCATGGATGCCAGCCAATATCCTCGCAACATACTTATCAGCCAGACAGCTTGAGGTACGTTTACAGAAGGGAGCCAAAGCATCGCCTTGCATGACCTTGCACGACTGTTTCACGTGGAACATTCACCGCCAGCGAATCACGGCCGATAGATGCTGAGGACCTCCGGCGAGCACGGACCGGCAATGCGCCTCCACTCGCACATCCAGCGCCCGAACCCGTGGGCGTCACGCACTTTCTGTCTTGGCGAATCAGCTTTGGACGACGGTGCCTTCTCTGCTGTGACCAGTCCTCCCCTCGTATGCCTTGCACCGAGGGTGGTTGAAGCCATTCTCGCTCGGCTCCCCCTGAAGGCTGCCCGCGACCGCCATGGGGACGGCCTCTTAAGCTAACACCGAATCCGGGGCTCTGACCACGAATAATCGCGTACGAATGATCTGGATGTGACGTCTCTTGGTCGGTAAGCTTAGCTGACAATCACGCCCGAATGTGTCCAAGAAGCACCATAAGATAGGTTTGTTGTAAATACACCGAATCTTTATGTCGCCGGGATTCTTCCGATCATCATAGGACTCCGATGCTTCCCTTATGGGTAGCGCTTCACTGATGTGCCTCTCGTTCTCCTGCGGAGCAACAAGATGCCGGTTCGCGGAGAAGCAGTAGGGGGGAGGTTGAGTACGAATCTACGCCGATGGCGCACCGCACCTATTTCACGGGATCGGCCGGGAATTCGAAACGGCGCTTGCAACGTTCCGCGGCCAGTGTATAATAGAACTCGTGATTTGTCAATGCCAGGGGAGTTGAAGCCGGCATTGAAAACCGGCTGAGGCTGAGAAATCCCGACAATGTCGGGGTGACCCTACGAACCTGATCAGGGTAAAACCTGCGAAGGGAGGCAGATAAGCCTGTACTGAAAGCACTCCCTTTGTGGGAGTGCGTTTTTTTTGGCTGATAATGGCGTCCATCAACGAAAAACTCAAACACGCGACAGTGGGCATTGCCGGATTGGGCGGACTAGGCTCAACCGTCAGCGCCGCCCTGGCAAGGAGCGGAATCGGCAGGTTGATAATTGCCGACTTCGACAGCGTCGAACCCGCCAATCTGACCAGGCAGCACTACTTCACCGACCAGATAGGTAAGAGCAAGGTCGATTGTACGACGGAGAATCTATCGCGCATAAATCCCGATGTGCAGGTTACAGCGCACCGGGAAAAGCTCAATGCAGCCAATGTGCCCGTGATTTTTGCCGCGGCCGACGTTATTGCTGAGTGTTTCGACAGGGCGGAGGAAAAGCAAATGATCGTTGAGACCGTCCTAAACAAAATGAATAAGCCCGTTATTGTTACGGTCAGTGGTCTGGCCGGCTACGGCAACAGCAACGCCATACAGACGCGACGCATTTCGAAGCGCCTCATATTGGTTGGCGACGGACAAAGCGGCATTGACCGCGAACCGGTTCTTATGGCGCCGCGGGTGTGGATTGCAGCGTGTCACCAGGCAAATGCCATCGTCGAAGTAATAATCAACGAGATTGAGTGTTAGTATAAAGTCGAGTGGAAAAATGGAAAAACTGAGAATAAACGGCGTTGAAAAGGAATTCGCCGCCGGCCGGCTGCCGGCAACGCTCGCTCAAATCCTGGAGCATTTGGGCGTCGAGCCCCGCGCCGTCGTGGCGGAAATTGATGGCCGGATTATCGAACGCGAAAAGTTCGCCGAAACAAAGGTGCAAAAAGGCCAGAGCATCGAGCTCGTGCGATTTGTGCCGGGAGGCTGAACGAATGGATAACCTAATCATTGCGGCAAGGAAATTCACCTCGCGCCTCCTCGTGGGGACGGGCAAGTTCGCATCTTGCGAGGTCATGGCCGAGGCGCTGGAAAGTTCCGGGACGGAGATTGTCACAGTGGCCCTGCGCCGCGTGAACATCGACAACAAAGACGATGATATGCTGCGCGCAATCGACCTGAAAAAGTACTTGCTGCTGCCGAATACCTCCGGCGCGCGAGATGCCGCCGAAGCCGTCCGTCTTGCCAGGCTCGCGCGGGCGGCCACCGGCATCAACTGGGTAAAGCTCGAAGTGACGCCGGACCCATACTATCTGCTGCCCGACCCGGTCGAGACGCTAAAGGCCGCCGAGATTCTGGTCAAGGATGATTTTGTCGTCCTGCCGTACATAAACGCCGACCCCGTCTTGAGCAGGAGACTCCAGGATGTGGGCACGGCGACCGTCATGCCGTTGGGAAGTCCGATCGGCTCGAACCAGGGACTCAAAACGCGGGCGGCACTCGAAATCATAATCGAGCAGGCCAATGTCCCCGTCGTGGTTGACGCGGGTCTCGGCCTGCCCTCCCACGCCGCTGAGGCGATGGAAATGGGCGCCGATGCCGTTCTGGTCAACACCGCCATTGCAACCGCAAAGAACCCAGCACAGATGGCACTCGCCTTTAAGCTGGCTGTGGAAGCCGGGCGAATGGCCTACAACTCAGGCCCCGCCGCGGCCGACAGGAGGGCAAGTGCTTCCAGCCCGCTCACCGGCTTTTTAAGGGACGAACAAATATGATTGTAACACCTCAATATCGTGTACCTGAAATACTCACAATATTGTCCCAGAAGAATCTTGACGGCGACAATGAACCGTGGCGAAAACAGCTCGACGCCGTAACCGGTGACGAGGTCGAAAGGGCCATGTCACAGGCGCCGGGCTGCTACACCTTCGAGAAACTTGTGGCACTGGTCTCGCCGGCGGCGCAGGATTACCTCGAAGAGATGGCGCAAATTGCCCACCGGCTCACCGTTCAAAGATTCGGCAGGACAATAAGACTCTACGGCCCCCTGTACCTGTCCAACTTCTGCATAAACAGTTGTAGATATTGTGGATTCAATAATACAACCAGCTTCGAAAGGACAAGACTGACCGTTGACCAGGCCCTCCGCGAGGCCGACATAATTGCCTCCGAAGGTTTCAGTGACATCCTGCTGGTAAGCAGCGAGGACAGAGGCTTCGTCAGTATCGACTATCTTGCCGAACTTGCCGGCAAACTCCGACAGAAATTCAGCTTCATTTCGATAGAGGTGTACGGGATGACCGCCCAAGAGTACCACAGGCTCTTTGAAGCCGGCATCGAAGGCGTGACGCTTTATCAGGAAACGTACAACCGCCGCGCCTACCAATACTATCACCCGGCAGGACCCAAAGCCGATTACGATAACCGCCTGACCACGCCGGACCGAATGGCCGCCGCCGGCATGAGAGAGATCGGATTGGGCGCCCTGCTCGGCCTGACCGACTGGCGAACCGAAACCCTCGCACTGGCCGAACATGCCCATTATCTCATCAAACGTTACTGGAGGTCCCACGTGTCGTTCTCTTTCCCAAGACTGCGTCCCGCCTTCGACGTCGACAGCTCCCAATTCCAAAACCTGCTCACCGACAAAGACCTCGCCCAGATGATAACGGCCCTTCGCCTGTGCTTTGCCGACGCAGGCCTGGTACTGTCAACCCGCGAACGCGCGGCCCTGCGAGACAATCTCATTAAGCTCGGCATCACTAAAATGAGCGCCGGCAGCAAGACCAATCCGGGCGGCTATTCCGGCTGCATCGATTCCATCCGCCAGTTTGAGGTCGATGACTCTCGCTCTCCCGCCCAGGTGGCTGCGATGATAAAGCAGCAGGGCTTTGACCCAGTCTGGAAAGACTGGGACGCCATCTTCAACGCTTGAAACCTTCCGTCGCTGTATAATGAAGTCCTCTTCACTACCCGCTCGCTCAGCCCGTAAGAAAAGAGGTTAATCCCTTGTCCTTAACCCGCATATTTCACAGGGGAATCAAAATCAGCGGCGACGGGTAATTTTGGCTGAAAGTTGGTTCAGCAGGCTTGTTTTGACACATTCGGCGCACAACAGCCCCTTACCCCCATACAGCAATCGGGATTTTCG
>DATKZT010000031.1:0-93445 GCA_035527845.1 Sedimentisphaerales bacterium | reverse complement strand
AACGACGGCAGCGTGGCTGGTCATCCCGCCTCGAGCGGTCAGGATGCCTTCTGCAGCGTCCATACCACCGATGTCCTCAGGGCTGGTCTCAATTCGTACAAGGATGACCTTTTTTCCGTTCTTTTTCCAGTCTTCGGCGGTGTCGGCATCGAAGACGACCTGTCCGACAGCTGCGCCCGGCGAGGCGGGCAAGCCGGTTGCGATGACATCTCTTTTGGCATTTGGGTCAAAGTGAGGATGGAGGAGGCGGTCGAGCTGTTCGGGAGTTACGCGAGTGACGGCCAGTCTTCTGGAGATAATTCTTTCATTGACCATATCGGCGGCGATTCTGATGGCGGCCTCGGCGGTTCTTTTTCCTGTTCTGGTCTGTAGGATATAGAGTTTGCTCTGCTGGATGGTGAATTCCATATCCTGCATATCGAGGTAGTGCTTTTCCAGTCTGGTCATGAGTCTGGTGAGCTGTTTGTATGCATGGGGCATTATCTTTTGCAGTTTTTTCAGCTCGATAGGAGTTCTGATTCCGGCGACGACATCTTCGCCCTGTGCGTTCATGAGGAACTCACCGTAGAATTCCTTTTCTCCGGTACTTGGGTTTCTGGTGAAGCAGACGCCTGTGCCGCAGTCCTGACCCATATTGCCGAAGACCATGGCCTGGACGTTGACGGCGGTTCCGAGCAGGCCTGTGATATTGTACAACTTACGGTACTTTACGGCCCTATCAATCATCCATGAGCCAAAGACGGCGTTGATAGAGAGTTTTAACTGAGTAAGGCCGTCCTGGGGGAACATTTTGCCGACGTGTTTTTTGTAGACGGCCTTGTATTTTTCCACGACTTGTTTTAACTGTTCGGCGGTGAGTTCATTGTCGAGTTCGACACCGGCATTTACCTTTGCGGCGTGTATTACCTGCTCGAAATAATCGTGGTCGCAGCCCATGACGACATCGCCGAACATATCGATGAAGCGGCGGTAAATATCGTAGGCGAACCGAGGATTTTCAGTTTTTTTAATGATGCCCTCGATAACGGTGTCGTTAAGTCCGAGGTTTAGAACGGTATTCATCATGCCGGGCATAGAGATAGCAGCACCGCTTCTGACACTGACCAAGAGGGGATTTTCGGGGTCACCGAGTTTTGCATTCATTGCCTTTTCGAGCTTGGCCAGATTCGTTTCGATTTCCTCTTTAAGTCCCTGCGACCATTTACCCCTGGATTTGTAGTATTCGCTGCACACTTTGGTGGAGATAGTGAATCCTGGAGGGACGGGTACGCCGAGGTTTGTCATCTCGGCGAGATTTGCGCCCTTGCCGCCGAGAAGTTCTTTCATATTTTTGTTGCCTTCAGCCTTTCCGTTACCAAAGAAATAAACATGCTTTTTTGCCATTGTTAAAAATCTCCTTTTAACTAACTCTTTTTTCCGAAAGATGTTACAAGCCTTTAACTGACGGGAGTTAATTACATCAGTCTCATAGCGATTGTGCCGGAGAAACAAAGATTCTCAGTTTATTATAATAGAGCAGATGTGTCAACGATTAAAAACTTTAGTAAGACGAGCTATGGTGCAGGGAAGTATTCAGAGGGTGTTATGTCAAAATAAATTGTTGGGAAGACCAATTTTGTGTTGTCGGGGCAGATTGCGGGCGAAGTATTCAAGAGGGGGATTTGGGGCTAATTTGCTTGCAACAGCGGTGGGGATTTTGTACATTGTTTTCGGATTGGCGGCGTAGCTCAGTTGGTTAGAGCATGGGATTCATAAGCCCAGGGTCGAAGGTTCGAATCCTTCCGCCGCTATTTTTGTATGAATGCCCCCATCGTCTAGCGGCCTAGGATACATGGTTCTCATCCATGTGACAGGGGTTCGATTCCCCTTGGGGGTATTTTTTATTGGTACTTGAGTTATGGATAACACCAAAGAAGATGAGCGTTATATGCGTGCGGCGATAGAGGAGGCGCAGGTAGCCGAGGAGAACGGTGATGTTCCGATAGGCGCGGTGATTGTTTATCAGGGGCGGATAATCGCAAAGGGATACAATCAAAGAGAGCAATTGCAGGACCCGACGGCTCATGCGGAGATTATCGCTTTGACGGCGGCGGCAGCGGAGGTCGGGAACTGGCGGCTGGAGGGCTGCACGATGTATGTTACGCTGGAGCCGTGCTGCATGTGCGCGGGTGCGCTGGTACTGGCAAGGATTGACAGGCTTGTATATGGCTGCGATGACCCGAAGACCGGGGCATGCAAAAGCCTGTATAACATTGTTCAGGACGACCGGCTGAATCACAGAGTTGAAGTTACATCCGGTGTTCTGGCGGAGGAGTGCGGCAAGCTGCTGTCAGAGTTTTTCGAGCGGCGACGCGAAGAAGGTAAAAATAATCAATAGAACTTAAGCGGCTGTTGATTTATCAATCTTAAAGCATGTCAATATTCTGCTGCAGGGTGGTTTATCAGCCGAGCTTGACGGCAGTGCCGTAGGCCAGAAGTTCGGCGGCACTGCCTATGACGCTGGTAGTCATATATCGAAGATTGATTACCGCATCTGCGCCCATTTGTTGGGCCTGGGCGACCATCCTATTAGTAGCTGCTGTCCGAGCCTTTCCCATCATCTCAGTGTATTCAGTCAATTCGCCACCAAGGATGAGTCTTACTATGGCCGAGAGGTCTTTTCCGAGCCAGATAGCAAATACGGTATGGCCCTGGACAAGACCAAGGATTTCGGTGGTCTGGCGGCCGGGTACTGTGTCGGAGTTGAGCAGCAAGATACTGCGGTCGGTCTCTGCGGCCGGTGGCACCTCAACCGATGACTTAATTTTCAATTGTTCCAGGGCCAGTGTTACCAGGACCACAAGGAAACCGCCAAGAAGGCAGAAAACGGCTATCCGCAGCCACCATGGGACGACGGGGTCATCGGCAACCATCACGTGCCACGGTACGCCGTCAAATACCACAACGAAGAGCCCCAGCACGAATGCCGTCGAGCCAATAAGTCGAAGAGTTTTCATAGTTCTTCTCCTTAGACCATTAACAATAAAGTAAGCGACTTTTAGTTATTCGGCTTTGACTGTCTGCTGGGCCTTTTGCCAGAAGAACAGGATGAGAACGCCCAGCACCACACAGCTCAAAGAATCACCTAAAAACCACAGAACGGGCATTCCCACCACCAGTCCCGTTATCCCACAGACCACACCTAAGAATACGGAAGCCAACCCTGAGAATGGTACCAGCACTCCGTATTTCATAGGGCGCAGTGCCAGAATGACAAAAAACACCCCAACCCCAACATACGTGGCTGACACCACACGGAGCGCGTACAGGCACAGCGGCGAATCCGGAAACGCCGGGCCACCAAATACCTTGGCGAGGGATTCGGCCAACCTCACAGGCAAGAACATTCCAACTACCGACGTCAGACACCCAACACCGGCTATCCACAGACAGATTTTCAATGCACGCATTTGCAGCTCCTTTCAATAAAAAATAGACCTTTAGTTATTTGTCTTTGACTGTCTGGTCCAATTCGGCGATGTCGGCTCTGAGCCTTTTTATTTCCCGCTTGATGCTGTTTCGATGTATCATCTGCCAGGCGAAGATTTTTACTAAAACGAAGACCTGGACACAGCAAAGGAAAATAACAGCGTACATAATCTGGCATTTGGTCCGGTCGGTCTCGAAGAATTTGACGGCACTAAAAACAGCGAGAGCCAAGAAGATGAGGACGTCCACCCAGAGCAGGACTATGATGGGAAGCATTTTTCTGTTGTAGAAATCGTGGAGCATAGAGCGCAAGGTGTCTTCTTTCGGGTCGTCTTCGAGGATTTTTTTGGTATGTTCATCGTTCATTTTATTTCTCCTTAAGTTTATTCAAAATATTTATACGATAAATTCCGCAGACCGCCAGTGTATTTTGGCTTTCTAAGGTCTTTTGGGCTTGAGTTTTGCGTTTTTCAGCTTAGAATATACATATAGTTCCGGAGAGGTGTCGGAGCGGCTTATCGAGCAGCCTTGGAAAGGCTGTGTAGGGCTTGTCCCTACCGCGGGTTCGAATCCCGCCCTCTCCGTTTTGTTTAGTGGACTCAGGCTGCTAACGCGCTTTGTCCTTTTCGTTTTCTATCTTTTTCCAGCACTCCATACAAACCACGTGATTTTTGATGTGCCGCACAGCTTCAGACTCCTCCACCACCCTTCCACAGAAGTCACATTCGTCTGTCCCTTTTGCCTCTTTGCGCTCGTAATCTCTGAAGGTTCTCTCGGGGTATGAGCTGTCCCCGAAATGACTGCGCTCCACGATGTGCATCGCAGCATCAACTGTGGTCTTGGCCAGCAGAAAAACCACCAGCAGCATCTGCCCGGTCAAACCCGCCTTGGCCATCACTATCAGCGGAGCAAACATGGGTAAGACTCTGATATATGGGAAGAACACTATGCTGGACGTCGGTCTGTCGCCGCTGATCCACGCAGCCGTCCTTGAAAAACCAAAGCACTGCGACAGGAAGAAAATTCCGGCGACAATGAGGATTCCTCCCGTACTCACCGGGCCAAGCCACCGGTACAACGCGAGCCCGGCAAAGACATGGAGTATACTGTATATCGCAATGAATCCCGCCGCCGTGGTGGCCTTTGCATGGAAAGCCTGTTCAATGGACAGGTCCTGCTGCTGAGGCACGTAGAAATCGGGCAAGATGATTATCCGCAGGAACCAGAAGAAGCCCAGAATAAGACTCTGGCACCAGTACACAGCCATCAGCGAGCCCATCGACCACCGCGCTATCACCGCCCAGACTATCGTCAGCAAGTTCCAGAAAATAAGCGACCACAAGGACCGGTCCGAACAAGAGACGCTGTTTGTAATGCTCGTTAGGCCATTCTCTGTGGGCGCCGAAATCCCCATCGCGGTATCCTCTTTTTTCATCCATCGCCTGGCTTCTTCCAACAATATACTCTTTCGGCGCTGCAAAACAAGCATTACACGATATAATCTGTCAAGCAATACCGGTCGGTTGATGCCGGTGGTGTGACTCCCAACGCTCTGGACATGGCAGAAGAATGAAGCGGATTATTTCGGTATCACGCAGAACGGATGGCCCGGCCTTTTACGGCGAGTGGTTTATGCGCCGAGTCAAGGATGGATTCGCCGGGGTGATCAATCCCTTTGGCGGAGAAAGATATATCGTGCCACTAAAGCCGCAGGACGTTTTCTGCTTCGTCTTCTGGTCGAAAGACTTCACGCCGTTTCTTGATAATCTCAGGCTGCTGGATGACCTCGGCTACAAATCTTATTTCAACTACACCGTTACCGGCCTGCCCGCCATCTTCGAAAGCAATGTCCAGAAGGGGCCCGCGATTAAGAGCCTCAAAGAACTGAGCGCAGTCTATTCACCCAAACACATAAACTGGCGCTTCGACCCGATCATAATTTCGAGCATATCGGACCGCGACTTCTGGCTGCGAGCGTTCGGCACACTTGCACGCGAGCTTCAAGGATATGTCGAGCGCTGTTACTTCAGCTTCGTCGTCAACTACGGCAAGGTCGTTAGAAATTTCGTCGAATTCGAGAAAACCCACCACCTGAAAATCTATGACCCGACCGATGATTTCAAAATCGAGCTGGCCAACGAACTGGCCGACATCGCCGCCGGGCATGGCATGCGGATGTACTCGTGCTGCGGCGATTACTTACTCGGCGAAAAAATCAAGAAGGCCCACTGCATTGATGGGCAAATTATTGACGAGCTTTTTTCGCCGCCCGGCTTCACTTGTACAGAAAAGCCCACACGCAACGAATGCGGCTGCACGGAAAGCTCGGACATCGGCGCCTACGACACCTGCCCCCACGGCTGCATCTACTGCTACGCCAACATGAACAAACCCAAAGCCCGCTCCGCCTTCGAAAACCACGACCCAGCCAGCACCTTCCTCGGCTGCCCCAAACCCCAGTCAGACCTCTGGCTCGATGAAATAAAGAATCAAAACACGGGCTGTTTTCCAAACCCAAGAAATCGCCATTCTTAGCGATTCCTCACAGGTTCAATGACCGCCTGTCATTGCCGGCACGGCGAGCGTAGTCGAGCAATGCTGTGAACAGAGTTCAGCGGCCCGCCTTACGGGCGCCTACGACGCCCATTGAAGGCTGAGCTTCTTTCCGGAATGCGCACACTCTTTAAGATACAGATTTATCAAGGTCTGGTAACCGATCCCCGTCTCTTCGGCCATCTTCTTGAAGTATTCGATTACGTCCACGCCCAGCCGAAGCGTAACCTGTTTCTTAAGGCCCTTCGCGTAAGGATTCCTTCGACCTTTCATCTTCGAAAAATCATATTCCTTTCTCATCTCTGTCCCCTAAGGTATACCTGTCGTTCCCTCTTCGTTGCCCTCCTTGCGGAGATAATTCTAATCTCCGAATCCTGCTTTCGTAAGCAATAACACACCACGAGGATTCGAAGTCGCCAGCTAAGTCCAAGCATCAAAAATCTCTCCTCACCTTTTGAGTGGTCCGGGTCAAAAAACTCGGTTGCTTTCTCGTCGTAAAATACCGTTGAGGCTTCCTCAAAGGAAATCCTGTGCTTTTTGAGGTTCTGCCCGGCTTTCTTAGCGTCCCAGCTAAACGTTATATCGTCCATAATTACATTATATTGCAAATGTCATTCACAGTCAAGGCGGCCTCAAGAATTTTCTCCAAAATAAACGCCAAAGCGCAGAACCACCCCAGCTCCTGATATACCCAGGAAGGCGCTCGCGGCGGCACCTCTGTGATATTTCCGCATTCATCTTGCATCGCAAACTTCCGCTTGCTGTTCTCTATCCACTGGCGAGGCCCAGCACGAGTTGCTCGATGGCGACGTGGGCCTTTGTTCGGCCGGTTTTTACGGCGTAATCTATGTCGGCCAACTTCTGCATGATGTCGCCGATTTTATTTAGAGGCAGCCTGCGCAGCTGCAGAAAGAATCCCTCTTTGTTGTGCCATATCCGCAGGCGCGAGGCAATGTCCGCCGGCCTCACACCATCTTCGAGCATTGCCCTGGCGCTGAACATCCGCCGAAAGTGAAACGCAAACGCACCGACCGTCGTGTACTCGGTGGATTTGTCCTCCGCAAACATTCGCCGCAGCCGCTCCACCGCCTGGCCCGCATCGCCCGCAACCACCGCATCAATTACCGCAAAGGCGTTGAACAGACGATTGTGTCCCGTCAACTGCTCAACGTGCTCGGCCGTTATCGCTTTTTCCGCGTCCGCAAAAATAGCCAGCTTGTCAATTTCGCCGTACAGCCGGCCTAATTCGTCGCCCGTCAGCTCAATCAGAAGTTCCGCCGCGTCCTTACCCATATTCTTGCCGTGGGCGTCGTGTGTATATCCGATAAGCCGCTGCGGAAGCTCCCACGCCTTCGGCTGCGTCACGCTAATCAATCTGCCCACCCCGCCGAGCTTTTTCGCCAATTTCGTCCGCGAATCCCAGGTATTGACCGTAAGGACCAAAGTCCCCGTCGGACAGGGATTGTCAAAATACCTCTCCAGCAATTCACGGTTTGCCGAGACGAACTTGTCGGCGCCTCTGACGACCAGCACGCGCCGTTCCGTCAGGAACGGCAGGGTCCGCAACTCATCGAGGACATCCGTCGCCGAGACCTCCGCCGGGTCTGCGGAAAAAAGCCCGGTCGTTTTCTCTTCCGGGCTCAACAGCTCTGCCAGAAGCTTATCACACTCTGCGCCCACCAGCGCATCATCTTTGCCAGCGATTACGAAAATCAACTCCCGTTCTTTTGTCGGTTTGGCTTTGACCATCTTTGCGCATCCAGCCGGCAGGGCGGCGACCTCCTATGTCTGCTCAGCTTCCTCGGTGTCCTGCTCCTCGTCGGGCTCGGATACTTCCGCCTCTTTCTGCTCCGGCGTACCGTCCGGCTCAACCTCGACGTCGGCGGCAATCTTGGCTGCGGCCACGAGCTTGTCACCGGCGCCGAGCTTAATCAGCCGAACTCCCTGTGTGTTCCTGCCTATTGAGCGGACCTCCTCGAGGCCGGTGCGGATGATAATGCCGTTGGCAGTTATCATCATCAGCTCATCGTCGTCCTGCACGGCCTTGAGCGTGACCACCTTTCCATTTCGCTCGGTCGTCTTTATGTTTATCAGCCCTATGCCCGCCCGGCTTTGAGGCCGGTAATCCTCGAGGTTCGTCCTCTTGCCGTAGCCGTTTTCGCAAACCGTCAGGAGCGACGCCCCCTCCTCTGCAATGACCATCCCGACCACACTGTCTTTGGGGCGCAGCTTAATCCCCTTGACGCCCCGCGACACGCGCCCCATCGACCGCACCTGCTTCTCATTGAACCGTATTGCCATCCCCTCGCGCGTGCCGAGGATAATCTGGTCGCCGCCGGTGGTCAGGGCAACGCTGATTACGTCGTCATTTGGGTCGAGCTTGATCGCCGTAACTCCTGTCGTCCGCGGATTGCTGTAAGCGCTGAGCTTCGTCTTTTTCACCAGGCCGTTTTTCGTCGCCATTACCAATTGACGCTGCTGATCCTGCTCTTCGTCCTCGCCGGCAAAACGGCGCACGTTGATTATCGAAGCTATCGTCTGGTTGGCCAATTTCAGCAGATTCACGATGTTTCGGCCCTTGCTCTGCCGCGACATGCTCGGCACATCATACACCTTTAACCAGTAGCACCGGCCGCGATTCGTGAAAATCAGCAGATAATCGTGCGTCGACGCGGTGAACAGATGCTCGATAAAATCGCCCTCCTTGATGTCGGAGCCGATAACGCCTCTGCCGCCTCTGCCCTGCTTGCGATAGGTATCGATTGACGTGCGCTTCACGTATCCGCTGTGGCTTATCGTGACAATGACCTCCTCCTCCGCAATCAAATCCTCCATGTCGAACTGCTCGATCCCCGCCGCAATTTGCGTCCGCCTCTTGCCGCCGTACTTCTCCTTCAGCTCGTAAATGTCCTCCCGGATAATATCCAGCAGCACCTGCTCGCTGGCAAGTATCGCCTCATACCCTTCTATCTGCTCGCAAAGCTCGGCGTAGTCCTTCGCCAGCTTCTGCATCTCCAGACCGGTGAGCCTCTGAAGCTGCATGGTCAAAATGGCGTCGGCCTGCGGCCCGGTCAGAAACTGCTCGGCCTTGCTCTTTTCGGCGACAAAGGCCTTCGGCAGAATCTGCCGCAGCGTTGCCGACTCTGCCAGCCGCAAAGGCTTCTTCATCAAGTTCAGCTTCGCGGTCGGCGCATCCGGCGACTTCTTTATAAGCTCGATTATTTCGTCGATGTCACTGACCGCTAAAATCAGACCTTCCAGAATGTGCGCCCGGTTGCGGCATCGCCGCAGCAGAAATCCGCTCCGCCGCCCGACCACCGCCCTGCGATGCTCGATAAAGTAATTAAGCATCTCCTTTATGTTGAGCGTTTCCGGACGATTATTGACCAGCGCGACATTCGCAATTGCAAACGTTGTCTGCAACGACGTGTAACGGTACATTTTATTCAAGGCAATCTGCGGCTCGGCATCCTTCTTCACCTCGACCACGATTCGCAGCCCGCGACGGTCGGATTCGTCGCGCACGTCCGAAATCTCCGCTATCTGGCCGCTGCGCACACAGTCGGCAATCTTGGAGACAATCGTTGTCTTGACGACCATATAAGGAATTTCGGTGATGATGATATTGACCTTGCCCTTCCTGGTGGTCTCGATGTCGGCCTTACCCCGAATAGTCAGATGTCCCCGGCCGGTGGTATACGCATCCGTAATGCCCTTTCTGCCGCAGATTATCCCGCCCGTCGGAAAGTCCGGACCCGGCAGCACCTTCATAATGTCCTTGAACCCGCAGTTGGGGTCGTTAATCGCCAACAGCAGCGCATCACATACCTCAGCGATATTGTGCGGCGCAATATTTGTCGTCATGCCGACCGCTATCCCCGACGAGCCGTTCACCAGCAGGTTCGGAAACTTCGACGGCAGCACGGTCGGCTCCTGCCGCGTCTCATCGTAGTTCGGCACAAAGTCCACCGTGTCGTAGTTTATGTCCTCCAACATGTCCGTCGCCGCCGACGCCATCCGTGCCTCGGTGTACCGCATTGCGGCCGGCGGGTCGCCGTCGATGCTCCCGAAATTGCCCTGCGGGTCAATCAGCGGATAGCGCATGCTCCAGTTCTGACCCAGACGCACCAAGGTCCCGTAGGTCGCCTGGTCCCCGTGCGGATGATAATTGCCGCTCGTATCGCCGACGATTTTGGCGCACTTGCGATGCTTGCTCCTCGGCCCCAGGTTCAAATCGTTCATCGCCGCCAGTATCCGCCTCTGCGACGGCTTGAGACCGTCCCGAACGTCCGGCAGCGCGCGGGAAACAATCACGCTCATCGCGTAATTGAGGTATGAGTTCTTCAACTCGTCGAGGATCCGCATATCCTCAAAACGCTCGTCGGTTTCCTGTGCCTTCTTCATAAGCTCTTCTTCTAAATGGCGGAGTTTCGCACTTTCAGCTTTTATTTTTACGTTTCCGGTAGAGTACCGCCAACCACGCCAAAAGTCAAGAATTCTGATACGAAAACGCCATCCAAACAAACCATTTGCGCGGCGCGCCTAAATACACGAGGCCCGCCTTGCAAAAGCGGGGGCGCCGTCCGCTGCGCCGGTTGCGCCGCCGACGGGTCATTTCGAGGGGGGCCGAAAAAGCTGTTGAAACCGTCCGCGCCTCCACCGGCGAAAAGGCATTCACCCCGCCAATTTATTTGCGGCCCTCATTGCTGTAACTGCCTGACAGCAAGCAGGTTACACATCTGGCCGTGACCGAGATTATCCAGCCCGCACGTTCTAAAAAAAAAGAAATCGAATATCCATATTCTTTTTTGGTTGACGCCAACAGAGACACAGTTCATAATCAGGGCAATCTGGCAACAAGAAGATTTCAAGCTCTGTCACATCCCATAGCTGTGTCTTTTTGGATGGCGGCGGAAGTTCTTCTTAGAGTCGGAAGTGTTGAGCGCGGCTGTCGATGGGGCCGTAGCTTTGGTGGAGTACGAAGAAGCTTCAGCATACCTATTGATAACGCGCGGAAGTAAATAGCGAACAGCCGATCAACTTGAAGATATACAAGGCGGACCACTATGAGAAGGGTTTTGCCAATCCGGTTGCTGTTTATGGCGACGGTCTTAGCTGTCCAACCGCCGGTCTTGACGTTCGCAGAGGACCAGCAGCCAATCAAGCCCGTCAGCTTGCGTCAGTTGTATGGCAAAGACCTGCAAGAAGCACAGCAGGCGATTGACCGGGCGGACCTGATGCGCGCCGATTTCGAGTCGCGGTATCGGTCCGGCGCATCGGGCGGCTTACAAAGTCACCTGCCAAGCTCGCACGTGGCCCAGGTAACGAACGATGCCGACAGGGTTGTCGCGGCCTACAGGGACGTAATAGACAAATACTCGGGCACTGAGATTGCCGCCTATGCCCGGGCTCGGCTCAGCGGCTTCTTCAAGTATCGCGGCGATGTTGACAGCGCAATTGAGCAGGCCACAGATGTGGTCCGGCAATACTCCGGCACCACTTACGAAGCCAAAGCCCATTTCGAGCTGGGCGTGCTGTATCTCCAGAGCATGAAGGACCCCGAAGAAGCCGCAAAGTGGCTCAAGAAGATACCAAGGCCTACCGACGTCAACGTGGTTGATGCCGAGCGCTACAATCAAGCGGAGCGGTTGTATCTAAGCGCCCAGCAGCAGATAGCTAAGTGCCAGTTCATGATGGACAAGCCCGCATACGCGACGCGGCGTTACGACAGGCTGCTCGCGAGATACCCACAGTTCGCTGATGAGATTGAGAACCAACGCGACCTGGAGCGCGCCATGTATCTCCAGCGTAAAATGGGATTCGACCCGGCGGCTGCAACGGAGGACGCTGTCCGTCCTGACTCAGTCTTCGAAGGCCAATTGTTCGAGCCTACCTGGTCGCGCGGCGAGCCGAATCGCACCGGCACCCACGCAGCTGACGATCAGGCCGTTGAGACGCGTGCGCCACTCGGAGGAACGGACAACAACGCCCCTGTTGGCAGAACCGGGCGCAGCAGCGCGCCGCCCCCCGGTGCGCAAATCCCAATTGCATCTCAGGCGGGCCCGAGGAAGGACAAGGTCTGGCTCGGGATTTCCCTGTTGATCGCAGGGAGTGCATTCGCTCTGTTAGCAGTGTTTCAGTATGTTCGTTATCTTAATTGGCAAAGAGCCGGAAAGGAGGGTGTTTCCAGTTCGGTTCGAATGCGAAAGGACAAGCGATGAGTCGTTATAATTGGATCATTCCGCTCGTTTTCGGTGTGGTGTGCATCGCCGGCGGCGCTTACGTGGTGGCAGTAGGCGCGACGGACAACCAACAACAGACGCCAACGGCGGGGCCGGCCCTGGGAATCGGTCAAGCGCAAACGCAAGGCCGGCAAGAAATCCAGCCTGTGGACGTAAACACCCGCATATCTCCTGTAGAGGCCACAGTTGCGGAAAACACGCGCGCGCTCGCGCAGGAGCGGGATGTGCCTGCGTCCGAGGCCGTTGAGTTCCGGGTTATGGATTTTGCGGCAATTGACGCGGAGCTTGATGCCGAGGAGAAGGCCGCCCACGACGAGCAGCAGGCGAGGATTGCCGATGCGATGGAAGTGCAGCGCAGCCGGCTGGCGGCCTCTCTGGACCAAGCCGGCGTCACAAGCGTCGAGGGGCTTGTCGAGCTGGAGAAGCTTCTTGACGTATTACTGCTGTCGCCCCACAGGATGGATGCTGAAGCCAAGAAGAACGCTGAAGAGGCCATAGCCCGACTCGTAGCGATGGGAGATACGGTAATCCCAACCCTCATGGCGAGGTTCAACCGACAGGGGCAAGATTCCGGCTTTCGACACCGCGCCGTCAAAGTCCTTCAGGCCATCGGGACACCGGCGGCGCAAAAGGCCCTGCTCGAGATCGCACTTGCAAAAGACCAGGAGTTTATGCCAAGCATGAAAGAATGGGCCGCGAGCGCTTTCATCGCCACGCTTGACAATAAGTCGGAAGCCGCAAGACTGCTGGAGTCCGACGAGGACCACGTGCATAACGCGGGCCTGCGCGCAATAGCAGGCCAGAGTCTCGATGCTGCCCTTCTGGAGCGGGTCGCTAAATTGCTCGCCTCTGATAATCACACCGTTCGCGGGAACGCAGCGAAGGTCATGAGCAAGGACCCGTCAACAGCTTTTGTTCAGGCGAAGGTTGACGCACTTATTAGCGCTATCGGCAGGGCGCACACCTTCCCCAAGGCTGATGATACATACCAGAACACGTACTTCACCTATGCCGAGATGGAGGTTAATACATACATTCGGGCGCTGTCGGAAATGGCCGGGGCCCCTGGTGTAATGCGCTATCGCCGCCCGACAGTATCGGGAGTGCAACGCGACGCACTCACTATTGCCGCGGGGATGCTGGGCGACGCGTCCGTGCTAAGCGACGTGCGCGCAATTCTCAGCGACCCCGAGAAGGGCATGATGCGCCTTTGGGCGGCAGGAAGCATCGCGAGGATAGGAACGGAGCAGGATATTGCCTTACTGCAGACGATCGCCGAAACGGATACGGTAGTCAGACAGTACTATCCCAGCATCCGGCCGCCGGATGCAGACCAGTACTACCCCGTGCGTCACGCGGCCCAGAGTGCAATCAACCAACTCAAGGCCAGCCTGCAAAAACCCTGAGGCTGCCCACTTGCTACTACTTATTTTTTTTGAGATGTAGAAGCAACAGCGGGCATTTATGGGGCACAATGTTGTGATACCTCAGCAAGCGCTCACTCGGCAATAACCTCGATGCAGCAGCCGTCGAAGAGGGCAAAATCCACAAAACTTGCCGAACCGTCCTGGTCCAGGTCCACTCCGCCGCACCAGTCCGGTTTTGCGCACGCCGCCTCCAGCCACGCCGACGCCAGGGAGGCCAGGTACTTGAAAGTGTCCCTGGTTATCTTAATTGTCTCTGTGCCGTAGAACTTTTGCCCGCTGGTAAGTGAACCAGTGACTGTTAGCTCAATGCTGTCGCCTTCGATGCCGGCCTGACAGAACAGCTCTCTATCAAACGCCGCCTCAATCTCGACAAGGCCGGCATCGTTGACAAAGACATTCATATACGCCGATTCGATGTCCGGCTCGAACGGCTCAACAATCTCCGCCGGGCTATTGCTGTCAACATCCTCAACGCCGAAACCTTCCGGCAGAACGAAATGCGCCTTGACCCAGTTGCCCTGGCTGCCCGGATTCAGAGCCTGCGGTGTAAACTTCATCCACACCTCTATCGGCGGCAAAAAGTACTCGTAAGCGCCCATATCCACCGCCGCGATGCCGTCGTTGTTACCGTCGGCGATGCGCGGATTGCCGGCAATGTCCCAGGGAATCGGCTCGGCCGTATTGCCGTCGCCGTCCATATCGTAGCTGTCCAAAGGCAGCTTCGTGTTATCGCCGTGGTCGATACATGGCGAACCACCGCGCAGACGATAATCACCGCCCACGAACACCGCGTTCGCGTCATTCGGCTCCAGATGCACACCGGGGTCGTTAACATCAACCCAGCGTCCCAGCTCAAAGAAACAGGGGTCGGCATCAATGTTGCCAGAGCCGGCCCATCCGCCTTGAATATCACTGTAATTGACCGGGATCAGGCCGTGGCGCTGATGGATTTCATCACACCAATTGTCCCAAACCACACTGTTGATAACCTTCAGTCTGCTCTCGTTGGCATCGATACCATGTTCGCCGTTGGCAACAATTGTTGAGTTGGTGATAATTACTCCCTTGCTCCAGGCACACTCGATGCCATCGGTCTTGTTGCCGGCAATCAGGCAGTTGGCGATGTTGCCGTAACTATCCTCGAAGCGGAGGCCCTGGGCGCCATTGCCCGCAACCACAGTGTTGCGGATAGTCGCCTCATTCCATCCTCCTCCATCGCTCCACATATCAAAACCCGCGCCGCCGTTGCCGGCAATGCGACAACCCGTAATCTTAGGGTCGCTGTTGCGGCCGCGAACACCCACGCTCTTGTTGCCGGTAACAACGCAATTCCTTATCGACGGGGCGCTGCCGTTGCAGTCGATGCCGCAGTTTCCGTCGGTGACGGTGAAACCGGCCAGAAGGCAGCCTGCACCTTCGCCGCGGGTAAAGCTTACCGCGGGCCCTTGCCGGCTGGCGTTGATAATAGTGGCTGCCACCACGTCCGGGTCCTCGGGGTTCGTTGACCTGACCGTCAGGTTCTTCCCGCTGAAGCTGATGTTTTCGCGATGTTGGTAAGCTCTCGCCTCCACTACTATCTCATCGTCGTCCGCGGCATCGTCAATCGCCTGCTGGATATAGCCATATCTTTTTCCTTTTGTCAGGTTTTCTACCGGCCTGTCGGGCGCCCCGCTGAACCGAATCACGTGGGCTGTCGCACTCTTTGCTATCTTGATGTTAATAGTCCTGACACTGCCGCCGGGGAAACATCCGCCCCCGTAGTACCAGCCTTGAGCTGCCGCATCATAATCCGCTTTATAATCAAATTTGGGCAGCGGCATCGAATCGACAGTCACCGACGATGGCGCCATATCATAGACAACGTGCAGCTCATAAGCCAAGTCCGAGTCGCCAATCGTGATCTCTATGGTGTTGGCATCTACTCTACATTTATAAGTATTATCTTTTAGATTCGTATAGGGCTCAGTGCGACCTCCATAGACGATGGCGTCGCCATAAACGTGGAAACTTGACGTCCCCCAAGGGTATATCACCAGCGTCATCGGGTCGACCGTGCAATTGTGCCAGGTCTGCTGTGCGCCAATCATGGGGATAATGGCCCCGGCTTTTACGAATAAGGGTATTGTATCTTCCGGAGCCGGGTACGAGGCGATGGTCAGGGGGCCGGTGTACTCGGCGCCGTTCCAGAAGTCTATCCATCGGCCTTGCGGCAGGTACACATCGCGGGATGTGCCCGCATCCACCACTGGCGCAACCAGCATCCAGTCCCCATACAAAAACTCGTAATCCTGAACGTAGGTGTTCGGGTCATCAGGGTATTCGAGAGCCAGGGCCCTGCCTATGGGATGGCCTTTCTCGTGAGCAATGCGGGCATAGGTCCATCGATAGGGAAACAGTCGCGTGTATAACTCGGCGTATTTGCGGTAAATATTTCTATAAAGCTCCGAATACGCGTACGGCGTTCCCGCCGTCTCGAATATGGGGCAGAAACATGAGAACTGGGCCCACCGTATGGTGACATTATTGCCCGGCGGGTCGGGGAAACCGCCGGTGTCCGAACCCCAGAACGCAAAGCCGGCGATGCCGAGATTCTGAAAGGCCGACAGATTCGCCTTTAATCCGCCAGGATAATCATACGTGTTGTCACAGTCACCAGGCCATTTGCCGCAGACATACTTCTGGGCGCGAAATGCGACGGTTCTGGGAAGGGTGACAAAATCGCCATCGAAGACCTCGTTCCAGGTTTCAAAAAAGGCCTGGGTCGTAAAATACGGCGCGTGACATTGCAGGTTGCCCCTGTCGATCTTGTACATCTTTATATTATCGCGGGCGATAAAAGAATTTGCGTCGTTCTTGAGGGCCTGTACAACCGGCTCATCCATTATCCGGCTGCAATCGTACTCACCGGCATAAAGGTTTTCGCATACCCAGACGCCCACCTGATAGCCGAGGGCCTGAATGTCGGAACACATCTGCGAACCATTGTCGTAGCGACCGACCTGCCACTCAAAAGGCGGCGGCATGTTGTCCGGTCCCTGTGCCCACGGCCGGTCCACCCATATCAGACCACACGGGATATCGGCATCTCGCATACTGTAAGCGTCGGCATAAACCGTCGCCTCGTCGGCCGTATCACGCCATTGCCAGGTCGCGAACAGCGCCCACGGCGGCGGCAGCGCCGGCCTCGAGACGTGCTCGGTATATCTGTCTATCACATCCAGAAGGTCCGGGCCGTAATAGAAATACCACAAAAGCGAGGAGCCGTAAAAATAACCCGCATCATCCGTGCTGCCGCTTATCCTCGGAGCCGAGATGACAACCGAATCGGACGCGGTAAAGTTGAAATTGACCTTGAGGTAATTGTCGATGAGTATTCCGTATCCGCGGGTGCTCACGTAGAAAGGCACCCAGCCGCCCTGGTCCGGGGTGCCGCTGCCGTTGTTCATCGTCACCGACAGCCCTTTCAGGTCCAGCGACCGGCAGCTCCAATTCTCGCCGAGACCGAAGAAATGCTCATCCGTCGAAGAGTCGAAACTTTCTTTCGTATCGTAGGGCGTGCCCGGCACGGTCATCCATGTGCTGAACACCCACGGCGACCTGAAAGTCACATATACGCTCATCGTCTCAGCCCCGCTTGTGCTGCACGTGAATTTGACGGTCTCGCCGGCAATCTGTGCCTCGTCTTCAAAATGATAAAGCGGGGGCTCGCGCTTAACAATCGTCGTCTGTCCCAAAACTTCCCAGCTTGCTATATCGGCAACATGGTACGAGCCGTACTGCAGGGCCTGACTTCCTGATTCGTTGGTAATAAGACTCGAATTGCTGTCATAAATAAACATCTGCCACGGACTTTTCTTGACGTGTACCTTTAGCTCGCTTGTGGCGATATACACATAATCGGCGTCGTCCGTTACACTAACGATGATTGGTGCAGCCCGCGATTCACAAACTGCCAAAGCCAAAAGCGCCATTGCTACAAGTGCCAACTTCTTTCCTGGCATGATCCACCTCACATTCGGTTCTCGAGCTTACAACAACGAAACCCGCCTTGAACAGCCTCTATAATGGATATAATACCAAAATCCTGTCTGTTTGTCACCAATTATAAGTGGGAAATCCTGGATTTAGCCTGATACGCTCACTGTGCAGTGGCGTCATCAGCTTAAAGTCTTTGTCCCAGTCCAGCGAATTCGCCCCAATCGCGTTCATCTGCACAGAGCTTACGGCCCCTGACATACTTACACCGCGTGGTAGCTCATTCTGCGGCAACCTCGATGCAGCAGGCGTCGAACAGGGCAAAATCCGCAAAATCTACGCCCCACGGACTGTCAAGATGGGAGGGCCCCGCTCGCCCGCTCCTGCCTTAAGTGCTTGATAATAAAGACTTTCAGAGCTTTCTGCCAATCGGCTATTGTCTGTGCTGCAGTCTTAAAAAAAAACGAAAATTCCTGATTTCCTGCTTGACAAGAATAGGGGAGCACTTCACAATCATGTGCAGATTAACGACAGGAAGACTTCAGGCCGTGCTGCACCTCATGGCTGTGTCTTTTTGGGTGCCGGCGGGAGTTCTTCTTAAAGTCGGTAGTGTTGTGTGCGCTTATCAAAGGGACCGAGGCTTACAGCGGCCTTACGCAACAGGGACCAGGCCCGATGATAAGACGCGGAAGTACGTACCGGATAGAGGATGATTTAGAAGGTATAGATCGGGTGCGCTTACCGCGCACGAAAGACAGACGACGCTTATTTACCGAACAAGGGAGGTGAGAAGCACAAGCTATTTACTCGACGGGTGTTTACCTGACTCTCAAAATTCTATTGCTTTCAAATCATTTTGACCCGACAGACCAACGAATCATGTTCAGCATGAAAGCAATTGAGTTCACAGGTAAAGAGCAAACTGTAAACGGTATAGTAGACATGCAGGAGGAACTGATTGGGATTGGCGTGGCGAATCCAACGGTTGTGGTCATAGCGTATAAGACCCATATGACAGGCATCTGCACTGATAATCCGAAAGGACCTGAAATGAAAAGGTATTTACTGCTTTCAGCAATTGCTTTGGTCGTATCTTTATCGGCTTTGCTCCCGAACCCTATTTACGGTCATCAGAGTGGCGGCCGACTTAGGGATGGTGACTGTTGCGGAACTTGGGGAGATAGGCAGTGTCCAAACACAAGCGAAGACAATTGTGAGTACCAGGCTTGCCTACTCCAAAGGCCTAATAGTAGAGAATGCACGGATATGACAAACAGGCCTTGTTGGAATAGCAGTTGCGATTGGGACGGCACGCGCAGCCAGACGTGCAACTAAGATACTGACAGGAACATTGTGGTTGACAAGCTTCTCCTTTCGTCGCTGTTGGTATTGAGCGGGGTTAATATGTTTGCCGAGAGTGAGAATACCCCGTCAGACATCGTTTCGAGTTCTTGCCAGACTCTATCCAAGCTCGAAAAGATATCCCAGCAAGTCTATGTGAGAATCACCGGACTAACGGACGCCAAGCCTGACGAAATGGGCTATACCGAATTCCGCGGCTTGGTCCGGCGTGATGGTGGTCGTTTGGAAATTATCGGTGACGAACGTTCTTTCAACAATGCTGGTGAGGAATACCCGGAAAGCTATAACATGGTGCGAAGATGGGCTTTGCCCAATAAATTTGTGAACCTCAAATTTTTCCATGACACAAGAAAACACTGGTTTGCTGCCATGTATATGCGCAAAGACAATATAACCGCCAAACGGCAAACGTGGTTCTACGGCGGCAATTACGGCATGGCTCTTGACGCCAAGATGGAGGGGAATAACGAGCAGAATATAATTCAACTGATGATCAATAATCCGCGCGGATACACCTACAAGGGAACTGAGAAGGTTAAGGACGTTTCCTGTCAGGTGTTCGAAGCAGCCACCGCCTACGGAAGGCTCAGCGCATGGATCAGCCCGCAATACGACCACAATGTTCTGAAATGGCGAGTGGTCAAAACTAGAGACAGTCTTCACTGGGAGAACAAACCAATGTCGAATACACAATGGCTGCAAGCTATGAGAGCGGAGTTCGTCTTCGACAAAGTTGAAAAAATTGGCGGTCTCTGGGTGATAACCAGCGGGCAATTCACAAAAAACACGGATATTATGCGCGAACAAGATATCTCGATTCGGACTCATGTATTTGCAATCAATCGGAGTAATGTTGTGATTGACCCCGACTTCGAAGGCCTGGGGGCGTTCAAGATTGAGCTGCCCGAAAGAACGATTATATGGGGAAGGGACATAGGGGCCAATTATGAGTTCCTTGGCGGGGCTCTGGTCCCTTACATTGATGAATATGTAGTAGACAGCATTGATTCAGAAACAGCCAGACTCAAAGATGAATACAAAGTCAATGTTGAAAGCGAAGGCACCCCCACTACAAGCTCCGAGGGTGCATCAAAACCCCGTTTGACGGATACCGAAGACACGACTGATCAAGTTGAAGTTGCTCAAACGGCTCAACGTGTTCATAGAAAAGTTATTGCGGCTGCTGCAGTAATTATCGCCATAATTACTGTGGTTGCAATGGCGTATGTGCTGATACGAAGCAAGAGATAGATCGGTGATCCCCAGACTCAAATCCAAATTCCTGTTGTACTTGCTGCCTGTTCTGTTGGTGCCAGCCGTTGCTTGTGCAGAACACGCGGCCACCGGAGGCGATACCCTGAAGCCAGATTCAGACCTACTTGCCTCCGGCAGATACTGCGGAATATATTGCCTGTACGCTGTCCTCAGAATCTATAACATCGATGTCAACTGTTCAGAATTGATTGACCCCAACTATATCGGTTC
Organism: Sedimentisphaerales bacterium; assembly: GCA_035527845.1. GTDB lineage: Bacteria > Planctomycetota > Phycisphaerae > Sedimentisphaerales > Anaerobacaceae > JAUWKC01. Next base: position 72,933 of record DATKZT010000031.1, on the reverse strand, counting down.
ACAAAAAGGAAGTTCAGTTGCTGAATTAAGAAAGGCAGCAGAAGATTTTGGTATCGTGGCAAAACCGATGGAGAAAATGGGTGCGTTCGAACTCAAGAACTTGAAATTGCCCGCTGTCCTTCACGTCAAGTCGCAGAATAGTCGAAGGGGAGAGTATTCGCATTACGAATTGTTTCTTGGTATGCAATCTGGAAGAGCAAGACTCTATAATCCACCCGAACGAATCAGGCTTGTAACTGTTCGATATATTATGTCGCGCTGGGATGGTGTTGCTCTCCTGTTATCACCCAAACCAATTAGCCTGTTTTCCGTATTTACGAAGTCCATAATGAGAGCTTTATGTATATTTCTTCTTGTAACAATTACAGTAATTGCGTGTCTCAAGCTTTCTCCGAAAATGAATGTCACTACTCGCATAAATATGATTTCACAATCGGTAAGAACATGCTGCGGCATAGTGTTATCGGCCTTGGTATGCACGTTCCTTTTTCATTTTTTCTGTGGTTATGGTCTTCTGGCTGAGCCGGCAGAAGTGTCTGGGATTATGAAGGAATATGCCGGCACCTTTATCCCCAAAATAAAGATTCGCAAACTCGCCACACTGCTCGGCTCCGATACCGTCATAATCGACGCGCGTCTTGCAGAACACTACGAATCGGGCCATATTGAAGGTGCGATCAATATACCTGCTGATTCAAGCTGCGAGGAAATAGCGGAAGCAGTGACTCACATTCCCAGGGACGTCCGTATTGTCGTTTACTCTCAAAGCGCCGGCTGCCGGTTCGCCGAGAAAGTCGCCGTCAGACTACTCGAAGACGGCTTCTCGAATGTCTCCATATTCAAGGGCGGCTGGCGGCAATGGCAGACAAAAAACACTGAGTAAGGCAGGCTGCCGTCATGAAGTTCAATAGACACAAAGGGCAAAAACTGCTGCGTGCTTTTCTCTTTCTTGCGTGCCTGGCTCTCGGCTGTCTTAGCCTGTAAGGCGATTTCTAATTCGCCGGCCGCTTCAATGCAGCAGCCGTCGAACAGGGCAAAATCCGCAAAATCTACGCCCCGCGGACTGTCAGGATTGAATGGCCTGGTCGTGCCTTAAGTGCTTGATAGCAAAGGCACTGAGTGCTTTCGGCCGGTCGGCTGTCGCCCGGCTTGGATTCTAAGAAAAAAAATCGACAATTCCTGATTTTCCTGCTTGACAAGGATGGAGGCCTCCCTGACAATTGTGCGCAGATCAACGACAGGAAGGCTTCAGGCCGTGCCGTACCCCATGGTTGTGTCTTCTTGGAAGCCGGCGGGAGTTCTTCTTAGAGTCGGAAGGTTTGAGCGCGGCTTTCAGCCGGGCTGACGCTTACAGCGAGCCAAGGCAGCCGGAACCAGGGCCACTGATAAGGCGTGGAAGTAGGTATCTGGATTGAGGATGGATTTTGAAGACATAGAGCGTGTGCGCTTATCGCGCACGGATGGTATGGTGTGTTGATTTGAGAATAAGGGAGGTATGGCGAATGGGCAAATACGTAAAATGGTAGATTTTGTCGTTTTTCAGGTGGTATCGTGTTTATTCTGTTGTTCGAAGTGAATTGTGTGATACGTTTTAGGGATAAGTATTCCAGAAAGAAAGGTTTGTTATGAAAAACGCGACTTTTTCACGGCTACTGACTGTGGCTTCAGTAATGGTAGGACTGCTTGTCGCCCGGGATGCTTGCTTAGTGCAAGGCACAGATATTGGCACGAAAGCTGGGAGCGCCTGTTGTAGTGCCGACCCCTGCGAATCGGGCGACGTCGACTGCACGGCGATTTCTGGTTCAACGTGTTCAAATCATGACTCCTGTTGCCGCTCGACTGGAACGAGTGGAAACTGCACCATTAGTAATACGGGATGGGATTGCGAGTATACGGGTTGTCAGAAAAGGAGACCAGAGTTCTGCAGCGGCTGACCGGGTTGTTTGGGGCCTTGCCCCATTTGACCCCGCCTTGATGGGGCAAGGCTTTTTTGGTTACGAAGGCAACACAATATGAGAAGGGGGCTAACCTCCCTCTTGGGAAGGATATAATCATGTTGACTAACATCCGGTTCGTATTCGGTACCTGCCTCATTTTATCCACTGCCACTTGTGTACTGGGTCAGCCGGAAGGGCTCAGTTGTGCAGAGGTTCTTCAGCGATACAGGGAATCGCTTTCTTACCTCCAGTCCGTATCAATGAGAATCCTCCAGGTGGTCGATTCAAATGACAATGAGCTTTTCCCTCAAACATTTGATTTTGTGTTTCGTCGGGATAGTCAAACTAATCGTGCGGAATGGGTCGGAAAGCGCGTGATATTAAACACCGATGGAAGCATCGATTTACATAATAGCGACTTTATAAAAGACATCGCGGACGGTAATATGTTCGTCAATCTTGAAGGCATGCGATTTGCGGAGGGGCCTGACGCTCGAAGGGTACTATTGTGGTACAACTACACGGACAGACTGAACACATTAGTTGAGAACCCCAATTGGAGCGGCCCTCTGTTTGGCAAAATGTACGGCAGTAGTTACAGAAGTGTACCTGACCTGCTTGCGGAGGCAGCGGACCTTCACCTGCTTGACAAGAAAGAGAATACCAATGGGACGGATTGCTTTGTCCTTGAAGGGACCACCCGATATGGAAAGGTGACCGCATGGATTGCTCCGGAAAAAGGCTACACGGCCATGAAATGGATCATCGAGAAGAGGGCAGAAGATCTGTTTGATGACACTGTAATCTCCAGAAAATGGCCCAGCGTGCAAGGCTCCAAGGTAGTGTTTGATTTGAAGGAATTACAGGAAATAAGAGGTGAAGATGGTACGGCATTTGTGCCAAAACTTGCATATTTTACGCATGCCGTCAGCTTTCGCGATGGAAGTAGAAAGACGTACCACTATAAATATGAAACAAGTGAAGTCAAACTGGACCCGGATTTTGAGGCTTTGGGGGCTTTCAAGGTGGATTTACCTGACGGTATTCGGGTATTCATTAGAGACATGCCCGATTTGAAGTTCAGATGGCAAAACGGTAAGCCGGTGGCATATGTCGACCAGGCTTTTATTGTTAGATTGGATAAGGAGATCGAACACCTAAAGGGCGAGGTCAAAACTAAGTCTGTAGACACAACCATCGAGAAAAGTGAGGTTGCTCCTAACCAGCCGACGGGTCTTCAAGATACAAAGCGGACGGCGCCGCAAGATGTCAGGGAGCCTGAGCGAAAGCCTGCTGCCGAATCAGGGCCTTCTCACGCATGGGCTTTAATACTGATTGGCCTTATTATTGTTGCGGCTGTTATTGCCCTTGTGTTCCGGCGGCTCAAACCTTCGGAAAGGTAGTGATGTCCAATTTCAGTGTTGTCACCAACTCAGGCCGATGTTTCATAGTGTGTGTTTGCAGCCTGGCTGTTCTGGCTGCCGGGGAAATAGATGCGGCAGCGCAGAACAGCCAAAAAGCATCTGAAACCGCGGCTGCACCACACAAATCGTCCGGCCCCTACTGTGGCCTGTATTGTGTTTATACCGCGATGAAAATTCTCGGCCGGGAGAACCTTGAGTTCCGGCAGCTAATGAAGCCTCAGTATATCGGGTCAAGTGAGGGTAGTGTATTGGGCGAGTTGAAAAAGGCCGCAGAGGATAACGGGCTATATGGCGTGCCGGCAGGCAAAATGACCGCGAATGTCCTTCGCAATTGCCCTTATCCGGTAATCCTTCACGTGAAATCTCAACCAACATCCAGACAATACGACCATTACGAGCTGTTTCTGGGGATACAGAACGACGAGGCAAGGCTGTTTAGTCCGCCTGGGCCGCTGAGATTGACGCCGTTTCATGAATTAGCGCCTCGCTGGGACGGAGCCGGTTTGGTTCTATCTACCGAACCGATTCAACTTGGCGCTATCTTCGCTCCGGCTAAGAAACGATTTGGAATATACGCGGGTCTGACTCTGGCTATGATTCTAATCGTGCGTTGGGGGAGGCGATGGCTTCCCCAGACGCTGCTAAACTCCCGCCGTAAATTACTCGCCCTATCAGGAGCACAAGCTGCGGCGATTGCCCTGCTCGCCCTGCTTGCAGCATTCATTTATCACTTCGCCAACGAAGAAGGCTTCCTTGCTCACGCGAACGCCGCTTCTTCCGTCCAGCAGGCGCACCTCGTAAATTTCATTCCGAAGATAAATGAAAAAGAGGCTGGTGACCTGCTTGATAACGGCGACGCTGTCTTTGTGGATGCCCGGTACGCCTCGGACTTCGAAGCGGGCCATCTGGAAGGCGCCATCAGTATTCCGGTGGACGCCAATGAGTGGCAGTTCGAAGGGGTGACAAGCCAAATCGGCAGGGACGTCAAGATTGTCGTTTATTGTCAAAGCGCCGGCTGCCGGTTCGCCGAGAAAGTCGCCGTCAGACTACTCGAAGACGGCTTCTCGAATGTCTCCATATTCAAGGGCGGCTGGAACGAATGGGTGGCAAAGAAGGACAAGTAGGGGAAATGTAATTATGAAATTCAATAGAGCAAAACGACGGCAATTCATTCCCGGGTTGTCTTTCATTGTTAGATTGGCTCTCGGTTGCCTCTTTATATGGAGCAGTCTGCCGAAGATACGCCAGCCTTACGACTTTCTCTCGGCCGTGTACGAGTATGAGCTGGTCGGACCCAGGCTTGGAATGCTGGTCGCCATGACGCTTCCGTGGCTGGAACTGCTCGTCGGTATATGTCTGGTCGGCGGAATCTTTGTCAGCGGCGCCCTGCTGGCGAGTGCTGCAATGGCGGCAATGTTCACCTTCGTCATCGCCTCGGCCCTGTACCGCGGCCTCGACATTAGCTGCGGCTGCTTCGGGGCCTCCAGCGCCGATACTATCAACTACTCCACCCTGATTCGCGCATGTTTGATACTGCTGATCAGCATTTTGGCGTACATCGCCGCTGTCTTTCTCGCTCCCTCCGTTGCCATGAGAGAACCAGACAGAATCTCCGCAGAAATACAGCCCATTTGAAACGGCAAACCCCAGGTTACGGGCTCTGGCCGGAGCCGCCGTAGATGAACCGCATCTGGCCCACATTGGGGATAATGCCGAATGGAAACCTCGGGTCCGGGCGAAAGCCGCTGGGCCAATAAACAAACATCGCCTTTCCCACCAGGTAGTCGCGCGGCACGATCCCGGCCCGGTAGGAAACGCCGTTATTTCCCTTTCCAGGCGTGCTCCACCACCTGCCGTCCTCACTGTTCGGACTGTTGTCACCTAATACGAAAAACTCATCCGCCTCGAGCCTGAGAGGATTGCCCTCAACCGCGCGGCCCGTCTCGTAACTGTTGGCGTATTTCTTCTCCGTGTAGTGGATGTCCCTGAAGATCGCCACGTGCGACAGGGTCATGGCGCCCGAGCCGAAGATCTTTACTTGCGGCTGAATGTCCGTCTTTCGCTCGCCCGCGTCACCAGGGCTTGTGCCCAGGTCGTAAGTCAGCACTTCTGCGCCGAACTGGAAAATCAGCTCGTGGTCGACGTTGGAGAATTTGACCAGACTTGGCCCGCGCTCGCCGTCCATATCGATGCCGCGACGCGCCAATTCCTCCGCTGGGCCATCCCCGGCCGCTTTTGTAATTACCATCTGCCCGGATGAATCGACCCACGCCTCATAGCGTGTCTCATACTTGCTCATTGCTATGCCGACCCGACCCGGCCCTTCCCCCCGAGCGGCGTAAAAACGAACCATCAGGTCGCTGCAATATGGCATATTGCTATAGTCTCTGACGTCATCGTAAGCGTAGGTCGTCTTGAAATCGTTGCCCGCCGACGTGTCATAAATCATGGTATGTACGTCCTGGCCGGCGCCGCTAAGAGAGAATCTGGTCGGCTCGGCGGCGTCCACCTGCCACTGCGAGCCCGCGACGCTCTTGAACGGCTGCTCCCAGGACTCGGTATTGAACGGACCCTGACGGGGCCGAACCGGCTGATAGTCATTGTCATACACGACCATCCACAACTCGTCCTGTACCTTCGGAGGCTTGCGGCTGATTGCGCCGTCGATGTAGATGTCACCGTCGATAATCTCCACCGCCTGCCCCGGGCGACCGATCAGCCGCTTGATGTAATTCTCCGAGGGATTCAGCGGATTCTTGAACACGACCACATCCCATTGTCTCGGCTCAAGGAACTGATAGATGCACTTGAGCACGAGTATTCGGTCGCCGTTCGCCAGTGCCCCTATCGCACCCGTCGGATAGTAATAACCGCAGCTCGGGCAGCGCGATGGCATCGGCTTGAGAGGACGTCTCGGCAGTGTGTCCCGCGGCAGCCGGAAATTACCCAAGCCGTAGTCATACCGGTATCCGCATTGCACACAACGGAGCCGAAAATGAGCGCCTTTGAGCGTATCTGCCATGCTGCCCGTCGGTATTCGGAACGCCTCCATTACGAATGCACGAAACAAGAACGCCAAGACAAAAGCCGTTATCAGCCACTCAAAGGTATTTGCAACCTCGGCAGCCCTGTCCTTTCGAGAGACTTTCTTTGAACCAGCTTTGGGTTTTTCGGCTGAAGCCATATCGCTTGTCAACTCACAACACAAACATTACAACCGTAATTCAACAAAACATTAAACACGGCGGCAATACATTCCCAAGGCCGCCGCAAACGCTATTGCGTCCACATATCCGGCAACTTCCAAAGTCGCGCGACATATATGGAACCACCAATTATGCCGATAAGGCCCTGTCGGTCAACATTACATTCTGTAGTGCGGGGCTTTTTGCAGAACCTCGCAAATCACAACACGCACCCGCTGCGATTACGCCGAGTTATCCCAACCTGACAGCACGCCCATGGTCGACCCGCTGCTGAGCGGCTGAGCCTAAGTTGTCAAAACTGCCTGCCGGGCGGGGAGCACGACCGCCTCGCCAATTCAAACATAATTACATAAGTACGGCTAAATAAAGCACTTACAAATATATGGCTCGTGGGCAAGAACACGGTTCGGCGGCCCTATAGGCGGCCCGCACCCCGCCGCGAGGCAATCTGGCATCATCCATTTTCAGGGCTGCCCGCCCACACAGAATCGCCGCCGAATAGTCGGCACTTTGCTCAGCAAATCGGTGTTTTTGGAGACGCGAATTTTTTTGTGCAAAAATCACTTGCGGTTTAGAAGTCGTTGCTGTATAGTGAGTTGCGATATTTCGGCGGTCCTGGTTGGGCCGGCTTTTCCTATACGGCAGGATAAGGCGGCGCCGAAAAGAAGGGCAAAGGTGGGCTCGCTGACGCGTGGGATGAGAGAACGGATGACCATGAAGCTTGACTTAATTGACCTAAGGGCAACTATCCTTGATTATATATTTTCATTTTCTCGAATCGCCGTTTCCTGAAGTGAGGTAGCCTATGGCAACAGTTACAAAGAAAGAGCTTATCATTCGCATTTCGGAACGTACACAGGCCAAGAGGATTCTGGTCAAGCGCATAGTTCAAGCTTTTCTCGATGAGATAATTACGGAATTACGTCGAGACAATCGCCTGGAGTTCCGTGACTTCGGCGTCTTCGAGACGAGAAGCAGGGCCGCCAGAACCGCACAAAATCCCAAGACACTTGAGCGAGTGGACGTGCCCACGAAGAGGACTGTTAAGTTCAAGATGGGTCGGCTGATGAGACAGAACCTCTGCGAGCGTGCGTCCAAGTCAGCTGAAGCAAAGCGGGTTTGAGCTGGGAAATGCTCTCGCTCCACACAAGGGAGCAGCCCTGATTTGGCAGGCACGTGGAGCCGACGAGCGGTAGTTTGGTCCCGGCAAAGTAGTTCGTAAGGAGTATTTTGCAATGTCGGAGGGAACAGTTAAGTGGTTCAACCCACGAAGGGGGTATGGGTTCATCTCCACTGGCGACGGCCGTGACATCTTCGTGCACTACTCGGGTATTGCCAGCGAAGGTTTCAAGACCCTCCACGAGGGCGACCAGGTCACTTTCGACGTGGTTGAGGGACAAAAAGGGCCCAAGGCCGAAAACGTGGTCCTCAAGTCCGCCCCCGTACGCTGACAGAAGGTACTCTCTGCCTTGTTGATTCCGATCGAGGTGAAGGATTGCTTTATGTCGGCATCGGTCCGGGATGTGGAGGCAGCGGTGTTTTGATGCAGCTGCCGCCGCTTTCACCGTCTAATCGCCTCTTGTACCTGTGATAGGTGCAGCAGCTTTCTCGAACGTACCACGGACCCGTCGCCGAGCCTCGCCGTACACTCGGCGCCCAGCCAGGAATATTCTTGTTACAACGCTGAGAGCCCTCTTACGGGTGCACTTCATATTTGTAGGTAGGAAGGCAGGCTATTGGGCTTCTATGGTCGTGCAGGCCTTACGAGGGGGCTGGATTCCTGCTTTCGCAGGAATGACAACAGGGGAAAACGAATCGGGAAGAAACGGGGTCAATGATACGGGCAAAGAATCCACCTACAAACGCGAAGTGCACCCCCCTCTTACCTCCGGCGTTTTTCTGCTTGCAGACAACGGGAATTTCTGTTATTTACATGGTCAGCTGACTTGCGCTCGCAGGGCTGATTTGGTATAATGGAATAATGATTGGCAGCGATTACAAATCGGGTTTGGACTGCAATGTTCTGGTGCTCAACAAGCACTATATGCCTATCCGCATAGTCGGTGCACGGAGAGCCTTTTCTTTGCTGTTTCGAGATCTCGCCGAGGTCGTCTCTTTGGAAGAGGGAAGATACTCCAACTACGACTTCGAGAGCTGGTGTGAGGTCAGCCAGTTCAGGCGGACTTTCGAGCCGGACGGCCACGACTGGATTTGCACGGTCAATTTCTATATCGCCGTCCCGCGCATCATCCGTCTGCTCTTCTACGACCGACTACCGCGCAACGAGGTCAAATTCAACCGGCGAAACATCTTCGCCCGCGATAAAAACCGCTGCCAGTACTGCGGCAAACGATACCCGACCACCGAATTGTCACTCGACCATATCATCCCACGGACCATGGGCGGCAAATCCACCTGGGAGAATGTCGTTTGCGCGTGCACCGGGTGCAATGTCAGGAAAGGAGGCCGCACCCCGCGCGACGCCGGCATGACCCTCGTCCAAAAACCCATCAGGCCCAGGCACAACCCCCTCGTCCATGTCCACCTCGGCCACCAGCGATACCGAAGCTGGAAGCAGTTCCTCGACCATGCGTATTGGTCCGTCGAGCTCAAATAGACGAAAATATTTGCACGCGAAGCAATCCTATGAACGACCGCCCGTCAATGAGTATCTCGTCTCTTGCCAAGGTTCCCAGCCCAAGAGGGCTGGAGTACATCTAAGAATCTTCTCACGGCCTTTTTGTTCCGGCAGAATGAGTGGGCGTCTCTGAGAAAGGGCATCAACATGAAACTACTGATTGTTTCATTGTCAGTCGGATTGGTTTTCTGCTTCTCTACATGCCGGGCAGAAGCGAATACGTCGGAAATTGTCCTTGGCATGAGTCAGGAGGCAACACCCAGAGTGCAGTTCGGAGCAGACAGACTCCGTGAAGCCCTTGATGCCGCAGGACTTCGATGCAGGATTGTAAGATCAAGCAAATCGCCCGAGTCGATTCCGGCAATAATTGTGGGGACTATAGGCAAGAATCCGGCTGTTGAGCGGCTTGTAGAGGGGGGAAGGCTTAAAGTGGAAGGCGCTTTATCCGGCAGGGAAGCTTTTTTTATCCATGCAGTGAAAGACCAGATTGTTGTGGTCGGCAGTGACGATTCCGGGACTATTTATGGCTGCCTCGAACTTGCCGATCGGGTGCGAAAAGAAAAAAAGTTGCCTCAAAATCTGCGTTTTTGTGATGCACCGAAGTTGTCAATGCGCGGAACATGCATCGGGATGCAGAAGACCGAATACCTGCCGGGGCGTAAGGTTTATGAATATCCCTATACGCCTGAAACTTTTGCTTTTTTCTACGACAAGGAGCAATGGAAGAAATATCTTGATTTCCTGGTTGAGAATCGGATGAACACGCTTTATCTCTGGAACGGCCACCCTTTTGCTTCGCTCGTGCGGCTAAAGGACTACCCTTACGCCGTTGAGGTCTCCGAGGAGACATTTGCCCGAAATGTCGAGATGTACAACTACATTACGACCGAGGCCGACAGGCGCGGTATATGGGTCATTCAGATGTTCTACAACATTATTGTGTCAAAGCCATTTGCCGAAAGGAACGGCATTGATACTCAGCACCGAGACCCGACGCCTTTGCTGGAAGACTACACGCGCAAGTCCATTGCTGAATTTGTAAGAACCTATCCCAATGTGGGTCTGCTTATCTGCCTTGGTGAGGCACTAACGGGCAGGGACAACCAATTGCACTGGCTCAAGGACGTGATAATCCCCGGGGTAAAGGACGGGCTTAGCGCCGTCGGCAAGGTCGAGCTTCCGCCGATAATTCTTCGGGCGCACCATATCGAGGACAACCTGGACATTGTGTCGGCTGCTTTGCCGTCTTACGAGAATCTGTATACGATGACGAAATTCAATGGGGAGAGCCTCACCACCTATGAAGAGAGAGGCCGGTATCAGGAAATCCATCGGTTGATGAGCAATCTCGGCTCGACGCACATTGCGAACGTGCACCTGCTGGCAAATCTCGAGCCGTTTCGTTATGGGTCGGTGCGATGCATCAAAAAGTGTGTCCAGTCGTTCAAGCCGAGGTTGGGTGCTGATGGTTTGCACTTGTATCCGCTGGCCTATTGGGACTGGCCCAATGTGCCCGACAAGGACCCGGTTTTCGCTGCGCAGATTGAACGTGACTGGATATGGTTCGAGGCGTGGGCCTACTACGCCTGGAATCCCGATCGGCCGGCAGAACAGGAGCGTGAGCACTGGATATCCCGGCTGTGTGATGTGTACGGCAGCAACGAAGCCAGCGAGAAGATTCTTGCCGCATATAACGATGCGGGCGAATGTGCGCCGAGAATCCTGCGCCGATTTGGCATCACTGGAGGCAACAGGCAAACCATGTCATTGGGGATGACTCTGCATCAGCTTACGGACCCCAACTTGTATAATCCTTGGGAGGATCTTTGGCAGTCGGATTCGCCTCCGGGTGAGCGTTTGCAGGAGTACGTCACAAAGGAATGGCATGGTCAAGAGCACAAAGGGGAGACTCCGCCGCAAATCATAGAAGAGGTCGAGCGGTTTTCCGGAAATGCGGTCGAAGCGATTGAGGCCGCCGCTCCGCACGTCACCAGGAACAAAGCGGAATTCGAGCGGCTGCGAAACGACATTCACTGCATTCGCGCGATGAGCAGGTGCTACTGTGCAAAGGCGCAGGCGGTGATGAATGTGCTTCGTTATCGTCTCAGCGCAGATGTAAACGATATGCAGAAAGCCGCTTGCTATTTGGAGGAGAGTTTTGCCGAGTATGAAAAGCTTGTGGCCTTGACTGAAGATACATATCGGTACGCCCAGACACTTCAGACGCCCCACCGCAAAGTTCCCATTATCGGCAGTGTGGATGGCAAGCCGGTGAATTACCACTGGACTCAGTTGGTCGAGATGTATCGAAAGGAGGTAAGGGACTTCAAGGCTGAGGTGGCATTTCTCACGAATCCGGAGCCGCAGGATGATATACAAAAGTACCTGAGCGAGTCAATCTTCGAGATACTCGGCGGGCCGGACAAACCGGTTGTGGACGAAGGTTCACCCGGAACATACGACATTGTCGGTGGCTTCGAAGGGGGCCGAGCGCTCAAACTGGGCGATACTTACCACATGTTCCCCACCGAGCGGGCCGGCATCAGAGGACGGGAGCGTTCATTCGACAGGGTAAAAACGCGAATTGGTCATTGGGTAAGCAAGGATGCGATGAATTGGGAGCGTGTTGCTACTTTGTACCAGGCAAGCGGCAAGTACACGCACATCAAGCAGGACCACCCCGCCTCGGACCGCAGGGCATCGCTTTGGGCCTTTATGCCGGTATTCAACGAAAAGGAGGGGCGCTGGAACGGCTTCTACGTCGCCTATACGTGCAATCCGGAAATTCCGCCTGTGCATTCCTTCGGCAGAATCTGGCGCGCGGTATCAACGGTTCCCGGCATGGAAGGTATCGGGGGGCCTTACGAGGACGTCGGCATCATAATCGAGCCGGGGCTCCAGAGCCAGGCTTGGGAGGGCCGCCAGGGAGTGGATTCATTCTTTCCGTACCAGGTTGGTGATAAATGGTACGGCTTCTACGGGGGCGCTTTTCCGTTTGAAGGCGAGCAACGCATCTATGGCACGCAGGGCAGATGGCACGTTGGCCTGGCCGAAGCGAACGACCTGGCCGGACCGTGGTTCAGGATGGGACAAGACACTAATCCCGTCACGAGCATACACCCGACTTTTCTCGAAAATCCGATTGTGACGCAGCTTCCCGATCAAACCTATATCGCGCTCTTTGACGGGGGACCACAGTCTCTGAATCTGCCGAACATGTTCGGATACTCGCTATCGACAGATGGGCTCCACTGGTCAAAGGCAACGTATTTCCCCATCCGCACAAAGGTAAAGAGATGGTGGAAGACCATGCGGACGCCGCTGGGCCTGATACCCGAAGGCGACAACGTCTATACAATTATGTATACGGCGTGGAAACCGGGCGGCCGCTTCCATCCGATTGGCATGGTCCGAGTAAAGCTCAAGCCGACCGTCCTTGCCAAACAAGCCGAATTGCTCGAATAGGCGAAGTGCACGAATCCGATGAGGAGAAAGAACACGAGCCAGATTATGATCCTGATACATCACATTGGGTCTGATACCGTTCCGGCAGGCTCTTGTTCTATCCTGAATACATAGTACTGTTTGCAGGGACGGCTCGCTTCCGTCTGCAGGTTGTCGGGCACATCGATAACAAGTCCTCTGTCCGGGTCGCTGCGCCACTTAAGTGGTTCATCGACGCCCAACATTATGATTTGTGAGTTTTGTCGCGCACGGATCAACCGGCTCGAAAACTCCGCCCCCGGCCATCCCCTGCAAATCGCATAAACGTACTTTCGGTCTTTGCTGCGTGTGAACCACACATCCTGTCCTTCTTTCCAGTGTTTCCAGGGACGTGTGTTGTAGATTGCCTCGCCGTTGACTTTGAGCCAGTCGCCCACGTATTCGAATTCCTGTATGGCTTTGGGGTGGAAAAGTCCTTTTTCATCAGGACCGATACAGGGCATGAAGAGGCCGCCCTTGGCCACAATATCGATGAGGTTGGAGAGGATCCAGCTACCAGTTCTGTATTTGTCGCCATCAGGCTGATAAGCAAAGGTCTCTCCCAAGGGGTCGATTACCATCCAGGGCTTATCCAATCGCTTGTCCTCGGGGCTGTTGGGCGCCCACCGCTCAGGCGTCATATAGTCGCCGTAGGCGCCAATGCCGCGTTTTCGCAGCAGAACATCAGGCTGGAGCCGCCGGGCCAGCATGACTGATTCTTTCAACGCGGGCCAGCAGAAATCAGGCAGGTGCATGTCGAGACACATCATATCAATTTTCCCGTAATTGGTGAGCAGCTCGCGGATCTGCTCCCTGTGACGTTTGGCAAAACGTGCGAAACCTGCCGGGTCGATCTCTGGTGTGTAGTTTGCGTCGCGTGCAACGTTCCATTTATCGAAACGAAAGTCTGCATCATACCAGTCAGGATGAGAGAAATAGAGGTCAATCGCAATTCCGTGCTTATGAGCCGCACCGCACAGCTCCTTGATAATGTCCCGCTGAAAAGGGGTCTCCATGATGCTATAGGCGAGATCGCACTGTTCTATTTGTGGTGCATCAGTAGCAAGCCAGTTGAAACGCCGTTTGACTCGTGTTCTTGTGTCGAACATGGAGAAGCCATCGTGGTGCTTGGCAGTGAAGGCGAAGCATTTCACACCCCATCGCTCGAACATCTGCATCCATTTTTCGGCATCGAACTCCGTGGGATTAAACCTCTTATACAATTGCTGGTATTCCTGCTTCTTTTCGTTCGGCAAATCGCGAAAGGGCCAGGAGGCCTCAACGTGCCAAAGCGAATATACGCCCCAATGGATGCGGACTCCATACTTCAGGTCTCGCCATTCTTCGCACGCCGCGGCGGATGCGTGCCTGTAATCAGGGTGTACCTTATCCCAGCCCGCCGCGTGCACCTGACGTCCTGACCCTGCCAAAACGGACAAGATGACAACCAACAGGGGAGATGGCGAAGCTGTCACTAGCTGAGATTTCCCGTTTATACGGTTACAGAACATAATTTTCTCCGTAGGACATCAATGATCTTACAAAAATCACCCCGAGTCTGCAATTGGGTTTGATCCGGCTTGGCCAGCCCGGCTTCCTACAGGACTTCGCCGTGGCAATAACAGATGAGGAGGCGACGCGGGGCGTGGTGGTTTTTTTTGCTGGATTCCTCGGTGGTTCGACGGTGCTCACCACAGGCTGCGCTCGGAATGACCCAAAAGTTTTGTGGTGGGATGCATCGCACCCTCCGATGTGGAAGCGGGGCCGTGCGAAACGGCGGCGTTCACCAGCCGGCATGGGGCAACAATAACCTGTAACGGCCGGCCCACCTGCGATTGGCCCAGGGGGGGGCGTAAGCCGCGACTCAGTCGACAACCTTGTAAACCAAGTCCCCGTGTCTGACGCGGTCGCCAACCTTCACGCCAATCGAATCTCCCGGTTGAGCCTCGTCGACGTTCTCGTTGTGAATCTGCATCGACTCAACAACGACCTCCAGATCGGTAGTGTGCCCCTTGATGTGGATTTTCTCGCCCACTTTCAAGGCTGCTTCGAGCTCGATGGCGGCGACGACCGGTCGGGCAAAGAAATCCGATACTGTGCCAATTTTTTCTTCAGGCATCTGTGTAACTCCTCAAAGTCCAAATGCTTGCCTTCGAATCAACTCACTGTGGGGTATTTTAGCTTTTCTCCTCTGAGGTGCAAGGCCTAACTGAGTGGTGGACACAGGGCAGCCCGAGCGATCAGCCGATGTCGGAAGAGCGACGGGCGCATACGCTTTGCCAGTTCTCTTTATTTGCGTACAGGGGCGGTTCTCAAGGACCGCTGCCCCTGCTCATCCGCCCTGCCCCACTCCAAAGTAGTCGCCTATCTCAATCTCGATAGACAATGGGCAGGCCAAGCCGGTCAGATCGATATTCTTTGCCACAAAAGAGAACTCTCCACTTGTTGTGTCGAATTTGAAGGAAGTCTCGGAGGCGTTGTCTGTCCTGGCATAGTTGTAGGTGTCCCCGTTGAAGGCCTTATCGTCGATGGGGAAAGACACAACGTATGGAGTTACAACATCGGGGGAGTAAACGGTCACCCGGATAGTGTCAGCATCAGCGAGGTCGGCAGCGGCAGCTTCCATCCGGCCCAGAATAAGGACCATGTCTGGTCCGCCGGAGTCTTCAGCTTTGACGAGGCATTTCTTAATAGCAATCACCTCCGGCGGCCCTAATGAGACGACGATATTGACAGCCGAGCCGATGGGCAGTGTTGCGCCGCTGGCGGGGTCCTGAGCAATTACCAGGCTGGCCGCAACCGTATCGCTGTACTCGAAAGTCACGTTGCCTTTGACAAGGTCATTGGCGATTAGGGTCGTCTCGGCGACAGCTTCGGTCATGCCGAGAACGTCCGGCACGGAAGCCGTGCACGGACCGGTGGATATTACAAGATTGACGGCCGAATTGCAGGGGACGGAAGCTCCGGAAGCCGGGTGCTGCTCCATAACCAGACCCGCATCGACGGTATCGCTGCACTCATAGGTGACA
Organism: Sedimentisphaerales bacterium; assembly: GCA_035527845.1. Taxonomy (GTDB): domain Bacteria; phylum Planctomycetota; class Phycisphaerae; order Sedimentisphaerales; family Anaerobacaceae; genus JAUWKC01. The sequence goes on along the minus strand of DATKZT010000031.1, from coordinate 57,216 downwards.
GCGCCTTTAACAAGGTCATCGGCGTTCAGAGCGGTCTCGGCAGCAGCCTCGGTCATGCCGAGGACGTCCGGCACAGTGGCCATGCACGGACCGGTGGATATGACAAGGTTGACCGCTGAATCGCAGTGGACAGACGTTCCGGAAGTCGGGTCCTGCTCCATAACCAGACCTGCATCGACTGTGTCACTGTACTCGTAAGTTACGGCGCCTTTTACGAGGTTGGCATCGTTAAGAGCCGTTTCGGCAACAGCCTCGGTTATGTTCAGAACGTCCGGCACGGTGGTCATGCAGGGACCGGTGGATATGACAAGGTTGACCGCTGAGTCGCAGGGCGCGGAAGTTCCGGAAGTCGGTTCCTGCTCCATAACCAGACCTGCATCGACTGTGTCACTGTACTCGTAAGTTATAGCGCCTTTTACGAGGTTGGCATCGTTAAGGGCCGTTTCGGCAGCGGCCTCGGTCAGGTTCAGAACATCCGGCACGGTGGTCATGCAGGGACCGATGACCTCTACGAAGGCAGCGAACTTCGTCAGGTGGCTGATCTCAAACATAATCGTATTATTCGCCCAGTTGATGCGGACGTTGGAAATGCCGTCGGTCTTCCACTGGTGCTCGCCCGCATCGAAATAACGAATCTCCAGCGTGGCTTCGAATTCTTGCTGGCTCATGCCTTGGGGCAGTTGGAAGCTCATGGTCACTGTGAAAGTGTGGTCCACGTCGATTGAGACTCCCTCCTCATCAAATTTGAAGTCATACACGGCGCTGGCCGTGGTATCGTTGCTTCCTTCGACGGCGTCGCCGGGGTCGCCGTAGCGCTCGATGGTGAGTGTAAGCGCCTGGGTATCGTTGGCGCCGGCAATGGCGAAGGGCGGAACATAAATTTTGGTATTGTCCTGGGTCCCCATAATGGCGGCTTCACCGCCCGTTGCGTTGGTCACATTGGTGCTGCTTGTCTGAACCAGGTTGCTGCCGACTTCGAAACTGAACGTCTTGCCGGCTGCATCACCCGGGACCAGCGGATCTGTCTCGGCTATGTTAATCCTGACAAGATTGTCGGACTCACAGGCATCGTAAACGATTGTGAACCTGTTGATGGCGGGATTGGACGTGAAGTCATGCAGAGCACCATTTCCGTCTATAACAATGATATTCGGCTCGGCGTTCAAGGGCAGGTTCGAGTGAAACTCCATGGAAAGGACCGGCGGCACGTCACTGCCGGCAGAAGAGTAGACTGTGAAAAGCGGAGGCTGGAGCGTCCCAACGATAATATTAACATCATTCACCTGGCTGTCTGGCGCAAGTGTAATTCGGTTTGGATCCGGAGGGTACGTGACGACCCCGTAGCCTAAATCATCGGTATCGACTGCCAGAATGTACTCGCCGGGCGTAAGGTCGGTGATAGTGAATGTCCCGCCGACGGTTTCAGTGGTGTCGTATGTGCCGTCGGTCTCATTGTAGGCCAAGACGGTGACTCCGTTTATGTTGTTCCCGTCGGCTGTTCTGACTGTTCCGGAGATTGAGCCAATCGTTGAATCCAGCGCAAAGTCGAGGACCTTAGTGGAGTTTGGCTCGATGTTAACGTCGGCAACCTGGGCGTCGGCGTAGCCGGAAGCGCTGACGCTAACTGTGTAGAGGCCTGCGTTTATTCCCTTGATGGTGTAATTGCCTGAGTCGTCTGTTGTTGCCTGTTTGCCGGTCTCTTCAATGGTCACGAGAGCGGTATTGACGTCGGCGCCGCTGTTGGCATCGGTAATATGACCTGTCAGAGTGCTTCCGGACGTGAAGCTTATGTTCAGAATGGTGTTGGCGTCGGCCACGACGGTCACCGGTGCAAGATCGAGGACGCTGGCCAAGTTTCTGGCGTACGCCTTCAACTGATACTTGCCGACCGGCAAATCCCTGAATTCATACTGAGTGGTCCAGCCCGGAAATGCCGCCGCATCACCGAGGGGTATGCCGGTCTTGGGATTGTTGTTGGCGTCAAGGGCATAAGCAAAGATTAGACACCAGTCCTCGGGAAAATGATTGTAGTCGGGAGGCACGCTAATGTCGCCTTTGAGAGTTCCTGTATCACCAGTCACAGCGGTAAAATTGACATCATGCCGCACATCTCCTTTGGCAAAATCGAACCTTTGCCAATCATGGAATATCACGCACCCGCCCCATCCGGGCAGGAAGTCCCTGACCACATTCAGGCCGACGGCAATGTCCCCGCTGGGCAGTGCCATTTGATACCTTCCCGGCGTTTCACACGGGTCCTGTTCGAAATAGTCCCCGTATCCGTCGTCTATTTCATCATCGTCGAGCGAGCCAACGATTATCCTGTCAGGCTCAAGAAAGTCTCTCTCGGTGGGCGACACATCCGCCCGCACCGCTATAAGCTCGAACTCCGGCAGACCCCATTCCGCATAAGCGGTGTCGTCGTAGTAAGGATAATAAACGGCGTTTTCCGAGTCATACAGAGCCAAATCGTCATAGTTAGCTATCATGCCGCTCATCGCGGCGCCTTCGGCAGAACTCTTGAGAACCATGTCACGATCCACGTGCTGGCCTCTGTTTACCGTTATGTCGGTCACAATCGTGGTTATGAATCCGTGTCTCTCAGAACTCAAAACATACGTGCCCGGTGCTACATAGTCCAAGGTGAACTGGCCGAAGGAATCGGTAAAACCTTCGTCACTATCAGCCGGGTTACCGTCAATGTCCTGTCCTTCGAGATACACTTCTGCGCCGAGAACCGGAAAGCCGGCTTCGTCCGTCACCACGCCGGTAACCATGCCCGCTTCGTAGATAGTGAAGGCGCCGACGTCGCACACATCTCCCGCAGCGATGTCTATGGGCCCGGCATAGGCCTCACCAACAGCATACTTGACGCCGCCTTGTTCGACCGGCCACCAGGTGTCCACGGAAATGTAATTGATACCGGTTGGAAGACTGCCGAGGTTGAAATAACCATCCGAGTCGGTTTCGGTCCACGCTCCGAAATTTCCGTACTTGCCCCAATCATGCTCTACCCACACCCCCTCTATTCCAACACCATCCTCGTTCACCACTCGACCTGTCACCGCCCCGGCAAGCTCGAGGGTGTAATCGACTCTCGTGCCCGCATAGGCAGCTTTGTAGAAATTCGCATCCCACCTCGACTCGTAATAATTCTCGCCGAGGCTTGCGCGGTCGACCCAGACGGGGTAGAACTTCCCCGGCGACGGCGCCACCCACAACTCGTACATACCATTGGAGTCAGTCCACGCAGCATGCCAGTCCCACGCGTCTTCCCTCCAGCTCGCGTCAGCGACCACTTCCGCGCTTGGTATCGCATTGCCATCGACGGTTGTTACATACCCGTAAATCAACGCTGCCTGTCTGAGAGTGACGTTCATATCGGGCGTCTCCGCCCCTAAAAAGACCTGGACGTTGTAGAGGTCAGCCTCCACGTAATGCGTTCCCGATACTTGCTGTGGGTCAACGCGCAGATGATATCTGCGTTCACACAGGCCGGTCAATTCATATCGGCCGTTGGCGTCGGTAGAGGTCGAGTCGACCCAATCCCAGGCACGTTCATCCGCTATGAAGGGGTCCTCCCCCTGGTAGAGGGTTATATCGACACCTTCCAAAGCAAGACCGTTTACGTCTGCAGCGCGTCCGGAAATGGAGCCTCCCACGGCCAGCCCGAAGTCAATGCCGGATGTTTGCTCGCCCGCATTAACGTCCACAGGCGTGGCGAAATCCTCATCGCAGACATCATCATAGTATTCCGGCCTATACTCGGTGCCGGACGTGTAAACCCGAACTCTGTAAGTCCCGGTGGGCATTGCCGTTATCTCATAGACGCCGGCGGCGTCGGTTTGACCATAGCCTTGCCACGCGCCGGTGTTATAATCGTAGGCAAATAACCATAAGCTGCTAATGGGCGAGCCATCCGAGTCTTTGGTTACGGCGCCGGTAATGGAGCCGGGGAAGACCGTTCGGCTAACTGCCAACAAACACAATGAGAACACAACTGTCGCGGCCTGTCTGCTTCTGATACTCGACATGGTAAAACCTCCTTCTTCTATATGGGTCCAGTCATCACCTTATGAAACAACGAACTCAGGGCTTGGGTTTTGGGACGTTGAGCCCCCGTATTCATTCGCGCTGATGCCAATGTTCAAACAAGATCTCCTGCAGTTTCCTTTCGAGCGCTTGAGTCACAGGCTGGTTTGGGTCCTTCCATCAACCACCCCAACGAACGATGTATAGTATCACACTCAGAACTGGTTTGTCAAGCGATTTCTGCCGGCGACGGGCATTTTTTGCCGGTTCTTGGCCAAAGGCGTTGCTTGCGAGCAGCCCATGTGCTTATGTAGCAGCCAAGCCGCAGGTTTTGTACACAGGTGTATTGCCATTTCCCCAACAACCCTACTCTGCGGCAGCGTCCGCCTCACGGTGGGAGGTTTTTTGTTACCGGAGCAGGAGGGATTCCCCTTTGGGCCAGGGGTTTGACGGTGCTGCGCACATCGCAAACCCTTCGAATCCCCACACAGCACAAGCAGTTGTGCTGCTCTGCTGCGTTACTCGCGGAGCTCGTACCGGAGCAGGAGGGATTCGAACCCCCGGTACCTGTCGGTACAACGGTTTTCAAAACCGTCGCCTTCAGCCGCTCGGCCACTGCTCCGAACCGAATCAACGTTAGATACGCGTACACGTCGGCCGATGTTCCGGCCAGCTCTTATTCACTTTACATCCCATCGGCGAAAACTGCAAGCAGATTGAGGCGGGCGCCGCAAAATGGGGCGTCGCGCAGCCCAGCGATTGCCAAAGGACAGGTCACGGTGTAAGATTGGCTTGGTGAGATTCTGATAAAGGGAGGCCAAAAATGAAATTGTACCTTGTCCAGCATGCGAAGGCAGCCTCGGAGCAGGAAGACCCGCGACGGTCGCTGACCGAGGCCGGCAGGAAGGAATCAGAGAAGGCGGCTGCGTTTGCAAGGCCGCTTAATCTATGCGTTGGCTGTATATGGCATAGCAGCAAGAGACGTGCGGCACAGACGGCGGAGATTTTGGCTGAAGCCGTGACATCGAAAGAGGGTTCGGTCGCGCGCGAGGCTCTTGGGCCGAACGATGATGTAACACCGGTGGCACGTGAGCTTGGGGCCGCCGAAAAAGACGTGATGATTGTGGGTCACCTGCCTTTTTTGAGCAGGTTGGCGTCGCTGCTTTTGACCGGCTCGGAATCAGGCGATACGGTGACATTCAGGAATGCAGGCATCGTGTGCGTGGAGCGCGGCGAGGATGGGCGGTGGCACATTTGCTGGGTGGTGACGCCGGATATTCTTGGGTGATGTTGGTCTGGGTGTGAGGCCAGTTCTTATTGAGGTTTGAATATTAAATGGAAGGTTCCGGTACAAACAAGAGCAAGTTGTCATTCGCTCGAAACGGGGAATCCAGCCGTTTTGTCAACGTTTTCCGGACTCCTGCTTGCGCAGGAGTGACAGCAGGTCTGTTCCTATATTTATTCAAAAAGCAATGGAAGATTGTGGTATGACCGATTTGCCGGTGGATATCAGCTCTTTCAGCACGAATGTTCAGCAGTTGTGGGAGCGTATGAATCCGTGCACGCTGTGTCCGCGCCGGTGCAAAGTAGAGCGAAGCAAGGGCGAGATTGGCTTTTGCGGTATCGGTGATATGCCGGTGGTTAGTTCCGTAGGTCCTCACTACGGCGAGGAGAGCATGCTGGTGGGCTCCGGCGGTTCGGGGACGATATTTTTTGGCGGATGCAATTTGGGGTGCATATTCTGTCAGAACTCCGACATCAGCCACGGCCGCAGCGGAACGAGGGTAACGGTGGAGCAGTTGGTCCGGGCCATGCTGGATTTGGAGAGATACGGCTGCAGCAACATAAACTTCGTTACGCCCACGCACGTTATCGCACCGATTTCCGCGGCCATCGAGTCGGCCAGAGGCAAGGGGCTGCGGGCACCTACGGTTTACAATACGGGCGGGTACGATTCGGTGGAGACGCTGAGGTTGCTGGAGGGACTGATAGACATTTATATGCCGGACATGAAGTATTCGGATTCAGCGGCAGCCAAAGAACTGTCGGCGGCGGCGGATTACCCGGAGATAAACCAAGCGGCCGTTAAAGAGATGCACCGGCAGGTGGGCGACCTGCAATTGGAAAAGGGCCTGGCAACCCGGGGCCTGTTGATAAGGCACTTAGTTCTTCCCAATAACCTGGCAGGCAGTTTTGCGGTTATGGATTTTTTGGCCGAGCAAATCAGCGTAAACACTATGGTCAATGTAATGGACCAGTATCGTCCCTGCTACAAGGCCTTCGAGCACAGCAAGATAAACCGCCGACCAACACACGAGGAATTCGAAACCGCACAACAATATGCAGTTCAAAAAGGGCTGAAGGTCATTTTCTGAAAATGAGGTCGTGGAGGGCACAGTTGTTCGCTGTTTCGCTGTTGCTTTGTCGAACCGCTCGAGCAGAGCGGGCTTTCAAGGAAAAGTTTAGACAATGCGTTACTGCGGCTTCGGCGTGTGCCTTATTTTAGTAGAGAGCATAAGGAGCACAAAGATGTCGTGGGATGATGCTTACAAACAGTTGGAACGGGAGCTTGGCCGGGAACCCAGTACCGGTGAAGTCCAGGTGAGAATGCTGGAAATGGCGGAAAGCAAGATAGAAAGTCGGCAGGGCGACTGAGCCGCTTTTTGGGGCGGGAGGGACCAAGCCATTTCCAATGACCACGATTTCTCCACACTTAGAGCCTATCCTGATAACCTATATGCAATTGTTATGTTGAGCGAAGCGAAACATCTGGCCGGCAAACGGGAAAAGAGCCTGGTGGGCTTGAGATTCTTCGCTGCGCTCAGAATGACAACGACTCTCTGGTTTAGAGGGGTAATTCGGATAGGCTCTTAGTCAGGGTGCGAAACTCATAAATCGAGAAGCTGCTCTTTCAACTGCTTTGCATTGTTGATGGCGTAAGCATTGTAGTCGTTGTTGAAGTAGGCGTAAACGGCACGGATGCATTTGAGATTGTCTTTAATCCAGCCGGCCCATTCCCGCAGGGCGGATTTGGAATAATTTCCGGAATATCGGCCGGTGGTGCCGTGGAAGCGAACGTAGATTAGATCGCCGGTGATTACGCGCGGGGAGGCCCTGCCGGGCAGGTCGTGGGTGCAAAAGGCGGCGTTGTATTTATTCAGCAGGGCATAGGTATCCTGTGTGTGCCAGCTTTCGTGGCGGAACTCGAAGACGGCAGGGAGCTTTTTGGGGAGCAGCTTGATGAAGTCTTCGAGGCGGTCGAGGTCCTTGTGCATACTCGGCGGCAGTTGATAGAGAACAGGGCCGAGCTTTTCCTTCAACAGGCAAGCGATTTCAAAGAATCGCTCCAGCGGCTCCTGCGAATCCTTGAGTCTCTTAATGTGGGTGATGTAGCGATTGGCCTTTACGGTATAGAGGAAATTGTCGGGGGCCTGTTGGCGCCAGTTCTCAACGGACTTTGGTTTGGGGAGTTGATAGAAGGTGTTGTTGACCTCGACGGTGTCGAAATGCTGGGCGTAGTGCAGGAGCCATTTGGTTTTTGGCAAATCCGGCGGGTAAAACCGGCCGGACCAGTGTTCGTAATGCCAGCCGGAGGTGCCAATTCTAATGTCGCAACTGACCCTGTTCATACGAAGTATTTTAACACTTTGGTGGAAAGGATGTTGAGAGTTTCTGCCGGGCCGCAACAGCAACCAGGCAGCGACCGTTAAGGGCTTATCTCTTGGTCTGCCATGAACTGCGGTGGACGGGTGAAAGCGCCTTAGCGGTAGTTAGCCCAGGCGATTCTCTTGTGCCAGTTACAATGCCAGTGGTCGAAGAGCGTTTTCTCGCCGGAGAGCTGCTGGTTAATTCGAAAGACGCTGTTTCTCTGCCAATCGCCAATCTCAGCGGCGATTTCCTGAGCCTGCTGTGGGGGCAGCTCCGTCCCAAGCAGCTCAAACGGGTCGGCGCTCAAGTCATAGACGGAAACGGTTTGGGTGGTCGGGGTGTATATGAACTTCAGGCTGCCTTTTACGAAACCGGCGGGACTGTGCTGCATCCAACTGGTGAAAAACACCTTGCGGTCATCGGGGACAGGAGCCAAGGCGTTGACGCCATCAAAGTCAAAGGCGGCGGTATCGAATCCGAGCAGAGCAAGCAGCGTTGGCGTCAAATCGACGGAGCAAACCGGCTCGGTCACGCTGGTTGCCGGCTCAATCAAGGCGGGCGCGCGTATGACCCAGGGTATGCGCAGGGCCTCGTCAAAAGGTATTGCCTCGTGGGCGAAGAGGCCGTGCTCACCAAAACCTTCACCATGGTCACTTATGACACAGAGAATCGTTTTTTCGGCAAGATTCAACTCGTTGAGCTTGTCATCCAGTGCAGCGAGGAATTTGTCGGTGTAGGAAATTGTCTGGCGGTAGCGGTCCACGGGCTCTTTGGCGGGCTCAGCGAACGACCTGGGAACTTCATAGGGGTCGTGCGTCACGGAACACATAAGGGTAAGGAAGAAAGGCCTTTGGTCAGCTTTTATCCACTCGACTATGGGCGGCAACATTGCGAACTCATCGCCGCCCATATAGCCGACAAACGCGCTGGAGTCGCCCAAGTCCTCTCTGGCGAAGAATTTGTCGAAGCCGAGGTTATAAACCAGGCCCGGGCCACACTCGAACTCGCCCTCGCCGGAGAGGAAAAAGGCGGTGCGGAAATTCAGGTTGTGCCTGAGAACGGAGGCGATGCCGGCGTAGGGCTCGGCAGCGGGTACGGCTTCGGCAATATCCTGGTAGACGGAAGGGAAGCGGCCGGTCAGGAGTGCGAAAAGCGCCTTTGTGGTGTGGGTAAGTGAAGAGCGGGCGTTGGCAAATTCAGCGCCCCGGGCTGCCAAGTTCGCCAGATAAGGGGTAAGGTTGCTTTGTTTGTCATAAAGCGAGGTGTGCCTGTACTGGACGCCCTCAAGGACAACCACAACGAGGTTGTAAGCGCCGTGCCGGGGTTTAGAGGACCCGGCAACCTGTATCTGGTTGAAGGCAGGTATTTCCCGTTTTAAGTTTGCCAAATCGGCCCTCTGCAGTCGCGTCGGATCGGCCAAGGGACCGGTTAGAGCCTCTAACTGACAATTGTACCAAAGGCCGGCAGAAGCTATTTGTGCGGAGCTTTGTTTAACGGTCGCCGAGTGGGCGACGACAGTGACAAAAACGATAATGAGAGAAACCAATAGTTTGACGACGAATCGCTTGCGACTGGAATCCAAACTGCGTGGTTTTAGCAAAACGAAGAAGAAGAAAGTGAGAGCGACGGCGCTGGGACCAAGCAGGGCCACGGCTGCAACGGGCATCCTTATCAGATTGGCGCCTATCATGGCTAACGAGCTGAGGGGGTCGCGAATCAAAGGCAGTAATACACAAGGCAGAACCTGGGTTCCAGTTCTTATCAGCCAGCCGGCATTTATCACAGACCACGTGCATATAAGAGCGGCAACGACGACGGCGGTTCGGATAATCCATTTTCGCGGGCGGCAGAAACAGGCGGCGGCGAGGATAAGCTCAATGCCCAAGAGTACGGCGATGTCGGCAAATATCCAGCCGAAGTACTCACCCGACGTGCTGCGTATGCGCAGGCAATGAAACAGCTTTGCCGCCAGTGTGCAAAAGAGGGCGCCGAGCATGATGACGCTGTAGGCGCGGGGAGCAAGAAAACCATAAAAATGGGTCAGATACAACTTACTTACGTACTTGTACCTAGACACTAAGCAATCCATACTCATAGTAAACAAGAATACCTTACGCCCCGGTAAATGGCAAGAAGAATTCAGGCTATAAATCTGCTTTTTTGGCCGGCGTGTTAAGTCAATACAGCTTGAGAAGAATACGAATCAGGGCTACCACAAGTTCAGCAGCCGCGGTATAATCTTGGGACGGCCGAGGCTTAGAGAACACAGCAACGACAGAACGGTGCAAAGAGGCGGCAAGTTACGATGGAGTTTGGACCGCAACAGTTCGGGAAGTGGTTGATATTTGCGGGGCTTGTTATCGCCCTGTCGGGCGCGCTGGTGCTGTTATTGTGCCGGCTCGGCTTGTTCAGGCTGCCGGGTGATTTGGAATTCGGCGGCAGATACTGGCGGATCTACATTCCAATCGCAAGCTGCGTACTAATCTCAATTGTGCTGACACTCATCATCTGGCTGATCAATTATTTTCGCCGGTGACCTGGCCAGGCAATCGGCGGCGGCAAATCTGCATTGCTACAACTTGTTTGCCTCCGGCAAAGACAAGGTCATTCGGCACTATTTTCGTCGGCCGGTTGGTTTGCATCCTCGCTCGGCGCCTCGTTGGGCTCGGCGGGCGCCGGCGTCGGTGGGGCTGGGGCCGGCTGGCTTTCAAATTCGCTGATGGCCGCCTGCAGCTCCTTTATCCATTCCTGCAACTGCCGAATTTCTTCGTTTTTCTCCCTCAATTGACTCCTGAGACCCTCAATGGCGGCCTGTGCATCCTGCGACCGGCTCGCCGCGGCGTTTTGAGTGTTTAGAAGGTCATTGAAGCGGGTCTGCAGAATGTTGTGCGTTTGGCGAAGACCGGCCAGCTCCGTCTTTGTCTGTTCCCACCTCTCTGCCAGGTCCGTCACCTCGGCGTTCAGGTTGTCTCTTTCAGCACGAGTTCTCTCCAGCAGAACGTTGACTCTCTGTAATTCTGCTTTGGCCTGCTCTGCCTCTTCACGGGCTTTTCTTACCTTTCCGCGGCGGTCACAAGCGCCGACGCTCAGCATCAAGATCGATAAGGCTATCAGTGCGTTTTTTTGTCGGCCTTTTATTATCACTTCTGTGTTCCTTTCTGCTTGTACCCCTAATTTTATCGACCTTACAGTTGCGCATCTTGACCGAACCAACCCGGATTTCACTGTTTTGCGGCCCCATCGGTCGCCATACGTGAAAAGGACCGGTAATACAGCAGCTATCTGTTTGGACGAACCGTTCATTCGACCGGTTTGTAGTATTCGGCTTCGTGGTCGGAGAGTTTATTTTGTCGAATCATGGTCCGGATGCGCTGCAAATCCACATCTCTGGGCTGGCCGCCGGAGGCGACAAAGGCGGCGGAATAATCCCGGCCTGTGGGCATCGCCTCGAGAAACTTGTTTACGGATATGGCCGAGACCACCAGCGCTGCTGCGATTACAGTGGCAACAAGATAACGGCGAAGCCATTGGACGCCGGGGCGCTCAACGCCCGGCTCAAGCTCCTGCTTTGGAATGGCCTGGGCTTCATAGCGGCACTTGTCGCAGTATATGCAGTCCATTCTGTCCTTGCCGGTCAGGCCAAACTCGCATCGAGCGTATTTCTTCGGAGGAAGAAGGTGCTTGAGCAATGTTACATTGTTAAACAGTGACAGCAAGGCCCCGACGGGGCATAAGTAGCGGCACCAGAAGCGGGAATAGAAAATCGAGCCGAGCAGGGCCATGCCGGTTATCCACAGGAGGGCCGGCTGCAAATCGTACCCGCCAAAAGGACGGCGGGCAAGAATCGAAAATCGCATATTGAAGATTGATATCAGCGGGTCGGCGGCGAGAGTCGTCCGGCTCCTCGAAAGAAAGAAGACGATTATGACTAGGAACAGGACTATGTATTTGATGAATCTTGCCTGGCGCATCCTGTCTCTCGCTATCGGCTGTTTGAATCTGCGGGGTATGATATAGCCGAGGAGCTCCTGGGCGGCGCCAAAGGGACAGAGGTAGCCGCAGTAGATATTGCCGAAGACCATCACCAGAAGCGGCGCCGCCAGCGCCAGCAGGCACGCGCCGGAGAGCTTCACCGCCGGAGCATGCAGGGACAAAACGGTCGCGATTTGTTCGGTGCTATACTGAGCGTTCAGGATTATCCCGCCCGCCACGAGGTTGAACACGAGGACCGCCAGCCGGCTCCAGAATCCTCCACGGTAAATTACGATGAGGGTAAACACGAGGGCAAGCATCAGATATATAGCGCCCGTGTCCGGGACATAGGCGGCCCGATGCGTCCTTTGGTGGGGACCGGCTTGCAGGGCCCGGCCTAGTACTTGTTCTGCGAACTTCTGAGCAGATTGCTCAAAAGAAACAATAATTGCTTCGGAGCTGACGGTAGCGCCGCTGACGGTGTGAACGCCTGCGAAAGGTGCAGGGCGGAAGAGGTTACGCCCTTTGAGACCATCCTGCCATTGGGTAAGAAGGTCCATGTAGGCGGGGGTTTCGTTTGAGCGGATGATATGGAAGTTAATCAACTCGCCGGCGGCATCGACGTGAATCCCCAGGTTAATCTTTCCTGCGAAGCCGCGGACGTCCGGCGCGAGGTCTTCGGAGCTGAAAACATATCCGGTCGGATTCTGCATCTGTGAAGCGGGCGAAGGGGCATTGGCGTCTGCCCGGGCCTGGTAAACCTGAAAATACCTGACGGTTTTATCTTCAATCACCGCGGATGTCTGCTCTATCCGGGCGTCACCGGCCAATGCCTGCGCAGCATAGAGTGGCAGCGAAGGGCTCAGGCGCGTGCCGGCAAAGGCGAGCAGGTTGGAGCAGATAATGACCGACAGCGCGACAGCGAATAAGGCGTAGCCGGCCCCGCGGAAGCTGAAGCCTGCCGGGGCCAAAGCCATGGCCTTTTTGGGTCTGAGCACTCGAAGGGCAGCAGGCGGCAGATTGGTCAGGATGAAGAGGGCAAACACGAACAGGGCGAGCCTTGTGCCGAGGACGGGGACAATAGCAAGACTGGTCACGAGGCCGCCAAACGATGCTCCGAGGTGGTCGGCGGTTTGGAGGCTGCTGCCCGCCCGGCCCGGCTCAAAGTGGGAGTCTGCCAATTGTCTGGCGGCCAGGGGGAAATAACAGCCGGTGCAAAGGCCGCAAAAAACGAAAAAGATACCGAAGGTAAGATGCGTCCATTGCTCGAGCGGCCACAAGGCAATTACGGCAAGTACAAGCACATGCGCAAACACTATTACAAAAAGCGACATTTCAGGGCGTGTTTTTCTGTCAGGAGAAAGGAGACTGCTTAGCAGAGAAGCGCCGGCGGTTAGGCCCAGCATAAAGAGCGAAGATATTACGCCGATGTGCAGAAAGAGCGAGCCGAAACGGGTTTGATAGAGGTACATCAGGACAATTACGACGCCTATTCCTATCCAGCCTGCGGAGAAGACGAGAAAGGTGCTGTCGAAGCTTGAGGAGCGTCCGTTGTGACCGGCCCGGAGGACATAGAACAATCGCAGCACAATGATAACAATTATGGGTACAAGAAAAGCCGGGGGCCCCGCCAAGGCCAAGTGCTTGGTAAACATTGCGACCGGCGCTCCGGATTGTTTGGCGGCAAGCAGCAGACTGTACAGATGGGCGAGCGGCCTCGAATCACGATTTATCAGCAGGCCTTCCGGCAGGTCGGCGGTATCATAGGTGGCGAGAGCCTTTTCGGCGCGGTCGGGCAAATAGACGGAAAGCAGACCATCCGCAGGAAAGACCTCCGGGCCGCGTTCGATGGCGGCAAAACGGTCGCGCAGCGTGCCGGGGTTGCCGGTCAGGTTGACGGAATCGGAGGCGATGAACCAGCTGTCCTCGCCCGGGACAAGAACGAACTGCGAAAAGACCTTTTGGAGGGTCAGTTTTGCCGAGGCGCCGAGATTAATCAGCTCGGTGCCCATGATGTTTTCGCCGGCAGCCACGCGGACGGCAAAGACACCGTCCGGCCCCAAGGACTGTCTGACGAGGTGGTAGAACTCAAGCGTGTAATACCGGTTGAGAACGGAGCTGGTTGCCTCAGGCAAATCGAGAATCACCAAGTCGAAGTATTTTTTCTTGTCGGCCAGCAGAACACGAACGTCGCCGGCGAGCTTGTCAAATCGCTCATCATCGATCCTAAGTTCAGGCGGTATGAAACTCTCGACTTTCCGGACGTACTCGCTGTCGCAGTGCGCCCAGGTGACATGGTCTACCTGGGGCAGGCGCAGGAATTCATAGCACAGTCCCAGTCCGGAGCCGATAACCAGGATTCTGCGTGCGTGCGGATTCTGGCAAAGACCGACGGCGGCGATGCGCCCCGCCGATTCATGGTCCGGCAGCACTTCACAGGTGCTGCCTTCGCGCACGGCCACCCACTGACCCTGATATACACCGTAAAGGTACTCCGCCTGAGCGGTTTGGAACGAGCCGCGAAGGGCATCGCGTGGGAGCAGCTTGCTCCATTTTGCGGTCCTGATGCGACCCATCAAATCCTCATCAAGACCGACGGCAAGGCAGAAGGGCACCAACAGAAGATTCAACAACTGAAGGGCCATTTTGACCTTGTAGCGCCTTGCCAAAACGGGCTGGGCCCGGTGTTGTCTCACGTTCGCAGCGGCCACCAGAAACAGGGAAAAACAAACAACGAAAGCAAGCAGCAGGAACACGCGGGCCGAGGTAAGCCCCAACCCAAGCAGGACGGTTGCGCCGAGGCCGCCTGCGAAGCTGCCGGCCGCTTCAAGGATGTACACACGCGAGACGGCAAGCCCTGCTTCCCGCCTGACCCATCGGCAGGCAAGCGGAAAAAACATGCCGGTAATGATGCTAACAGGTGCGTTAACAACCAGTGACAAAACTACAATTGTTACTATTGGAAATCTTGCATAGGACTCGACACCCGCCAGCTCCCGCGCCTGAACAACGAGCAGCACCTGAAGAACAAAGGCCGGGACATAGGCAAGAAAAAGGAGGTCGATATTGTTGAGCAATTTCTCGGTAAACCCGTGCGCTCTGCGGACGAGAATGGCTGCCAGGCCTACCCAGAGAAACCAAGAGCCGAAGAAGATGCCGACGCTTATGTCGTTTCCTTCGAAGGTGGTGATGAACTCGCGGAACAGCAGGGTCTGGGCGGCGATGGTAAAAAGGCCGTAGCTGAATATGAGCAAGCCGCGAGCGAATTTCATTTTTCATTCTCGCCGAAAACATCCGCCTGGAACACGAGAAAGCTGGCGCCTTGTTTCCACGCGTCGGGCGGCAGGCCCGCTTTTTGAGACAAGTGCGTGAGCGTCTGGTTCAAATCCCACCCTTGTTCGGGCGCCACCTGCGGCAGGAAGACGGCGGACCGGCCGTCCTTTCTGAGCACTACGCCGTCAGTGCCGATTCTGATTTTCTCGTAAGAATCGACGGGCTCAGGTGGCGTCAAAGCTGATATCTCGATGGTCAGACCGCCCAATTCGTCTTTGGTTACGGGCATAAAGCGCCGGTCGTTGACCGCGGCGTTAAGCGCATTGGTGATGACCGACCTGTACAGCGGCCGCTGCGGGAAAATATCGCCGATGCAGCCTCTCAGATGCGAATTCTTTTTCAGGGTCACGAATGCCGCACGCGGAGATTCCATGCCGGTTGTGATAGTCACACCCATCTCGGCGGGCTCGGGGACCCGCTGGTCCTGAAGATAACTGGTTATGGTCTTGCGGGCCAAGGTCAGCAACTGCTTTTTCTCCTCCTCGGTTAGCTTTGCTTTGTTTTGCTGCGGCTTGACCACGGGCGTGTTCTGCCAGGCGCCGGTAAAGACCACGGAAAGATAGCTGACAGAATTGGTGAAACTGCCGGTCAGCTCGCCGGACGTTGCGTACTTCACCAGGTGGGCCTCGGCATTCTTATCCAGCATCGCAAGTAATACGGCGACGGGGACACAGCCGCATATAGTTGCCCCCGTCCTGCTCCTGTACTCCAGAAGGCCCTCGGCGTCCCTCCCGGCGATATGCTCGTACGCGCCCATATCGAGTTTCCTTATTTGGGCCGGTATATTCTCCGTGAAAGGCACATAGCCATAATTCGGGCCGTAGTGCACAAAATCAGAGCTGGCAACGACGAGCGTCTCGTTGTCGATGAGACTTGCAAGAATTGCGGCTGCCTTTTTGACCGTCGGCAGCAAGCAGTGACCGGCCACTATTGGGACAAACTTGAAGTCCTTCTGACAGTGCTGCAACAAAGGCAGCTCGATCTGAACGCTGTGCTCGGACTGGTGGGCGTAGGGAAGATTCTGAAACATCGGAAATTTCAAAAGCTCGTCTATGAATTCCACGTCGAGCGGCACCGTTCCGAGAGGCGTCTGGTAATGAGTCACTCTGGGGACACTCAGCATATCTTCCATTGGCGCCCGATGGCTGGGGCCGATGACAACGATTCGTTTATACTTTTTGTCAATGGTTTTCAGCCCGAAAGCCGCGGTCTGTCCGGAATACTGATAACCGGCGTGCGGCAGTATCAGGGCAATAACGTTCGGCTTCGGCTTAACATCCGCTTTTTGGAAGAAGCCATCGATTTGTTTGGTGAGCGCGTTGGCATCGGCGAGGTACCAGCTGCCGGCCAGCGAAGACCTCAATACTTTTTCAGCGGGCGCCGGTGGTGTTTTGCCGACGGAAGGATTTTTTTGCTCGGCTGCAGAGGAAGATTCCGGCCCCCTTGCTTTCCAGAGAATCAGCCCTGCAATGCCCACTGACACGATGACCAGGCCCAGCAGAACCGCAACGCGCGATAATTTCTTTGTGTTTTTATCCATATCAACCACTCCATTTACCTGGTTTGGAAATGTCCCCTAACGGTTTCAAAGAGCCGGGATAGAATTTTGTCCTGACGGCGAGTACGAACCTGCGCGGCGCGGCCTTCTTTGCCAGCCATCCGGCACCGACCACAACCGCCGAGCACGCCGCCGCTAATTTCCGAATGAATTTTCTGCGTGTCATTTCCAGACTCCATATATTTCTGTGCTGCAATCGGGGCAATGTCCGTCCTTCAAGCGATTCTGCAGAATAGTGAAGCCGCTGCGTTCTATGAGCAGACTCCTGCAGGACGGACAATACGTGTTCTGGCCGGCCTTGCTGCTGATATTGCCGATATAGACGTAGTTGAGCCCCTCGCTGAGCGCAATCTCGCGCGCCAGATCGAGAGTTTGTGCCGGTGTGGGCGGCAGATGCAACATTTTATACCGAGGAAAGAATCGGGAAAAATGCATGGGCGTGTCACTGCCGAGGTTCGCCTTTATCCAGCGGACAAGCTCGGTTATCTCTTCGGGCTTATCGTTGAGGGTCGGAATGATGAGGTTGGTGACCTCAAGATGTACGCCGGCGGCCTTTGTCAGAACCATGGCGTTCTGCACAGGCTTTAATGTCGCCGAGCAGACCTCGCGATAGAACTTGTCGGTTATTCCCTTTAAGTCGATGTTTGCCGCATCGACGAATTCGAGCAGACGTTTCCAGGGTTCGGGGTTGATGTATCCGGCGGTCACCAGCACGTTGCGTATGCCTTTTTCTCTCGCGAGTTTGGCCGTATCGTACGTGTATTCGTAGTAAACGATCGGGTCGGTATAGGTGTAGGCCAGCGAGAGACAGCGGTTTGTCCGGGTGATCTCGACAAGCTTTTCCGGGGAGCAGGCGGCGGCCTCGGTTTCTTCGGGATTGGCCTGCGATATTTCCCAGTTCTGGCAGTTGCGGCAGTGAAGGTTGCAGCCGACGGTTGCAATGGAGAGGATTGCGGTGCCGGGGAGAAAATGAAACAAAGGCTTCTTCTCGACGGCGTCGATACGGATTGAGCAGGGGAAGCCGTAAACGACGGTTCGCAGGACGCCGTCGATATTGATTCTGACGCGGCACTCGCCGCTCTGGCCAGGCTCAATCAGGCACATCTTCGGACATAATTCGCACTGTACCTTCAATTCAGGCCCCACTTCATATTTGTACCGCCCATTCTCGATTCTCAATCGGCGGCAGGCGCTGAAGCATCCCAACTATTATAACAAATCCCCCCTTAGATAGTACATTTTGAGAACGATTTAGTTCACGGCTCTGCTGCCTGCGACGAGCTCGGTCGAGGGAAGCTCGGCGAAGTCGGGGGGCCGTTCGACCTGACGTACCTTGCGTTTTGCGCAGAATTCGCAAAAAAAGGCAAAATGAGCAGCGCCAGCAAAGGTCACTGGAAAAATCGGGGCCGGTCGCCTATAATTCGCCGTTGGACTATGAACCAGGAAAGAACGTTCTGTGATCGAGAAAACGACCAAGTGGATTTATCGATTGTTATACCGGCATTCGAGGAGAGCAAGAAAATCGGTCGGGATATTGAAGCGGCCGTGGAGTTTTTAGCGGGAAATAGTTTTGCGGGCGAAATCATTGTCGTTGACGACGGCAGCACGGACGGAACCGGCGACGTCGCAAGGAAAGCCAGTGCAAACGTGCCGGAAGGTGTATCGGTAAACGTAATAGCCTGCGAGCACAGGGGAAAAGGCTGCGCCGTCCGGACCGGTATGAAAGAGACGTGCGGCGAGTACGTGATGTTCGCCGACAGCGGCTGCTGCGTGCCCTTCGGGAATGTGCTGCTGGGGCTGGAGATGCTCAAAGACGGAAGCTGCGATATCGCGCACGGCTCGCGCAAGCTGGTAGAGAGCGACATTCAACAAGGGCAGCACTGGTATAGAAAAATCGCGGCGCGACTTTTCAAATGGGTGCTGAACAGGATGCTGACGATGCCGCCGGGCATCACCGACTCGCAGTGCGGGTTCAAGGTGTACCGGGGCGACGTCGCAAGGCAGCTTTACGGCCAGTGCATAAGCGACGGGTTTATGTTCGACGTTGAGATGATACTGCGGGCGCAGAAAGCCGGCTACCATATAAAGGAATTTCCCGTCGAGTGGGTCTGCGACCTCGACAGCAGATTGTCGCTGACTCGCACCCCCTGGCCGGTGCTTTCGGAATTGATGGCTATCAAGCGCGAGCTGGCTAAGAAGTAGTCGTGCACTCGGACAGGATGGCTTTGGCCAGGTCCTGCACAGGAATGGCGCCGCGCAATTGCCGGCCGGGAATTGACGCTGCGGGCGTTGTGTGTTATACTTGGGGCGAATTCAAGGCGCTTCTTTATGGGTTAATCGCGGAGCGGTGCCATGAAGAATATGAAGATGGCAGAAGAAGGTCACGCCAGGCAGAAGAGCCGGACGTTTGTGCCGCTTGCTTTGATACTAATCGCTCTGGCGGCAGTGGGGACGCTTGTTTTGCGCAGGCCGGCCGAATCGGAACGCCTGACGTTCGCTTCGGAAAAGAAAGAATCGAGCGAAAATCAGCCGAAGGATGCGAACCGTCCGCGCCAGGTGGAAAAAGGGAAACCGCGTGACGCAAACGAAAAACCGCTCGAGCGGCCGGACCACAATCATCCGGCATTCGGCGAGCGGGTGCGCGAGCGCGAAAGGATGGTCACTTATGATATCAAGAACCGGGGCGTGAATGACCCCGACGTTTTGCGGGCGATGCGGACGGTTCCGCGTCACGCCTTTGTGCAGCGGCGGGACCTCGAGCGGGCCTACGCGGACCATCCGCTGGCGATAGGACTCAACCAGACGATAAGCCAGCCTTACATAGTGGCGTATATGACCGAATATCTCGAACTCGACCCCAACTCGAAGGTGTTCGAGGTGGGGACGGGGTCGGGGTATCAGGCGGCGGTTTGCGGCGAGATTGCGGGGGAAGTCTATACGGTCGAAATTCTGGAGAAGTTAGCCGAGTCGGCGAAGGAGCGTCTGGATGAGCTGGGCTATCGGAACGTGAGGGTCAGGCACGCGGACGGATATTTCGGCTGGGAGGAGAAGGCGCCCTTCGATGCGATTATCATAACGGCCGCGGCCGGGCTTGTGCCCCCGCCTTTGATTGAGCAGTTGAAGCCGGGCGGGCGGATGATTCTGCCGCTGGGAAGTCCATACGGGTCGCAGTGGCTCGTGCTGATTACCAAAGATGACAAGGGCGAGGTCCGCAGCCGCAGTCTTATTCCCGTGCGTTTTGTACCCATGACGGGCCGCGCGATGGAGGCCGAAGGGCCGTCCGGAAAATGACACTATTCGCAATCGCCATTTTTCTCATATCGGCAGCCGCCCTCGCACTGGAGCTGGTGCTTGTGCGGGCGCTTTCCATCGGGCACTGGCATCATTTCTCCTATCTGGTAATCAGCACGGCGCTATTGGGTTTCGGGGCCGGCGGGACCTTCGTTGCTGTGGGCTCCAAAAGGCTGACGGAGCATTACAGAGGCTGGATGTGGTCACTGGCGATGGGTTTTGCGGTGACGGCGCCCGCGGTGTTCTATATCAGTCAGAAGGTGCCGTTCGATGAGCTGCAACTGATATGGGACCGCCGGCAGATACTCTATCTGGTTGCGTATTACCTGTTTTTTTTCGTGCCGTTTTTCTGTGCAGGCGGCAGCATCGCTCTTGCGTTTACCGTTTTCGCCGATAAGGCGCCGCGCCTTTATTTCTACAATATGACTGGCTCCGGCCTGGGAGCGGCGGGGATTGTCGCGCTGATGTACGGCAATGCGCCGGAGCACCTGCTGCTGGTGATAAGCGCCGCGGCGTTTGCGGCGGCGCTGATGCTGACTGTTTCACTGTCCCGACGGTGGGCGGCTGCCACATTGCTTGCTGCGGCAATGTGCCTGTTGGTGTTCAATCCGACCGGACCTCTTGCGCTTGCGATAAATATCTCGCAGCACAAGTCACTTGTGTGGTACCGGGAGCTTCCCGAAGCCCAGCTTACCGCCGCCCGCTTTAGTCCGCTGGCCCGCCTGGATACCGTGCGGGCGCCCACCATTCGCAGCTTCCCCGGATTGAGCCTGACATTTGCCGGCAAACTGCCTGAGCAGATGCTGATAATCAGCGATGCCGACGGCACATCGGCTATCAATAAATTCGAAGACTTCAGCGACCTTAACTGCTACGACTATATGACTTCGGCCCTCGCTTGCCATTTGCTTGGCAAGCCGGAGGTGTGCGTCATCGGCGCCGGCGGCGGCTCCGATGTGGCGCAGGCTCTGTCGCTGGGTGCCGCCAAAGTCACGGCGGTGGAGATGAACGGCCAGATAATAGATCTGGTGCGCAACACTTTTAATGACTTCGCATCGGGCCTGTTTCGGCGTGATGACGTTGAAATCATAGCAGCCGAAGGCCGCAGTTTCCTGCAGACGACGCCGGAGAGGTTTGACGTCATAAGCATTTCATTGCTCGATTCGTTCAGCGCCTCGGCAGCGGGGCTTTACGCCCTCAATGAGAGTCACCTTTATACGGTCGAGGCCGTTGAGCAGGCGCTATCCAGATTGCGTCCGGGTGGGCTGCTCAGCATTACCCGCGTTTTGAAGACCCCGCCCCGTGACAGCCTCAAGATGCTCGCCACAATAGCCGAGGCGCTGCGCCGGAGCAGCGTCACCGAGCCCGGCAACCATATTGTTATGATTCGAAGCTGGGCGACGGCGACTATGGTCGTTTCACCGCAAGGATTTGCAGACGCTCAAATCGAAAAGGTGCGCAGGTTCGCTCATGAGCGGTCGTTCGACCTTGTGCATGTCCCCGGCATAGAAGCGAATGAGGCAAATCAATACCACGTCCTTGAGGAAGGGCCTGTTTATTACCGCAGCGCTCGACAGATTCTGTCGCCGCAGTGGGAGAACTTCTGCCGCGATTACGTTTATAATATCCGGCCCGCCACCGACGACCGGCCTTACTTTTTCGACTTCTTCAAATGGAAGTCCCTGCCACACATGGTTCGCACATTAGGCCGCCGATGGCTGCCTTTTTCCGAATGGGGCTATCTGGTTCTGGTCGCGACTTTGCTTCAGGCGGCCCTTGCCAGCGTGCTGCTTATCGTGCTTCCTTTGTGGATTGCCAAGCCCATCAGGACCGCCGAAGCGCGGAAGCTGCCTGTATTGGTTTATTTCCTCTTGCTCGGCCTGGCCTATATGTTTCTGGAGATGGGCTTTATCCAGAAGATGACACTGTTGATAGGTCACCCTGTATTCGGCGTGGCGGTGACTCTGGTGGGCTTTTTGTTCTTTTCCGGTTGTGGTTCTCTGGCTTCGGGCCGTCTGCTCAGGTACACCGCGAGCCCCAATCGCCTTATAGTGGTAGCTGCGGCGATTATCGTTGTCGTGGGCATAGTTGAGATCGGCTTCTTGGGCTTGTTCTTCGAATGGCTGGTCAGCTTCTCCCGCCCGGCGCGGCTGATGCTCGGGCTGGTCGTCACCGGCCCATTAGCGTTTTTTATGGGGATGCCCTTTCCCACCGGGCTCAAGCGCCTCGCCGCACGCAGTCAGCCGCTCGTTCCCTGGGCCTGGGGCGTCAACGGTTTCGCTTCGGTGACGGGAGCCGTCCTCGGCACGCTGCTGGCGATTTCGGTGGGCTTTACGGTCGTGGCCTTTATTGCGCTGGGCGGTTACCTGCTGGCTGCCGTCGTCTCAAGGCGAATGTGCTCGTAGTATTGTGACGCTCTCAGCAGGTCAAATGCAGAGCCGCTGCGACGTTCGCACCTTCGGCTGAGAGTTGATTGAATCGCTGGACCGCTTTATGAGTATCGAGCGCTTCGGATTGAATGTTCCGTTCGCGCAAAGCCTGCCGAGTTTCTTCGGGCGCCTTCATCATCGCCGACGCCCCACAGCCGATCACCAGAACCGAAGGCCTGGCCGCAATAACAGCTTCGAGGTCTTCGGCAGAAAGCAAATGGCCTTGTTTTCTCCGCCAGTTGGGCCGCACAGTGCCGGCTGCGATAATCACGTCACTACCATAAGTTGTACCATCGATGACTATTTCACCAAATTTGTAAGAATCAATCTGCATGTTCACGCTCCCCGACAGTGCGACAGTCAGTCAACAAGAATCAGACCGTAATAATTGGGGCACTGGCGTTGTGTGCGAACGACCTCGATGGGAAAACCGGCCTTGATTACGGTGGAGAAGACATCGATGCCGCAGGCCTCCATTGAGGGTCGGGCGAGCTCGGGATGCCGACACTCTTTCTTTTCGACGCTGCATTTTCGGCAGAAATAGCAGGGGCCTGCACCAAGGCCCAGGGCCTTCCAGGCGCCGCGCAGAAAAATATCCCGTTCAAGCTCGGCAACTGTCTTCTTGACGTCCACTTCTGGGTCGAAATGTATCAATATCGCCCGTTTGTAGCAGTCCAGGACTTTGCGCATCTGTTCGGGGGTCGGCGTAAAGGGAGGGCAAACCAGGCACTGCCCGTAGCCTTCACATCCATAGCGGCATTTCAGTCGCACCCATGCAGCGGTTTCCACGTTTGAAGGTGAAATGATGCGGGCGTTTTTGACGCCTTCTTTGCGAACAGCCAGTTCGCACAAGTGGTTGTCGGACAGTTTTTCTTGTTTCGCTCTTGTTCTACCTGTGCGTTTCATCTTTCACCTTTGGTCAAGTCGGTCGCGGACTTTTTGGCCGGGGACTACCATGCCGTCCAGCCCCCGTCAACGCTGAGGATTGCTCCGGTGACATAGCCGGCGGCGGGGCTCGCCAAGAAAACCACGGGCGCCCTGATTTCCTCCAGCCTCCCCCAGCGTTTCATTGGCACATGACTCAACAGGCCGGCGGTCGCCTCGGCATTTTCCATAACGGGTCTGTTTATCTCGGTGGCAAAAGGCCCGGGACAGATGCAATTGACGGTGACACCGGTTTGGGCCAATTCGACGGCGAGGGTCCGAGTCATCTGCACGACGGCGCCCTTGGAGGCGGTGTAGCTGAATCGGTTCTGGAGCCCCACAAGGCTCAGGGTCGAGCCTATGTTGATGATGCGGCCGTAGCCAGCTTTGACCATGTGTTCACTGACCGCCCGACAGCAATAGAATACCCCGGTGACATTAACCTGCTGTATTTGATTCCAGTCCTCGTCCGTGATTTCCGCGATTGGCGAGCGGATATTCATACCGGCGTTGTTGACCAGCACGTCAATTTTGCCGAATTCGTCGATGGTACGAGCAACGAGAGACTCGACGGAACTTCGGTCCGTGACATCCAAAGTGCAGCCGATTATTCTGCGTCCCGTGGCATTCGATATCAGTTTTGCCGCCTCGATGATGTCGGCTTGATGGCGACTGCCAATCACCACATCGGCCCCAGCCCCAGCCAGAGCCGCGGCCATTTCCCGGCCCAGACCGCGGGAAGCGCCGGTTACGATTGCCACATTGCCTTTAAGGTCGAACAAGTCGCTCATCATGGCGCCCTCAATATTTCAATCACTCGCGCCTGTCGCACCGCCCGAACAAAAATGCGCATAACAAAACGGAGACAGGTGTGTGTTCTGAGCTTCTCGTCACCCCCGTCTCCGTGTTGCGACGTGCCTTTTTTACTGCACTTGGCAATTATGCGGCGAAACCGCCCATTTGCACGCGCAACAAACATATTTTAGGACCAAGCGGCGGGTTGTCAACCGTATTTCCGGCTTTCTTTTACGGGTGCGCATCAAATGATTATTTGTCCTGGGCGGCAGCTCTGCGATGGTGGATGGATTGATGAAGGATTAGTGGTTATTCGTCTGAAATTGCGGTCACGAAGCCGAGGGAGAAGAGCTCGTTGGCGCGGCCTTTAATTCTGGCCCACATTATATTGGCGGCCGAATCGTAAAACCAGCCCTCGGCGGCGGCATCAAAATCGGCCCTGGTGTTGTACCGCGGGATGGGTGTTCGGCCGGTCCTGACTGATATTACGTCCATCTTCTTGTGGACCTCAATTATGTGGTCTCTTTGGGGAATCTTATAGCTTCCACGCGGGGCGCTCTTGGTCAGGAGCAATCCGTCTTTGCGCTCGGCGCACCAGAAAGTCGTAGAGGCGAAGACGCCCTTTTCGTAGTCGTAGGTGGCGCCGTCGTCTTCGTAAAGGGTGAAAGACGATGTACCCCTGGGATAAATCCTGACTGTCAGCGGGCTTCTCTTCTCATCGACGTAACTTTGGCCGTCCGGGGCCATGGGAATAATGGCGCCGGCTTTTACGAGAATGGGGGCTTTATCAATGGGAGCGTCGTAAATAATCGTCTGTCCGCCCTGGTATTTCGTTCCGTCCCAGAAATCAATCCACTCGCCCTCGGGCAGGTATATTTGCCGCACGAAGGTGCTGTCGCTCCAGAGCGGGGCGATCAGCAGCTCTTCGCCCAACAGATACTGCCCATAGGCGCCGTATGTGTTGGGGTCCTTTTGGTATTCGAGCACCATCGCCCTAACCAGCGGCAGACCCGTCTGCGTGGTCTTTCTCGCGTACGTATAAATATACGGCATCAGACGATAGCGCAGGCGCGCGAATCTGCGGTAGTTGTCGTCCGGGATTTCTCGGCCGGTCCAATACAGCTCTGTTCTTTCCCCCGCAACGGTCAGGCACAAATACTGGCTCAGCCTCGAAAGAGGCCAGTCGGTTCTTTGGCTGTCGAGAACCTCGCGCGTGACGTTGTCGGTATAGATTCTAAAGGGTACACCCGAAAGCCCGAAGTTGATGCAGCCCATAATCTCGCCTTCGATGTTCTTTCCTTCACTGTGCGAATCCTGCGTTCCCTGCATAGGGTATCTTTGTGTGCCCGCCCAGAGCGACCGCCCCCACACCACGCAGCGCTTGTTGGGCCTGCGCGCCTTGTAAGCCTCCCAGCTTGCCATATCGTAGAGCATCGAATAAAGATTGTGCAGCTCCTCACCAGACATTTTCGCGTGGGGCGAATACATCGTGCCGTAGACTTCCTCGCCGTGGTCGCCGGCCGCGCCGTCGGAGCCGAAATCGATCATAAAGTTGTGCAGTCCCGCCCACCATTTCCTTGCCTCGGGGTTGCAGAAATCGACCAGCGCGCCGGGCTCCACACCGTAGCCGAACCTGCCGTTCCAGGTCGCGCCGTCCTGCGTGATAAACAGACCCTGCGAATCCGCATCCTCGTATTTCTCGGTGCACGTCCGGGGTATGCCGGGACTCTCCCAGAAGATAGCGTGACAGTTCATCTGGTGGAGTTTCTTTACCAGCTCATCAACAGCGTCGAAGGCGCCCCATCCGTCATCGGGCCAGCTAAGGTTGGGCGAGGCCCAGATTCCCTGCCCGCAGTTCTTCGCGTGCACCCTGATGCAGTCGAGGGGCCAGTCCTTTTCCGTGCGGGCGGCAGTGACATCATCCAGTATTCCCTGCTGGCCTTTTTGCCTGGACCACTTGCTGGCGATCATTCCGAAGGCCCACTTGGGCGGCAGGGGGGACTTGCCGGTAACCTTCGTGTACTGATCCAGGATGTGTTTGAAGCTCGGCCCGTAGATGAAGTAGTAATCCAATTCGCCGCCGCCGGGCGCCGAAAACGAGTACGGGTCGCCGGTGAAATCGAAGGTTGTCTTCCAGGTGTTGTGGAAAAATATGCCGTAACCGTCGGTGGCCATGAAGAAGGGTATCCAGGTGACATTCTCAGTGAGCCAAAGCTCTCGTTTTTCGCCTCGCAGGTCGGACTTTTCATAGCGCTGGCCGAGGCCGAAGAAGTGGTCCGTTTCGGTGAGCTTTTTTCGACAGATGACCTTTTCTTCTTCGAAGCCCATCCCGCCATCGTTCGGCTCGAGGCACAGGGGGCGCGTATCCTCATCGTAAATATCCAATCGGAACGGCGACTTGTACGCCTTGAGCGTAATGGTCGGAGTGGAAATGTCGATGTAATCGCCGCGGTCCTTCACGGTAAAATTTGCCTGGGGCCAGTCATACTTTATGACCACCCAGGGCTCGTTCGGCTTGAACTCGCCTGATTTGTTCATCCGTATCCGCAGAATGTCTTCGGTGCAGACCTCGACCTTGACTGTTGCATTGCTGCACGTAAATGTGACGACGTTGCCCTCTGTTTTGTAGGGGGCTACATAATCGCCGAGATACGTCCACTCGGCCTTTGAGGCCGCCGGCAGCGCCGCCAACATCAAGCTCACAACCAGGTATTTCTTCATATCGAGTCGAACATTTCTAACGGATAATGTGGATGGTGAGTATATTGCGACGGGGCCGAGATGTCAACGATTAAGGCGGGATTCGAGCATGTGGGGTTCTTGTTGTGGTGTTGCTGGGGGAAGGCCATTGTAAATGATAAAGGATGATTGATAAATAGGGGGGAGATTGCGGCGTCGGCTTGGGCCTCCTCGCAATGACATGATTTAATAGATCCCTCCGCTTCGTCCGGCTACGGCGGACTCCGGTCGGGATGACGGCGGGTAGGCTTGCGGGGTTGCTGGCGGAAGGGGCGATTGTGGGTGGATGAGTTGATGCGTGAATTGTGACTGGTAGTTGGTGAGGCATCACTGGCAGGAGAGTAATTGGTTAACGGGCGTGGTTAAATGTCTGCGCACACAGCCCCAGAGAAATCCACCGAAAGTACTTGCAGTTTAAGGACGGATTTGGTAATTATTGAAAACGGAAGGGTGGTTCGTGAATCGTGGTTTGTCGTTGGTATTCGGATTGTATGATGGGGTTTCAGCCCATGCGGACTTTTGAAGTGAACCGGCGGGTCGGCGCGGGGAGCTGGATTACCTTGTGATGACAGCCAAACGGATAAATAATTCACGACACAAGGTCCCGATAAAACCAAAGCATGCGATAACGATAAGCCTTGCCGGTCTTATCGGGGGAGTCGTTATCGTAGCTATATCTAATTCGTTCTTCTATGTGCCTCTCAAAAAGGCTTGTATCTGGTATGCTATTGGAGCCTTCTTTGCTGTCGCTTTTCCATGGGCCAGCCTGAAATGGGAAACAAGAGACCGTTCGGTTCGTGCACATAACCGATTCACTATTTTTGCAGTCACTGTAATTATCGCAGTAATCATTGTCCAATGGGGCACTGAGCACCAACCGTTTCCAATATGGGCGATAACACTTCTAATAATAGGTGGATGTATTGCATACTCCGTAATGGCATACTGTGCCGTACAGAACTTTGTCAAATGGTGCAAAGGCGAAATCGAAGGCGATGAGGTATAAGCTATGCGCTACAGGACGATGTGGATAATCTGGCTGGCGATTGTGGTGGTGGGGGCGTGAGTCGTACCTCGTAGTTCGCGGCTCGTATCTCGGCGGGCGAACCGGTATCTGAGGGGATCAAGGCCGTCAGGGAGAGGGCCCAAGCCGCGACCGGCAACAATTTATTTCTCGCCGGCACACAATTCTCACTTCCGGCTTTTTGCGGGTCCTTACAGATGTTGTGGACGGTCAAGTCGTCGCGTCACGACGTTCTCTTTTTCTTATTTTCCTCGGCGCGTCCGTAGCCTCTGGCGTAGTCGGTGCGGCAGCGTTGCTCGGTCTTGTCGGGGTCCTCGCCGATTTCTTTAACCAATGCCTTGTGCATCGCTCCGATTCTATCCTTGTGTTCCTCGCGGTGGGCAAGGTTGGTGAATTCGCCGGGGTCGGTCTGCAAATCGTACAGCTCTCGCTCGGCCGGGTGAGCTTGGTCGGCGGGAGTGTGATAAACATACTTGTACCTACCCATACGAATCATTGCATAACCCGAAGCGATGTTGTGTCCATAGTATTCACTGACCGCGACGTCTTTCCACTTGGTCTTTGCATCATCCATCCACTTGACCATCGAGTCACCGTTCCAGTCATCGGGGACTTTCGCCCCGCCCAACTCGGCAATGGTCTGCACAACGTCCACCAGCGAGCAGGCGCCGCTGCGGCGCTGGCCGGCCTTCCAGCGCTGCGGCCAACTGACAATCAGCGGAACGTGGGCAGCGTGCTCGTAAAGGCAGTTCTTCCACCACAGCCCGTGCTCGCCCATGTTCTCGCCGTGGTCGGTGGTGTATATCACAATCGTATTGTCGGCAACCTCACTCTCGGCCAGGGCCTTTAGCAGCTTGCCGATTTCTTCATCGAGCCACTGGGTCAGGCCGTAATAGAGCTCGCGTCCCTTGCGCACGATTTCGGGCGGCGCGTCCTCGACATTGAAGGCTATCCGCAGGTGTTTGTAATTCCTCGGCTGTGATTCGAGATGTCCGGCTGGAATTGTCGGCATCGGCACGTTGCCCTTGTAAGGCTCCCAATATTTTTCGGGGACAATCAGCGGAAAGTGCGGAGCGAGATATCCGGCAAAAAGGAAAAAGGGTTTATCCGACGCCTTGCGATTCTTCAGGAATTCCGTCGTGCCCGCCGTCACCGCTTTGTCATGTCTTAGAATATCCGAATCATCGCCCGGACGAAAGGCTTTGAAACGTGCCGAATGGCCCGGCTTGGGGTCCAAATCGTCGGCGTCGCGGCGCTGTCCCTTACCTCCCTTGGTGCTCTTGTTGGCCTCGCCGCCGATCTCGGTAAAGCCGTATCGTCGGGTCTTGTCATAGTGCATCTTTCCGCATAGAAAAGACACGTACCCAGCCGCGTTCAGAATACGGGGCAGCGACGGATAATCGGCGCTGGGCAGCCAGCAGCTATTGCTCCAGGCGCCGACGCGAGAGGCATACTTGCCGGAAGTAAAAGACAGACGCGAGGGGACGCACAACGGCGAATTGCAATAGCAGTTCTCGAAGACGATGCCCCGCCGGGCCAGGCCGTCGAGGTTGGGGGTCTGCACAATCTTGTTGCCGTAACAGCCGAGGACGCCGGCGTTGTGCTCATCCGACATGATGACGAGGATGTTCGGCGGCGTGCCTTTTGTCCCCGCCGTCGATGCGGCGAGGGAATCACCTGGAAATATCGGCACGGCCCCCGCGGAAATTGCGCCGGCGCCGATGGCTTTAAGAAATTCTCTTCGCGTTTGCTTTTTCATAATTGCTCCTAAGCATAAGTATCAATTCAACCGGTTCTGTTCTTGCGAATAGGGCTCATCCGCAGGCCAGGCGGGGATGCCCTTCTCGGCCTGTTGTTTCAGATAGAGAACCTTAAATGGGTTTTCCTTCGCGTAGGGAACATCTTCGTTGACCATCGCGGGGAGCACCTCATCCCACCACTTGTCATAGGCCTTTCGCATTTTGGCCACGACATCGGGATACTTGTCAATCACGTTTGCCTTTTCGCCGGGGTCGTTCTCAATGTCGTAGAGTTCCTGGTTGTTGACGAGCCTGAATCGCTGGGAGCGTACGGCGCAGTCGGAGTACTTAGCGTCTTTTGCTTTTCCGCGGTCCCACCTGCCGCGGTGAACAAAGAGGTAACGGTCGGGCCATTGGGCCTTTGGGTCCTTTAGCAAAGGCACGAGCGAACGGCCGTCGAGTTCAACCTTTTCGCAAATAGTGCCTCGACACAGCTCCGCGAGCGTTGGAAAAATATCGATGTGAGCGGCAAGACGGTCGATATCCACGCCCTTTTTAGTGCGGCCGGGCCAGCGGAAAAATGCCGGCACGCGTGTCCCGCCTTCGTAAGGCGTCCCCTTATGCGCCCTCATACCGGCGTTATAAAGATTGCGCATCGAATGTCCGTTGTCGGTCATGAAGATAAGCAGCGTGTTGTCGGTCAGTGCCCATTCGTCGAGCCTGCGGAGAAGCCGCCC
Source organism: Sedimentisphaerales bacterium (assembly GCA_035527845.1). Lineage (GTDB taxonomy): Bacteria > Planctomycetota > Phycisphaerae > Sedimentisphaerales > Anaerobacaceae > JAUWKC01. The sequence continues at coordinate 26,995 of DATKZT010000031.1, read as the reverse complement.
GATGTTATCATCGATGTTGGCAATCATTCCGTAATACGTGGCGGACTTCTCATCAAGACCTGCATCAAGATAAGGCTTGGAGTACTCCGTGCTGCAAACGTGCGGGGAATGCGGCGTGTTGGTGGCGATGTACGCGAAGAAGCGCCGGTCGCTGTTCCGCTTTATCCAGCGCAGAGCCTGGGTGAAGAATACGTCCGTGCAGTAACCGTTCGTTTTGACAAATGTCTTGTTATGGCGAATAACAGGGTCGAAGTACTTGTTGCCCGGCACGTCGCCGCAACTGGATTTGTATGATTGGCCGATGCCTCCGGCGCCGTGAATGAAGGCTTCGTCGAAGCCTCGATTATGCGGCTGGTAGGGTTCTTCGTCGCCCAGATGCCATTTGCCGAAGATGCCGGTCTTATATCCGGCCTTCGAGAGCACCTGTGCAATCGTAACGGCGTCAAGGCTCAGGCGTTCGCGCTCGAGCTTTGTGTGAGTCACGCCGGAGCGGAATTCATGCCGGCCGGTCATAAGTGATGCGCGTGTCGGCGAGCAGGTCGGGCTGACGTGGAAAGCGGTAAATCGCGTGCTCTCGGCGTGAAGTCTGTCGAGATTAGGCGTCTTGATAATTGTATTGCCGTGGCAGGCCATCTCGCCATATCCCTGGTCGTCGGTCATCACCAGGACAACGTTCGGCCGGTCCCACTCTTGCGCTGCCGTCGATGCGGCACAGGAGCCACCTGGAACCATCGACAGGGCCCCCGCCGAAACCGCCGCCGAACCCATCGCTTGAAGAAATTCTCTGCGTGTTTGTCTTTGCCCCTTCTCTTCTGTCATGGCCGCCTCCCGATATACAGTTTGCAGAACGCATCCATCAGACTGCCGGCTTCTTCTTTATTAGCGTCAACGCTTCTGAAAACAGCGAAACGGACATAATGCCGCGCCTTCTATTCCTGGAAGTCGGCTTCAATACCCGATACCCCGGACTCCAAGCCGCTATAGTTTACATTTGAAACGGCGTATGTACAGGGGGACGGTTTTTCGTTTTTCGCAAGTTCTGCAATATCGATAGTATATTGCATTGGGCAATTAATCGGGGCGGGCTCGTCGCCCCGGTTCCATTTCTGGCCGGGGACAATGGCGATTATTTTCCCGTTGCGGTAGATATTGAACTGCCTGAGTCCTGTTTCAACGTCGGCCACAGCCTTCCACTTCAGCAGGGCTACATCGCCTTTTCTTTCAATAGTGACATCGAAGGGCGGCATCGTGGCGCTCTTATCAGGAATTTCACCTGTTGTCATGAACGACTTCCACTTTTGAGCGAAGTCTTCATTTACCATCCAGTGCGCATTAGTCTTATCACCGGTGAAGGACTCGTAAGGAGCGATCTGAAGGCTGTTGATGTCACCGAGCCATCCGTTTTTTCTTTCAAGGGGCTCTTGATCATTTTTCTTCAGCTCATCCAGGACCGCTTCGATAAAGGCGATGGTAAGGAATCTGGAGTTGGAGCAGGCGTGTCCGACGCCGGGCTCGACGGCAACGGCGCGCAACTTACCGGGGGCCGTGAGATTTACATACCAGTCTTTTGACGGGTCAGCTTCTCTTTCACCCACGATTTGAAGGTTCGGAATTGCGAGGTCGCCGCCGGTATATTCACTGCCGTGTCCGCTTCTGCTTGTCAGCGATGTCACCCGCTCGGGATATCTGCGGGCCATTAAATTCGCCCAGTGGCCCCCGGCGGAATGTCCCCAAAGAATCCATGGCACTTGCCTTATCTCCGCCCGGCCGGTCTTTTCCGCCAACATCTGCAGCGCGCTTACAAAAGCATCGCCAGAACCTTTTTCCGGCTGAGGCCACTGGCGACAGTCGTCGGTCGCCTTCATGAAAGTCCCCATCAGCACGAAGTCGTGCTTTCCTGCCAGCGCCTGAAACTGCAGGTCGTGTGCGAATCTCCTGCCGTTGGCGCCGGTTCCGTGCTGGCGGACTATAATCCCCTTGACAGACGCGAGGTCCTCTGGAATCCATAGTCGAAACTCCGCACCGACAAAGCCGCCGTCGGAACTGGCCGGAATTTCACAGTCGTAATACCTTCCGGGAGAATAGCCGGACTTGATTTGCGGCCTCTTGAACTGCTCGCCAGTCCGTCGCTCGTAATAAGCCGAGCCGCGGACAGACGTGCCAAACTCGAAATGATCCACGTCCATCGAGCCCCGCTCGATAAAGACCAGCACCTCGTTTGATACGTCAATATCATTGGTAAAAAACAATCCCTTTCTGCTCTGCGGAATCTCGATTTCAGGTTCATTATTATCTATGCCATAAAAGATGCACCACTGTTTCTTCGGTTCATTCCACGTCATTTTGACTTTCAAAGACTCTGGCGGCCTCTCGAACACCGCCTGGTCATCATACTTTTTATTGATCACCGGCGCGGCAGCGAGGTCTCTGAAAATCAGACTTATTCCTTTCGGCCTGACCTGTACTATGACCTTGGCCATAGGGTCAAAGGGCACGAAACCAAGGTGGATGACCGAATCGCCATGCGCGAACTTGATGTTCTTCAGCTCGAACAGCGATTCGAAGCTACCCTTGCCAACGGTTCTTCGCAGTCCCCGGTAGGGCGATTTGATGGTGAATTGTCCGCGGCCGTTGAAGCCGTCGGTATCGGCGCCCGAGTCTGCCCAGTTCGGAAGGTCGAACACCGGTCCCGTAAAGGTTTCAACAACATACGTGCTGCTGTTTGGACCGGCGCCCTTGGCCATGATAAAGCCCATTTCCGCAGCGCTTGCCATGACAGCCCTGAACCACACAGACGCCATTTTGTCATAGCCGACCTTGTTCGGGTGGATACCATCGGACAGGTCATATCTTGTCATCTCGCTGTGCAGGTCAACCCACTCGACTTTGATGCCTTGTGCCTGTTTGGACTGAATCACGCCCGGCAGCCCGCGGTTGAATTCGAGCACCTTGTCCTCAGAGTTGACATAGGTTTTTGCCGGGTCGTACCCGGCCTGGTCTCTTACAGGGTCATCGGAGGCGTTTGGGACGAGGTTGCCCACAATGATCTTCGCATCGTGGGCGTATTGGTTCAGCTCATCGAGCAGCAGGGCCATCCTGTCCAATGTCACCTGTGGGGTGTTTCTGTTTACAATGAGGTCGTTGATGCCGATGAGCAGAAGAATGATTTCAGACTCGGGATTGGCGTCGAGCGCCTGTTTGGCGACGGCTTCATTTTCCCTGAGCATACGTACGAGCCGCATACCGCTGTCGCCTTCGTGATCGGGGTCGGGGATTCCCGGCGTTTTGAATCTGCCGAGGAAATCGCATTGCAGACCGGCCTGCGTGAGCATTTTCTGGAGCGGGCCGCGATAACCGCCTTGTGCTTCGGCCCCGGCGCCCTTTGTTATCGAGTCTCCAAGGCAGAGAATCTTGACAGGGTCTTGCTTCGCCGAGTCTTTTGGAGAAAGGTCGTTTGCGGCGAGGACCTGCACGGATATGAAAACTGAATACAATATCAGCGCAGTTGACAAGTTTCTCAAATTCCTGCTCATGTTCGCGTGCTGAAAAAAATATTCTATACCCGGCATTTGGCAAATAAACGGCTGAGAACCACGAATTGGTTCTTTTGATTACTGCGGCGGCCAAAGCATCACCGTCAGCCAGTTATTCGACAGGATGGCCAGCTCCCGCCAATCTACAATACCGTCGGGAACCTCCGGGGCAATGTCCGCTGATGGATTGCCCGGCGGCTGGAGCCATTGACTTCCAAGTATGGCCAGGTCACCAAAATCAACACAGCAGTTGTTGTCGAAGTCCGCGGGCGGCTTTGCAAGCGACGCAACGCACCTGCGCGGGTAAAGTCGGACGTCGTCAAAATAAACGACACCCGAACCACCAAGTATGCCGCCGGGGTTCAAGTTGGACCTGTCACCGAACCCTATGTATATTCTGCGGACGTCACTTAGGTCCAGGCCGGCATCATTGAAGTCCTGCAGCCTGATATTCCACTGTTGCCACTGCGAAATCCTGACGTCATTCATATCTTCACCGTTGTCGCCGTGCCGAGTCTCTGCATAGCTGTTGCCGTCTTCCAGACCGATATACATCTGCTCGGCAGCATTGGCATCATTGTCGGGATTGCCATAGAAGTACAACGTCAATACCTTCATTCCTGACTGGGTCAAATCACAAGGCTCAGAGAACGTCCGTACGGCCTCCGCGTAATAGTGCAAATCATTCCACATACTGCCGTTGTTCTCATATTCGTATTTCATCGACTGCCGGCCTGAGTTAACGGGGTCGCATGGGTCAATAGCAAGGCGAAGGTATGCACCCGTCGAGTTGTAGCGCACATCAAGCCATGTATCAATAATCTTGTTGTCACTGGTGTTGTAGGACTCCATATCGTCCAGGACAATAAAGTCTGCAACCTTGAAGCTCCAGACATCCCCCTTGCTGTCTGAGTAGCCGGGATTCACCTCATCGACCCGCCAGTAGCAAGTCTCACCGAAATCAAGAGGACCTGCAGGATAGGTGGTAGCGCCAAGTGCCTGGCTGGCCTTAAATTCGGGTGAAGATGTGTTCGCGTCCCTGACTCCGTCAAAATCACCGCCCAGATACACATCGTGCGAAGCTGCAACAATACCCGGCGACCAGCTCAACATCAGATGGGGCAGGTTATCCGAGCTCCCATCGGCCGGGCTCAGGTATGTGGCTTTTCCGTCGTCAACGGTAAAACTCCAGACGTCGCCTTTGCTGTCAGAGTAGCCGGGGTTGACCTCGTCAATCCGCCAGTAGTAAGTCTGGGCAAGTTCAAGAAGGCCGGCCGGATCGTACTCGGCAGGTACAAGCGGCTGGTTGCCTTTGTATTCGGGCGAAGAGGTGTTGGCGTCGTTAACGGCATCGAAATCGGCGCCCAAGTATACATCGTGTGAGCCTGCGACTAAACCCTCAGACCAACTCAAGACCGTGTTCACTGGCACGTTCGTGGCACCATTGGCGGGACTGGGATCGCCGGCCTTGCCGTCGTCATCGACAACCATAAAGCTCCAAACGTCGCCCTGCCAGACATTGACGTCGTTGACCTCGTCAATACGCCAGTAATAGGTCTGTCCCAACTCAAGAAAAATGACCGGAGCATACTCACAGGCGTCCCGTCGTCCCATATACACGTCCAACGTTTCGCTCGTATCGGCATCGGCGACCGCGTCGGCATCGGTACCGAGGTACACATCGTGTGAAGCGGCCTTGTTGCCTGCTTCCCAACTGAGAACAACCTTGGGGTGCACGTTCTGGGCGGCATCGGCGGGAAAGGGGTTGTTGGCCTTCGCCAGGCGAGCCCACAGCTCAGTGCAGGGCGTGGCGGGCGGCAATCCCGTGACATCGGCTAAGGCGTTAAAGTAAGCCTCGGGGACGGTTCCGAGGTACCAGTCCGGGATTTCGGTATAAACCCATGAAATCTCGGCAAGATCGGTGGAAATGTCCATTGCCTGATTGAAAGTTTCCGGTGTGAAATGATTCAGGTTGAACTGGTTGGGATCCGTGTACCAGCCGAGGTCATTGGAACGATAGTCCATCCAGGTGCCGAAGCCGATTCCAACAGAAGACAAATACCGCGAAGGATCGTCACTGAGGGTCGCACCGCCCTGGTAATTGCTGATGCTGCCTTGAAACTCTGCCAGAGTCTTGTTCGGATAGGCGCTTTCAATTCCGTCGATGATTCTGATTTGTTCGGCGGCCTCATCGAGCAGGCCGTCGATAAATGCGGGCAGCAGACCGTAGCTGTCTTCGCGTAAGGGATGTCCCCACCACTGGGTCGAAATATAGGGCAGGGAATTTGCGAACAGAAACAGCAGAGTGAAGTCGCGCCCCGGACAGGCACTCTTAATGGCGGATGCTATTTCGCGGCCTCGCTGGCGCACCTGCACCTGGTACTGCTCAAAGGTCTTTGTTGCCGAGTACTTCTGGCCGGGATAATACCAACAATTAGAGAAGTAGTCTTCGGGGTCAAATGCGATTCCCTCAAGGCGGGTTTGATTGACGGCATCGGCCATGAAGGTGACGTTTGAAACGACAGTGCTGAACTCGGCGTCAAACCAGTCGGGTGGCGCCGACCAGCCGGAGGAGTTAAGGCGAAAGAAACTGTTATCGCGCAGACGTGTGAAGTTGGCGTCATTTAGCAACGCAATATCTTCCTCTGCCCTTTGCTGAAGCCCCCCGGCAATGGTGGTATTGCCCCATGCAAGCCAGCTCAGGCCTCCCTGGTCCTCACGTCGCGCCAGGTCGAGTATGATACCGTGGAAGGCAGTAGTGCACTCGGTGACTGCGGCATTGTCGCAAAGCCAGGGAATAGTCGGCGTATCCCAGCCGAATTCGATAACACGCCCTTTGCCGTAAGCTTCTGATGAAAACGCTGCAAAACTGACCAAAAATGATAGCAGCCATGGCAATTTGACATTTGCCATTTAACCCAGACTTCCCAAATAAACACCCGAGAACCACTAGCTGGTCCTTTCGGTTACCACTATGGTACAAAAAAACGCCCTAAAATGCAAGAGTTTCCCTCGTCCGCACAACCCCATCCTCACTGCCTAAACGCCGCGCGCTCTGGCCGCTCACAAACAGACAGGATTTTGATTGGACGGGGAGGGGGAAACGTGCGCACAAAAAACCGGGTTCCTGGGCGGCCATATATTAACAGAGCGGACTTTTAGTCTATTCGTTTCACATAGACGTAGTATGCGCCGCGGGAGTCATCTTCGCCGTCGATGAACCAGCTCTGCAGGCGCGTCTTGCCGGACTTGAGTCTTGTTGTGAATGTCGCGGCTTTTGCGCCTTTAGGGATTTGCGTTGTCTGGTCGAAGTCTGCTATTTTCAGCCGGGCCTTCTGTGCGCTAATAGCCTGGCCGTCCTCAATCACCGCCATGATGGCCGCATCGGCTTCTTTGGGCCAGCGTCGAAGCTCAATCTCGTAATCGCCGTCGCGGGCGACCTCCACCACCCAATAGCTGTTTTCCTTTTGTCCCTGGCGGACCTGGTCCTGGTTCCAGGGGCCGTGGGCGTGCCAGTCGTGGCTGGTCAGCCTGGAGGGGTTCTCCTTGTCGGAGCCGATGATTATCTCGCAGTAGTCGGTGAAGGTTGTGGAAATATCGGCCCACCAGGCCGCGTATTCATTTCGCAGTTTGGCGACGACCTCCGGATGCTTGTCCGCGAGGCTGGTTGTCTGGGCGGGGTCGGCGGGCATATCGTAGAGTTCCTCCCCATTTATCAGCCGCCACCGGTCGGTCATGACGGCGCTCTTTCTCCACTTGATGGGATACTCCACCCGCTGCGAGTCGGTGATGACGGTTCTGTCGGGCCAGCTCTGAGCTTTGCCTTTCAGCAGGGGCGTGATGTCTGTGCCGTCGAACCGGACGCCTTCGGGTTTAGTGAGCGAGCACAGCTCAATCAGCGTGGGCAGCAGGTCGATGTGGGCGGTGAGTTGTGTGACATCGACGCCGCCTGCGAAACCGCCGGCGGGCCAGCGAATAAAGCAGGGGACGCGATGTCCGCCGTCGTATTCGGAGCCCTTGGTGCCGCGCATGCCGGCGTCGAATCTTCCGCCGGAGGTGCCGTTGTCGGTCATAAATATCAGTATCGTATTATCGTCAATGCCGAGCTGCTTCAACTTTTCCATGAGTCGGCCCATATTCTCGTCGATGTTGGCAATCATGCCGCAGAACAGGGCCTTCACCCCTTTGCCCCAGTATGGGTCGCTGTACTTTTCCGGAACCCGGAAAGGGCTGTGCGGAGCATTGGTGGGCAGGTAGCAGAAGAAGGGGCGGTCCTTGTTTGCCTCAATGAATTTCATGGCCTCGGTGAACCATACATCCGTGCAGTAGCCGGTGAACTTCTCGGGTTTACCGTTGCGAAAATAAGTGTCGTCGAAATAATCGTTGCCCCAGTAATCCTGCGTGTTTCCGACGCCTCCGCCGCCGTGGACGAGCGTTTCCTGAAAGCCTCTGTCCTGCGGGCGGAAGGGATAGTTGTCGCCGAGGTGCCACTTGCCGAAGATTCCTGTTCGAAAGCCTGAGGCGGCAAAGACATCAGCCATAGTCACCTCGCCTCTCCTCAGCAGCGAGCGCCCCATGACGGTGTGCCAGACGCCGGTTCGGTTGCAGTAGCGTCCTGTCATCAGTGCGGCGCGGGTGGGCGAACAAGTGGGGCTGACGTGGAAATCAGTGAGCCGGACGCTTTGGGCGTGGAGGTGGTCGAGGTTGGGCGTTTTGAGGACGGGATTGCCGAGACAGCTTAGGTCACCATAGCCCTGGTCGTCGGTAATTACGAGCACAACGTTGGGCGGTCTATTTGGCGGCCTGACTCCGCTGTCCTGAGCGGCACATGCCGGCACGAGCGAAAGCATCGGCGCCGACGCCGCGGCCACACCCACCGTCTTTAGAAACTCTCTTCTCGTGTGCTTTTTCATCCGACCCTTTCCTTCATCTGTCTGCAAATACTATGAACGCGAGGTTTGTCCTGACGCTAATAGCGGGTCAACTTTGCTTGTGTGGGTCCGAACCTGCGGCAAAGCCGCGGGCTAAATAGAGATCGCGTGACCTGACTCACAATCGCACCTGTCTTTTCGAGCTTGACGCAGTATTAACTGTGCAGGTAAACTTCCCAGCCCATGTAATTATCCAGCGCGTCGGCAATCGCGTCCGCCTTTTGAGACCGATTGGCCGCAACGTGATGCTCGAAGCCCATATTGCAGACGTATTCGAGAAGCGCCTGGAGATTGGGGACCTTCAATACGCCGTAGCCGCCGAACGTGTCGAGCTTGTCATTGGTAAATTCGCCCTGCCCGACGTAGGCGCTGATTATCCCGGCAGCATCATCTGTCGTGGTGCGGCAGAAGGTCGTCTTTCCGGGAGCAATTCTGCCCACAACCGTGCCGTAAGTGTTCTCTTTGCCCACCGCTCCGGCGATAATCTCTTGGTAATCCATTTTCGACGCCTTGAAGAACGACTTGGGCAGATTGCTGCAGTGGAACACCACGCACTTGTTGGGGTCGTCGCCGTAATTATTGTTCCAGTCCAGAATCGCGCTGGGGGTGCCGGCGGCCAACTGCAGGATGTACATCCCCAACAGGCCGGTAATATCCACCTCGCAGGCGCTGGGGACGAGAGTTTCGCTCATCATGCTCATCAGCGTGCATGGGGTTATGCCGAAGAATTCCTCGAGACTGGTCCAGCACTGAATTGCGGTGCCCGCCAGGTCCATGTCTTTTACCCAGCGGTCGATGACGTAGCCGAATTTGGCCATCTTCAGAAGTGCGTCTGCGGGTATGGTTTCGGTTGGAACGTAGGCCTTGATGGAATTGAGTTTTGCCTTGACGCCCCGGTCGTTATCGCCGAGCCTGTCAACCTTGCCGAGGATTTCAGATAAATCAATCGTCTCGACGGCAATACCGTAAAGCTCCAGAATTTTCTCGCTGTAGCGCACGGTATTGAACGCGCCGGTGCGTGCGCCGATGGCGCCGAAACGCACATTGTTGAGCCCCCTGACGATACGGCAAACTGCGGCGAAATCTTCCAGCTCCTTCTTGAATTCCGCCGAGGCGACTTTGACGGTATGCGACTTTGTCAGGGTGTAGGCAATACCTGCCTGCGTGAGATTGTTGCAGACGCTGATTTTTCCGCAGAAAGAATCGCGCCGGTCGGCGATGGTCATTTTGCCTTCGACGTCGGGCTCGGCGTGAATGAGAATCGGTACGCAAAGCCCGCTTCGTTTAATGGCCTCCGCCGCGCCTTTTTCATCGCCGAAGTTCGGCAGCGTCACAATAATGCCGTCAATCGCATCGGCCTTCTGAGCGAAAAGCGCGGCGCACTTCTTGGCGTCCTCGAAGGTCTCAACGGCGCCGTACTTGGTGTCCTGCATGGACAATGCGACGGCGTTGAAGCCGTTTTTCTTCAGGACGTCAAGTATGTCTTTGCGCCCCTGCTTGGCCAGAATATCCGGGAAGAATCCCCTGTTTCCGACTATTACTCCGAACGTGGTCTTTTTCATTTTAGTCACTCCTATCTGGTATCAATAACGCCCATATTCCCATATTGTCTCGAACATTGCCATAATATTTTCCGTCGGCACGCCGTCCTGAATATTATGAACGGTGTGAAATACAAAGCCGCCGCCGGGCGCCAAATCGTCGATTCGACGCCTTACCTCGTCCTTGACCTCATCAACGGTCCCGAACGGCAGAATCCGCTGCGTATCACATCCGCCGCCCCAGAAGACGATATCCTTGCCGAATTCTCTCTTGAGCCTGCCGGTATCCATCCCTGCGGCGCTGACCTGAACGGGATTCAGGATATCGACGCCGATTTCAATCAAATCCGGAATGAACTCGTACGCCGCCCCGCACAGGTGATAGAATATTTTCGCGTCCGTCTTCTTCTTGATCGAAGAGAAGAGTCGCTCCTCCTTCGGTTTGATAAGCCTGCGATAGAGCTCCGGAGAAATCAGCGGCGCGTTCTGTCCGGCCACGTCGTTCCAGTAAACAATAACTTCAATATAGTCGCCCACCTCGTCGAGAAAGTGACCGTATTCGGTAACATAAAAATCGGTAAATCCCTGCATCAGGCCATCGGCAAATTTCTCGTTGGATACCAGGTCCATAAGAAATTCGACGCTGCCCCTGACCCTTTCGGGCTGCTCGAAGATGCCGCCGCCCGACAAGGCGCTGCCAACAATTGCATAATCAGTATCCTCGTAAAGCTGCCCGGCCTTGTCTTTCAGACCCGCATATCGCGCCGGGTCATCCGGGTCGGGCCACTTGAATCTCCTCAGTGCATCCATCGTCGATTCTTTTAGCGGGTATTCCCACCAATCAAAATAATGTCCACCCTCCCTGGGCATCCTCAGCCGTGAACCCCATTCATCGTAGAAGAACAGATAATCCCCCTCCTCTTGTATTTTCAGCTCCCAGGCCGAGCCCGCCCCGGCCGCCAACGGCACGGTGTCTATCTTCAATGCCTTTCGGAAGTCTTCTTCAACTCTCGGAAGCTGCTGAACGATGTCAATGATTTCCGGCTCTGTCGCCGGCAGCCCCAGGCGCTTTCGTAAATCCGTGTAAGCATTCTTCGTAATCGATGAGACGATGGAGCCGCCCAGATCCACCGGTACCCTGTCCGCTTCTTTGTGATTTAATGCTTTGCGGATTCTCTCTCTCGATGTCATAGAATCATTACTCCGAGGCGATGCCTGCGATATTGCTCATGTCTCCTGCAACGTGCTCGACCAGCCGATAATCACAATGCCGACAAAAAGCAGCAATAGGCCGACAATCATAACCCTGAGCGGCGTCTTGCCCGTGCCCTTCCATTCTCCCGTGACGATGCCCCAGACATTCCCGCTGGCGACCGCCATGCTCTGAATGACAGGCCACCCAATCGAAGGGCCCAGCCGGCCTAATTTCGACACCGCCATACCGTATATGGCGACGCCGCCGAACCACATGATACCCATTAGAAAAGTATGCAGCCAGTTAATCTTTGATTCATTCTGCGTGAACACCCTGAAGCTGTTGTTCTTCCTATATAGATACAGGCAGTAAAGCAGAGTCACCACAAAGCCGCCCAGCAAAGATACGCACCAGGTGGCGTTCGCCGCATTGAGCGGTGTGGCGCCGGCGGCCACGGCCTGCTCCTCTATGGGCTTGCCTGCAATCAGCGCAAAGTTGAACATCGCACCGAACACGCCCGCGACCAGGCAGACAATCAGCCCTTTCACGAAAACGCCTTTGTCTTTATGTTTAGCCTCACCCTCAGCGGACCTCAAGGCTTTTTCCTTTCTTGCTCCCGCCACTGAGCAGACAGCGATTCCCGCCAGCATAACCGCCACCCCCGCCGTAATTGCCAGACCGACCGGCTTTCGGAAATCCTCCGGATGGTCCGTAATCAAAGGCACAATCGCGCCGATAGCGTTGTTGAGGCCCAGCACGATGGCGGTACCCAGCGCCAGGCCCAGGAGTTTCAGGCCGGTTCCGAACCCCACGTTCGCCACACCCCAGCCTGCGCCGAACAGAAACACCGCCAATATTGTGCCCGCCGATACCGAGCCGTACACACCGGGAAATCCGGGAATGGTCATAAACGCAAGAATCACCGGCAGCACAATCAGCGCCCAGAACGAATACATAATCCACGTATTCTCCCACTGCCACCGGCCGGTTTTTTTCATGGGCAGTGCAAACGAACCGAGAAAGGCCCCCGCTGCGATTCCCAGAGCTATTCCCACAGCCGCGTTTGGTTCTCCCATAATGCCCCCTTCAATCGGAGGTTCCAAAAATCAAACCTGTCTGTCGTTTTCAATCGCGCAGCCCGCAGCCTGCGAAAAAGAATACCCTCTCTGACATGTGGTCAAGTCAAGTCATCCTCCACGAGTGTCACCCTGTCCGTAGTATGCGTCCTTGCCGTGCTTGCGCAAGTAGTGCTTGTCCAGAAGCACCTGCGAGATGCCCTCCTGCTCGGGATTGATTGTTATCGTCCCCAGCGCCATCGCCGCCACCTGCTCTAAAACCACCGCCGCCTCCACCGCCTCGGTCGCGGTTGCGCCCCAGGTGAAAGGCCCGTGGTTCGCCACCAATACTGCCCGCATCTGCATCGGATCCGGGTCTGCGAAGCGCCTGACGATTACTTTGCCCGTGTTCAACTCGTAATTGTCTTGAATCTCATGAGCGGTCATTACTTCGGTGACAGGGACGGCGCCATAGAAGAAATCGGCATGGGTGGTGCCGAAGCACGGAATCGGGCGGCAGGCCTGGGCCCAGATTGTGGCATAATGCGAATGCGTGTGACATATACCGCCTATTGCCTGGAAATTCCGGTAAAGCTCGAGGTGCGTCGGTGTATCCGATGAAGGGTTCAGGCGGCCGTCGATAACTCTGCCGTCCAAATCAAGCAGCACAATCTTCGTGGGGGTCAGGTCATCGTAGGGGACGCCACTGGGCTTAATGGCGACCACGCCGGACGCGCGATCCATGCCGCTGACGTTGCCCCAGCTATGAATTACGAGCCCCTGAGCCTGAAGCTCGATATTTGCCTTGCAGACCGCATCTCTGAGTTCATCGTGCATTCGCGAATTTGCCGTTCTCTATTTTTCAACAACAACCATCGGTCGGAACATGTTGATCTTCGGCTCAACCAGGACGCCGAATCTCCTGCCGATGGTCAGGTCTTTCCTCGTCGCCACGTTACGGGTTTGGTCTTCGGCGACAATGCTAAAAGTTTGCCCGGTCCTTTATCGCCAGCAGCTCTTTCATGACGTTTGCCATAGTGCCGGCATAGCGCTGGAGGCCGAATGCGTCGTGAAGCTGCTTATAAAGCGAATAAAGCTGTTGATAAACCTTGTGATTAGCGGCAACGGGCTTAAAGGTTTTCTTTTTCACGCCGCACATTGCCGCCTGGGCCTGTGGCACGCTGTCATAGCCGCCTGCGGCTTTGCCGGCCACCACGGAACCGGTGATTGCCGCACCCAATGCGCACGTCTGGGCGGAGCGGCTTACCTTCATCTCTCTTCCGGTGACATCAGCGTAAATCTGCATAATCAAAGGATTCTTCTCGGCGATACCGCCGCAGTTAATCACCTCGGAGACCTTGACGCCGTATTCCTCGAACCGATTGATAATGGTAAGCGCACCGAAGGCGGTCGCCTCAATCAGGGCCCGGTAAATCTCTTCAGGCTCGGTGTGGAGGGTCTGGCCCACGAGCAGGCCTGTAAGTCTTTGGTCAACGAGTATGGTGCGATTTCCGTTGTTCCAGTCGAGCGCGAGCAGGCCGGACTGGCCGGGCTTTAGTTTTGCCGCCCGGCCGGTGAGTGATTCGTGAGAACCTGCGGATTTTCCGCCCGGCTGGATGTAATTTACAAACCAGTTGAAGATGTCACCGACCGCCGACTGGCCCGCCTCCAGGCCGAAGTAGTGCGGGACAATGGAACCGTCAACGATGCCGCAGATTCCGGGAATATCCGGGAACTGCCGAGTCGCCTCTGAGACGAGCATGTCACAGGTGCTCGTGCCGATGATTTTTACCAGTTTGCCTGGAGCGATTCCGGAGCCGACGGCGCCCAAATGCGCATCGAAGGCTCCGACAGCCACGGGAATGCGGGCCGGCAGCCCCAATTTTTTAGCCCATTCTTCGGTAAGCCTTCCCGCCTCGGTCTCAACGGTGTAGGTTTGGTCATAAAGCCGGTGGCAAAGGTCGCCGAGTTTTGGGTCGAGCCTGGCGAGGAAATCTTTCGCCGGCAGGCCGCCCCAGTCATTCGAGAACATTGCCTTGTGGCCGGCGGCACATCGGCTGCGCTTCACCACGTCGGGCCTCTGTGTCCCCGTCAGCACACCCGGAATATAATCCGCACACTCCACCCAACTGTAGGCGGCGTCGAAAACTTTGGGGTCGGTTCGCAGACAGTGAAGTATTTTGCTGAAGAACCACTCGGATGAATAGGTCCCGCCGCACTTGGCCAGATACTCGGGATGCTCCTTTGCAGCCAATTCGGTAATGTCGGCAGCTTCGGCATAACCGGTATGGTCTTTCCACAGCCACGCACAAGCGTTCGGGTTCTTCCGGAATTCCTTCTTCATGCTCAGAGGGTTACCATCCCTGTCAACCGGCAGCGGCGTCGAGCCCGTTGTGTCCACGCCGATGCCTATGATCTTGCTTACATCGAACTTTTTGTTTGCCCTTTTTGCCCGGGCGATAGCGCCCTTGACGGCGGCCACGGCACCCTTGAGGTAATCGGCCGGGTTCTGCCTCGCCAGATTGTGGTCTGACCGGTCTATGATGATCCCGTCCTCTCCGCTATCGTAGCCGTGCACGGCGCTGCCCAGCTCTTTGCCGTTTCTGACATCAACTATCAGACACCTGACGGAGTTGGTCCCATAATCCAAGCCAATCGCATAAGCCATGCCTCGTTCTCCTGCATTTTGACTTTAATGTTCCTTCTTATGCTCGATTCCCAATAGGCCATTCACCTTATAAAGCAAGATAATAAGCCACCCGGCGCAAACTTTCAAGTGTGCAGTATCCGCTATTTTTTGCCCGCAAGATACCCTTGAAAACCCATTCACCTTTCTAAAACTTGTTGCAAGCGACCCGGCAAACCTGTAGTATTTTTGGTTCGATGGTTCGATGGTTCGATTTAGGAAAACATTGGCCAATTAGGAAGGGGTTTGTATGGCATCATTTCAGATTCTCGGAGCGGCGGTACTGCAGAGGTGGGACTGGATAGTACTGGGAATTTATTTTGCCATCCTGTTCGGCATCGCATGGTGGGTCATCCTCAAAAGCAGAGACACAGCGACCGACTACTTCCTTGCAGGCAGAAACCTCGGCTGGTTCATTGTCGGTGCCTCGATCTTTGCATCCAACATCGGCTCCGAGCACCTCGTCGGACTCGCCGGCTCCGGCGCCACCGATGGCGTCGCCATGGCGCACTATGAGCTCCACGCCTGGTGCCTGCTCGTGCTCGGCTGGATCATGGTGCCTTTCTATATGCGCTCGCAGGTCTTTACCATGCCGGAGTTTCTTGAAAGACGCTTCACGCCCACCGCACGCTGGGTCCTCTCACTCATATCCCTTGTGGCCTACGTCCTGACGAAAATAGCAGTCGGAATTTTTGCCGGCGGCATCGTCTTCAGTGTCCTACTGCCGAACCTCCATTTCATGGGGCTCGACAGCTTCTGGATAGGTTCGTTCCTCGTGATTGTCCTGACAGGAATCTACACCGTCCTCGGCGGCCTCCGCGCCGTCGCCTACACCGAGGCCGTGCAGACAATAATCCTCGTCTTCGGTTCCATCCTCGTGACCATCTTCGGCCTCAGGGCACTCGGCGGATGGGGTGAGCTAAGGGCAATATGCGGCTCAGATATGTTCAACCTCTGGAAGCCGCTGGTCCCCGCCAATGTAGAAGGAACATGGGCCCCGGTGAAAGAAGCCGGACGAATGGCATGGTACTTCAACGATAACTATCCCTGGCTCGGAATGCTCTTCTGCGCACCCATCATCGGCCTGTGGTACTGGTGCACCGACCAGTACATCGTCCAGCGCGCACTCGGCGCACCCGACGAGCGGGCCGCCAGAAGAGGCTCCATCTGCGCATCGTTCTTCAAGCTGCTGCCTGTATTCATCTTCATCATTCCCGGCATGATATGCTTTGCACTCGGTGCCAGCGGCAGGATGCCGGAGATAGCCGACAAATTGATAGGCAGCGAGGGCCAGGTTGTACGCGACCAGGCCCAGGCGGCTTTTCCAATGCTGGTCATGACCGTTCTGCCGATGGGCGTACGAGGCATAGTGGTGGCTGGCCTGCTGGCCGCACTGATGAGTTCACTTTCGGGCGTCTTCAACGCATCATCCACCCTTTTCACGATGGACTTCTACTCCAAGTTCCGGCCCAAGGCCACCCAGCACCAGCTCGTATGGATGGGGCGAATTGCCACCACAGTCATGGTGCTGATCGGCCTGCTGTGGATTCCGGTAATTCGCGGAGGAAAGGGCCTTTACGACTATCTGCAGGGCATACAGGCGTACCTCGCGCCGCCGATATTCGTCGTCTTCTTCCTCGGCGTCTTTATGAAAAGGCTGAACGGCAAGGGCTGCCTGGCCGCGCTGATTATCGGATTCCTGCTCGGCCTTTTCCGCCTCGCCGTCGATACGCCCGTCAAACTGATAGGTACCCAATACCAGCAGGGCTCGTTCTTCTGGATTATTAATAACATCTTTTTCCAGTACTACAGCCTGCTGATCTTCGTCGTGTGCGTAATTGTAATGATTGTGGTCAGCTACCTCACCGAGCCGCCGTCGTACGAAAAGATTAGCGGCCTGACCTATGGAACGCGAACGCTGGAGGACCGCCAGAGGTCACGCTCCAGTTGGACCAAAGCCGACGTCATCTTCTCGATTATTTTGCTTGTATTCATCGTGGCGGCGTACCTGTACTTCACCGGCTGAAAGCGTTCTCGGTCTTATGGTCTTTCGTAAGGGACAAAGCTATGACTGTCCGATGGTTTGTAATTGCCGCGCCTTTACTTGTTATCGCAGCCGTGGCGGTGGTTGTCCTGCTGATAGTTTTCCGCCGGGCGCTGCTGGCTATCCTCTGTACTGTGGGCTTCCTGACTGGTCTGGCCGTCTACATTCTTGCCACATTGAGCGAGCCGGCCCTTATCGCCGTGACACTGCCGGCAGCGATTCTGATGGGCAGCAGCCTATTAGCGCTGGCAATCGGGACCCGCCTGGCAAAATAGCCCCCAGCCCCTGTTCCGTTGTCGCGGCCGGCTCTGGTCGCCGTGCGGGCCATGCAGCCGCTGCAAATGCGTCTTCTTACTTACGCGGCTGGGTCGCTGCATCGGGTCGCGGAGCAGTCGCAGGCTTTTGCGGGAGTACCTCGATCAACTCAATCTCAAAGATAAGGGTCGCATTGGGCGCAATAGCAGGGGGCATACCGCGTTCACGGTAAGCCAGGCTGGGCGGTATGTACAACTCCCACTTGGCGCCCTCTTTCATGAGCTGCAAGGCCTCGGTCCAGCCCGGTATCACCTTTCCAACGCCGAACTCTTGAGGCTGACCGCGCGAGTATGAACTGTCGAACTGCGTGCCGTCTATGAGACGTCCCCGATAGTGGGTCTTGACCCTGTCATTCGCCGTCGGCGTCTTGCCCGTACCTTCCCTTATCACCTTGTATTGAAGACCGCTGGCCAGCACCTTGACGCCCTCGTTGCCCTTGTTTGCCTCAAGAAATCTATTTCCTTCGGCCAAGTTCCTGGCGGCTTCCGGGTTCTGGCGCCCCTGCCATTGGGACATGGCCTTCTGGCGAAACTCCATGATCACCTTTCGCATTTCCTGCTGATCCATCGCCAGCGGCTTGTCCGCCAGAGCGTCCCTTATCCCGCGTACCAGCAAATCCACATTGACCTCTACGCCCTGTCTTTTGAAGCTCTGCGCCATCTGGACGCCGGTGGCGTAGCTGAATTTGTCCGAATCCGAGACGATCGCGATTGCCTCCTTGGGGGCGGGGACGTTGGCGTCCGGCCCCGCAGCAGGCGGGCTCTCGTTGGCATCCTTCTGGGCGGCATAAACGACCGCCGCCGCAGCCACGAACGCCAAGACCAGGGTCGTCGTGTATAACTTCGTTTTCACTTTTGCCTCCTTCTTGAATTATGGACCGCGTGTGCCGGATTGACCGCCAACCCCGCTCACACACAACGCTAACAGGACGAGTCATTATACCGCAAACGGACAGGCGGGCAAACCCTGTTCCTTTGCGGCCGCTGGTTTGCTGCTTCGACGCCTTGTTCGGTCGATTCGGCGGTCGCTCAGACGGGCAATTCTCGAACGCCGAATAAACGCATATCTCGTGGTGGACAACCCTGTCTCGCCGATGCAGAATCCACCCAAAAGACCGCGACGCCCGGCGTCGCCTCATTATCGTTTAGCCCCGGCACCTGTGGTCGGGCCCATTTCTGGCCCGTTAGACGGGTTTTCGAAGATTTTTTCAGAATTTTCACATTTTCTTGAAATTTCATATCAACACCGGCTGGGGCAGCTTCGCTGTTATAATGAGCAGGAGGCTTGAGTTGTCTGCGCGACTCTCGCCTCCTGATTGTAGCTCTTGACCGGTGGCCCGCGAATTGGGAGGAGCGATGAGCCAATCCGCCCTTGAGCAGAAAAACGACAGCGCATGAGTAAAAAAAAAATTAAAAATTGTCATTCCGCACTTGCCTGGCCTCGTCTTGGTCGCGCATTGCGGGTTATGTTTGCGACCAGTGGCTTGTTCGGCGTGCCCGGGAAGCGGGACGGATTTAATTTTGTGCTGATTGCGGGCTTGGGTATTTTGTTCTTTGGGAGTGAGATCGGGATATTATTTATGATCAAATGGTCTTACTGTTAAAGGAGAGGTCACACGATGGGAAATGTTGTAATCGTAACAGGAATGTCTGGGGTCAAACCTAAGCGGGTTCTCGAGAAGTTTAGCCGATATCTGCAGAAGAAGGGTAAGGATCATCTCTGTGTCATCGACCTTGAAGACCTGCTTGTAGGAGAGGCCTTCAACGATGCAATATATGCAGGTTCGTCCGAATTCAGAAAATCATCTGATGAGGGCGAAGAGCCTATTATTTCGGTTACCTCATTGCCTTACCCTATGCTTAACCGTCTTTGGGCCAATGCCATTGAGAAAGCAGGGGAGGAGGTTAGAAAGGCGACAGAAGCTGGAAGAAACGTTGCATTGGTACTGCATGCTGTTTACTTTAAGGCGGATTCGACAGAGTTTGTGCCGATTGTAGATGCAGAGAAACTGAGGACTCTTAATCCTAAATACGTTGTTCACCTAGTCGATGATATTTATGACATGTACGCATGGCTGCGAGGCGAAGGCGGTATCTTCGATGAGTACACGTCCCCTGGCGACGAGTTCAAACAGGTGAAGAAGAGTATTCAAGACCTTATTAGCACATTAATCTGGCGACAGGCAGAGGCCGGAGCATCTGCACACTTGGCAGGATTGCTCGGTAGCGTGCCGGTGCTAACGGTGGCTACGAAACATCGATGTGGCTTACTGCAGAAGATATTTGAGGGAAACATCCTGCCGGTATACCTTTCTCATCCAATAAGTGAGCCTCGACGGGTGAGGTCGGAAGGCAACAACAAGCTTTTTGACGACTGGAGCAATTGGGTAAGTTCGCTAGCCGACCACCTTTCAGGGGAATTGGCGGTGTGGGAACCTACTACAATAGATGAATGGATGATTCCATCCGTAGAGGTAAAGGCACCTCCAAGTACGGCAGGGCAACGCGCAGATGTTGGGCAAGAGAACTCAATCAACGGGAACGATAAGTCTAAGAAAATAAAAGTCTATATACCGAGACTCTTGGAGCGATGGCCTCTTGGGCGTGTGGACGAAGTTTTATGGTCGAAGCCCGAAAAGCCTCTTAAAGAACCACTGGATCCTGCTGGGTTTTTCACAGATGAAGAAGTACGCCTTATTCAAAAAGCTATGACTTGGCAGGAAATAAAAGACAAGTTAGGCGAAAAGAAGAGCTTAGAATTATGCTGCATTTCAGGAGAATTGGAGCACCTCGTTGCCCTTATTGGGGAGCAGATAAACTCTCGGGACCGTACGCTTGTGCGGCAGTGCTCCAGTCTCGTCATCTATCGGCCACTTTTCAATGGGAATAGCGCCGGAGGTGTACTTAAAGAACTCCAAGCACACAAAGGCTTTACAGAACTGCAACACTACACTAATGCTCCGAAGGTATTTGTCCTCGAAAATAGTGAGGACGAGAAATTATTATGGAGAAATACTGTGGTTGAGTTGCTTTGTGGGAACGAAAGGCCATGGTGGGGCAGTTTCGTTAGCAGTGCCAAAGAGGGCGGGATTTCCAGATTGAAATCAATACAAATCGCCGACTTTGTCACACAAGATAAGTTAGGTGAGTTAAGTTCTACTAAAGTAGTTGAGAGGATGGACGAAGCCGCAAAGGAACTTGAGTTTCAGTGGGGCGAGAAGCAGCCAGGAGTCTTAACCGGCATGGGCAAGGGAGCACGAAGGAAATTTTGCGCAACCCGCGCTAGGGAATTAGAGACGGCATTCACTGAGCAAATTGAATATCGAACAGTACTTGCGGAATATGACGATAGTATGGTATATAGGGATAAGGATATTGATGTTACCGCTTTTGCGAAGAAAGTGGTTGACATTTTGAAAGCGAAATAATAGAATAACAAAAAAGAGTTCAAGTGAAGATTGGACGATGAAAGGAGGTAAGTATGTGCGCAGAAAGGAATCGGGGTGTATACATTCTTATAGGTGATGAAAGCGAGGATAGTACGATCGCCAAGCAGCTTTTGGATGAGGCAGGACTAGAGTACAGGTTTGCCTATTGCCGAGCGATGCGAGGACCATTGCCCCAGTTAGTTTGCGGACTCACGAGTTTGGTTGGGTTGGGCCAGATTTCGCGCATAGCCAAGCGCGCGCAAAACCATAGCAGAGCCACAAGTGGCTAAGGCATCGCCCGGATGTTTGTCGTCGTAGAAACAGGTCTTTACCTGTGGTAGCCCTCTCGTCGGGAGGAGGGGATATCCCATTGTGGGGCTAAGTAACTTCGGTTTTTGAGGTCCAATACTCCCAGTTCCTTATGATACTTTCGGGCAGCTTGGGTTCCGTCTACCCGCCAAAACGACGGTGCGCAAGCGGGGGAGAGGCCCGCCTGAGGCGGATAAACTCCTGCCTTGGCGGCGGGATGGGTTTGGCTGTCGCTTGGGGACTGTGTTCTTCGTCGATTTTGCACTGGTGACCTATCGTGCGAATCACATCTTTTGTTTAGTCGGTTGGCCCTTCGGTGAAATCCGCAACAACCGACTGTAAGCCTGATATCACGCGAGTGAGGCAATCGAAGGTGATTTCGTCGGCGGTGTCGTCTTGTGAATGGTAATATGGGTAGCGGAAGGGGGCGGTGTCGGTGAGCATTATGGCGGGGTAGCCCTGCTGCCAGAAGGACCATTGGTCGGACCAGGCGATGCCGGGGATGAACTGGGGGATGGCGCCGCCTTCGGATGGGAATTTGCAGTTGCGGCGAAAAGAGGCGATTGTCCTGTGCAATAACTCGCGCGAAGCCAGGTCGCTGACGAAGCCGAGAAAGTTGCCGGTCGAAGGATAGAAAATACTGAAGGGGAAGGGATATTGCTGGCTGTTCGGCTTATCGGTGTAGTAGCCGATGGTTTCGAGGCTGAGCATCGCGACGATATTCTCGCCTTTCTCTTTGCAGCTTTTCGCATAAACCAGCGAGCCCATCTCGCCGGTCTGAAAGAAGGGCGGCTCTTCATTGGCAAAAAACACGAAGCGCAGCGTCCGCGCGGGCTCTTGGTCAGCGAATCGGCGGGCCAGTGCCAGCGCAGCGGCGACGCCGGAGCCGTTGTCATTGGCGCCCGGCGAGCCGGGCACGGTGTCGTAATGGGCCCCGATGATAACAATTTCATTCGGCAAGGCGGCGCCTTTGATTTGGACTTCGATGTTGCAGCAGGTCTTGCCGGCGGCGGTGAAGTTCTGTCGCCGAGGCTTGTAGCCGACTTTCGTCAGGGAGGCTTCGATAAAATCAGCGGCGGCGGTAAGGCTGGCGTAGGTCCAGACGTTTCGCTCGCCGATTTGCGAGGCCAACATTTCAATGTCGCGGACAAGCTCATCGCGCAGCCCAAGCTGCTCGTCGGTCAGAGGCGGCAGGGGGCCGGTGTAGCTTTTGCCGGGCATTTTTATCATAACCAGATACGTCCCCAGGCAGCATATTGCAAGAACCGCTGCCAGCACGGCGAGTCTCACGATTGAGCCGCGAGTCACAATCTTTACGCGCGGCTTTTTTCTCGGTTTCGCGTCCTCGGCAGCGCCTTTGCCTGCAGAATCTACAGTGTTTTTCGGCGTTCGGTTTTGGTTAAACACGGCTCATTGTCCTGAAAACGCCATTTTGGTCAAGCGAAACATTTTTGCGGGCTGCCCGCGCAGTAAAATTTTGTTTTGCATTATCTTGTCGGCAGGTATAATATCACTATCTTGCTGTCGGCCGGGGAGACTGTATCCTGCACAGCAGCGACAGGGCAACTTGTTATAAGGAAAGGGGTCACAAATGCCTACAAGAAAACAGTTGCAAAAGTTTCTCAACCGGGAAAAGTCGGAGAAGATACAGAATGTCTTCCGGGAGCATTTCCAGCTCTGCCTGGAGACGACCAGTGTCACCGGCAAAGAGATAAAAGAGATGTGCGGTGCGGATTGTCGGCGGGCGTTTTGCGACCTTGTCAAGAGCAGCGACGAGGGACGAAAGCGGTGCGAAAGGGAGCGGCGACGGAGCATCAAGATCGCCGGCGAGACCGGGCAGTCTTATATCTCCCTTTGCCACGCGGGCATTGTGTTAGTGTGCGTGCCGGTGATGGATAAAGACACCGCGCTGGGTGGGATGTTTTTCGGCAAATGTCTGTGGGAGCCGGTGACGCGCATTCTGCTCAAGGATGTTGAAAAACGGCTTGCGGGCCTCGGCTTGAAGGGGCGCAAATTCGCGGCCGCACTGCGGAAGCTGCCCGTTATACCCGGGCGCAAGATTCATCAAGCCTCGGAGTTTCTGTTTGATCTGCTCTACGAGGTGGGGGGCTTCGATACCCGCGGCATCCGCTGGCGTCGGCAGCGGTCCGAGCAGCAGGCGCAGATCGGGGAATTCATCCGCGAGAGAAAAAAGCTGGGCACCGAATGGAAGTATCCACTGGAGAGTGAACGTGAGCTGATGGGCAAGGTGAAGATCGGCGACCGCACCGGCGCTAAGGAGATACTTAACTCCATCCTCGGTACGATATTGTTTCACAATCCGGGGGATCTCGGTGTGCTAAAGGCAAGGTTGCTGGAGCTGCTGAGTATACTGAGCCGGTCGGCGGTGGAAGGCGGGGTGGCCGTGGATGTGATGCTTGAGAAAAACCTGGGCTATGTTAACAAAGTGATGCAGATTGACAGCCAGGAGGATTTGTGCGCCTGGATCAGCACTGCCTTAAATGAGTTTGTCGAGCTGGTCTATACTTCGCAGGACGCGAAGAAGGTGACACAGATAACGCCTGTGATCAATTACATCGACGCCAATTATAATAAGTCCATAACGCTGGATGAGGTGGCGAAGGTCTCACACCTTAGTGCCTCCCGGCTTGCCCACGTGTTCAAGGAGCAAATGGGGATCACCGTCATTGATTATCTCACGAGTGTCCGAATAGAACGGGCCAAGCAGTTGCTGCTGGCCACGAGCCAGAGTTGTACGGAGATTTGTTTTCAGGTGGGCTATAACAACCAAAGTTATTTTACGCGGACATTTAAGGCCTTGGTGGGGATACCGCCTCGCCGATTCCGGGCCAGGAACAAACGTGCGGTGAAGATTTCTGAGCCTGTGTGATTCGATTCTTGATCAAGCCAGGGAATTGTTTTTTACTCATCATCAAGGGGGACATAGGATGATGTCACGATTCAACGTGGGTATTTTTACGTTGGGGGTCGTTCTTGCTGCTGTGTTGTGCCGGGGGTCGTTGGGCATTGTCTGTGCCGAGGAGACGTTCGAGCTTGGCTGGCCCGAGGTGACGCGGGAGAGCAAACCGTGGACATATTGGTGGTGGCTTGGCAGCGCCGTGGACAAAGAGGGGCTGACCGAACATTTGGAGGCTTACCATAAGGCAGGTTTGGGCGGCGTTCACATTATTCCTATTTACGGCGTCAAGGGGGCGGAGGACCGCTTTATTGAATATCTATCGCCGAGGTGGATGGAGATGCTGGACCATACCACAAATGAGGCGAGTCGATTGGGGATGGGCGTTGATATGTCAACGGGGACGGGATGGCCTTTCGGCGGGCCCAATGTCAGCGTAGAGGATGCTACGGCTGACGTGATTTTTCGTACGTACGACGTTAATGAGGGACAGCGGCTCAGCGAGACGGTCAAGCTTGAAGATGAAAAAGGCAGGGCCGTACCGAAACTTCAGGCCTTAATGGCTTATTCAGGCGCAGGCGACATCGTAGAACTGACAACGAAAGTGGATGAGCGGGGTATGCTGGACTGGACGGCGCCAAAGGGCGATTGGAAGCTGTATGGCGTTTTTCAGGGCTTGGGCGGCAAGAAGGTGGAGCGGGCGGCGCCGGGCGGAGCGGGATACATCATAGACCCGTTTTCACGTGCGTCGTTGATGAGGTATCTGGAGCGGTTTGACAAGGCCTTTGGGGATTACAAAGGGGCGATGCCGCGGGCGCATTATCACGACTCGTACGAGTATGGGCGGGCGACCTGGACGGATGATCTGTTTGAGCAGTTTGAGAACCGGCGGGGCTATGACCTGCGCAAGTTTTCGCCGGCGTTGTTAGGCGAGGGTGATGAGGATGTGGCGGCGCGGGTGAAGTGCGATTATCGGGAGACGATAGCGGACCTGCATCTTGAGAGCTACATCATGCCGTGGGTCGAATGGTGTCACAGCAAGGGCAGTCTGACGCGGAACCAGGCGCACGGCAGCCCGAGTAATCTGCTCGACACGTATGCGGCGGCTGATATTCCGGAGACGGAGATTTTCGGGCCGAGCGGACTTAAAATACCGGACCTGCGAATGGAACCGGATTTCAGTTTTCATGCTGCGCTCAATGACCCGCTGATGCTCAAGTTCGCTTCTTCGGCGGCACACGTGACCGGAAAGAAACTCGTGTCGTCGGAGTCGTGTACCTGGTTGGGGGAGCACTTCAGGGTGTCTCTCTCCCAGGTCAAACCCGAGATAGATCAGTTGTTCGTGTGCGGTATCAATCATGTATTCTATCATGGGATGGCGTATTCACCTTTTGATGAGGCGTGGCCGGGGTGGCTTTTTTATGCGTCGGTGAATTTTGCACCTTCGAACGGTTTCTGGCGGGACTTCCCTGAGCTGAACGCATACATAGCGAGGTGCCAGTCGGTGCTCCAATCGGGTAAGCCCGACAGCAATGTCCTGCTATATTGGCCGGTGTATGACATTTGGCACAACAAGGACGGGATGTTGATGGGGCTGTCGGTCCACGGTATAGGCGGCTGGATGCACGGAGGCGAGTTCTATCAGACGGCAAAGAGGTTGTGGGAGCGTGGGTACACGTTTGATTATGTTTCGGACCGGCAGTTGGCGGAGGCTGAGGTTTCTTCTGGGCGAATAAAGATGCGGGGTGGGGAGTATCGTGTGGTGGTTGTTCCGAAGTGCCGGTTTATGCCGGTGGGGACGCTGAAGCAACTGGTTGAGGTTGCAGAGAAAGGGGCAACGGTTTTGTTTTACGGTGATGTTCCGAGAGATGTTCCGGGGCTGGGCGAGCTTGAGAGTCGGCGAGCTCAGTTCAACAAGATCGCGCAGCCGCTTTTGGTGAAGTTCAGCTCGACGTATTCAACCGTACAAGACGTTAAATACGGCAAGGGGCGATTTCTGATAAGCCGTGATCTCGAAGCGGCGCTCGGCACGGCCGAGGTAGTTCGTGAGTCCGTGGTCGATAGTGGGATAGAGTTCATTCGTCTCAGCCATCCGGAGGGACACAATTACTTCTTAGCCAATCTGGGAGGGGAGGTTTTGGATGGTTGGGTTCGGCTCGGCGTGCCCGCGAAGTCGGCGGTGATACTTGACGGACTGAGAGGGGCCTCGGGCCTGGCTGCTGTGCGAGAGGCGCAAAACGGCGTCGCAGAAGTCTATTTGCAATTAGAGCCCGGGCAGTCGTGTCTTCTGCGCACCTTCTCGAAAAAGAAAGTCGAGGGGCCGAAGTGGCCGTACCTGAAGACAAAAGACGAAGGTTACGAGATAAAAGGGACTTGGCAAGTCGATTTTATTGAGGGCGGGCCGAACCTGCCGGCAGGTTTCAAGACAGACCGGCTGGCCTCGTGGACCGAACTCGGCGATGACGAGGCGAAACGCTTTGGCGGGACCGCACGCTATAAAATCACATTCAATAATCCTTCTGATGACGCTGCCGATTGGATACTTGATTTGGGGCGGGTCTGTGAGAGTGCACGGGTCAGGATTAACGGCAAGTACGCGAGGACATTGTGGAGCATCCCGTTCAAGATGCCCGTCGGTGAGTTTCTTGCACCAGGCAGGAACGTGCTGGAGGTGGAAGTGACGAACCTCTCCGCAAACCGCATAGCGGACCTGGGCCGGCGAAAGGTAAACTGGAAAAAGTTCTATGAAATCAACTTCGTCAACATCAACTACCGCAAGTTCGACGCATCCGGCTGGCCCCTGATGGACTCCGGCCTTTTAGGCCCGGTCCGACTCATACCCCAGCAACTGATGGAACCAGGCATGCAGTGAGAGGCGGCGGGAAGCCACAAAACAGCGACGTGTGCGACTAATTTTTCTGGCGCATTTTCTGCGGGTGTGTTACTCTTTGTTTTATAAGGAATTATGAAACAAGGAGAACGTTATGGATGACAAGATTAGTGTAGATGAACTGAAAGATGCGTTAGGTGTTGAGATTGAGA
>DATKZT010000030.1:0-39335 GCA_035527845.1 Sedimentisphaerales bacterium | reverse complement strand
GCCCGGTATGCGATGGGATAAGCCGAATGCCGAGGGCCTGATGGCCCTTGCATCCGTCCGCTCCAGCGGCCTTTGGAGACAATACTGGAATGCCCAGAAGAAACTATCCGCATGACCGCCAGAATATATGGTCAGACACAGGCATGCCGGTTGCGCGGCTTTGTATTGACATTCCTGTAAAATAGTGTAGTATGTTGCGTTTATCCAATAAGGACTAAGTCAGATTCCGAATATTCGCTGATCCCTTTTGAGAATTTGTTATGTACGCCGATTATATTCGTAATGTAGCTATCATTGCCCATGTTGACCACGGCAAGACGACGCTGGTAGACCAGCTTTTGTACCAGTCGGGGATGTTCCACCGCGAGGAGCTCGACAAGCTCGCCGGCAGCGAACACGGATTGATTATGGATTCGAATCCCCTGGAACGGGAACGGGGCATAACAATTCTAAGCAAGAACTGCGCTATTAACTATACGGATTCACAAGGCGATGAATATAGAATAAATATAATCGATACACCGGGGCATGCCGATTTTGGCGGAGAGGTTGAACGTGTTCTGAAAATGGCGGACGGCGCGCTGCTTTTGGTTGACGCCTTCGAAGGACCTATGCCGCAGACCAGATTTGTGCTGGCCAAGGCCCTGGAGTACAAGCTCAGACCGGTAGTCGTTATCAACAAGGTTGATCGGGCGAACAGCAGGCCTGATGATGTCGTCAATGAAGTATTTGATTTGCTTGTGTCACTGGGGGCCGACGATGAGGCGTTGGATTTTCCTCTTGTTTACGCGTCTGCAAAGGAGGGATGGGCGACGACCGATTACAGGAAGAGAACCGGCAATATGCAGGTCATATTCGATGCAATTATAAATAATGTTCCTCCGCCTCACGTTACCCCTGGCGCTCCGCTGCAAATGCTGGTGACGAATCTGGAATATTCTGATTATGTGGGGCGGATAGCAATAGGAAGAGTTTTTGCCGGGCAGATAACTGAAGGCCAGAGAGTTACTGTAATTGACGCCGGAGGTCTGCAAACACGGCAAAAGATTATGCAAATTCATCAGTTTCAGGGACTTGGCCGAACGCAGGTTTTGAGCGTCCAGGCTGGTGATATATGTGCAATATCAGGGCTTGACCCTGTTGATATCGGCAACACCATTGCCTGTGCGGATAATCCTTCGAAGCTTGATGTTATACCTGTTGATGAGCCGACGATGTCAATGACATTCAGGGTCAACGACGGGCCTTTTGCCGGTCAAGACGGCAAGTATGTAACAAGCAGGCATATCGCTGAAAGGCTCCACAAAGAGCTTCAGAAGAATGTCGCATTGCGAGTGGAAGCCGGACGGACGCCTGAAGAATTCAATGTTTCAGGCAGAGGGCTGATGCACCTTGGAATTTTACTCGAGAACATGCGGCGAGAAGGGTATGAGATTTGTGTAGGCCAGCCGAATGTGATTTTTAGGATGATCGAAGAACAGCAACATGAGCCGATAGAATTGCTTATGGTGGATTGCCCCCTGGATTGCCAGAATTGTGTGATGAGTCTTCTGGGAGACCGGCGCAGTGAAATAGTTAAAATAGACGCCAGGAGCGGAGCAGGCGGCTTTGTTCATATGGAATTCCTGATACCATCGCGGGGCTTGTTCGGTCTTAACGCCAGGATGATGAACGCAACACAGGGCAGGGCGATTATGCATCATGCGTTTGAGAGATATGGGCTGATGCGGGGAGCGATACCTCAGCGAAAGGCAGGCGTCATGATTGCAACCAATACCGGGCAAGTGACGGCTTATGCGCTTGATGCGTTGTACGATCGGGGTATTTTCTTTGTTGAGCCGGGCGAGAAAGTGTACGAAGGACAAGTGGTCGGGGAGCACTGCAAGGAAAAAGACATACCCGTAAACGTGGTAAGAAGCAAGCAGCTTACGAACATACGGGCGGCGGGAAAAGACGATGCGGCCAAGGTCAGACCTGCCAGAAAAATGAGTCTCGAAGCAATGATGGAGTACATTCAGGAAAACGAGCTTGTCGAGATTTGTCCTAACTCGCTTCGGATCCGCAAGAGGCTGTTAAAAGAAGCGGACAGACGGCGTCAGGCAAGCAAAATCCGTCAGTAACATTAACTCAAACTGACCGAGGGTCAGTTTGAAAACACAAAAATCAAAGCGTGAAATGCAATCCGCCTTCGCATAAAGCTATGGCGGACAAGAATTGTCGAATCCGCCGTTGGCGGATGGCTGATTTTACTATTGTTTCTATGGCGCATAATACCTTGTCAAAAGGTGAGTTGCGTTTATAGGTACGGATAAATCGGTCAGTTTGAGTAAAATCAATATATTTGTTTCCGTAATAATTAGAATCGTCAGGTACATTAGGTTTAATGCCCGGTTGTCCTTCAAAGTGAGGAGTTGACAGATGAAGAAATACCTGAGAATGATCGTACTGGGTTTTGCACTGTCCGGCACTTGCCTCTCCTGGGCCGCGGACTGGCCCCAGTTTCGCGGGCCCAACCGCAACGGCAAATCCCCTGAAACCGGACTGCTCAAGAAATGGCCTGAGGGCGGGCCCAAAGAACTCTGGTCGGTCGAGGGCCTGGGCATAGGGTTCTCTTCAGCCGCGGTCGCCGACGGGTATGTTTACACCACGGGCATGGTCGGAAAAGAAAAACAGGGAATCTGCTTCGCCTTCGACCTCAACGGCCAACCCAAATGGACCGCTTCGTATGGTCGGGACTGGAATGGGCCGCATGAGGGCGCGCGCACGACACCGACCGTGGACGGCGACCGGGTTTACGTCTTCAGCGGGTATGGAAACCTCGTCTGCTTCGATGCAAAGACCGGCAAGGAAAAATGGGCGGTGGACACGCTGGAAAAATTCGAGGGGCAGAATCTCAAATGGGGCCTTAGCGAATCGGTGCTGATTTACGGCGACAAGGTAATCTGCACACCCGGCGGCAAAGACGCCACGATTGTCGCCCTGAACAAGATGGACGGGCAAACCATCTGGACAACAAAGGGCCTGCGGACCCCCGAAGGCCTCTACGAAAAGGCCGCCTACTGCTCGCCGGTCGTCGTCGAGCTGAGCGGCAAACCACTGATTGCCACCAACGTCCAAAAGTCGATTATCCTGGTGGACCCCGATAACGGAAACGTTGTCCATCGCGTCCCGCACGAGAAGAGACACGACCTTGCAGCCGTCAGTCCCGTCGTTACCGGTAGCTCTCTCTATGTCACCACCGGCTACACCCGTGACGACGCACCCGACCCCAATGAGTTCCCCGACCGGGGCAGGATGTTCGAGCTGAAACCGGATGGCTCCGGCTATGAGCTGAAATGGACCGAGCGAAAACTGGATTGTCACCATGGCGGCGTAATGCTGATCGACGGAAATATCCACGGCAGCAGCTCCGCCATTTACCCGCCCGCCTCGAAAGAAGAGGTTATTGGCACGTGGTATTGCCTTGAACTTGCCACCGGCAAGATAAAATATGAAGCCAAGCTCGTCGGCAAAGGCTGCGTCATCTACGCCGATGACATGCTCTACTGCTACGGCGAAGGCGGAACAGTCGGACTGGTCAGGATTACCCCCACCGGCTACGAGATGGTCAGCTCATTCGAGATTACCAAAGGCACCGCTGAGCACTGGGCGCATCCCTCTATTTCCGACGGCAGGCTCTACATCCGTCACGGCAACGCCCTTATGGCTTACGATATAAGAGGCGAATAAGCAACATAGGCCGGTGACTATTGCCCGTCCTCGGCCAGCGCCACACAGGCCAGATCGCCGGTCAGATTGCGGATGTATATTCTGCCGTTGCACAGGACGGGGCCGGTGAAGAACTTTCCATCGATGGTTTCTGCCTGCAGTATGGGCCTGAAGCTCACCGGCGATGCATCGCCAATCAACAGAGTGCCTTTTTCGGTAAGGACGACAAGTTTGCCGTCGGCCATCATCAGCGAGCCCCTGCCGAAGCCTCCTTCAAGCGTCCATTTGATTTCGCCCGTGGTGAAATTCATACATTTCAACTTTGCCACGTCGAATCCGTAGAGGTGCCCATCCCAAAGAATGCACGTGCTGTAATGATTCTGCATTTCCTTGTTCTGCCAGAGCAACACGGGTTGGCCGGACGATATATCCAGCATTGCACAGCCCATTGTGTACCACGTGCTGATAAAGACCCTGTCACCGGCTATAATGGGATCGGCAACGTTCGTTTTGTACTTGGTGTCCCAGGGATATCGCCACAGCTCTTTGCCGTCGGAGGCATTAACCGCGACAATCCCGAAACCGCTGAATACGGCTATGCACTGCCTGTCACCTATTTGAAATGGAACCGGCGTCGCCTGCGCAGCGTCCTCCTTTTCGCTGACCCAGACAACCTTTCCCGTGAGTTTGTCCAGCGCCGTTCCCGCACCGCCGGCATTGAGGATCACCATCTTATCCTCGACCAGAGGCGAGCCGGCGAAGCCGCCCTGAAAAGGCGGCGGCAGAGCCAGCTCCTCTTTCACGTCTCTGTGCCACAGCACCTTGCCGGTCTTAGTATCAAGACAGAAAACGTCACCCTTTCTGCTGAACGTGTACACCCTGTCGCCATCGACGGCGGGCGTGGCAAACGGGCCGCCGGGGGTATTACTCTTGAAATTCAAACCGCACTTGTACGTATGCCGCCAAATCTGCCGACCCGTATCAGCAGCCAGGCAATAGACAACGTCCTCGTGCGTGTTCGGGTCCCCCTTTACGCCGGTATTGCTCATCGTGTAAAGCCGGCCGCCGACAATGGCCACCGACGAGCAACCCACCCCCATGTTCTTTTGCCAAAGCATCTGCACCGAGGTCCCCTTGTCCAGATGCAGCTTCTCAGCTGATATGCCGTCATGGTTGGGTCCACGCAAGTTTGGCCAGTCCTCAGCGCCAGCCTGCTCTGTCAGGCCTGCCAGAAAAAGAAGGATCGACAACAGAATACATGCACGAGATAATACCGGGATTCTCATTCTAACTGCCTGGTTCAGCAACATCTGACCCCCTTAAAGGAATAGTCACCCATTATTCTACTATGTTCATGGCGCAAGGTCAACGCGCCTCTGTATGGATACCTCCGGCGGGCAAATTTGAGGAAAATTGATTCCGACCTCAGACCGAATTATGCTATTATATTCGCAGCCAGTCGATCCAGGTCGTTGCAGATAGCGTCAATACGCAATGCAACTTAATTATTCGATCTGAAATAGAGGAGAAAAAATTATGAGCAGAGCCTCGCCATCTCGGAATCTTAAAATACTCAGGTATCTAAGCGGAATTTGCATTCTGTTATTAATCGGCGGATGTGCTTCGAACGCGAAGAAACAACAAATCACCTTCACAAAGTATCCCCATTTGAAGCTGGGCTTCACCACAAAGAATTTCTTCGATTATCTTCCCGTAACTGAACAAAACATAAAGACCCTCATCGATTATGCCGGTGACAGAGGCTACGCCTGGATAGAGCTGAGGGACCCCAACGCCACACTCTCTCTGGATGAGTGCAGGAATATCGCAGAATACGCCAGAGCCAGGAACATTGAGGTCGCATACGCCATCAACACGGGCCTTCTCGACAGTGACTTCGGCAGAAAGTTCGACAGAGCCGTGCACAACGCGGTTTTCTTTGACGGACCGAAGGTTCTCCGCGCGGCAGCCGGCGGAAACAAATTCCTCGAGGATATGAATAAGAAGGGATGGACGGCTGAGGAGCTGGCACAGTTGACAGCCAAAGCGAATCAGGCTGCGTCGTCGGCAGAAAGACGGGGCCTAAGATTCGTGGTCGAGAACGGCTCCGAGGCGCTCAAAGGCGACGGCAGAACGTATTTCGGGCTCACCGAGTTCTTTGAAAAGGCCAATCCGAACGTGGGCTGGCAGTTCGATACCGCCAACTTCTTTAGCGGCTCACGGGTCCACACAAAGCCGGAGGATGCAGGAGCCTTCGTCGAAAAAAACATAGGCAGGCTGGCATATATACATCTGAAGACCTCCCGCGACGGTCAGGCCCAGCCGGTCCTCGGCGACAACGAGCTGGATTTCGATGTCGTCTTTTCCCTGATGTCCGAACATAACGTTCCATACGTCGCCATTGAACTGTACGGGACAAAGAACATCGGGCAGGTTTACCGAAACCAGAAAAAGAGCGTCGCGTACCTGAAAAAGAGAGGCTTCGTTTCTGTGAATTAGACACCCTGCCCGGACGCGGCCTGCTCGTAGCTGCTGCGACCATGAAACGCAGGCTCGAAAGGAGAAAGATGGTTAAGAAGCTACGTTGGGGTGTGAAGTTGTCGGTTCTGGTCATGGCGCATTTTTTGTTGTGTGCCGGCTGCATAAACCATAATTCAAACGCCCGCCCGCCAAGAGGCTTTCAGTCCCTTTTCAACGGCAGGGACCTTGCCGGTTGGAAGCGGCACGATAATCTGCCCGGCCACGGCCTCGCTGGAAAATGGACCGTCGAAGACGGAATGATTGTGGGCGTGCAGGACCCGCCCGGAAAAGGCGGCTTTCTCACCACCCTGCGAACTTTCCGCAATTTTGAGCTCATGTTGGAGACAAAGATAGACTGGCCCTTCGACAGCGGCGTCTTCCTGCGCGTGGGCCCCGACGGCAAAAGCCACCAGGTAACCCTGGATTACCGGCCGGGCGGCGAAATCGGCGGAATATACTGTCCCTGGACGCGCGATTTTGTCCATCATTGCCCCGAGGGAATCCGACACTTCAAGAAGGACCAGTGGAACAGTATCAGGATTATCTGCCAGGCAGAGCCGGCCCGAATTCAAGTCTGGCTGAACGAAACCCTGATTACGGATTTCCAGCACACCGCGGAGACGACGGCGGGCATCCCGCAGGAAGGAACGATATGTTTGCAGGTCCATCCAGGGGGAGAGGGCCACGAAAAAAGTAAGGCCCAATTTCGCAACATATTCATCCGCGAAATAAAGGACTGAAGCCCCCATCGGCACCGGTTGGACACTTCAATTTGTTATTTGCTGCAACAATCTTTTCATTGGCAGCAACGAGACCTTGTTTTCACGGGACGGTTTTGTTAACCTGATAATAAGGATGTTGGCTGCGTGCCGCGCAGACATATTAACGATCATCCACGCCATAAAGGAGATGAGGTATGAGCGGTATCTTTGGAGTGGTCACGAAGGGCGATTGCGCGGAAACTCTTTTCTACGGCACGGATTATCATTCACATCTCGGAACTCAATACGGAGGTATAGCGATACTCGGAAGGGATTTTTCCCGGCAGATACATAATTTGAGCCAGAGTCAGTTCAAGTCAAAATTCTATGATGATTACGAACGCCTAAAAGGCAGCAAAGGCATCGGGGTAGTCAGCGACTACGATGAACAGCCGATTTACCTGAACTCGAAATTCGGACCCTTTTGCATCGCGACCGCCGGCTATGTGGAAAACGCCGAGGAATTAACAGAGGAACTGTTAAAACAGGGCGTGTCTTTCAGCGAGGTAAGTGAGAGAGCGGTAAACACGCCGGAGCTGATAGCAAAGCTCATTAATCGGGGCAGCACGCTGGTTGAAGGCATTGAGAAGATGTTTGATGCCATCGATGGCTCGTGCTCCCTGCTGCTGCTCAACAAGGACGGAATATACGCGGCAAGAGACAGATTCGGATACACACCGCTTACCATCGGCAGACGGCCAGACGCGTGGGCGGTAACAAGTGAAAGCTGCGCCTTTCCGAATAACGGCTTCGAGGTCGTAAAACACATAGAGCCTGGCGAGATAATTCTCATAAATGAAGACGGCATTATGCAAAGAAGACGGGGCACGGGGGACGTTGACCAGATATGCGCGTTTCTGTGGATATATACGGGCTTTC
Source organism: Sedimentisphaerales bacterium (assembly GCA_035527845.1). Lineage (GTDB taxonomy): Bacteria > Planctomycetota > Phycisphaerae > Sedimentisphaerales > Anaerobacaceae > JAUWKC01. The sequence continues at coordinate 31,467 of DATKZT010000030.1, read as the reverse complement.
CGGCATCAAGCTACGAAGGGATAAACGTCGAAATCGTCAGGGAAAGATGCGGCCGGTCCCTCGCACAACGCGATAAAGACATCAGCATCGATCTGGTCTCCGGAGTTCCTGACTCCGGGATTGCACACGGATTGGGATATGCCATGGAATCCGGCAGACCGTTCCGAAGGCCGCTCGTCAAGTACACCCCGGGGTACGGCCGAAGTTACACTCCTCCCTCGCAGCAAACCCGCGATCTTATCGCAAAGATGAAACTCATCCCCATTAAAGAGGTAATCGAAGGCAACAGCATTGTGGTCTGTGAGGATTCCATCGTCAGGGGGACCCAGCTCAAGAACTTTACCATCAAAAAACTCTGGGATTGCGGCGCCAGGCAGATACACATAAGACCTGCCTGTCCGCCATTGATGTTCCCCTGCCGATTCAATCTCTCGACCCGCTCCATCCATGAACTCGCTGCCCGTAAAGCCATTCGCTCCCTCGAAGGTCACGATGTTGAAGACGTCTCAGAATACGTGGACCACAATAGTGAAAAATACAAGAAAATGGTCGATTGGATTGCGCGGGACGTTGGTGCATCGACACTGAGATATCAGACTGTTGATGACATGGTCGAAGCCATCGGCCGGCCCAAAGAGAAACTCTGCCTCTATTGCTGGAACGGCGAATGCCCCAGGTCCGCACGTGCAAAACCGGCGATAGATATTGTGGAGCTGAAGAAACCATCCGCAAAGAAGAAGACCGCAAGCAGGGTCGCCCTTTAGGGCGACATATTGCAGGTCCCGCCTCAGATATTCGCCCGCCGGACGTAAAAGGCTACCTGGTGTTATTGTGAGCGCCCACATAAGGGGCCGCGGCAACAGGTACCGCCGTCACTTAAGAACGCCGGATTCCGGGCCCGAAGAAACAGCCTCTCTTTCTTCGGTCAGTCTGCTGAACAGCTTTGGCTCTTCCACCTCGGGCCGGGGCTCATCCAATGCGGCCATTACAGGCATCGTGTGTTCGACAAATCCATCTCCAGTGGGCCGAAGCTGCATGGAATTCCCCTTGCTTTCAGGATGCGGCTGACTGCCGTACTGGTGCGACAAGACCTTTTGCCGGCGCTCGGTGACGGTTGGCATGTGCGGTGCGAGGACGGCGATACCGGCCCAGGCAATCAGGCAGGATACAAGGCCGACAATCGCGCCGATTTTGAGCCACTCGAAAAAAAGAATATGTGTGCGGTAACGTTTTTCGAGCATGCCGAGGGCGACAATGTTAGCGGTTGAGCCAATCATCGTGATGTTGCCGCCGAGGCATGTACCCTGCAGAAGCGCCCAGAGCAGGGGCGTCTGTTCCAGTTTGTTGACAATAGGCATGAAGGCGGCCACGAAGACTATATTGTCCACAAAAGCCGAGCCGACAGCGGAAATGGCGATTACCAGCGGCGTCAGGATCGACAGCCGATTCCCGAAGACCTGCTGAAAATAGTCGGCGATTCTGGCCGTGACGCGGGTCTCTTCGAGTGTGCCGGCAACGGCAAAAAGCATCATAAAGAACAAAAGCGTCCACCATTCGACATCCGACTCGATGTAGTGCCGCGACCGCTCGTGACGCCAGAGCATCAGCAGCCCGGCAATCACCAGCGGCGCCACAATCAACACGGTGTTCGGCGCCAGCCCGAGCAGCCGTTCAAGCTGATGGTGCATGGCGATGAAGCATATCATACCCACAAGAATGGCAAGCCCGCGTTTGTAGGGCACCTTAACCAGCGGCCCCAGTCCCAGTCCCATTTCGCGCCGCGCCTGCAGACGCTGGGACAGGATGCGGATGTCGCGCCTGAACCAGTACATCATTACGCACAGCGATACCGAAAGTGTCACGAGCATGATGGGGAAGGACCAAACCAGGAAATCCGCAAACCTCAGCGGCGGCGAGGCGTTCTGCCCAATCAGGATGCCGACGGGGTTTCCCAGCATGGTACCGCTTGAGCCAATGTTTGTACCCAGAACCGCGATGATGACAAAGGGTATGGGGCGAACCTTCAGTGTGTCACAGACCTGGAATATGAGAGTGGCGACGAACACTATCGAGGTGACCTCGTCAACCGCGCATGCCATGAACGCACCCAGAAAAACGATTATCACCACGAACCTGGGGCCGGTGATGCTGCGAAGGCCGATGACGCACTGGATAATCCAAGTGAAAAGCCCCAGCTCCTTGAGCACCCCCACCGTCACCATCATGCCGACCAGAAACAGTATCACGTCCAGCTTGCATTCGCGAATAAAAGTCGGGAGGGTCAGCACATTGGTGCCCATCAGGGCCCCGATTCCCACGAAGGCTATGGCCAGCCGGAACTTCCAGAACATAAGTGTGGCCATTATTATCACGATGAAAATCGAACATGAAATGATCTGCTGGCGGTCGAGCCCGACGGAATGTGCCAGCAGACCGACGAGGGCGCTGGCACCCAGCATGATAATCGCCCGCGCACCGGTCCGAAGCATGCCTTTTTTGTTGTTTGCAAGAACCATTACTTACTCCCGAAGGATTTTGCTCAAGAAGGTTGCCAACGAAACAACACCCACGAGCTTTTTGCCCCGTACGACATAAGCGCGGTCGGCGTGCTGCCGGGTGATTTCCTTGGCCACCTGAACGGCCGGTGCAGTTTCCTCGACGGTTGCATATTCACCGGTCATAATCTCTGTCAGCCACGTTTTGCTTTCTTTTCGAAGGATTTCCGCAAAGGGCTCGAAGTTCATTATGGGCGTAAGGTCTTCCATCCAAAGCACGTAATCAGGCAGACATACGCGCAGGAATTCGTAAGTTGATACCACTCCGATTAATTCGCCGTCCTTGTCCAGCACAGGCAGCTCGTTCAGTCTGTGACGAACAAACATGTCGATGGCCCGTTCGAGAGTATCGTGCTCCTGCAGCCTGACCGTGACCGGCTCCATTATATCGCGTGCCTGCAAATGGTCGGGCAGGGCCAAACCACCCTGCTCGAAGAAGCTCCAGACCTTTTCACCATCAGGCAGACCGGCCACCACATCGGCCGTGGATGGGTCCAGGCAGATCTTGGCCAGCGAACTCATTGCCTGGAGATAAGCGCCGGGCGCCGCTTTAGGCGCCAGCGTCAGGATTATGAGCTTGATGCGTTTATCACTTCTGGTGGGGTCGTATATTATCCCTTCTTTCGATGTGGCTATCCCCACCACAATGCTGTCGATGGCTTCGATGCGGGCGTGGGGCATGGCAATGCCGGGACCCACAATGGTCGGTACCTCGTTTTCCCGCGTCAGCACCGCCTGGTATGCCTCATCAACGTTTCCTATCCCGTGCTCATAAGCCAGCAGCCGAAGCAGCTCCAGCAATATCGCGTCGCGGTCCGTGCGGTCGGTTTGGCAGATGACCTGAGCAGGCCTGAAAAGCGATGAAAACCGAATGCCGTTGTTTTTTCCGGTCATAAGCCTCTGCTCCGTTCGGGAGGATACTCGAACATCAGGCGCCCTCAACCTCGGGGTATGTGAGATACGCCGATGCAAAACCAACAAGTCTCAATATCGCTTCTTTATTATATGCCTTGTAAAAGCGGTATTTCTACTCCCAGGCTGAGTGCCCGTCAAGCCAAAAGTCCTGTTCACAGGCCGCTGGGACCGCGAATTTCGCATAATTGAAAAAAAATCCTTGAAATGTCCGTTGGCGCCGTTATAATTACGTGTTTAGAACGCTGGGAGTACGATATATGAAAAAGGAAATACATCCGGAATACCACAGGGTGGTCGTTCACTGCGGCTGCGGCAATACCTTTGAGACCCGCAGCACGGCGAAAGAAATCCACGCCGAAATCTGCTCGGTATGCCACCCGTTCTACACGGGCAAACAGAAGTACATCGATACGGCGGGCCGAATAGAGCGGTTCCAGAAGAAATACGGTAAAGAGTACTTCAAGAAGGCCAAGAAAGACCAGTAGATACAATAGCGTTTAGCGTACTTGGTGCAGAGAACCAAGAGGGGGAGCTTATGCACTCATAATCTGCTAATCGCTATTTTTTACTTTTGGGGAAACGTGCGCCCTTATGGCTGAAAAAGAGGACATCCTTTTGGCGAAGCTGGATGAAATCGAGCAGCGCTACGGTCAGCTTGAAGAACAGATTGCGGATCCTGCTGTTAGCCGGGATTCGGCCAGACTGATAGCACTGTCAAAAGAGCAGAGGAAACTAAGAGACGTGGTGACAAAATACCGGCAGTACAAGAGGGCCCTTGCCGGTATCGCAGATACTGATGAGATATTGGCAGACACTGCGGTGGATGAAGATTTCAGGGCGCTGGCAAAAGAAGAAAGGAATGAGCTCAAAGAAAAGAAAATCGCCCTGCTGGAGGAAATCAAGAACACGCTGGTAATGGCCGGCGACGAGGCCATCGGTTCGGTGATAATGGAAATACGTGCGGGAACCGGGGGTGAAGAGGCCGCCCTGTTTGCGCGGGACCTGTACGAAATGTACGTCAGGTACGCCGAGAGCCGCAAGTGGAAGGTGGAGCAGCTTGACTTTAGCAGCGCCGAGATGGGCGGCTTTCGTGAGGTGATATTCAGCATCAAAGGCCCCGGCGTATGGTCGGAGCTGGGCTACGAGGGCGGCGGCCACCGCGTCCAGCGAGTCCCGGCCACCGAATCCCAGGGCAGGATTCATACGTCCGCAGCAACGGTTGCGGTACTGCCGGAGCCGGAAGAAATCGATATTCAGATAAATCCCAACGATGTCGTCGAACATGTCAGCAGGTCCAGCGGGCCGGGCGGACAGAACGTAAATAAGGTAAGCAGCGCCATCAAGCTCGAACATGTCCCCACCGGAATTACGGTCAGCATGCGGGATGAAAAGAGCCAGCACAAGAACCGCGCAAAAGCGTGGCGGCTCCTGAGAAGCAGACTTTACGAGCTGCACGAGAGCCGAAAGAGGGCCGAACGCGATTACAAACGCAGGAGCATGATCGGCTCAGGAGACAGGTCCGAAAAAATCAGGACATACAACTACCCGCAAAACCGTGTCACCGACCATAGAATCAACTTGTCGCTTTATAACCTGGATGGGGTAATGGCCGGGGGTCTCGGCGAATTGATAGCGGCGATGAAAGATTACGACAGACAGGAAAGACTGAAAAACCTTTGAATCCCTGAACCGACAGCCGCTCTTATGATGACAGAGCGACAATTCAACAATCTCTTGCGTGGAGCTTCCAATGGTTGTTGTTGTAACAGGCGTGGTCGGCCTTGACAAGAAAAGCTACCTGCAAAAGGTATGCGATCTGGCCGCACAAAGAAAAAAAGAGGTCCTCCTGTGCAACGTCGGCGATATGATGTACGCAGAAGCGCCCGATATCACCGGCGGAAAGATTCTCGATATCTCGATGAAAAGGCTGAACTCGCTTCGCCGCAGCGCTTTTAAGGACATCATTGCCAAGGCCAGGAAAGCCCCCAACCTCATCGTCAACACCCATGCCACCTTCCGCTGGCGGCACGGCTTGTTTCCGGCCGTGGATTTCGACCAGATGCGTCTGCTCAACGCCGACATGTATATCTGTCTGATAGACGGCATCGCTGCGCTGCACACCCGACTGGCCAACGAGCACTCGATAGAACATACCATCAAAGACCTGCTCGTCTGGCGGGAGGAAGAAATCATCGGCACAGAAATGCTCTGCAAAGGCATCGACGATAAGGTTCCCTTTTATTGCCTTGCCCGCGGCGCAGAAAAAGAGACCACTGAAGCGTTCTACGGCCTTGTCTTCGACGGCACGCGCAAGAAGGCGTATTTGAGCTTCCCCATGACGCACGTGGCCGATTTGCAGGACGTCAGGGAACAAATCGACGAATTCCGAAGACTGATGAAGCGATACTTTATATGTTTTGACCCCGGCGACCTGGAGGAGTCCTATCTTCCGAACGATGCCAGAAAAGCCGCCCTGGCGGGCTCCGACTACGTTGAGCTGGCTGTATTGGGCCAGACAATCCGCCTGAGCATGGATGAGATTCGGCAGGTCGAGCGCGATATCAACAGCCAGACATACGCGCGGGATTTTATGCTGATCGACCAGTCGGACATGATAGTGAGCCTTGTCCCGACGCTGCCGGACGGCCGGGCCGCGATATCCAGCGGAGTCGAAAGAGAGCTCCAGCACGCCCACGAAGCCGCAAAAGAGGTCTACGTTATCTGGACCGCAAAGCATCATCCCTCGGTGTTTGTCACACAAACCGCAACCAGGGTCTTCAATAACACAGATGACGCAATGAAATTCTTCAAAGAGAAAGGATATGCGGGAAAATAACGCCGCACAGACCTGCCCTGTAGCGAGGGGCCGAACGATCAGCGCCGAAAGAGAGGCAGCGGCGCGAGAAAAAGAACGACTACGTGCGTTCCAGTGCCTTGCCCATGCCCCTTACTCTTTTCTTTTTCAGAGATTGACAAATAAGCCGTCGGTCACTTATAATCCCATCAGAAAGTGAGGGCTTTGGCATGAAACAGATCAAAATCGTCGTGGAAAAACACCCTGATGGTTACGTGGCATACCCATTAGGACTCAAAGGGGTAGTGGTTGGCCAGGGAGACACTTATGAAGAGGCTCTCTCCGACGTAAAGTCGGCTATTCGTTTTCATATCGAGACTTTCGGCAAAGAAGTGCTGGAGGTCGAGCCGCCAATCATTGAGGCCTTTGTTGCTGAAACAGGCGTGGAGGTCTGATGACAAAATTCCCTGTCGATGCGCCCCGGCAAAAGGTGGTAAAAGCGCTGCAAATTCTGGGTTTTCAGATCGTAAGGAAAGAGCAGCACATCTCCATGGCACGCCAGAACGCCGACGGAAGTAAGACGCCTTTGACCATGCCCAACCATCCCAGGATAAAGGCCTCCACGTTGAGAACGATATGCACGCAATCCGCTATCCCAAGAGACGAGTTTTTGGAGGCTTACCGAAAGGCATAAGGCCGGGAACAATGACCTCTGGCAACCAAAGGCTTTGCAGAAACACCCGGAGAAGGCCGCGGCTGTGACACGTCAGACCATACGGGCGGCAATTGAAAGAAAATGGCACATTTATAAGAGCGGATATGGTTCGGGGCTCCCAGTCCGAAACGGCACTTCAAGACGCTCTTATTTAATAGACCTGAATCTTCATGAACGTGGCTTATCAACAGGAAGTCTTAGCCGGGACCGCAGTTGCTGGAATGAAAGGTTGAAATGGAAGTGACAATTACGGATGACAAACAGTTGGCACAGGTTATCGACCAGACGCTGCTGGCTGCTACAACAACGAGCGAGGAGATAAAACAACTGTGCCAGGAGGCAAGATTGTACGGATTCTGCGCCGTGTCCGTAAATCCACGATGGGTGGCGCTGGCCGCTGACGAGCTGCACGGCTCAGCAGTAAAGGTCGGCGGCGTGGTCAGCCTGCCTCTGGGCGCCGATTCAACTAAAATCAAGGTCGCACAAACCAAAGAGGCAATCTTTGACGGCGCCGATGAGATTGACATGGTCGCGGATTTAGCGGCGATAATCGAGGCGGATTCGCCGTACCTGTCCCACCAAATCGGCGCCGTACTCAAGGTTTGCCGCTCCATGAGGCCCCCGGTCCTCCTGAAAGTCATAATCGAGTCCGCGGCCCTCACCGACGAACAAAAGGTGTTCGCCTGCCAGGTCGCGGATAAGTGCGGCGTCGATTTCGTCAAGACCAGCACAGGAATGAATCCCGCGGGCGGTGCAACCGTCGAGGACGTAAGGCTGATGAAGGAATCGGCACCGAACTGCAGGGTAAAAGCCGCAGGCGGTATCAGAACCGCCAGCCAGGCCCTCGCGATGCTGGAGGCAGGCGCCGAAAGAATAGGCACTTCCTCCGGCGTGCAGATTATCAACGAATTCAGGGCGGGACAGCAACGATGACGCCGGAGACGACAATTCAAACTGAGAAAAGCATCCTGTGCCGCGTGCATAATGAGAAAATTCGCGCGTCGATAGACCTGCCGGCCCTGACACAGGTTTTTGCAAACCTGAAACTGCCGTCGATTCTCGGCGGGAATCCAGCTAAGAAAGATGCAGGCAGATTCAGCTATTGGGCGGCCGAGCCAAATGAAGTATTCGAATTCAGGTCGGGCCAGAATGACCCTTTCGGAAAGTTGCAGCGGGCCCTCGACAAATATGAGATTGAAGAAGACTCCTGCAGGCAGCTCCCAAGAGGAGTGTTTTGCGGCGGATGGATTGGATATTTCAGTTATGAGCTCGGCCGATATATCGAGCGGCTGCCCGAGACTACAACAGACGACCTCAAAATGCCTTTGATTCAGTTGTGCTTTTACAACCGGTTAATCTGCTACGACCACTTGGAAAACGCCTTTTGGCTAATCGCCCTGCAATTTCACGATGACACTGAGACACCGGATGAGAAATTAGCATCGCTCGAAAAGTTGATCAGCCAAGCCGGCAGGATTACCGTACCGCCGCCGTCGTCCTCTGCCGACCTCGACAATATCGACTTTGCGTCAATAAGATGCAACATGGACCGTGATTACTACCTGCGGGCAATCGAGCGAATAAAGCGGTACATCTACGACGGCGACGTTTACCAGATCAATTTCTCCCAGCGATTCGAATGTGATTATCACGCGGCACCGGTGCAGCTTTTCCACTGGCAGAACCACTACAACCCGAGCGGTTATGCGGCTTATATTGATGCGGGCGATTTTCATATCGTCAGCGCCTCGCCTGAAATGTTCATTACGGTTGAAGACGATGTTATCAGCACCAAGCCGATTAAGGGTACCCGCCGGCGACTTGATGAAACAGGCCCGAACGCCGCCGAGGCAAAACAAATCAACACGCAGAACTTCAATGACCTTGTGCGCAGTGAAAAAGAGCAGGCCGAGCTCAACATGATAATCGATCTCGAGCGCAACGACCTGGTTCGAATCTGCAAGTACGGCACAAGAAAGGTCATCCAGCCCCGCACGATTGAAACCTACCCCACCGTCTTTCACGCGGTCGCAACGGTGGCCGGTCGGCTACGCGACAATATTTCATTCTGCGATATCATCAAGGCAATGTTCCCCGGCGGCTCGATTACCGGCGCACCGAAAATCCGCTCGATGGAGATTATCGACGAAACCGAGCCCACCGCCAGAGGCGTCTATACCGGCAGCATAGGCTATATCGGCCTCGACGGCAGCATCTCATTGAACATCGCAATCCGAACAATTATCATCAAAGACCAAAAGGCCTTTGCCCAGACCGGCGGCGGAATCGTCGCCGACTCGGACCCAAACGCCGAATGGGACGAAACCATCACAAAGGCAAGAGCTCTACTGGCTGGAATAAACAGCGTACAGCGTTCAGCGGATAGCATAAAGAAAACGAGAACTAGACAGCACACAGAGACAAACGGCTATCTGGAGCAAACCTGTGACCAAAGCAGCTAACAATGTGCAGCACCGAACATCAAGAATTTCAAGGCGCGCACGCTGGTTGCTTGCACTTGTAATTGCGGCCTTGTTGGTGACCGGTATTGCCGGGGCGGCGATGGTTGGGCGTTCCCTCGTCTATCGTATAGAATGTGGTATGAATTTGCGCGGCCTCGGCTCCGCAATCATCGTCTATGCCTCCTACAACGGCGACAAATATCCGACCGCAGACAGGTGGTGTGACTTGCTGATACAGGCCGGAGCCATAACAGAAAACTCTTTTTCTTGCCCGGCCAACGGAGAAGGCAAGTGTGATTACGCGATGAACCCAGAGGCTGAATGCAACTCCCCGCCGGACGTGGTCTTGCTGTTCGAGACGAAGAGAGGCTGGAACCAGTTTGGTGGTGCTGCACTATTGACCTTTGAACGTCACAAGTTGTTTGGTTCTGGCGGTTGTAATCTTTTGTTCAATAACGGCGACGTGAAGTATGTCAAGAAAGCGGATTTGAGCAAGCTCAGGTGGAGACTCACGGACACCGGTTCAGCCCCGGACATTCACCATCTTGTATGGAAGGGAGATCTGGACAAGGTCAAATCCTTGCTCGCAGAAAAACCGGAAGAGGTCAACGAGAAAAACATATTCAACTGGACACCTCTGCACACAGCGGCCTTGGCCGGCCACACGGACATTGTGGCATTGCTCCTGGCCAATGGCGCACGGGGGGATGCAGACGACAGAGGCGAGACACCTATGCACGCCGCAGCAGCCAAAGGCCACAAAGATATTGTCGAACTCCTGCTTGCCGCGGGCATGAATCCAAACTGCAGGAACCTGGCACGTATTACGCCGCTGCACGAGGCGGTCATCGGCGGCCACAAGGAAGTCGTTGAACTCCTTATTGCCAACGGAGCAGAGGTTAACGCAAGAGACGATACAGGAAACACCCCTCTGTGGTATGTCGACGAACATGGGGAGAAGGAAATAGCAGATTTATTGCGCAGACACGGAGCAGTTAAGTAAGTCCAGCGAGAATTGCGTATATGGCGGAAAAAGTTTTTCTAAATGACAAGCTGGTTGACGCGGACAAGGCCTGCATATCGGCGGCCGACAGCGGGTTTTTGTACGGTGCGGGGCTGTTCGAGACGATGCGCAGCCATAAAGGCGTGGTCTTCTGCCTGAAGGACCATATCGACCGGCTGTTCTTCAGCGCAAGTGTCCTCTCCATAGAGCACAACTACGACCGCGAGTATATCACGGACGCCATCTATAAGCTGCTGGAGGCGAATAATCTGACCGATGCCCGGCTTCGGCTGACGCTCACGAGTGGGCCAATGGTCGAGCAGGAAGAGAAACGCAGGGCGACGCTGCTGATTACGGCGACAAAATTTGAGCCTTATCCGGCTGAGTATTATAAGAACGGCGTGCTGGTGGTGCTGTGTCCGTTCCGGCAGAACCCCGCCGAGCCCATTTACGGCCACAAAACGACGAACTATTTTTCGCGGATGATTGCCCTTAACCTGGCCCGCCAAAAGAGGGCCGCCGAGGCGCTGTGGTTCACCGTGGATAGTCGCCTCGCCGAGGGCTGCATCAGCAATGTCTTTCTGGTCAAGGATTCAGCCCTCTACACCCCGCCGATAAGGACCCCGGTCCTTGCGGGCGTTGCCAGAAAGACCGTTTGCGAGATTGCAGTGAAGAACTCCATCAAGCTTATCGAGAAGGACCTTTTCATTTCCGATGTGCTGGACGCCGACGAGGTTTTTCTGACGAACGTCATCATGCAGGTGATGCCCGTCACCAGCGTGGAACAGCACACGGTCGGCAGCGGCCAGGTCGGGCAAATGGCAAAAAAGCTGATAAAACACTTCGAAGAATGTATTAAGAATCAATGTGAGAAGAGAAAATGAAGGTAAAAGATATTGCTGACGTCATAGACAAAATCGTCCCCTTGAAACTGGCGCAGGACTGGGACAATGTCGGACTGCTCATCGGCAACCCGCAGCAGGACGTGAAAAACATCCTGCTGACCATCGATATAACTGCCGCCGTTCTTGCAGAGGCGAAGAAATCAAAGACCGACCTGATTATCAGTTACCATCCGGTGATATGGGACGCCCTGAAGAGAATCACCACCCAAGGACCAACTAATGTTGTCTATGACCTGATTCGCTCGGGCATTTCCGTTTTTTCGATTCACACCGCGCTCGATTCGGCCGTGGGCGGAGTGAACGACGGGCTGGCAGAAATGATCGGCATAAAAAACGGCGAGCCCATCGGCGACTATGTCGATAGCCCTATAGGCGATAATTACAAGCTCGTTGTCTTTATTCCGGTTGAGGCCGCGGAGAACGTCGCAAATGCAATCTTTGCCGCGGGCGCGGGCGCGGGCGGCATAGGCAATTACAGCCATTGCAGCTTCCAGGCCCAGGGACAAGGCAGCTTTCTGCCTATGGAAGGCGCAAGACCCGCAATCGGTAAAAAAGGAAGAATGGAAAAGGTCGCCGAGGTGCGATTCGAAACCATCGTGCCCGCGGCAAAACTGGCTGACTGCATTGCCGCAATGAAAAAGGCCCATCCATACGAGACGCCCGCCTTTGACTGCTACAAACTCTACAACGACCAGGAAAAGTTCGGCCTGGGCCGAATCGGAAAACTCGAAAAGCCGCTGCGCATACGGCAGGTCATCGAAAAGATAAAGAAACACACCGGCGCAACGGCCTTCGGCATCGTCGGAGACGAAAAACGGCTTGTAAAAACGGCTGCCGTCTGCGCTGGCTCGTGCGGCAAAATCATCAATCTCATCATCGCCGCCGGGGCCGACCTGTATGTCACCGGCGAGCTGAAACACCACCAGGCCCTGGCCGCACAGGAGGCAAACCTGACCTGCATCTGCCTGAGCCACACGGTTTCGGAACGATTCATACTGAAAAAATTCGCGAAACAATTGCAAAAGCAACTGAAAAACGTGACAATAAGGACAAGTAAGAACGACGCCGACCCGTTTAAATGGAAAGAACTATGACAGAAGAGCACGAGGAAACATTGGAAATCGACGACCAGACAACCAACGAGGAAACGGACCCGACCGGCGAGGACGAGAGTGGTGAGCCGAGCAATGAGCGGGGTGATGACCCGAATCCTGAGCAGCAAGCCGAAGAAGCGATGGAGATTGACGACGACGAGGCTGCGCAGCCCGACGAGCAGGTCGAGCCCGATGCCGAGCCGGGCTCCGAACAGGACGCCGAGCCGGAAATCGAGACAACGGCCGAGTCGGTGGTAGAGGCGGTCCTGTTTGCAAGCGATGAGGCTTTGACGGCCGCTCGCCTGGCTGACATCGTCGAGACCAGCCCAAAGCAAATCCGCCAGTACATCGAAAACCTCAACGAAAAATACCGCGCCAACAACAACGCCTTTCGCATAGAGCAGATTGCAGGCGGCTACCAGATGCTCACCCTCAGCCCCTACAATCACTGGCTTCAGAAACTGCTTCGCGTCCGCGACGACAGCAAGCTGAGCCCCGCGTCGCTGGAGACGCTGGCGATAATCGCCTATAAACAGCCGATCATCCGCGCCGATATAGAAGCCATCAGGGGCGTCGCCGTCGGCGACATAGTCCGAAACCTCATGTACAAAGGCTTGGTCAAGATTGTCGGCCGCGCCGAAGTCCTCGGAAGACCAATGCTCTACGGCACCACAAAAAAGTTCCTCGAAACCTTCGGCCTCAACTCCCTCAAAGACCTGCCTAAAATCGAAGAGCTAAAAAAACCACCCGGCTGACAAGCCGCCACGGGTATTGCGCATATCGTATTGCATCGAAAGTCAAAGCGAGCACATACAACCTTGCACAATGTGCGCCGAATCTACCGGTTCTTAACTTTCAAGTACGAGGCCAAACATGCCAGAAGAACGATAATGCAGCAACCCTTCAATAAAAGGAGCCAAGGCGGCCGCCACCATGCGCCGGTATGTATCTCAACCACATCGGAAATTCCAAATAGGAAGAAGGCAGCCGTGGCAACATACGCAATCCTCCGCCGCTTGTCCGGCAACCGTTCAGAGAAAATCAGAACACCGACAGCTACGCCTGCCCAAAAACAGGCCTCAATAAAATTGAAAATTGTGAGCACCGTTAGTTCCCAGGTTCAACACCAAGAAAACGCACCTAATATTGTTCCCGCACTGCGCAAGAACCGTTCCGCCCCGACTTCAGCAACACGGCTACGGCTTCGTCGCCCTCAACCGCATATGCGGGCCTTGGGTGCCCAGCCGTGAAGACGTGCATAGCCTCCGGCTTTTCAATTTTTATATCACTCTCGTCAATCGACCCGTCACCATTGGTGACATTATCAAGTGAGAGGTTGAGATGTTTCGCAAGGAACTTGTAGGCGCCGACACGCTTCGAATAGCCGTAGTCGTGTCCCTCATCGGGCAAGTGCAGGTTCTCAACAAGGCCCTCGGCGCCGTAAAGGCGATACACATTGCGGATATACGGAAACTCAACTTCCGGCGTGTTCCTAGTCCAGTCGTTGCCGTCGGAGATAATAAGCTGCGGACGAGGAGCGGCCAGGGCCGCTATCTCAGCATTATTTGTCTCGTGGCTATTGCTCTTGTGGATGGGCATCCCGCTCTCGCACGTGCACCCTCCGAAGAAGTGCGCCGAGACCATAACCACCGGCACCGAAACCGCCACCCGGTCGTCAACCGCGGTCAACAAGAACGTCTGCGTCCCCCCACCTGATGCGCCCGTCACGCCGATACGCCTGGCGTCCACCTCTTTAAGTGAAAGCAAAAAATCGACCGCCCGAATACTGTTTAGAAGCTGCAGGGCCAGCGCCTTGGGATGCTTGTGCTTGACCTGGTCGGATTCGCCCCAGCCGACCATATCGTATGAGAAAACCACTGCGCCCATACGGGCCAGCGTCGCGCACCGCTTCTGCATATCCTCCCGAAAGCGCCCGCCCCCGTTCGGGTCGCGAAAGTGACCATGGGGACACAGTATCCCGGCAAACGGCCCCACTTCACCCTGCGGCCGATACAGATTGCCCGTCACGAAGAAGCCGGGCAGACTCTCGAACGCCGCATTCTCAACCGTGTATCCTTTGTATCGCCGCTTACTGTGGATGATGGGATTAAGCGCGCACTTATCCGGCAAAGGCTGCAATTCGGCGCCCCGAAGGATTCCATCACGAATGCGTCGCGCACGCTGCTTCCACTGCTCCAGGTTGGAATAGCTTTCGGCAAACTTTGCGAGCTGCTGTTTCGCGGCCTCCTCGCTGTGATAATTGCCCCGACAAAGCTGTGGCTGGTTCGCATCGACATTTTGCGCAAGCATGCCGCCGCATGACCCGACCGAAAAGGCTGCAATCAGAGCCAACAGCCACCCGGCAGTATCGACCAACCGAACCTTCATGTGCAACCTCCCAAAAAGGTCTGCCCATCACGCGGACTGCGGCCGCGTGCCTCAGATAAGCGGCCGTTTAAGCAAATCCTTCACAGAGATAAACCCGACCTGCCGGCCCTCCTCGGTGATAATCAAATGGCGCACCCTCCTGTCGGCCATAGTGCGATAAACATTGTAAACACTTGTCTTGATGTCCACCGAGACCAGCGGCGCACTCATAACCTCTTTCACCTTCACCTTGGCCGGGTCCTGCCCTTCGGCTATGACCTTGCGGACAATATCGGCCTCGCTCACAATCCCCGTCGCCGCCGCCAACTCACCTACCAGGACACTGCCGAACGCATGCTGCCTCATAACCCGAACCGCATCGGCCACAGAGCTGTCCGGGGAAACCGCAATCGGGCCTTTGGTCATAAGCCTGCGCAGGGGTTCGGCGGCCTCGCGTCTCAGATAAACGAACCAGTATATGGCCGCGACGAGGACTCCTCCGCCGACAATATTGCCGATGGTGACGGGCAGCAGATTGTTTATGAGAAATCCCACCACCGTCAATCCGGATAAGTCTGGCGCCTTGCCCAGCGCGGACTCCGCCGCCGCCACAACCTGTGGACTGTGCTTGAGCACCAGCCCCGCCGGAATAAAGTACATGTTGGCAACGGAGTGCTCGAAGCCCAGAGCCACGAACGCGGTGATTGGGAAAATAATAGCCAGAATTTTATCTGTCACCGACCGCCCGCTGAAGCACAGCCACACTGCCAGACAAACAAGCACATTGCACAAAGTTCCCCTCGACAATGCCTGCAAAAAGGTCAGGTTCACCTTGCCGTTGGCTATCATCAGCGCCTTAACGCCGACCGCCGAGCCGCCCGCGGTCCATTGCCCGGTCATCCAAATCAGAAGCACCACGCCCAGCGAGCCGACAAGGTTGCCGGCGAAGACTATGCCCCAGTTGCGAAGAAGCTGCTCCAATGTCACCTTCCGGCTCACGTAAGCCATCACAATCAGGTTATTGCCGGTGAAGAGCTCGGCGCCCGCAACAATCACCAGGATCAGGCCGAGGCAGAAGACCAATCCCCCGATAAGTTTGGTTAAGCCCGCACTCATGGCAGAATCATGAATCACATAAGTGTATAGCACTGCGCCGAAAGCGATGAACGCCCCCGCCAGCACCGCCAGCGTAAAGGTCGACAGAAAATCCAGGTTGCCCTTGACTATTCCGGCCTTTTCCACACGCGCGGCCATTTGAGCCGGTGCGTAGGCATCAATCTCCAACTGGTCCATCTGTTGTCCTTTCAATTTCGCTTACAATCGTCTCTTCATATCCGGCATCACGAAAAACCTGGCGACCCTCGGACAGGCCCGTGCCGACAAACCCGTCATTGTAGCGCATTTTGGGCCAATCTCAACAGCAGAAGCTGTAAATTCTCATACAATCACCTTTTTTCTCCAACCAGCCGGCCATGGCCATAATCAAATTCCTCCGGTGCGGGAAAAAACCGCATTTTGAGGCCCAAAGCCTTTTCCATCGTAGTTTCGACGGCGCACCCCCCGGGTGCACTTCATATTTGTAGGTAGGAAGGCAGGCTATTGGGCTTCTATGGTCGTGCAGGCCTTACGAGGGGGCTGGATTCCTGCTTTCGCAGGAATGACAACGGGGGGAAACGAATCGGGAAGAAACGGGGGCAATGATACGGGCAAAGAATTCACCTACAAACGCGAAGTGCACCCCGCACCCCCGGCCCACCGGTTTTTTCTTTACAAAGGACTTTATTTCCGCTAATATCCTGTGGCTTATGGCTGGCAAGATAATAATTAACGCCGGGCGTTGCAAGGGCTGTGGCTTGTGTGTGTCGGTCTGCCCCAGAGGCTGCATCATCATCTCCGGCCACTCCAACAAGAACGGTTACTACCCGGCCCACGGGAAGAACAGCGACTGCACGGGCTGCGCCATGTGCGCCCTGATATGCCCCGATGCAGCGATTGAAGTGTACCGGGACAACAAGATAGTAGCCGTCGAGCCCGGCCGAGATAAGCAAACTAACTTAACCGAGGAACGGGTGTGAGCCCCGTTAGACCACAATGGTTCTACACCTACGCTCTCGTAAGCGAAAGAGACAGCAAGTTCTACACGGGTGTTACTCAGGACCCAAAAAGAAGACTCCGTGACCACAATGCTTGACTTGTTCAGTCCACAAGACATAGGATGCCTTTGAGGTTGGTATATTTCGAAGCCTGCCGGGATAAAAGCGACGCGTATCGCCGAGAAAGATATTTGAAAAGCGGGATGGGAAAAAGATATTTGAGAAACCGTTTGAAAGGGGGTCTGACGGGGTGAGCGAAAGGATTCTAATGTGCGGCAACGAGGCCCTGGCGGAAGCGGCCATACTTGCCGGGGTCGACGCCTATTTCGGCTATCCCATCACGCCGCAGAACGAAATCCCCGCCTACATGTCCCGCAGAATGCCCGAAGAAGGTCGCGTCTTTGTGCAGTGTGAAAGCGAGCTGGCGGCGATAAACATGGTGTTCGGCGCCTCCGCCACCGGCAAGCGCGCTATGACAAGCTCATCGAGCCCCGGAATCAGCCTGATGCAGGAGGGAATAAGCTATCTGGCGGGAGCCGAGTTGCCCGCGGTCATCGTCAACGTAATGCGAGGCGGACCCGGGCTGGGTAATATCGCACCATCGCAGGGTGACTATTTCCAGGCCACGCGAGGAGGCGGACACGGAGACTATCGAACCATCGTCCTCGGACCTTCGAGCGTACAGGAACTGGCCGACTGTATGCCGCTCGCCTTCGACCTGGCCGACCAGTACCGAATGCCCGTTGTCGTTCTCGCCGACGGCATGTTGGGTCAGATGATGGAGCCGGTAACGCTGGAAAAAAAGAGACCACGCCAACTGCCGCCCAAAGACTGGGCCCTGACCGGCGCCAAAGGCCGACCACAGAATATCGTCAGGTCCCTCTGGCTGAAAGAAGGCGCTGTCGAGCAGCACAACTACGACCTTCAGGCCACGTACGAGAAGGTGGAAAAGAACGAGGTCATTTGCGAACAATCTGACGTTGAGGACGCCGAAATCGTGGTGGTCGCTTACGGCATCGCTGCCAGAATCGTCCGAAGCGCCGTCAGCAGGGCAAGAGAAGAAGGTATCAGGGCCGGCTGGATAAGACCTCTCACATTATGGCCTTTCCCCGCCGACCAAATCAGAAAAGCCGCGGAGGATTTCAAGATATTCCTGACTGTTGAGCTCAGTCTGGGCCAAATGGTCGAAGACGTCAGGCTGGCCGTGGCCGGCGCCTCACCCGTACTATTCTACGGCAGGCCCGGAGGGGGCGTGCCCACCGTCGATGCCGTCCTCGAAAAAATCAGACAGCTTACAATACGTGAAGCGGTAAGAAGCTAAATGAAGACTGTATTCAAGCGAACGCCGACGTTAAAAGACCAGCCCACCCACTATTGTCCCGGCTGCGGGCACGGTATCGCTCATCGGCTGATAGCAGAAGTAATCGATGAGCTGGGCATACATGACCGCACCATCGGCATCGCGCCCGTCGGATGCGCGGTGCTGGCGTATGATTACTTCGACGTGGACATGGTGGAAGTCGCGCACGGCAGAGCGCCGGCGGTGGCGACCGGCATGAAAAGGACCAACCCGGAAATGATAATCTTCTCCTATCAGGGGGACGGCGACCTGGCGGCCATCGGAACCGCAGAGATTATCCACGCCGCCCACCGGGGCGAACAGATAACGGTCATCTTCATAAACAACGCCGTATTCGGAATGACGGGCGGGCAAATGGCCCCAACCACCCTTTTGGGCCAGGTGACCACCACCACACAAAAGGGACGAAAAGCCGTCGGAGAAGGTTACCCGCTGCAGGTGGCGGAATTGCTCGCCGTCCTGCCCGGCGCCATCTACATCGAACGATGCTCCCTGCACAACCCAGCCGAAATCCGAAAGACCAAAAAAGCCATCAGACACGCATTCGAGCTGCAGGTAAATCACGCCGAAGGACTCTCCATGGTCGAGATACTCTCACCCTGTCCGACAAACTGGAAAATGACACCCGTCAAGTCCATGGAGTGGATCGAAAAAGAACTGACCAGGACGTTCCCGCTGGGCTGCTTAAAGGACGTCAAATGACAACGAATCATTTGTACGAAGAGGTCATCATTGCTGGCTTTGGCGGCCAGGGGATAATCCTGGCCGGCAGGCTGCTGGCGCAAACCGCGATGAAGGGCGGCAAAGAGGTCACTTTCATACCCTCGTACGGGGCGGAGATGCGCGGCGGAACGGCCAACTGCATGGTGGTGATCGCCAACGAGCAGATTGCATGTCCCCTGATCGGAAATCCTGATTCGCTGATTGTCATGAACAAGGCCTCGCTGAACAAGTTTGCCCGGCGCGTCAAAGCCGGCGGACTGCTGGTGATCAATAGCTCCCTGATTGACGAGCGGCCCCAATTGCCGGATGCAACCGAGGTCCTGGCGGTACCGGCCAACGAAATGGCCGTCGAATTAGGCAATGTAAAAGCCGCCAACATGGTGGCGCTCGGAGCATATCTGCAAAGAAAACGAATTCTCAGCGCCGACGCGGCCGCCCAATGCCTTGCGGATGTACTTGCAGGTCATAGCCACAAAACAATACCGCTGAACACGCAGGCGCTGGCGCGCGGCGCGCAATTCGCAGCCGGCGCTTGATACGTATCGCGACAAATACGGGCGGCACTTCGAGCGAGGCGTCGAATGGAACCGGCAGAAACCGAAAGCATGAAAACGACCCTCCTTCGCCGGCTGCACAGCGGAGAGCGGCGATACCTTACCCTGCGCATGGCGCCGATGATAGACATGGTATTTCTGCTGCTGATTTTCTTCCTCGTGGCCGCAAAATGGAGACCCAAAGAAGATTTCCTCCCGTTACAACTGGCCGCTGCACAACCACAGGCCCCCACGCTCGTCAAACCCGAGCCTCTGGTAATATTCATAGACGCAACCGAAACCGGCTGCCGGGTCCAGATAGGCCCCTCTCAAGACGCCGTCAACATAACAAGCCAAACCATTGAAACCGACCTGGTCGCGCTTATCGAGACGATGCGGCAGACCCTGCTTACCCAAAAAAGAAACGGTAGCGACCCAGTGGAAATCGTGTGCGCTCCTGAAGTGAAATGGGAATATCTGGCGAGAATATACAACGCCTTCTACGGCGCAGGCCTGACCGACATCACATTCCGAATGACGGAGTAATCGGAATGGGTGTTTTGAGAATACGCGCTTGTCACATCATAGCCGCATGTATCGCGGTCCTCTTTTCATCCGCAATGGCGCAGCCGTCAGGAACAATCCCATCCGCAGAAGATATCAATGACCTCGCCGAAGCGCAACGGCTGACGACTCAGAATTTTATGCGGGAAAGCTTGGAGCTGCGCCTCAGGTATGAATTCGGCGGAAAGTTTTTTACGACGGATGAACAAGAGGCTTTGCACGGGCTCGCAAGAAGAGCCGGCGAAAAGCTTCACGAAATCGCGCAGAAACAACAGAACCTCGGCCGGAGAATCGAAGATTACGAAGGGGACGACTGGGAAGCAATATACGGTTCGACAGGCCTCTGGAGAAAATTTAAGACAGACCAATACGTGACATCCCTGAGCGAGTGTGAAGTGGGTTACTACATCGCCCTTTCAGCTCCGCGGCCGCAACAAAATGAAACACTGCACCGACTAATAGACCGAATAGACTCAGCCGCCCGAACATACGATAGTGCTTACGTCCGGTTCCTCAAAGCAAAGACCCTTGCCCTGCTTAGCCGCACAGAGCCCGCCCTGGGCCCGAAAGCGAAAGAGCAGTTCGATGCGCTTATGCAGCGCTCCGACCTGGACGACCTGACCGCAATCAGAATGGAAATAGAACGCATCAAACTCCTCGGCCCCGCCACATCCGACCAGTTGGACCAATTGGCCGACACCATAGCACATGGCAGTTGCTCCAACGATATGGAACTGGTTCTGTCCCTGACGTTTCTGCAGCGACGATATAAACCCGAAGCTCTCGAGAAGACCGTGGCGGAATATCCCACAATAGAAGATTTCCTTGGCGCCTGCATCTTGTCGGAGCTGGCCGATACAATGGCGAAAGAACCATCGAGCCCGCAGCAAATCAGCACATTAGAGGCGGAACTCGCCGCTCAGGCCGCATTGAAAAGAAATACCCAACAATATACAAGGCTCCTGAACCAACTCGCAAACGTGCACAAGCACCAAACATCGCTTGTGCTTTACGTCACTGCGGCGGCGGCGGTTGATTCGTCGCCGGCCAGAGCGGTTGAGCTTCTGGTGAAGGCTGGCCGGCTTCAATATGCAAACAAGAGCAAGAGGTTGAACATAGAGGCCGCCGAAATCGCCAGGCAAGCCGCACAACTGGCGTACAATTTCTTTGCCCAAGACCGGCAACACTGCCCACTCGCCCTGGATGCACTCGCCAGTTATGCCTCAATAGCCGGCGAGAACATCGACGAAGAACTGGAGTACCTTTACGCTGTAGTGCTCAATAGCTGCGGCCGGACGCAACAGAGCAAAGAACTCCTGACAAGGATATCCGAAAGGCCTGCGGGAAGATGGCGCAACAGAGCAAGGCTCGACCTCATAACAACCGCAGTTCGAGAACAACCACAACAGAAAAATGAGCAATCCGGCAAGATGCTCGAGCAGCTAAGTACGTTAATCGCCGACTGCAACACCCAAAATGAATCGGACAGCAACGTACGAAACGAAGCACTGAAAATATATTGTGAATTGCTCCTTGGGTCGCAAGATGATGCCTCTGCCCAAAAGGTTCTGAATTGTATCACCGCAGCAGATACCAGCCGTGACCCAAACCTCAACGTTCTCAAAGCAAAGGCCCTTATGCGCATGGGCAGACTGAATGAATCGGCCGAGTACCTGGTGAAAGTTTGCCGAGCCGACGACCGGCGGCATGTCTCAGAAGCAGGGGAACTGCTTTCGGAAATTATCGAACAAATCGACCTGCTGCAGGAGCAACAGAAGCATTCACAGCAGTTCATGAAGAATTGTACGACAATAGCAAGATACTGCGAAGAAGTGGCCCTATCCACTTACGGCCTTATGCCGCTCAGCCAGGCCCGCTTGTACCTGGCGGAAATATCCGTCTTTGCCGCAGATAAAGACCAGCAGCGCCTGTCGGAGTCCGGCAAATTGCTCGATGTACTGGCCAGCCATGGCCTCGCCGACAACGTGGATTTACTCCGCTGCCGGGCAAGACTGCTCACCAAACAGGGCAAATTTGGCAACGCCGCCGAACTATGGGCGAAAATTGCCGAAATTCGAAAGGACGAGCCGGCGCCGCCCCATCAGCGAAGCTGGAAATGGTGGCGGGCAAAATACTATGAGCTATACTGCCTCTCGAAACAGCCACAGACAAATAAACAAAGCCTCCTGCACACCGTTGAGGTTCTTGAAAATAGTTTTGCCGGCGCCCCGCCGCTCTGGGCCGAAAAACTCGAATCACTGAAGAAGAAGCTCCAAGTATGAAGACTTTATCGAGCCCAATGCACTAATCTCCCGACCCTGTAAGCGGAAAGGGGCTTCCGGCGCTTTCCTGCCCGTCATCGCCGAACCGGGAAAACAAAACAAGAAATCGAGCATTCGTTTCGCCTTCCATAATAAGAACACAGTTGGCCCGTATCCGTTTAGCTCCTGGGCAAACCAGGCGGTCAATAATTAACTTGCCTGGGCGGCTTTGCCGAAGTACAATATGTGTGATAATTTGATGGAAGATTCGGGAATATAGCCATGGCCAAAAGATCGAACAATAACAGGACCAGAGTGATTTGCAGTTTTTGCGGCCGGTCGTCAACTCAGACCGATACGTTCATTGAGGGGCCCAGCAGGGTGTTTATTTGTCCGGAATGCGTGGACCTCTGCCACGACATAGTGCAGCAAGGTCGCAAACGGATCAGTCGATCCACCATCAGCATGAAGGAAATGCCCAAACCGAAAGAAATAAAGGAGTACCTCGACCAGTACGTAATTGGTCAGGAGCACGCCAAAAAATACCTTTCCGTGTCCGTTCACAACCACTACAAGAGGCTGGTGCACACCGACAGTGACAATGCCGATGAGGTTGAAATAGATAAGAGCAATGTGTTGCTCATCGGGCCGACCGGCGCCGGCAAAACGCTGCTGGCCCGCACGCTGGCCAGAAAACTCGATGTGCCGTTCGCAATATGCGATGCCACCACGGTCACCGAGGCCGGCTATGTCGGCGAGGACGTCGAGAACTTCCTCCTGCGACTGCTGCAAAACGCCGACTATGACATAGAGGCGGCGCAGCGCGGAATCGTCTACGTCGATGAAATCGACAAGATCGGCAAAACCTACCAGAATGTCTCGATTACCCGCGACGTGTCCGGGGAGGGCGTCCAGCAGGCACTGCTGAAAATGCTCGAAGGAACCACCGCCAACGTCCCGCCGCAGGGTGGAAGGAAGCATCCGGAACAGTCGTATATCCCTCTGGATACCACGCAGATACTTTTCATTTGCGGCGGAACCTTCGTGGGTCTGGAGAATATTGTCAAGAAACGCATCGGAAGGAAGATGATCGGCTTTGGTTCCGAGCTGGCCGGACGAGCGGATGGCAAGACCGAGTACAGCGATATTATCAGGCAGGTCATCCCTGAAGATATCATCGAGTATGGCATGATTCCCGAATTCGTCGGCAGGTTGCCCGTCATTGCAGCACTGTCGGCGCTCGACGAGAACGCGCTGGTGGACATATTAACCAAGCCTAAGAACGCCCTTGTAAAGCAGTACAAAAGGTTCTTCGAAATGGAGAATGCGGAGCTCGAATTCACCGATGACGCCCTGGAAGCAGTGGCGCAGAAAGCGCTCAAGCGCGACACCGGCGCCAGAGCCCTGCGAGCTATTGTCGAAGAGCTGATGGTCGACCTGATGTACCAGTTGCCCGACGAGCCGAGCGGCACAAAGTTTGTGATTACCCGTGACATCGTGCAGGGAAGTGCCGAGTTGATTACCGCCAAACAAAGGGCAAAAAAAGAATCCGCATGAGGTCCGCCTGCCTCGAGACTTCTCCGACGGGAAGGTCACCGCGAGTCGGGGCTTCTATCCTTCAGCGCCGCTAATTCGATGTCCGTTGCGCAGCTTGCGGCAATCCCTGCCAGGGCGTACTGAGCATCCGCAAAACAAACATCCTTATCCACACGTAACACTACCGTTCTGCCGTGGGCAGGCGAACCTCTCAAACGCGCGTCGATCAATTCGGCCAGTCTCACAACCAGGCCGTCTCCATTCTCCGATAACGCGATTCTCTCCGGGCCCACCGCAAAACTCACCTCCCCGGCGTTTTCCGTCCTCATCACGGTGACGGTCGTGAGAGGCACGCCGGGCTCGCGGCTGCTTTGCGCAAAGCTGCACCGGTCCGGAACGGACACCGGAAAATTCTCTGCTTCGATGAACCGACACACCACGAGGAAAAATATGATAAGCAGAAACACAATATCTATTATCGGCGTTACGTTAAGCCCGCCGCTCTCGGACTCGCCGCAAAACTGAAATCCATACTTCCTCTGCCCGATGGCTCTCAGGGCCACAGTTCTGTTCCCCTAACCTTTTGCTTTGTCAAGACCAGCCGGTCGATTTGTCAAACGTCCTGCCGGCGTGCTTGCGATTTCGCGAATCTCAGATTTGACCACAGATGATTTCTCGCCGGACGGCCGGGCCTCTTTGGCCCTGTTCAGGCTCGAGACTATCTCCGGGAGGATGCTCTCCGCCTCGGTTGTTGCCGCACTTACAAGTGTGTCAATTCGATTCCTAAAAAAACCGTGGATGGCCAGGGCCGGTATCGCAATGAGCAGACCCCAGAATGTCGTTACCAAAGCAACTGAAATTCCGGCCGCCAGTTGTGCCGGCTGCGGCTGACCGCCCGCCGTTACGATGGCGTTAAACAATTTTATCATTCCGAAAACCGTTCCAAAGAGTCCCACCATCGGCGAAACATTGCCGATCAGATTGACCCATTCAATCTTCCGCAAAAGCCTCAGGGCCTGCTCTTCCAAGGACTCGAAAAGCAGGCTCCGCATCCGAAACCAATCACCCCTTCCCTGTGTAACGGCCCTGACAACGGCCGTGCTGACAAAATCATCACTATCGCCGATGCTGGTATCCAAAGCCTCGGGGCCGGTCCGTCGAACGGCCTCGACAATTCTTTTGCGTATATCACCGGGCAAAAGCCTTTTGCGCCGAATGCAGAAGCTGTAATCGGCCGCCAGATAAACCATAAGCAGCGACATCGGCAGAAGCACGAACCATACAATCGGACCGCCCGCAACCACAAACTGCTCGAGAAAAGTCGGCGTCCGTCCCGCCTCCGTGGGGCTCGCCAAGAAGCTCCCCCTCACTGCCAATGCCATTAGCACCAACAACCCGGTCAGGGCGACCAGAAGAACCAATGTCTTGAACGAAAAACTCCTGAACATCGTCTGTCCTCCTCTCAAGTATCCAAAAACCGCAGGATTAGAGGAATGACGGCCTTCTCAGGCATCACCTTCCACAATAACAAACTCACCGCCACTTTGCCTCGCTATCGCTTCCAGCATCCTCCGGTCACTGCTTTGAGGCCAAAACCCTATAGTGTTGACCCTTGTTCGCGGCGCAAACCGCCTCTGCAAATCAGATGCTTTCTGCAAAAAGCTCTGCTCGTTTTCCGATGTCAGCTCGAAGCCGTCGGTGAGAAAATAGACAATGGAAGATACTTCTCCCTGCCCGTCCTTAATTTGCATAGCCCTTTCCAGCGCCGGCAAAGCATTGGTTTGCCCGGCAGGCTGGATTGAGTCAATGAACCCTTGCGCTGCGGACTTCGCCTTGTGCGTAGCGCGGACGAGCCGGCCATCACCGAATTCAAACAGGTCCTCGCCTCCGAAAAAGATGATGTAAAAGTACTGGTCCGGCTGCAAGTTGCCGATCGACTCCTTCAACTCTTCACAAACCCTGCCGAACACACCCCGCATACTCCCTGAGCAGTCTACAAGATAGCACACTTTACGCTCCTCGGCAGAACTGCCGAAAAACCAGATCCTGCCAGACAAATCCCCGGGCTGTGGCGACCACAAAGAACTCTGTGAGACCGAACACTTCCCCGGACTTCCCGGATTCCTCGGACCTGGCTTGACCGCATCAAAAGTCCCCCCCACCTGTAATAATCTTTCGGCGCCTTCTGCGAGACTCTTTACCGGAGAACGTTTGACTTTCGGCCTGGGGATTACCCACCAGGTCTGGGGCAGGTTTCTTGGCTGGTTCACTTTGGCCGCGGGAATAGGCAGTTGCCTCACCTCCGCAACAGAGCCCGAGAATCTAACCGCGCCGAAGACCATCAACGCTGTCAGATGCACCCCAATCGAAATCACCCACGCCCAGCAATTGGACCGCACTGCCCCACCGCTTTGTACGGCAGACCTAAGTCTTGGCCGCTGGTTTTGTGGGCTCGTACCGGAACAGCAGGAATGCTTGGCAGTCGCCCTTTGCGCACGTGCGGCCCCTGCGAACATCCCGCCGCGGCTCAGCCAAACCATCCTTTGGACCAGTGACCCTGCCAGAAAACACTCCGTTATATTCTTGGCGGCCCTTATTCCAGCACTTCCACCTGTGAGTAAGTCGGCGTCAACAGGCTATATACCAATACCGCGTCGCCGTTGTGCAGGCGGATACATCCCCGCGAACCTCCTCCGGCCATCAGATCAGAATCCTTCGTGCCGTGAAAGGCGAGGCCGGTCCTGCCATTGGCATCCCCTTCAAGACCCTTCAGTCCTATCCATCTTGAGCCTAACGGATAATCAGGATCATCCGGGCGATACTGTTTGCCGGTATCCGGGTCGGTCCAAGAAGGCCTTATCAGCTTACCCGCCGGATCAACGCAATAAAGACCTGTTGGTGTTTCCCTGCCGGGTTTGCCAAGACCAACGGTAAAGCTTCGCACAAACGTATTCTGAAGATACAAATCCATCGTGAAAGTCGAACGATGCACCTTTGCGTTGAAGGGGCCGTTGATTACCTTTATCGTTTGACCTGCCTGAAGCGCTTCAGGACGCGCAATATTGTTGATCTCCTGCAGTATCTCGTGAGGAACCTTGAGCTGTTTGCCGATCGTTTGAAGATAATCGCCCGGCTCGACCTTGTAGGCGCCGCAAAGCCTGTCCTCCGGAAACACGCTTCGGCTGAAGAGCCATTTATCCGCAAGCCACGAAAGCTGCTTCTTGATAAAATCCCGCTGCTCCTGGCTCATGGACATGCGCAACAAGGCGTCATTGAACACGGTACGCGCTTCAATAATTTTGCTGGGATTTTCGTTGATGAGCGCTAAAGCCCCGTTGATGATATTCGTCACCTCAGGGTTGGCACGCACTATGGGCTCAGTTGCCGCGTTGGCAGGGTCAGATTCAGGTTTCGGCTGCGGCGCGGGTTGCGGCTGCGGCACAGGTTCCGGCGCCGGTTGGGCAGGCCCGGCGGGAACGGGCTCCGGAGCGGGCACAGTTTCCTTCGCCGCCGGAACATCCGTCTTTGGCGCCGGGTCTTCTGGTCTGCTCCTGCCGAACGGATGATTACCGTACTTGAAGGCAATCACCACGCCCACAACCAGCAATCCTGAAATGATATATATCCAGTTGCGGGTCCGATTTTTTCGCTTGCCGTATGCGTTTGGCGTATAAAGGGCCATATTACTCTCCTTTTCTTTAACCATCCATATCGGAATCAAAATATACCACTTCCTCATCTGTGACGAGGAAATCTACCGGGACATCCGTCGGTGTCACGGGGATAGAATCAATCCTCTGCTCGGCGAAGGCCAGACCGCATCTTGCCGCCTTGAGCTTCTCATTTGTAAAGAACCTGTCGTAATATGAGCCGCCCCGCCCCAGCCGATTGCCCCGCCCGTCGAATCCCAATGCCGGCGCAACCACCAAATCAATCTCTTCTAAAGGCATTGGCGCACCCGTCACGGGATTCCTCAGACCGGAAGCCTCCACCGAGAAACCGGTCTCCAGAGAATTAATCCGAACCGGTATCATGTGTCTTTGCTGCCAGGAAATCTTCGGCACCGCGACCACCTTGCCGCTCTGCCAGGCATGAAGTATGGCCTCGGATGTGTCCACCTCGTGGGGAAGCGACAAATACAGCATCACCGCCGATGCTCTCTGAAACTCAGGCGTCGAGGTCAGATTCCGGCACGCTTTCTTGCTTTTCTCGCTCCGCTGCTCTTCGGGAATGTCGAGCAGACATTTCTGCAACATGAGGCGCAGCTCTGTCTTGTTCATCTAACTACCCTTACTCCTGCCATCAAAGGGCTGGCGATCTTGTATCAATGTTTGCAGTTCTTGCAGGTAACGCCCAATATTCTTCTCGTGACCGATTTCCTTGGGTTCGTAGTACTTCTTCTTTTTGGCCCCCGGCAAGTATTCTTGTACCACAAAACCACCCTTATAGTTGTGCGGGTACTTGTAACCGGCGCCATAACCGGCCTTCTTGGCCGCCGGGTAATGGCTGTCCTTCAGATGCTTCGGCACCGCTATTGTCGGTTCGTGCTCTACATCAGCCGCTGCCTTCCATATCGCCGAAGCAGCCGCATTGGATTTCGGTGCACAAGCCACATACAAAGCCGCCTGTGCCAACGCCAGTTGTGCTTCAGGCAGTCCTAACAAACTCCGATATCTGGACGGCCGCGGCTGCCAGAACCGTTGCCATCGGGTCGGCATTGCCGACGTCTTCTGCCGCACAAACCGCGACCCGTCGGGCAATAAAACGTAAATCTTCCCCGCCCGCTATCATCCGGGCAAGCCAGTAAACTGTGGCATCAGGATCAGACCCACGCATGCTCTTCTGCAAAGCACTTGCCAGGTCGTAGTGCGTATCGCCCGTGCCGTCATATTCAATTGCCTTCTGTTGTATCGACTCTTTTGCGACCTCAAAATTAAATTTTATCACTTTATCGGGCTCACGTGCCGCCTGTGACAACACCCCCACCTCCAGAGCTGTCAAGGCCCGTCGGGCGTCTCCATCGGACATTACCGCGAGGAACTTCAGGGCCTTTTGCTCGGCCTGAATTTCGAATCTTCCCAAACCTTTCTGAGTATCAGTAATCGCCTTCTTCAACAATTGCACAATGTCGTCCTCGCTGAGCGGCTCGAAGTGAAACACCGTACTGCGGGAAATCAGCGGGGAATTGACCGCAAAAAAGGGATTTTCCATCGTGGCGCCTATAAGAATCAGCACCCCCGACTCGACATCATCCAGCAGGACATCCTGCTGAGCACGACTGAAGCGGTGAATTTCATCGATGAAAAGCACCGTTCTTGTGCCCTCGGCGGCGAGTCTGTTGCCGGCATTGGTAATTATCTCGCGAATATCCTTGACGGTGGCGGCCGGTGCGCTCATATAGTGAAAATCGGCCTTCGTATAGTTGGCAATCACCGCCGCGAGCGATGTCTTGCCCGAACCGGGTGGTCCGTAAAAAACCAGGCTGCTAAGCCTGTCGGCCTCAAGCATCCTGCGCAGCAGCTTACCAGCACCAAGAAAATGCCTTTGTCCGAGAAATTCCTCGAGTTTCGTCGGCCTCATCCGAACCGCCAGAGGGGCCGCCGAGGCAATATTGGCGCTCTCTGGCCCCGCAAATAATGTTTTGGCGCTGGTTTTCGCGTTCATGGAAGGTATTATATGCAGCATACGCAAAACTGTCGAAAAGTATTTTGAACCCTGATTACCGAAATTATGGGACCAAGCCAATCTCCATGACAAAATGCGCCCCCCCGCTCAGGCCAAAAATATTCAATGAATCTTATTGACATATCCGCCTATAAATCTTACAAGTTGGATTCTCGCATTTACAGAGTTGAAGGTTAGAATAATTAAGTTGGAGAAGAATCATGGAAATAAAAGTTCAATTGAAAGAAAGTGACATCCCGCGACAGTGGTACAATCTGGCCCCGGATTTACCCACGCCGCTGCTGCCGCCGCTCGGCCCGGATGGCAAACCCATAGGCCCGGAGATGCTCGCGCCGGTGTTCCCTATGAATCTCATAGAGCAGGAAGTCAGCCCGGAACGCTGGATAGACATCCCGGAAGAGATATTGGGAATCCTGTACCGCTGGCGACCAACACCACTCAAGAGAGCGGTTTATCTTGAAAAGCATTTGAAGACGCCTGCCAAGATCTACTACAAAGACGAAAGCTGCAGCCCGCCCGGAAGCCACAAGCCCAACACTTCGGTGGCTCAGGCCTGGTACAACAAGCAGTTCGGCATCAAGAAACTGACCACCGAGACGGGAGCCGGCCAATGGGGCAGCGCCCTGGCTTTTGCCTGCAAGTTGATCGGCCTCGAATGCAAGGTCTTTATGGTCAGAATCAGTTTCGATCAGAAGCCCTTCCGAAAAATAATGATGCAGGTTTGGGGAGCCGACTGCATCCCAAGCCCCAGCAATGAAACCAATGCGGGTAGAAAAGTCCTCCAGGAAATGCCCGATACGCCCGGCAGCCTCGGAATTGCCATTAGCGAAGCTATCGAGGCGGCCGTAACCGACCCATCGGGCAAGACACGCTACTCATTGGGCAGCGTGTTGAATCACGTGCTGCTGCACCAGACCATAATTGGTCTCGAGGCAAAGAAGCAACTAAAACTCGCCGGCGAGAAATTACCCGACGTCGTAATCGGCTGCGCCGGAGGAGGCAGCAACTTCGCAGGATTGGCATTTCCCTTTGTGGCCGAAAAGATTAACGGCGCAAACATCAAAATCGTGCCCGTCGAGCCCGAAGCCTGTCCCACGATGACACGCGCACCTTTCGCTTACGATTTCGGTGACACCGCCTGCACAACACCCCTGCTGGCTATGTACACCCTCGGTCATGCTTTTATTCCGCCGCCCATTCATGCCGGCGGCCTGCGCTATCACGGCATGGCGCCTCTGGTTTGTCAGGCTATTGTGGAAGGTCTTCTCGAACCAAAATCCTACCACCAGTTGAAGTGTTATGAATCCGCTATGCTCTGGGCCCAGACCGAAGGTGCAATATGTGCGCCGGAGACAAGTCACGCCGTTGCCGCCGCCATCGATGAAGCCATACAGGCCCGCGAAGAAGGCAAAGAGAAGGTGATACTGTTGAACTATAGCGGACACGGTCTCATGGACCTTACCGGCTACGACGCCTATCTCTCCGGCAAACTCACCGATTACGAGCTGCCCGATGAGGACCTGAAGAAGTATACCGAGCCGTTAAAAAGTCTGCCAAAGGCCGAAATGAGAAAAACCGGCAAGTGGTAAGCGGCATAGACTAACCGGCTATTGACCTGCTGGAAACACCGAAAAAGGTTGACACGGTGATTGTGATGAGGTAGACAGATAAACGCCGTTAGGATAGGAAGGGGACAGAATGAAAATACGAGACAGACCATGATGCTCCAACTTTCGCGTGTTTTGTTTGAAGCCTGTAAGCTCGACTTTTGCCATTTGATGTAGTCACGCTGCCAGGCTGAGATAATCCAGCAGCATATTCCTTAATTTGGATGGTAGTTTATTAAAACCGTTATGATCAGAAGCCTTTGCAAAAATGCTTTCTTGCCAAAACAGCCGTCGT
>DATKZT010000029.1:0-19827 GCA_035527845.1 Sedimentisphaerales bacterium | reverse complement strand
CTTCCGGTAATGGCGTCGGTGAGCATTTTGGGTGAGGCGTATTCGATTGCCGAGCCGGTGGCAAGGCCGCGGGCCAGGCGCGTGATTCTTACAGCGAAAGGCTTCAATAGCGAGCTTATGTAAAGTGCGGTTCCGTCCCCGGCCATATTCGGGTTGGTCGCCATAACTACTTCCTTCACCCCGCCGCCGCGCACCCTCTCGACAAGCTGCTTGATGGTCAAGTCGTCCGGCTCGACCCCGTCGAGCGGCGCGATGTGCCCGCCTAAGACGTGATACACCCACTGGCAGGCCTGGGTCTTCTCCAGCTTGATTACATCCTTGGTCTGCTCCACCACGCAGATGAGATGCTTATCACGATGCGGGTCCGAGCAGATTTGACACACCGGCTGCTCGGCGAGATTGAAACAGATTTGGCAGCGCTTGATCTTGTTCTTCACGTCCCGTATCGCCTCGGCAAGCGCCAATGCCTCGCCCGGCTCGCACTTTAGAATGTGGAAGGCCAGCCGTTCAGCGGTTTTCGGACCGATGCCCGGCAGCCTCCCGAACTGCTCAATCAGCTTGTTCAAAGTTTCGGTGTAAACACTGGCCATAGCTAAAGCGATAAGTTTCTGCCTTCATTCATGTTGACTGCAAAGATACTATAAACGCCCGCAGAGGAAAATGTCAATTGCCATGCGCCAGGGCGGATTGGATTATATGAAAAAAGGGACTGGCTCGCACACCTTCGCAATCGAACCAGTCCCCATTTGTTTCTGTTTACAATTCCTTGGCCACTTCCGCCACCTTCTTATGCGTCTTGCGCCACCCGTAGAAGGTAAGCCCCGTCAGGTCCTTGTCGGCCTTGAAGAAGAAGCTCGCAATGTAGGCCACGAAGAACAGAACCAGATGACTGTAAACGCCTAACATATACTTGTGATGCGTGAAGTTGAGCTTGAACGTGTATTCCGTCCACGGTATCCTGAGAGTCCAAGGCAAAGTGATGTACCCTTGTTTGGTCACGAATGCCCAGGCGGTGAAGA
The DNA here is from genome assembly GCA_035527845.1 of Sedimentisphaerales bacterium. GTDB lineage: Bacteria > Planctomycetota > Phycisphaerae > Sedimentisphaerales > Anaerobacaceae > JAUWKC01. The sequence continues at coordinate 18,808 of DATKZT010000029.1, read as the reverse complement.
TGATGCACGCGATGATTCCCACATAGCACCCTTTTCTGTTGGTCCTGGTGGTGAAGAACCCCAGCACGAACAGGCCCGCTATGCCGCCGGAGACGATGGCATACAAGCCGAAGACGGTCCCGAGCACCCCCTTGTCCGAAAACACGACATACGCAGATGCGATGAGCATTGCGCTTATTCCACAGACAACCACAATGATCTTGCCAAGGACAAGTCGCTGTTTGTCGGTGCTGTTTGGTCTTGCCTTGTGATAGTAATCCTCAACGATGACCGCGGAGAGGCAGTTGAGGTCGGCATCGAGGCTGGAAAGCGCCGCCGACATTAGCGCCGCAAGTATCAACCCGGTCACGCCTATTGGGAGCTGATCCATAATGAAGTAGGGGAATACCCTGTCGGCCTTCTCCAGCACCTGGGCGGGCAATTGTATGTCCGTAATATGGTAATAGGACCAAAGGCACGTTCCGATGAACATGAAGAGCGTCCAAACGGGCACACACAGCAGAACGCCTATAAGTGCCGCCTTCTCGGCAGCCTTGTCGGACTTCGCCACCAGAAATCGCTGCACGATGGTCTGGTCGGTTCCGTACTTCTGCAGGGCGTAGAAAATGCCGTTCAGGGCCATGACGATGAAAGTCAGCTTGGTCAAATCCATGTCGTAAGGCCCGAAGAAGAACTTCTTGTTCTCCCAGGCGGTTGATATGACATTGACGGGGCCGCCCGCCGGCCGAAACAGAAGCACCGCGATGCATATCAGTCCCCCGCCCATAAGCAGAAAGCCCTGAATTACCTCGCACCACACGACCCCCTCAATCCCGCCCAGCAGCGTATAGAGGATGACTATGATCCCCAGTACCAGAATCACGTTGTAGGTGCTGACCCCCGTCATACTCGCCAGAGCCATACTGAGCAGATAGAAAACCGTCCCCATCTTTATGAAGTGTGCCAGCGAGAATGCTATTGAGCTGTAAAGCCGGGCGCCGTAGCCGAAGCGCTTATCGAAGAATTCGTATGTGCTGATGCCGATGATGTTCCGGTACATAGGCACGATAATCCAGATAAGGCACACCAACACAATCGGCACCATCAAACCCTGAACCAGCAGTATCCACTTTCCCTCGAATCCCGCCCCGGGATAGGCGAGGAACGTTATACTGCTTATTAACGTTGCAAGGATGGAGATCCCAACCGCCCAGGCAGGCATGGACCGGCCGCCCGTGTAATACTGCCCCGTCGTCTTCTGTCTCTTCGAGAAGTAGACGCCCATCGACACGATGGTGCCGAAGTAACAAAGCACCACGATCCAATCGAGGATGTGCATCGACTTCTCACCCGTAATGCCCGCAATCAGCTCACCCATAACAGTTGCTCCTTTCAGTACTTGAACAATCCTTTCGAGCGAAATTTGGCAAGAGGTTAATATAGTTGGAGGCTTATTTCAAGCTAAAATCGAAAAACAGCCATTTTTTCCGGCACGCCCGGACCCGGTTGTTTGTCCTCTCAAGCTCTTTGCTAAAAACGACTTAGTGAAAAGTACTTCGAAGTCTGACTCCCGGATTTTATCGGGCCACAAGTAGCTGCCGGGCTTAATTGTGACGTGCTGCTCGGGCCTTTGCAGCACGCGCATGCGCACCACACTGCCGGCCACAACCCGCATATTAGCAGTCTGTCAGTATTGAGTCTGTAAGTTGCCATTGCCATGGTTGGGTGGCAGCCTCAAACCTCACCCCCATCCGGGTGGCAGCCTCAAAGCCCAAGGCTTTGGGGATGGCGAATATCAAATCAAATTTGACAGAGTATCAGCCGGTATGATTCTCTGCTTCCTCACCCTTTAACGGATTTATTTTGATATTCCGGCCTTGGCCAGCTTATCGAGTATGTCGGCCCTTTCCTCGGCCCCAACCGGAACCAGCGGCGGCAGAACCGCCTCGCCGCACAAACCCAGCTTGTTCATAATCACCTTCAATGCCGCCAGTGACTGGCTTAAAATCCGGCCCTTTTGGTAGATACTGCCCAGGTCATTGGTCTTTTGCTGCAGCTCCTGCGCCTTGGCCTCCTCGCCGGCGATGGCCGCATCGTAAAGCTCGCGGTAAATCTTCGGCGTAAAATTCCCCGTGCTCGGCACAATGCCATCCGAGCCTAACAGCAACGCCATCGCCGACAGGACCGCACTGCCCGTGAAATGCGAAAAATCATCCCTGTCCTTCCACATCGCAATGGCCTCTTTGAACCGCTCCTCGTTCTTTTCGGAATCCTTCATAGCAACGATATTCTCGTGATGGCTCAGCTTTTCCACCACATCCAACGGAATCGACATGTGAGTGGTTATCGTTATGTTATAGACAATCAGCGGGCCCGGAACGCTGTCCGCCAGCGCCTCGAAGTACTTCAGCATCTGGTCGGCGTTCAGCGGATAATAGCTGGGCAGGTTGGCAACCACCGCATCGACCCCGAGGTCGAAATACCTCTCGGCCGCATCCACGGACGTCTGGAAGCAGTTGCTCGCAATGCCCGCGTATGTCAGCGTCCGCCCCGCGGTCTGCTTGACGGTCGCTTTCACAAACTCGTTGCGGCCTTCTTCGGGCACCGAGGCCGCCTCGCCCGTCGTGCCTAATACGAACGCCGAGGCCCCGCCCGCCACGATATGCTCCGTGACGCGCTTTGCCGCCGCAATATCGATATCCCCGCTGTCGGTAAAAGGGGTCACCATTGGGACTACCACGCCGTGATACTTCTTCTGTTTGGCCATAATGCACTCCTTCGTGTTTTCTCAAAATTAACATTCTGTGGCTTAAGGAAGCCCCAATATAGCCAACTGCCCTTGGTTGTCAACGATTTTCGTTTGGTCCGGCTTCGCGGCGGCCCGGCTTCGTAGATGACTTCGCCGCGGCAGGCGGGCGTCGCCGCGATAAATTGGGTTTGTTTGGGTTTGCTTTGGCTTCGGGAGGCCCTGACGGGCGAAAAATTGGGTTTGCTTTGGGTTTGATTGGGTTTGTTTGGCTTTGCTTTTAGGGGGGTGAATCTGCCATTATTTTCGTAAGTCTTTGAAGGCGCTAAGGTTGTGGCGATTTCGGCGTTTTGGAAATTGGGTTTGTTTTGCGCGAAAGTAGGGGGATTTGTAGAGGATTTTCGACAAAAGTAGAAGATTGGGGGGAGAAGACAGAGCGTTCTTGATGCGGGGGGCCGGTAAGTGGTTAAATGGTTCATTGGTCAAATGGGGTTTCAGATCGGGGATTGAGTTGTCTGATTAGTTTGAGTCTTTGGAGCTCGAGCATGGTTTTGTAAAGGCTGTGCTCCATTCGGCGCTCGTACATAAGGAGGCGGTCGAGGACGCTGGCGTGAGCGAAGTCCTTTATGGCCATGCGGCCGAGAGTGAGGTCGGGGGCTGGGGCGGTCTGGGCGGAGTCGGCGGCCTGGGATTGGACGCGGCTCTTTGGGAAGAGGGATTGGGTGAGTTTGGCCAAGGGGCTGGCGGCGTTATCGGCGATAAGGGCGTCTATGGTCTCGTTCTGGATTCGGGCGGTGCGTCTCAGTCGCCAGGAAAGGGCGATTATTCGCTCTGCGAGGATGGATTCCATAGGTGTGTGGGGGGCGAGCTCGGCGAGGAGGTGGATGCGGTAGAGGTCGAATTCGGCCTGGTCATCGGAGCTGATAAGGGCCTGGCGGGCGTGGAGGCCGTGTTTGACGGGGTTCTGCGCGACGATGGCCTTGCCTTCGAGGGTGCGGGGGCCGGTTGATTTTTCGGCGTTAAGGCGGTTTGCGAGGATTCGGGCTGTACTGGACATGTTTGCATCCTCCGGATGTAAGATTTTCGATTTGCGATTTACGATTTCCAATTGAACCTTCGATATTTAGTTTGATAAGTATTATACCATATTAGAAGTTTGATGTAAAGTGAAAAGTTGGCAAGACGAAGGAAATCAGGGGAGCAGGATATCAGGGGGAATTAGCGGCGGGTGGTGAGCGGCCAAGCCCTTCGACGCTTCTCAGGGCAGGCGGGGGCTTATTTCTAACGGGGCAAGGGTTTGTGGATCTGGCCCCGGCTGAGGTTGTCGATTTGAGGTTTGGTTAGGGGTGTCCTTGGGCGTGTATAGGAGATTTTCCGTTTTACAAACCCACTCTCTTAGTGTATAAGAACGGCATAGCAAATGTAGAAAGGAGTTTACCATTTTGGGAGATATCTTTTCGCTGATTGAGCAGGTGCCAAGACTTTGGCGTTGGATATTGGCTTGGAGGTTTAGGCGGGTCTTTGGTAGAGATGTAGGAAAAGAATATCACATCATTTACTTCATCAAAGATGTGCAAGACAGAGAAATAGTCTTTGGAAGCCCAAAATCCAAACGGGAAAGACGCCGTTACGCAAATGCGACGAACCTTACATGTATCACCCCCTGCGCTGATACTCGTGCTATGGGCCATTTAGTTTATTCGTTCGGAGAGAATGTTAAGCTACCTCCAACCATGGACTCCGACGTTGATGCCGATGAAAGAATGGACATATCGTTCGTATCTATTGGCGGCACAGGTAACCTAAAGACTTGTGATTTACTGGAAGATGCATCGGATTTCCGCGGGTTTGAGTTTAAGGGGGAGTCAATATTGTGGAGAACTTCAATACTCGTAACCGCCCACGACGATGTAGATTATGCGTTGATTATCAAAATTCATCCTGAGAGTAACCCTGAACGAACATGGATATGTTGTGCAGGTGTTGGTGAATGGGGCACAAGTGGTGCAGCATGGTTCTTGGCAAGAAAATGGAAGGAAATTCATAAATGGGCAGGGAATAAACCTTTTGCAATTATTACCAAGACACAATTTAACAGCGACGAATCCACCGTTATGATTCATAGATTCAGGAACTCGGAGGATGTCGACAAAGTTGCAAGAGAATCGACAATAACCACGACCACGACAACAACAACTACAAGAACCGATACAAAACAAACAACCGTCACTGCTGCGCCAGGACCGATGCAGTGACATATCGGGTGGTGGCTCCGCTTTGGGAGCGCCAAAAGGATAAACGGTACATTCTGATGGAGAACATTGCGGCAAGCGTGCTCGCGGAGCATCATGTAGAAAGGTGCCTGGTAGTGGGGGTGAACATAGACCGCACTGGCAAGCCATATAGCCTTCTGGGCGTATTTGACCGGGGCGGAGGAGAGGCTAAGCAGGCCAACGAGGGCGAGGGTCAAGTCAAGGAGGGGAAGACTGTGGGGTAGTTATCGTCATGTAGGTTATTATGTTGTGATAGGAAATGGACAATCTCTGTTTAGAACTGTTTAATGCGCGTGTCGATCGTCTTGACCGGTGCAAACTGGCCAAAAGGATGGATGAAGACCCTAATTATAGGCTCGACCACAGCCAAATGATCAAACGGGAGTGGATTTCGGTGCATGGCATAACCGAAGACGATATAGACGCTTTTGTTCTGAATGCGCGCCTCTTGATCCAAGATAATGACGGCTTCTCAATTCGCTGCTTGGCGGAAAGTGTGTATTCGGGAGATGATGTTCCAGAAAAAGTCAAAGAGCAGTTTAGTGAATATAGAAGGAAGTGGCGTGACTATAGAGAGAGTTCCTCTCCGTTCAAACACTACGAAGATGATAGGCACTTCACAAATGGTGAACTATTCGGGGTCGTTCTTTATGGTGGGCTTGCGCACTCAAATCGAGATAAGGTGGTGTGCTTCTATGCAATTAGGAAGCAAGGGCTAGTGAGTTCGATTATGTGTGCGCGGTTTCTTAGCACACTTCGTATCTTTCTTGGAGTAGTTCGTGGCATCCGAGAAGTAAATAACAAGGTCCTGAAGGATTACAATGCTAAGAAAGAGGCCAAGTCGGCCGGAGACTAGCGTCTGGGCCGCTTAGCTCGGCATCGTGTGTCGAATTGCCGGGATGTGTCAGCCATTTGGGGCCGGCGGATTGTTGATAGGGGGGGCGATTTTCTGGGATTTTGGGGGATTTTTTTTGGGGGGGGTCCGCCTTCGCACGAGGCTTCGGCGGATCTTCGCTTCGCTGCGAGGTGTCGGGGGTAACAGGGGCGTCGCCGCGTGGGCGACGGGTAAACGAGTGAGAGAACCGGCCGAATAAATCGGCCGGCTAACTATTTTTGGCGTCGGGGATCAGGTGAACGAGCGGAATTGGTCGATGAGGGATTTGGTAGATCTCCCTGGGGACCCGTCGCCGATGGTTTTGCCATCGAGTTTGGTGACGGGGACGATGTCTTTTGTGGTGACGGCGATGAAGGCCTCGTCTGCGGCGGGCAAGCCCTTGGACGCTGGTCGCCCGTTGGGTGAGGCTACGGAGGGCAGGCAGGACAGGCACTGCGGCGGGGTGGGAATGAGATTCTTTTCGTTAGGTGCGCTAAGCCCTTGGTGTTTTGCTCAGATTCATCCAGTCCACGCGGACCTTCTTCAGAGCGTAGCCGATTTCTCTGAGGTAGCTGCCGTAGGAGAGCATCCAGTGGAAGCCTCTTGTTTCGGCGACGAGGATTTCGCAGTCGCCGTTTATTTGCACGTCTATCTGCGACCGGCAGATATCCAAAAATGGATTGTCGATAATTTCGGCTTCGAAGCCGAGCCAGCGTTTGGAGGTGAAATCCGGGTCGATAACCGTAATCTTCTGGCCCAATTTCATCTCGACCTTTGGCGCGGCGCCGTAATCCGATTCGAAGTGCGTGAGGATTCTTGCGGGCTCGATGTTTTTTCCGTCCATCTTTCTCGGCGCCGTGCAGTGGGCGAGGGTGACTACGCCCTCGTGGGGATATGTCGGGTCATTAAGAAAAACCGGGAGTCCGGAAATATAGTGCAGCAGGATGCCCGAGGGGATGACGACGAAATCCGATTCGCAATACGCCGTGTAGCCGGTGTCATTCAGCAGGCTGAGGGGCAGACACGCCGTGGTCTCCGAAATGGGCATGATCGTTCCCATACAGTGGTTGATGGTTATGGCGTCTGTATCGGCCGCGGCCATGAGGTTCTTGAAGACCTCGTTGAGAACAAAGGCGTTGTTCACATATTTCTTATCTGTCTCCAGCGATGTCCCCTCTTGTTTGAGATATTGGCCGGCCTGCTCGTTGCAGCGTTTTACCAGCGGGGTATTCTGGCTCGCTTTCTGAATCATTTCTTTCAGCGTGGCATAGTCGACGGTCTGAATATCCATTTTCCAGAGGTTGTGTGCAATTTCCGGCGCGTTGGTCCCGCCCTTACCCCAGCCTGCCGGTCCGCCGACGGCGACGATTCTCTTGCCGAGGGTATTTTTCAATCCGTAAAGTGCGCGGAGCCGCCAGAGGACCTCACGAGGGTTATCGACCACGACATCCTGGTAATCCACGCCCGGCTGACCGTACTCATCGACGGTTTTGCGCAGGTAGCGGTTGTGCGCGACTTCATACCAGAGGTACACCGGGCCGGATTTATGGCGCACGAAGACAATCGTCCACTTATCGGGATTTGTCAGGGCCTCGAGGACCTTAGTTCCGGAATTGGCCGCGTACAGAAGCAGGACATCGTGGTCGCCCTTAGCAGTCTTGGCAGCCTGCTCGACGTCGCTGAGGGTAACGAGCGGCAGCATCTCAAGGCCAAATTCGGCCTGCGAAGCGAGGTTTCGCAGCTCGCCTGCGATTCGCTGCTTTTCTTTGTCAATATCATCCTGGGTATGGAATCCGCCCCAAGGGCGCCAGCTGACCTGCTCTCTTCGTCGGAAGAGCTCGCAGGCGAGGACGGGCTGGACCTTCAGGGCCGAAGGCGGCCTGGGGCTGTCGTGCGTCTGGGCCGCATAACTTAATGCAGCGGCGCCAAGGGAAGTCACTGCCAGTCCTCCGGCGGCGATACCCGCGCCGGCCATGAATTCGCGGCGTGTAATGCCGCGACATGTTTTCGACGTGCAGCAACTGCACGGATTCAAACCTGAATGTTTATTTGTGGCTGTCATAGTTTAGCTGCCTCCAAAACCGATAAGGACTAAAGACAAAGCTCATTGTGCAAGAACCACGGAATTTCTACCACCATATTAAATGGCTGTCAAACGAAGAATCCCATTGACTTTGTTGACTAATCGGCTGGCCGGGGGTATCATATACGTGAAGAGCCTGCGAGCCGACAGACAAAGCAAACTGTTAAGACGGGTGTACAGATGAAGCTGGAGATGAGGGGACAGATGCGGCTGGAGCAGAGAATGGTGCTCGCACCGCGGATGATTCAATCGATGGAGATTCTTCAGCTTCCGATCCTTGCGCTTCAGGAGAGAATAGAGCAGGAGCTGAACAACAATCCTGTTCTTGAGGTAGAAGAGCCGGCCGGCAGCGAGGCGGGCGAGGAGGGCGAGGGCGGCGAGGAGCAGACTGCGGATGATATCAACGAGAAGGACCTTGTTGTTGACACTGATAATAACAAGGCCGAAGACTTCGAGCGTCTCGATAGTCTTGACGATGATTTCAAGGACTATATGGATGAGTCCGGTTCTTTCCATCCACGTCGTCAAAGTGAGGAGGTGGACGGCAAGCTGCAGGCGCTCAAGAACACGGCGGCGCGGTCTCTGAGCCTTCACGAGTACCTGACGGAGCAATGGGGGCTGGTGGAGGCGGAAGATGCGGTCAAGGAAGCGGGCGGCGTCATCATTGACTACATCGACGAGCGAGGTTATCTGTCTGTAAGGCTGGAGCAGCTCCACAACAAAGATAAGAACGATTTTACGCTTGAGCATTTGAAGCAGGCATTGGAGGTGGTTCAGAAGCTGGAGCCTGCGGGAGTCGGGGCTCGGGATCTGAAAGAGTGTCTGCTGATTCAGATGGCGCAAAGCACGGAGGACATGAGTTTCGAGATCCGTCTGATAAGGGAGCACATGCGTGAGCTTCTTGAGAATCGTCTGCCGGAGATTGCGCGAAAGATGGGCTGCGGCATCGAACAGATCAATCACGGGATTGAGCGGATGAGCAAGCTCGATACTTCTCCCGGGCTTCAGATTGGTGAGGATCGGAATCATCCGATCACAGCCGACGTAATCGTGGAGTCGTCTGACGAGGCCGGCGGTTTTTCGGTGCGTCTGGCGGATTCTGAGCTGCCTCGGCTGAGAATAAGCGCGTATTACGGAAAGATGGCCAAGGAGGCGAGAGTCGGTGAAAGGACGCGAAAGTTCCTGAAAAATAATATCCGGTCGGCTCAGTGGATTATAGAGGCTATAGAGCAGAGGAATAACACTCTGCTGAAGGTGGCACGGGCGGTGGTGAAGTATCAGCGGGAGTTTTTCGAGAAGGGGCAGCTGCACCTGCGGCCGCTGCCGATGTCGAAAGTGGCCGGTGATGTTGGGGTGCATGTGGCGACGGTGTCGAGGGCGGTGGCGGGCAAATATGTTCAGTGTTCGTGGGGCGTTCTGCCGTTGCGGAAGTTCTTCAGCGGCGGGACGGAGGATGATGCGGGCAAGCCGCATAGCTGGCAAGCGATAAGGGCGAAGCTTCAGCAGATTATCGATGCGGAGGACAAGAGCAAACCGTTGAGCGACGACCAGATAAGAAAAGAGCTGGCGGAGGCCGGCATCAGGAATCTGGCCAGGCGGACCGTTGCGAAATACAGAAAGATTCTGAACATTCCCGCTGCGAGGTTCAGAAAAAAATACTGACCTCATTCTGAATCCACGGCCTGAGTTTTACCTATTGTGCGGGCAGAGGCGACAATCGTCGCCAGGGTCCGGCAGTCCTGAGTCCCTGGAAACCGCTCAGAGACCGCTTGTATCTTTCGCACCGGTGTGTTTGACCGGGACAAACTGCCTTCGCACGCCAAAAGGTTCGATAAGGTCCAAGAGTTTGTGGATAAAGCGGATTTTGTGGATTTGCCGCCCAGATATGATTATGCCGGCGCCCGGCTTGGGGGTCGAAGTGGTGGGCAAAAATGGGTTAGGCGCGTTCCGCGGATGGGCCATTGTCCGGCCTGGATTCTAAGAAAAAAAAATCGAAAATTCCACAATTCCTGCTTGACAACACTGGCAACGCAATTCACAATTATGGGCAGAGTGACGACAGGAAGAGTCGATGCCGTGGCGCACCTCATGGCGTTGTCTTTTTGGGGGCCGGCGGAGAATTCTTCTTAGAGTCGGAAGTTTTGCTCGCGGCTTTCAGCCGGGCCGACGCTTACAACGAGCCAAGGCAACCGGGACCAGGCCCACTGATAAGACGCGGAAGTACGTACCGGATAGAGGATGAAGTTGAGAATGTAGAGCGTGTGCGCTTGTTGCGCACGGAAAATATAGGATGTTGTTCATTTGCGGCAGAAGGGAGGTGAACATTATGCCCGCATTAACGAATGGTTCGTAAATCAACTGAAAGAGTGTGTTAACTGTTTGTGTTTTTTTGGTCTGAAAAAGGAGGTGCATCATGAAAAACGGAAGTGTGATTCTTATTGGCACGGTTCTTGTGTTGGTTGCGGTTAGCGCGACGCTTTCTGGCGGGAGCAGGCGGGTTGGCGTCCTGTCGGACGGCGAGTTGGCTTGTTTGTGGGGGGGTGACACATGGTGTGTGTGCAGTTCAGATGGGCTTGGCAGTAATTGCGAGTGCAAAACGTCCGTTAATTGTGAGGATATCGAATGCAGCAAGTGCAAGGCCGGTGCGATCACTGTGGCTCCTTACCTGCCGTCCAACGGCTATTGGTGTATGGGTGAGGCAGGGCTCACAATGGCCGTAACCGCTTGCTACTGGTCACCCACTTCATCGGATAAATGCAAATATACCGGCAGCTCGAGTAGCACCAGTTGTGAGGCGTATACATATGACGGGTCTAATTGCGATGATGAAACCGAGCTTGTAGGGAGCAACTTGACGGTTTGGAGAAAATTGTGCACGACGCCTTAATGGAGGGTCTTACGCGCTGGTGTCGACCGTGATTTTAGGGACGCTCCCGGCCAGGCTGTTTGTGGCCGGGAGCGTCGCGCCCCTAGCGAGAGCGAGAAAGGAGTACGAGTATGACGAGGACTAAGGAACTGTTCACATTGGGTGTGGTTGCGGGGTGCCTATTATTTGGCGTCGCACCGGGGACGCATTCGGGTGTAGAGGCTTCCGAGCAGGAGCTCGAGGCATTAATCGCGGCAGTCCGTCAGGCAAGGAGACCCTGTGGAAACATGCGGGTGCGGTGGGTTGTGGAGACGGTTAAGCCAAGGATGCTTTATTTTGAGAGGCGCAACCTGAAGATGCCTGAGCAAGCGCCCGCTGAAACGCTCGATTTTAGTACGACTCTGAGCGGGAGTCGCTCGCGAATCGAAAGCGTTCAAAAATCCTATGAATCTGGCGACAGGACTAAAGAGCCCAGTTTGACTCAGGACTCGATAGCGGTGTTCGACGGGGAAAGGCAGCGGAGGCTAATGCAGCCCATCAAGGGCTTTTCCGAGAAGCTCACGGGCTGGCAGTTTTATGACGACAAGAATTCGTCTGAACTGTTGGTAAGGCTATGGAAGTGGCCGTTCGACCTGTCGGATGCCAAGGCCCGTGAACGCTACAGGTTTGAAATGGTGGACACCGATGACCCCAAGATTCATATTTTCGATGCAATCCGGAGAGACGGGTGGCGGTACCGCTTCACGGTAGACGGGTCAAAGGACTTTAACGTGACTAAGATCGAGTGCATACGGACGAATGGCGAGTACGACTGGATCAACGAGTATAGCGTGAGCCAGCATCCGGACGGCAGATGGTACATGAACGGGTGGGAGCGGACTCGGTGGCCATTCGTAGGAGAAGAGGGTGAGCCGTATGTTGAGTGGCGTGCAAAAGTTACGAGCGTGGAGTTTGATATTGAAGTGCCCGATGAGACGTTCAAATTGGAGTTTCCGCCTGGTACTAAGGTGTACGACCGGGTGATGGACGATTGGTACACTATTGTTTCTTCAGAGCATGTGCTCGTTGAAGACCATTTGCTGGACGAACCGCTTGAAGCGGCGGTGGCGGCGAGGGCAGGGCCGAGCCCGAATCGTCCGGAGCAGCAGGAGTCGGACATCCCGGAGCGGGGAGGCGATACGACCGATTCCAAAACTCATCCCGAAAAGCCGCCGGAGGGCCCATTGGCCCAGCCCCCGACGGGCCGAAAGCCTGTGGTGTGGTGTTTGCTTGTGGTAGCTATCGTTGCTGTCTGCATGGCAGTTATTTACGTCGCTGTGGCAAAAAGAAGGGCCAAGAAGGTATGACGTTGTCGTTATGAAGTCGATAATCACAAGTTTTGTGGGGTTCAGTACGATCTTGTCTTTGTGCTGGGCTGGCCTCCTGTCGGCGGAGGACAAGACCGGAGATAGTCTCACGGCCAAGCCAGAGATGTTGTGTGGCCACTACTGCCTGGCCTCGGTACTGAACTATCTTGGCAGGAATGTGCAACTTAATGGCTTGTTTGCGGTTGCGCCTGCGGAGCAAGGCACTAATCTGGCGCAATTGAAAACCTTCGCCGAGGCATACGGCGTTAAGACATTAGGCGCAAGAGTCACCACAGATATGGTTTTCGCGATGAGGCGACCGGCCATACTGCACGTCAATGGAAACCACTTCATAGCCCTATTGCCCAACAAGGAGGATCCGAATTTCACCGTAATCGACCCGCCCCAGACATTCGCTATCACAAATGCGAAGGACTTAACGGCGAAATGGAAATGGAAGGGAAACTGCCTGTTGATAGACGAGGAGGAAATGGTGCTGCCCGATCCCGACGCAAAACCCGGCGCGCCGAGAATAACCGTTGATAATCCTGTCTTTGATGCAGGGCTGGTTTTCGATGATGCCAAGATGCTCGAACACGAATATAGAATCACAAACAAAGGAAAGGCGGATTTGGTCATCAGCGAGGTCAAGAGCAGCTGCAGATGCGTTACAGCCATCCCCGACAAGAAGACGATTCTCGCCGGTGAGTCTATTCTGCTGCCAACCGCATTTCGTTTCGGCGGACGTTTCGGCAACCTGGTCCAGCGCACCGTGCTCACTACAAACGATCCGAAAACACCCAAGACCGTACTGACAATAAGGGCCGAACGCAGGCGTCAGTTCACCGCCGACCCGCCCAGTGCCAACATGGGCTGGGTCCCAATGGGCACCGATAAAATTCTGGTCATGAGAATAACGCCCGGCGCCGAAGATAAGAAGCTCAAGATCGACGAAGCGACTATTTCCTCGCCGTTCATCCAAGTTACCGAAATCAAGAACGAAGTTGATGCCGGAAACAGCCGTCAGTACCTGCTGAAAATGCACCTTCTCGCCGATGCTCCACCGGGAGTCTATGATGAGCGAGTGCGCATCCCATGTGTTGGCACTTCGTACGAGATGCTCCAGATTCCCGTTCGTGCTGAAGTCTTAGCGCGCATACAGACCTCGCTCTCAGAAGTGCAGTTTGGCTTGATTAGTCCCGATGAAAAGGACAGAACAAGGAAGATTCACTTGCGCTCGGATAAGGCCTTTGAGCTTACCAATGTCACCGCAGACCGACCCTGGCTGGAGGCTGCCTGTGAAAAGGTAAACGACAGTCAACATTTCCTGGTTGTCACCATTGTTCCGGGCGTGGCCCCAAAAGGCAGGCTTGAGGGCGCCGTTACGGTAGATACCACCATGAAAGAGATGAGCACCGTCCGCATCCCCGTCTTTGCCTTCCGACTGTAACCGCACCTTTTGCGTGTTTATTTGGGGCTGCGTGCGGCGTGCCCTTGGCCGGGACGTGGTCGTTTGAGAGCAGTTGGCTTCCGCGCACAGGGTTGCACTGGGCGGCGGGTGCGAGTGCGGGATTCAAGCGAAACGGCCAAGCTCCAATGGAGCAAGAACCTGATCGGGGTTATCGAGTTGGACACAAGGGCGCGGCAGCTCACAAGGAGTGAAGTATCGCGACCGATAAAGAACGGACAATAGGATATTTGTCGAAAGACAGGAGAAGTGCAATGAGCAGGAACACACTCAGATTCTTACATATTATCTTTGGTGTCGTATTGATCGTAGCAGGCTCAAGTTTCGGCATTGATTCTGCGCCCAAAGCCTACCTGAGCCCGGCGGAGTTGTTGGACCTGTATGAAGCGATGTGCTCGGGAGTTTACAACGTGGATGTCTCTTACACGAACAACCTGGAGAAGGCAGAAGGAAACTCCCCTATGCTGCAATCATTGACTCGCTTTGACGCCACAGAACGTATCGAGGAAGGTGCTAAATACCATGTTCGTTCCACCTCCAGCCCCGAAGGGTTCGAGGGTCTCGATGGTCCCAACGAAGTCTCACAACACGCATGCGCATTCGACGGTTCAGCCACCTCTGTGTATTGGCCAAGTCTAAAAGCGGGGAGCATTGAGCCCGGCAGGACGAGGCGGGGCGAGGAGATAATGAACCTACTATGGGTTTATATGCTACTGTTCAAGATAGACCCATATAACGACGAACCCACAACTCGTATACGAAACTTTTTTGGCGCTAATTCCTGCGTTCGGCCCCAGCTTGAGCATGTCTCGGGGGAGTGGTGCCATGTCGTTGATAGACCGTGCGCCGAAATCTCCCGGTCTCGCCTCACTGTTTGGATGGCAGCCGACAAGGGCGGCTTGCCCATCAAATTCGAAAGATATGGAGGCGAAACTTGCGTCGAGCGAATCCTAATCTCGAAAGTTGGCTTCATTGATACCGACACGGGCAAGTTTTGGTATCCACAGGAGGGCACCAAGGAGCGAAGGGACAGAGAGGGATACAGGCTGTATAGGTTCAGCGTGAAGTCACTGCGGGCAAACATCGAGACCGGTCCGGATACATTCAGGGTCTCGTTCCCACCTGACACCGACATCATTGACCGCGTGGCCGGAATATATTACACGACCGGCATCGCCGATGAGAAAAAACGTTATGGCGCCCTCGAAGGTGAGAGCAACAGCGGTCATTCAGGATATGCCCCAGAAGCGAAAGTCGCCGTGCAGCCACCGAGCATGGCGGTCGTCGCAGGGCCAAATGAATCGCCGAGTTCTCCTCCGGCGATCCAAGGCTATATTCAGCCGGCACAGACGACTTCAGACGGGCGTGGGCCCAGCGTGCGGGTCCTGGTAATCGGCCTTTTCGTCCTATTGATTGTTGGTTTGTCGGTGGCCGCAGTGCTGATGTTCCGTAAGTCGGCGGCAAAACGAACACCGTGACTGGTTGATCTTCTCTGCGGAGGATATGATGAATCACAAGCCGCCATATTCAGCACGAGCTGCCACAATGCTCATGATTTTGTGCCTGATTGTGAACACTCCTTGGGCTATGGTCCTGGCAGGCGGTACCAATGCACCTTTCGAGTGGGCCGAGTCGGACGCCGCTTGCGGCCCGAGATGTCTTTCGGCGGTAATTCAAATTACCGCCCCCAACTGTTAAACCAATTACATCTATGACCTCATCGGCAAGGGAGCGGGCGCCCCGACAAGCTTGAAAGACTTGAAGGTTGCGGCGGAAAAACTCGGACTTGCCGCTCGAGGGTACAAACTGACAGTGGAGCAACTCCAAACCATCAATGTCTGGGCCATACTTCCAATAGGGCGCACGGCAGGAACGGAAAAAGACCCATTGCACTTCATTCTGGTTAAAGAGACCACGGATAGGTTTGCAACCATCGTGAACAGTCGTAATCTTCAAGCTATTGATATCCCACTTTCCCAACTGGAGAATATTTGGACTGGTTACGCTCTGCTGGTCTCTGCGAATCCGGAAACCCCCTTCTTTCGTCAACATAATCGAGGGATGTGGCCGTTTCTGACAGTTCGCCACACGAGGACGGCTTTGACGGCGCGAAGTACTTCAAAGGCGTCGAAAGCGGCTCCGTTGTTGAACACGTGTTCACCATACAAAATGATACGGACAAAGCTGTTTATCGGCGAGTGACAACCGAATTTCACATCTTCTCAAAAATGCCTTCGGCAGAATCTGCCGCAGCTCGTCACGTACAAATTGGGAAAGCCAATCGCTGCAAAGGGCAAAAGCCCCGCCAAGAGCCGGTTTTTCAGTTTGCGCTTGACAGATGGCCGCTGATTCGGTAGAAATATAGTGAGGCAGGTGGTGTTACGGTGCAGTTCTTTTGCGCAGCATAGGGTTGTTAACGCTGGTTTTTGAGCGTTCGGAAGGTCTGTTGTTGCCTGTGTTGGGCGGCTGCGAGACGAATCAGTAGTTTTGGTGCGAGGGTGAAAGGCAGAGGAGCACTCCAAGTCTGGTGAGGAGGTTTGTTATGTACAGAAGGCGAATTGTGCCAAGTTTTCTTGTGTTGGCACTGGTTGTTGGGGGAGCGTCTTTGGCCGAAGACGTGAGATGGACGAACGAACACGCGGGCAACAGCTCGTGGTGCGAAGGCGCGAACTGGGACAGTGAGGCCGTGCCCGACTCCGGTGACACGGCGTGGGTGGACCAAATCACGTACTCCTGCCCTAACCGTGGGCCGATAGTGTTTACCGGCTGCACGGCACAGGCAGCGGTCTTGCAGGGGCCCAATCCGGCGTACGGCAATACTCAAGTGATTGACGTCAATGGCACGGGGACTGTTAACGTTGGGCAGTGGTCATGGATTGATGGCCTCGGCACGGGCGTTATTAACATTGGGGGCACAGCAAATGTTACTGTTGGCGGCGAGCAGTGGCGAGGTCCGGATGACGGGGTTGGGATAATCAACATAAGCGGCGAGCCTGAGATTTTTATCAGCGGGACGTTGAAGGGAGCCGATGGAGACGGTTCCTTTTACGTTAATATGAGCGGCGGCCACGTGGAGTGCGACGACCTGGTATTCGGCGACAATGGGGGGGGCGGGCTGAATTTGAGCGGCGGGTCTCTTATTCTGGGGGACGATTTGGACCTCGGGGGGCAAAGAGGCGTTGCGCCTATCACGGTGAATATGACGGGCGGTCTTATGCGTATAGGCGGTGACTTTCAGCTTCCATCGAACGCCAATCGTGCGGGCGTTGTGGTGGTGAACCTTCATGGGGGTGTGATTGAGTGCGGTGGGTTTGTTCACGGCTCGGAGATAGATGAGGGGCCGAGCTATACGGACGAGTGGCTTTTGGATGTGGAAGCGGGGACTTTGAAGATACAGGGCGATGTGAAGGCGGCGATCGATGCGAACGTTGCGGCCGGTCAGATTACGGCGTACGGGGGTGAGGGGATAGTGGTGGTTGAGGTGTTGGACGGAAATACCGTGGTGACGGCCTGGCCGGCTGGTCCGAATACGGCGACCAATCCGTACCCGGTGAACCGCAGCAGACAGGTGGACCCGAATGTTGTCTGCCACTGGACACCCGGACTGAGCGCAGCATCGCATGATGTATATTTTGGGACGGACTTCAACGATGTGAACGATGGCACTACTTCGGACGTGGTATACGAGGACAACATTGAGGCCAATGAGTGGGACCCGTGTGGGGTGGGGGTTGCTCTTGATGAGCTGACGACTTATTACTGGCGGATTGATGAGGTCAATGGTCCCCAGACGTGGAAAGGGCGCACCTGGCACTTTACGACAAGCGGTCCGGTTATCGATCCGAACATGTTATTGTGGTACAAGTTCGATGAGCCCAATGGTTTTTTGGCGACGGATTCTTCGGGTTACGGCAACGATGGGATGTTGAACGGTCTTGAAGAGTTGTGGGATGCCGCAGACGGACACGCCGGAGGCAGTCGCATATTCGACGGTGAAACGGTGGTCCAGGTTCCGAGCAGCGTTCTGGCGGACATTGGGAGCGGGATAACTTTCTGCGTGTGGCTGAAGGATACGTACGAGCATTCGGATAACCTGGTGTTTGATACGGGAGTGGGCGGCGAGACTGGTCCCTACCATGTGTATGCAAATGTCGTGAGCGATCAGGGCGACGTGGTGTTTCGGGCCGGCAACGACACTAATGATTTACTGCGGGCGCACGTGGCCAGTCGAGAAGGTTGGCATCACTTTGCGTTTGTCAAAGATGAGGCAGCCGACGGAATGTGGGTATACGTCGACGCGGAATTAGTAAAGTCCAAGAATGGGGTGAAGGATACTCTGGTCAATATCAGCGGAGCGGCATTTAAGATTGGCGCTCCGACCTGGGGCAACTACGATTACAAGGGCAAGGTTGATGACTTCAAGGTTTTTGACCGAGCCCTGTCGGAGAAAGAGGTGGCGGGGGACTACCGCGGCGGAGATGTTGCATTGGCGTGGGCGCCGTCTCCGGGGGATTATGCCGAAGATGTTCCGCGAGATGCAAACCTTTCGTGGAGGCCGGGCAATTACGTCCAGGATACCAACGGGCACCGCGTCTTCATAGGAACAAGCTGGGAAGACGTCAACGACAAGACGGCGCCATCGGTTGTGCAGGACGCGTGTGAGTATGATGCGGGCGTGATGGAGCTGGACACCACGTACTACTGGCGGGTCGAAGAGATCAACGACACGTGTGTGTGGACGGGACCTGTGTGGCGATTCAGGGTGGCTGACTTCATTATCGTCGATGATTTCGAAGGCTACGACAG
This sequence comes from Sedimentisphaerales bacterium, assembly GCA_035527845.1. Classification (GTDB taxonomy): domain Bacteria; phylum Planctomycetota; class Phycisphaerae; order Sedimentisphaerales; family Anaerobacaceae; genus JAUWKC01. Next base: position 367 of record DATKZT010000029.1, on the reverse strand, counting down.
TGAGGACCCTGTCCAGTATACCTGGTACGACCAGTATTCTCAGGAGGAGGGTGAGGTGGCCGGGGCGTGGCTGGAGCTGGTAAGGCCTCCTAAACCCGTCCATAGCGGCGACCAGGCCGTGTCATACACGTACGACACCGACGACCCGTGGGCGGACCTTGACTATGCTGAAGCCTGGCTGCCTCTGGAGGAGATCGGGGGTCAGCAAAACTGGAGGGAAGCCGGGGTAACGCTGCTCAGATTGTTCTTCTATGGAGATTCCGCGAATGATACCACGGATGCCGAGCAGATGTACGTTGGCGTGGATGACACGGATGGAGCATACGCTGAAATGCGGTACGGCGACAACGCAGGCGAAGATATGAAC
>DATKZT010000028.1:0-21832 GCA_035527845.1 Sedimentisphaerales bacterium | reverse complement strand
TTGGTGGGGTTAAATTGCTTGAACCACATTTGTTTTTTCGATAGTCTTTTGTTCATGGCCATCCCTTTCAAATGACGGTTTCGGTTAATGATTTTTCGAGAATCATAACCGTTGAAAGGATGGCCTTCATATTATCTAAATATTTTTCGTATCGGCGATCCTCCTGCCTGGCAAACGAACGGCGGGTAAACGGCGGGCAAGCCCTGCAAAGGAACCGGCCAAAGGCGGGCAAGTGGGGGGCAAACATGTTTCGCGTCGGCAAACGAGTTGCCGACCCTACGGTAAGGAGGGACTGCGTGGCGGTGTCTTCAATAGATCCTTCGACTCGGCCTACGGCCTCGCTCAGGATGACAAAAGGAGCATGGGCGAAACGGAGTCGGGGCAGGGGTGAAGCGCCCCGCCCACGGGCCCGCCAAATGCGCCTACCCGCCAAACGAACGGCGGGTAAACGGCGGACAAGCGGGATGGCAGGTAAATGTCGGGGCTAACCGCGGTGGGGAAATGAATATCGAACAATGAACAAGGAATATCCAATCCTCCTGCGGCGGACAAGTGTCGAAGTGTTTGGGGGGCGACAAGGGCATCAGGAGATCAGGGTAGCAGGTTGCAGGACATCAGGGAAGCAGGGGAGCAGGAGAAGCGAGAAGCAGCCGGGCAGAATCTCGGCGAGTAAGCGATTATCGACCCTCCTTAGACAATAATGTGGCGACAGTGGGCGTGGCGGTGTTTTCAATAGATCCTTCGACTGGGCCTACGGCCTCGCTCAGGATGACAAAAGGAGCATGGGCGAGACGGAGTCGGGGCAGGGGTGAAGCGCCCCGCCCAAGGGTGGCGGGGCTGCTATGAGGTCATCCGTCAACGGTTATAATCAATTTTTTTGTGGGCTTCTGGCTTTTATATCATAGGCATCGGTTTCCGAGAAGTTCGGCTGTCTGGCGGCTCATCCTGCTATTCGTGCTCTCGCTGTCTTTAGCGGGCACCGTGTAATTATTCGCTTTTATCGCGAGAATGCTACCATCTAAACAGTTGTGCTTCGGCAATCGCAGCGTGCTCCATCTTCTTGTAGCACCGCATCGTGAGCACCGCGCGCTGCTCGGGCTTCAATCGACCCATCGCGCCGAAGATAATCTGCTTCAATTCCCTGGCCGCCACTTCCGAAATCGCATCGCGTCCTGCCTTTTCGTCGGTAATATTGCCCGCAGCCGAAACAGGGGCCGTGCTCCTGTGTCTTTGGGCCCGGCGATGAAGCCGAAGCTTATTCAGTGCTATCCTGTAAAGCCAGGGCCAGAACCGGTCCGCCTCTTCTAATTCACCAAGTATCTTCAGCATTTCCAGTACCGTCTCCTGTACAATATCCTGCGTCAGTTCGTCCTCCAAGGTCATGCGGTAAACGTTCTCGCGCAGCGATTCGGCGGCCAAGGCCGCCAGCCGCTCAAGACTTTCCGTGTCACCAAGCCGGGCCTGCTTTACCAATCTGACGCAATCAACATCATTTTCCATTCCAAGCTACCAACAATATGGTGCTCGATACCGGATTTTGTGACCGTTTTTCTTGGCGGAATTTCATAAATTATAGCAGATTCTCCCCCAAAACCCCCAAAAATCCCCTGCGGCTCCATGCTCTGCCTCCACCACCGTCATCCTGAGCGCAGGCAGGCATCTGGTCGCCATGGGTAAATCGTGAATAGTTGATTGCAGTCCCCGGAGCCGCAAAGGATGCTTCACGAGCAGTCGAACTCTGCGACAATCGGCGTATGGTCGCTGGGCCTGTCGGCAGCGCGAGGTCCGCTGTCAATATAACACGTCCGGCTCTTTTGGGCCAAAATCCTCGTCGCCATTATATGGTCCAGGCGCCAGCCAAGATTGCGTTCGAAGGAATTGCGCAGGCGATAGTCCCAGAAGGTGTACTGGCCGGCGTCGGCGCAGTGCATGCGGAATACGTCGATGAAACCCCACCGGCAAACCGACCGGAGCGCCTCGTGCACCCGCGGATGGTAGCAGACGTGGCCCAGCAACGTATCCGGGTCGTACACATCCATCGGCTCCGGCGCGATATTGAAGTCGCCGAGCCAAAGGACGGGGTCGGTCGGCTTGAAATTCCTGTCGAAATGGCGGGCAAGGCGGGCAAACCAATTCAGCTTGTATTGGAACTTATCGGAGTCGGGCGAATCACCCTGGGGAACATAGGTATTGACGATGGCGATGCCGTTGACCTCGGCCTGAATCAGGCGGGGGTGGTCTTTGGGCTCCTCTTCGAACCCGTGCGCCACGTTCTTCAGGTCGCTGGTGGAGAATATGGCCACGCCGTTGTAGCTTTTCTGGCCTTTGAAGACGCAGTTGTAGCCGACCTTCTCGAACTGGTCTCGCGGAAAATCAGCGTCCTGAACCTTTGTCTCCTGAACACACAGCACGTCGGGCTGCTGCTCGGTCAGCCACGCCAGCACCACCGGCAGACGCGCCCGCAACGAATTGACATTGAAGCTGGCAATCTTCATCAGAGGTATTCTAAGTGAAATCCATCACATATCAAGGTCGGCGGGCCAATCTGCTGCTGGGGTTATTTACGAAACGCTGTACGAGAGATTTTCACGCGGGTTCTTGGACCTGACTGTCCTGCCGAATACTCCCGGCCCCAGGCGCTGATGCACTTGCAAAGAGCGCAGAAATCCTTAATATATCTCTATGCAGGAATTTACCGACAAGATAATCTGCGGCGACTGTATAGAAATCCTGGGCAAGGTCGATGAGGCGTTTGCGGACCTTATCTTCGCGGACCCGCCTTTCAACATCGGCTATAAATACGACAAATACTACGACAAGCGAAAGCGCGAAAACTACATCGCGTGGACGAAAGAATGGATGGCCGGCTGCAAAAAAGTGCTAAAACCCCACGGCTCGTTCTATATCGCCATCGGCGACGACTACGCGGCAAACGTAAGAATCATCGCCGAAGAACTGGGCCTGTTTCTGCGAAACTGGATAATCTGGCATTACACATTCGGCCAGCAGACGAAGAACAAATTCGCCCGCTCGCACACCCACATATTCTACTTCGTGAACGACAAGAAGAACTTCACGTTCAACGACCGCGCGGTCCGCGTCCCATCCGACCGGCAGCTAATCTATAATGACAAACGCGCCAACCCCGCCGGCAAAATGCCCGACGATGTCTGGACCGAATACTCACGCGTGTGCGGAACATTCAAGGAGCGCGCCGGCTGGCACCCCTGCCAGATGCCCGAAAGCCTTCTGAAGAGAATCATCGCCGCAAGCTCCAATCCCGGCGACTGCGTCCTCGACCCCTTCTGCGGCTCGGGAACCACGGCGGCGGCGGCATACCAGTTGGGAAGAAATTATGTCGGCGTTGAAATCTCACAGCAATATGTTGAAAACGCCCGAAAGCGTCTCGCCGAACTGAAAAAAGAGCCCGGCGATTCTTTCTTTCTCGATACCACCGAGCTGACGGAGCTGAGGCGACTGCTGGCGGATATGCGAAAGCCGCCTGCGCAGATTGCCGCCGAGAAAAACCTTCTGCAACTCATTGCCAATCAGTTTTCGGTCCGGATGAACAACGGCAGGCAGTACCGGCCCGATGAGATTGTCGCGGCTTTAGGGGATTTGGCCGATTGAAAAGGGCTAAAACAAACGATGCTTTGGTCATGTGGGCGGGTTTCATTGCCTCAGCCCTGATGCTGACGGTGATTCAGCCGCCCATTAGCTTGTCCTGGGTTGCGTGGGTATCGCTGGTGCCGTTCGTTCTGGCGTGTTCACCGGCGGTGAAGGGCAAGCCGCTGGCTGTGGCCGCATATTTCGTCTCGCTCGTGTACTGGCTGGCGAATCTCTACTGGGTCTTTCCCGTAACCATCGCCGGATGGGGGGCCTACTGCCTCTACCAGGGGCTGCTCTGGCCCATCATCGCACTGTCGCTGCGCTACTGCCGAATCAAGAGGATACCCATTTTTCTGGCCGTGCCGGTCCTTTTCGTCGGCGCCGAACGGCTCCAAGGCCTCTTCTTAGGGGGGTTCTTCTGGCGATTCCTCGCACACAGCCAGTACGCAAACATCAGCCTCATTCAAATATCCGACATTTTCGGGGCCGCTGGCGTCTCATTCCTGGTGGCGCTGGTAAACGGGCTGCTAGCGGAACTGATAATCGCGGCTGGACTGAGCTCGGCGAAGTCGGCCAATCAGAAAAGACTGCTCATCCGGCGGAATTTACTAAAGACGGCTTTGGTGGCGCTGGCGCTGGCGGCCACTATACTTTATGGCCGATGGAGAATACGGCAGAGTGAAGAGGCCGTGGAACCGGGGCCTCTGGTCGGCTCGGTGCAATCAAACACGCCCCAGTCCGTTAAGAGAACCTTCGACGATTCCAACGATATATTCAACGAGCTGCGGCCGCTCAGCACGGCCGCGGCCGACGCCGGGGCTACACTTGTCGTCTGGCCCGAGACAATGGTGCAGGCCACTCTCAATACTGATATATGGGCCATTCTCGATGCGGCAGGCCAAACAGGCGCCTTCGCCCGCGATAAGGTCTTCGACCGCGAGCTGCGACAGTTAGGCGAACAGGACGGCGCTTACCTGCTCATCGGCGCCTACCGCGAGAGACTCCGCCAGCAAGCTGACGGAACACCATACGTGGGACGCTATAACTCGGCCTTCCTATACACGCCCGAGGGCCGCCAGGCACCGGAACAATACGACAAAATCCACCTCGTACCCTTCGGCGAGGTGGTGCCCTTCCGCAGAAGGCTGCCGGCGCTGTACAACCTGCTGATGAAGTTCACGCCCTACAACTGCGACTATTCGCTCGACTACGGAAGCGAGTTTACGGTCTTCGAGATGACCCCGGACCCGACGTCGAGGCCTGCCGAACGCGAGAAGCAAACCTGCCGCTTCAGCGTCATGATTTGCTACGAGGACACCATCCCCAAAATAGCCCGCAAATTCACGCTCGACGCCCACGGCCGAAAACGAATCAACTGGCTGGTGAACATCAGCAATGACGGCTGGTTCGTCCGTTTCAAGGACGAAAAGGTGCACGCGAGCACGGAGCTGGCGCAGCACGCCGCCGTATGCGTCTTCCGGGCCGTCGAAAACCGCCTCGCCGTCGTCAGAAGCGTCAATACCGGCATAAGCTGCATAATCGATACCGCCGGACGCATCCGCGACGGATTCGTCGCAGGAAATCTCCCTGAAAAGGCGCTGGCACGCAAGGCCGTCGCTGGATGGTTTGTCGATAATTTGCCGATAGACAATAGGGTGACCTTCTTCACGAGGTACGGGCAGTGGCTGGATTTTTGTTGTGCTCTGTGCCTGCTCGTGCTCATAATAGTGGCATCTTTTTCAGGGTCTACCCGGGTCGCAAGACGTTCGGCACGCTGGTCGAGGTGAGCAAAATGATAAAGCCATACAAAAAGGATGACGCCGCTGACGGGGCCCTTTTCCAAGCACCAAAGGATGACAGGTTCGCCGCCTGCGGTTACACGCCCACGAAAGAAGATTCTGGGTGGTACGTCCTGCTGATCGTCTGCGGCCTGGGACTTGTCCTGCTTGCGGGCTGCAAGGAAGGCGTCCACGGAACGTCAGACTGGCAGGGTCCGCCTTCCGCCGGCGCCGAGCTGGTTCCGCAAGCCAGAGGAATCCTGAAGGCGGCTCTGGAAGAGCAGGACCCCGTCTCCAGAGTCAACGCCATAGAAGTTGTCGCCGCCACAAGACAAATCAGGATGATGCCCGCCGTCGAGGGGATGCTGAGAGATAATGCGGTGCCGGTGAGATTCGCCGCCTGTTTGGCCGTTGGAGACGTGCAGTATTCACTCGCAGAGAAACAGGTTGCACCATTGCTGAACGATATGAACCAAAACGTCAGAATCGCCGCGGCATACGCTATGTACAGGCTCGGGCAAACCGGGACCTACGATATCGTGCTGAAGGCGGTCGCAAGCCCCGACCAGACCTTGAGGGCGAACGCGGCGATGTTGCTCGGAAAAGCCAAAGACAAAACGGCGCTGAAGTACCTGTGGTGGACGCTGGGGAGAGAAGACTCCGATTTCAAGGTCAGATTTCAGGCGGCAGAGTCAATAGCCATGCTGGGCGATGAGCGAATCTTCCCAAAACTCTGGGCCACCGTCCTCAGCGCGTACGCGGACGACAGGATTATGGGTATTAGGGGTATGGGCGCCCTGGCTACAGCCAAGGCAAAGGAGGTCCTGATTACAAAGCTGGACGACGATGCCTTGGATGTCAGACTGGCGGCGGCCGAACAGCTCGGCATCCTCGGCGATAACACGGGTGAGCCCGAGGTCCACGACGTGTTTACCAAAAACCTTACCGCCGGTTTGCGGGGACCAGAACTGGAGCGCACCAGGACCCTTGCCGCTATGGCTATCGGACGAATAGCCTCGCCACGACTTACAGCAATGCTGCCGCAGCTGCTGAAAGACCCTTCACCAGCGGTGCGTATCGCCGCGGCAAAGGCGGTTTTGCTCATCGCCGCAAAAGGCCATGATTATGGGAAACTCGGCACGTGATTGACCCGGATGACTCACAAGGGACCGTTGTTTGTGACGTTTGACAAAAATAGCTTGCTTTTGTTGGCTCGCAGACGTATAATATTACTATATATAGCACGGCGGCGCTCGGAATGCACGGAGGTTGTGTGAAGTGAAGTTAATAAGCGCTGAAAGGAGCCGAACTTGAGCACTCTTACAAAGATACTGATTGTTTTGCTGACACTCGCTTCCATCTTTCTTTGCGGCATCGTCGTCACTTACGTGGCCAACTCAGAGAATTACCGACTCGCCGTAAAGGGCTTGGAAGCAGAAAGAGACGCGGCGGTCGCCAAACAGAGGAAAGCAGATGATCTCTTAAACGAAAAGAAAGGAGAATACCAGGAGCGAGAGACTCTGTTGAACAAGCAGATCGCCGAAAAAACCACCGAGGTCGAAATGATAAAGAACGAGCTGGAGGTCGTCAGTATTCAAAAAACGAACCTCGAGGAAAAGGTCCAGGGGTGGGTCGCACTGAGCGACGGTATGACCAAGACCAACAAAGAGCAGGGCGAGCTTTTGAAAAACTCCCTCGAAGAGCTGAGGCAGGTCAAAGCGGACCAAATCAAGCAGAGACAGCAGCTCGATGATGTCACAAAAGAGCTAATCGAGAAAGTGGCAGTAATTGAGACACTGAACAAGGAAAAAAGACTCCTTGAGCAGGAGAGAGCACAGCTGCAAGGACAACTCGACCGGTACCAGCTGCGAATCGGCAAAGAAACGGTGCCGGCGGCGCTCGTTGCTCCGCAGCCTCCACCCGCTGCACCACCTGTCAGTCCGCCGGTTGCGAGGCCTGTGCCGCCGATCTCACTCGCCCCTCCGCCAAAGATTGCAGATATTGGATTGAAAGGACTGATAACGGCGATAGATGCGAAGAACTCTCTGGCCGAAATCTCGATCGGAAGCGCCCACGGCGTGAAGGAAGGGATGAGATTCTTTGTTACTCGCGGGGACCAGTTCGTTTGTGAAATTTACGTTTTCTATGTGGACGCGGAAAAGGCCGTGGGTATCATAGAACCTGACCGAATGAGATATCCACCCAAAGTCGGCGACCAGATCGCCACGAACTTGTAGCCCCTTATCCGTGTCTGATTGTTGTGAGTGCCGAATTCATGCTCTACGAGGTTGATATATGAGTCCTGGCGGGCGAAACCAGGGCGGCAGGGTGGCCGCCACTGACAATCTGTATACCGTCGTACTGGCTCTGGCGTTTGGCGTTGTGCTGGCCACCGCCGTTTTTGTCACGTACAAGTGTTATCGCCAGTACGGGTCGGTGCTGAAGGTCTCCAAACCAGCTATATCTCGCTTTGCGCCGCGCACGGTACGGTAGCCGGTTGACTATTGACAACTGCATCCAGTACAATGTATAAATAGTCAATAGTTGATTGAAATTTTTAGAAGGGAGTCGAAAGTGCTGCTGGACACATTCTTGGGCTGGTTCAGTATGGACATGGGTATCGACCTCGGTACGTGCACAACCCTCGTCTGTGTCCGAGACAAGGGCATAGTCCTCAATGAGCCTTCCGTCGTCGCGGTGCGAAAGGGAACCAATATCGTGCTGAACAACGGGGAAGCTGTGGGTCTGGTCGCGCGTGAAATGCTCGGAAAGACGCCGGGCTCAATCAGCGCGATCAGGCCGCTGAAAGACGGGGTGATCAGCGACTTCGAGGTCACGGAGAAAATGCTCGGCTACTTCATCAAAAAAGTGCACGGAAGAAGAGGGGGACTGGTCAGACCGCGTGTGGTGATCGCCGTGCCGAGCGGAATTACGGCCGTCGAGCGCCGCGCCGTCATCGACAGCGCAGAACGCGCCGGCGCCAGAAGGGTCTATCTCGTCGACGAGCCCATGGCCGCGGGAATAGGCGCGGGACTACCCATCACCGACCCCACGGCATCCATGATCGTCGATATCGGCGGAGGCACGACTGAAGTGGCTATCATGTCCCTCGCCGACATCGCAACATGTCAGTCAATACGCGTCGGCGGCGACGACATGGATGAGGCCGTCATTAATCACCTGAAGAGAACGTACAACCTGCTGGTCGGTGAGCCCCGGGCGGAGAAGGTGAAAATTCAAATCGGCTCGGCGGCACCGCTCGACGAGGAACTGACCATGGAAGTCGCCGGAAGAGACACGATCTCAGGACTGCCGAGAAAAATCGTCATAACGAGCGAGGAAATCCGCGAGGCGCTGCGGGAGCCGGTATCCGCTATCATTGAGGCCGTAACCGCGACACTCGAGAAGGCCGAGCCCGAGCTCGCCGCCGACCTCATCGACAACGGGATACACATCTGCGGCGGAGGCTCGCTCCTGAGAGGGATGGATGCGGTTCTGGCCAATGCCACGGGCTTAAAGGTCGAAAGAGTTGAAGATCCGCTAAGCTGCGTGGCTCGAGGCACCAGCGTCTACCTGGAAAACCTCGAACTGTGGAAGGACACGATGGATCACAACGAATACGGATGGGAATGATCAGGCAAGCCGGGGCTGCGAAGCAAAGACCGCCCGGCAAAAAAAACACCATTTGCACCATCTGATTATGGCAAGGAAGCTTACCAAAGTCTCTGAACGAATGCTCTTTACATACTTTACGCTGGCAGGGCTTATCGTCTTCTTTGCCCCGGAGGGCTTCACAAGCAAGTTTCAGCTCGGTTTCGCACAGGTCTTTCGACGCCCCCTCGGCCTCGGGCGCAGCATCTACCTTTCCGTTACGCCGTCACAGCCCGACCTCGTCGCCGACAGGTCGAAGCGAAACTACGTCGCAAACCTCGAAATCCGGCTTGAAAAAGAACGCGAAAAACTCGAGGACTGTTCCGGACTCCGTCAGCGGCTCCCGCTGGAAGGGGCCCGACTTCTGCCGGCGGATGTCACGGCCGCGGCCGACCGCTCCGCAAGCAGCTTCTTCATCAATCGAGGCAAAAGCGACGGGCTGGCAGAGGGACAATTCGTACTCGGAGAAAACAGTATCGTCGGAACCATAGATGACGTTCTCTCTCGCTCGGCCCGAGTAAAACTAATCACCGACCCCGATTCCGCAATCGGCGTCAAAATCGAATCCCTCAATCTGCGCTGCTTCATGCGCGGCAAGGGAAACGGCGGCGCGGCCATCGAGATGGTCGGCACAAAGCACAAGGTCAAGACGGGCCAAAAAGTGTACGCCGCGCCACATGTCGGTCTGCTCGACGACTACATAATCGCCGGAGAAATAACGGCTTGTGGCCGCGACCAAAAGGCGCCCTGGCTGTGGGACATAACCGTCGAGCCCGTCTGTGACATCGAGCAATTGTACGATGTGGACGTCATCATTATGGACACCGGAGCCAACTAAGGACATCAAATGCGATGGCTACGCTTTGCAGTACTGATAGTTCTGGCCGCCATCCTGCAGGCCGGCGTGCTCGTGAATTTTAGAATCAGGCCCGATCTATTGTTGGTCCTTCTGGTTTTTTTTGCCGTCCATTGCAATACGAACCAGGCGATCATTACCTCTTTCACTATCGGGTTTGCCGCCGATATCAGCATGGGCCCTGCCATGGGCCCGCAGATTATCAGCTTCGGCCTGTTCGGAACGTTGCTCGCATATCTCCATCACGTGATCACCATCCGCAGGTCGGTGCATCAGGGGCTCGCAATATTCGTTCTCGCGCTGCTCACCGGCGTTGCAGCATACCTGCTGAATATGCTCAAGACACAGGCCGCCTCGCTTGATATGCGTATGCTTTTCTGGTCTGCCTGCTGCTCGGCCGTAATCGGCCCCTTCCTCTTTAGTCCCTGTGCGTGGTGGATGCGCATAAAAACAAATCGTTTTAGACGCCGATGACCGAATAAGACTGTATGTACGACAAGCGAATCAAGATATTCATTATCCTTGTCGCAACGCTTCTGTTCGGCTGTCTGCTGCGGCTGGCACAGATGCAACTGCTCTCGCACTCGTTCTATCGAGACCGAATCGCAGAGCTAAAGCTCGAGCAGAGCCGATACAGACAGCTAAGAACCCTCAGAGGAAGGATCCTCGACCGAAACTCGAGCGTCCTGGCCGTCGACGAGCCCAGATTTGAGCTCTGCATCAATTACCGGCTTACTGCTTTGCTCGACGGGAGGGTCCAGCAGCAGGACACCGACCATAATATCAAAGAAAAGCTCGATGACTTGAGGCAGGTTGTCGAAAAATGCGCCCGGCTGAAGGGCGTTGACGCCAACGATATAAGACGTGAAATAGAAACAATAAACGACTCCATTTGGAACCAGCGGACCTTCCAGGCCTGGCGCAGAAACTTCCCCGATTCGCCCCTTCTCAAGAAATACGCGAGCATAGAGAACGTTCCTCTCGACGAGGCCATGCGCGAGTTTGAGGCCCGAGCCGACCGTGAGACGCAACGTAAGCTCGTCAATCGAATTGATATCGCCGAAATGCACATGAGCTGGCCGCTGCTCGATCTGCAAACCGACGACGACATCTTTACGGCCCAGCTCGAATTCATGGATTCGGAGGACATCGGCATACTGCCCAAAGGGCATCGCACATATCCCTACGCAGCGGCAGCGGCGCAAACCATAGGCTGGGTGGGACGCCCGCAGGAAGACGACCGTAACCTGCTCGCCGCCGACCGGCTCGCGCGTTATCTCGAAGACGACGTGTGCGGGCGCGAGGACGGCGTCGAGTATGTCTGTGAAAGCCTCCTGCGAGGCCGAAGGGGAGAAGCCGTTTACGATATCGACAGACAGCTGGTGCGCCAGACCCCCACCCAATTTGGAGCCGATGTTACCCTCACAATCGATATCGAACTCCAGCAGAAAATAGAAAACTACTTTGGCGACCCCAACCTAAATACCAATTCCGAAAAGCCCACTGCCGCAGTCGTCATCGACGTTGCCTCCGGCGAAATACTCGCCCTGGTGTCACTGCCCACCTATGACCTGAACCGTGCACGCTATGAATATGGAAACCTTCTTGGCGATGCTAAAGAGCCTATGCGCAATCGGGCCCTGTACAAGCAGTACCCCCCCGGCTCGGTCATCAAACCCATTATTCTCATCGCAGGACTCGAATCCGGAAAAATCACGCCCCACACAGCCATCAGTTGTCCCGGGCACGCCGCTCCCAAAGGGTGGCCGAGCTGCTGGATATGGCTCAGGTACAAGAGCGGGCACGATTACGACGGCCCAAACATTGCACGCGACGCCATAAAGCACAGTTGCAACATCTTCTTCTCGCGGCTGGCCGACATGATTGACACGGACATCCTTCAGAACTGGCTCTACAAATTCGGCTACGGCAGCGAAATCCCACTCGCACCACCCCTTATGGACCCCAACGACCCGGTCCAAAATGACCCCCAAAACCACAGAGACTTCCGCCAGGCCCCAGGCATAGTCTGCTCCCCCGACGGCGACGGCAAAATCTCGCCCGGCGAAAGAAGATGGTTCGGCATCGGACAGGGTAACCTCCGCGTCACTCCCCTGCAGGTCGCAAACGCCATGGCCGCCATCGCCAGAGGTGGAATCTATCAACTGCCGACACTCTTCGTAAGTGACCCCAACAATCCCGCAGGCTCGAACGCCGACAGCCGCGTCTCACTCGGCATCTCATCCGACACACTCGACGTCGTCGTCGATGGCATGCACGCGGTCGTCAACGAGCGAGGAGGAACCGCGAATAGCGCCTTCAAAGACACCCCCTTCGCGCAGCGCGCCATCACCGTATATGGAAAAACCGGCTCCACCGAAAGACCCGACAACGCGTGGTTCGCAGGATTCGCCGCAGATAGCAGAGGCCGGGCCGTCGCACTCGCCGTCGTCGTTGAAGGAGGCCAGCACGGCTCCAGCGACGCCGCCCCACTCGCAAAAGAAATGATCCGGCTTTGTGCCGATGCCGCCTATCTCGGCGAACCCGCACAATAACAGGAATACACACCGAGTTAGCCCGGATATTTCACCGAATCAATGCCAGGTACCTGACCATTCCCACTTAAAAATCAGCCTTTTTGCTTGACAAGAGCCTCCAACTACTGTACATTCGAAACAACCGCTTCATTTCCGCGGTTTACCGGAAAACTGACCCACGCCCACCGAAGATCGATGGATGGAGGAGCGGGAGAAGACAGAAGCCGTTACTTCTTTGGCCGCACTAACGGTTTTCCCCCGCCAAACAGATTCCTCCCTGATTAATGGTTGCCTTTCGGCCGTCGGCCGAGTGCGAACAGTGGAGTACGTCTATATGAACAAACAAAGCAAGCATCAACAAAAACACTTCTTTGAAAGGGTAAGAAGATGGAAACGAGAAAGATTTTGGTGATTTTGTTTTTGACTTTGGGCCTCGTCTTGTTGCGGGCTGAGGTCAGCGAGGCGGCTCCATTAGGTACGGCCTTTACCTACCAGGGGCATCTCTACGACAACAATGACGTAGCAAACGACCTGTATGACTTCCAGTTTAAACTCTACGATGCCAACACAGCCGGAAATCAACTTGGCACGGATGTAAACAAGCCGGATGTAGATGTAATTTCCGGCTACTTTACAGTGGAACTGGATTTCGGCAGTGATGTGTTCAATGGTAATGCCCGCTGGCTGGAAATTGGCGTGCGACCCGGTGCGGAGAACGATCCATGCGAATATATGCCTCTTAGTCCACTGCAGGAGGTCACAGCCGCCCCGTATTCTCTACAAACGCGCGGGATATTAGTGGATGATGCGTTGAATGTGGGGATCGGGGCGATAGATCCGAGCTGGCGGCTGACCATATCAGAGGGTGGTTTAAATGTTTTCGCGGGCAGCAGTGGTGAAACGGTGGGCTTTTCTACGGAGCAGTTTTATGTAGCAGGTAACAACGAAAATTATATTATGGAGATTGGTGACAGTCCATCTGATTATACTGAGTTTTTCGATGACGGGGTTTCTACTCTAAAAATAATCAATAACAAGGTCGGCATTGGAACACAGACTCCGGATGCGAAGCTGGATATTTCTGGAAATGTTAGTGTGACCGGTTCGGTTGAAAGTACAGATGCGGTTATTATGGCAACCAATACCGGCAGCGGTGATGGCATAGAGGGTCAGAGTTATGGCAGTTCCGGCCGCGGAGTCGAGGGCTGGGCCTTATACACCGGGCCGGGAGCTAACTACGGCGGATACTTCAGGGCAGAAAGCAGCGGCGGCTACGGAGTTTACGGTTACGCCTCGAACAGCGGCAATTATGAGAACTATGGCGGTTACTTTCAGGCTGCGGGCAATTCCGGCAAGGGCGTTTACGGTTTTGTTACGGGGGATAACGGGCATGCTGTGCAAGGTATGGCGTTTGATTCAGGACCTGTAACGAACTACGGCGGCTACTTCCAGGCAAGAGGAGCAAGCGGACGCGGAGTATATGGTGAGGCTACTGGCAGCGATGGAGTGGGCGTCTATGGTGAGGCGACAGGCGGCGGAAGGGCCGGCCATTTCGAAGGCGATGTGCATGTTACCGGCAATGTCGGCATCGGAACGACGAGCCCGGAGGCGTCGCTTGAGGTGACCAATTCCGGCAGTTCACATGCAATTCGGGCCTCCACGAGCGATATACCCGTCTATGCCCATCGAACCGGAACTTCGGGAACGTGGCCGGCGGTTCATGGTGAAAACGATTCGGCCAGTGACAATACCAGCGGTGTAAGGGGCATTCTTAACAGCACAAATTCAGGGGCCAATTCGGCCGGGGTGTATGGCTACAACAAAGGAACCTTTGGTGACGGTTATGGCGTCCGTGGACTGCATGATGGATGGGGGATTGGCGTTTACGGTGAATGCATCGGCGAGGGCACCGGCGTGTATGGCAAATGTTCCAGCAGTGGTAACCTTGGCGAACTCGGCAGCAGCTCCTACGGTGTGCATGGCACAAACAATAGCAGTGGCAACTTTGGTTTTATTGGCGGTCCGTCTGATGGCGTATTTGGCTCCACCTCTAGCGGCAATGGCGTGTTCGGCTACAGCTTGACCGGCCATGGCGTGCACGGCTCCAGCAGCAGCGGTTATGCCGGATACTTTAATGGGAATCTCCATGTGGAAGGTAATATTACGTACACGGGCAGTTGCTCTGACGTATCCGACATTCGTCTCAAGGAAAACATAACTCCGCTGAGAAACGCAGTCGAAAAGGTTTCTTGCTTAAAGGGTATTTATTTTAATAACAAGGGTGAATCTTCGGATAATCGTGAAGTTGGCGTTATCGCCCAGGATGTTGAAAAAGTACTGCCTGAACTGGTTTCAACGAATAAGCAGGGTTATAAGTCGGTTGATTATACCAAGCTAACGCCCGTACTCATAGAAGCGGTCAAGGAGTTAAAAGCTGAAAATGAGTCATTGAAACAAAGATTGGAGGCGCTGGAAAAGACACTGCAACAACTTCAAGCCGCCACTACGAAGGGAGCAATATAATGAAAATCCGAATTGTTTTATTGTTCCTTTTATTTGTATCAACTGCAAACGCAGACTACAGAATTAGCAGGCACACTATTGACGGCGGTGGTGGAACAAGCAGCGGCGGCCAATACGTGCTCGAAGGCACGATAGGTCAGCCGGATGCGGCCTATTCAGCGGGCGGCCCGTACCAAGTGTTAGGCGGCTTCTGGCCCGGAGGACCGGAGTGCCTGGTGAATTTCCGGCACTTCGCAAGATTCGCCGAATACTGGCTCCAGACAGGGACAGGGCTGCCGGCTGACCTTTATGAGGATGAGTATGACATCGTTGACTGGCTTGATTTGGGCGTGTTTGTTGACGACTGGCTCTACTACTGCCCCTACGACTGGCCTTTGAGATAGGACATTTGCCGTCGCCTCGCGTGGTTGATTAAGATACCGGCCGGCAATCCGCGCATCGGGTCTCTCCACCGAAAACCCCGCCCCTTAAAGGATTACCCCAGGGCTAGGCAACGCCCATTCAGCCTGCGGTTCTACCGCAGGTTTTGACCCCATGAACGCAAATCACAAGATACCGACTCCTTGTAATTTCGGTGTTCATTTGGTAGTTTGGTCAAATAAGGCACGGCGATTTTGGCCGCTGTCAAATGTGAAAAGTGACGGATCAGGTGACAAAGCCATGAAATCGAACCTTCACGCACCCAGTCGATTTGCGACGACCCATTGGAGCGTTGTGCGCGCCGCCGCCAGACCCGATGCGACCGACTACACAAAGGCGCTCGAGACTCTGTGCCAAACCTACTGGTTCCCTCTCTACGCATACCTGCGCCGCCAGGGGCACAACAGTGACTCGGCCGAGGAATACACACAGGCATTCTTCGCGCAGCTTCTCGACAAAAAAGGACTGCGTCTGGCCGACCCGAAAAGAGGAAGATTCCGCTCCTTCCTATTGGCCGCCCTCAAACACTTCCTCGCCAACCAGCGCAAACGCGCCAAGGCAGGCAAACGAGGCGGGGGCCGTAAGGTCTTTCCCCTGAACTTCGAAAATGCCGAAAGCCAATTTGCGATGGAGCCTGCCGATCACCTCTCCCCCGAAAAGCTCTTCGAGCGCTCATGGGCTCTGACCGTCCTCGAGCGAACCATGGAGCGTCTCAGGAACGAATCGGCGACCGCCGGCAAACAGGGCCTCTTCGACTCTCTCAAAATCTACCTTACCACCGATAAGGCCGCCGTGCCGTACAGGCAGGTCGCACAAGAACTCCGGATGAGCGAGCCCGCCGTAAGAGTAGCCGTTCATCGACTGAAAAGACGCTACAGGGACATCCTCCGCAGCCAAATCGCAAACACCGTCACAACGGAAAAAGAGATCGACCAGGAGATTCGTGACCTCTTCGCGGCGCTGGCAACCTGATTCTGATGAACAGCTCCCGAAATTCGTTGATAACGTCCCGGATTTTGTGGATTTGCCGCTTTGAGGCAACAGCATTTTGTTGTATTCTATTGGCACCGGTGTGGAGGATAGGGCAACGCTGGGAAGCGACCTGAGCGCCACATCGGCGGCATACAGCATGTGGGCGGTAACTTCTGTGTTGCCGCCCAGTTGTGATTATGCTGGCGTCTATAATGCGATAAATCCAAGTTTGTGCGGCTACTTCTGCGCAGCGACGATTTGTTTCTGCGAAGGCCGGCCCCTGAGGAAACCGGGCTTTAGATACATAGAGTTTACCCAGAAGTCAGCCACAACTCTTGGGACGATACAATTTTTTTACCGGAGAGTGTAACCTTTCCGGCGGTTTGTTTAAGTAATAAGTGCAAAGGCAAAAACAGCCGCCGGAAAGGAGTGGTTCTAATGAGCCATGAAAAACAATGTCCGCAGTGTGGCGCCGACCTGCCCGCCGACGCGCCGCAAGAGCTTTGTCCCAAATGTCTTATGAAAATGGGCCTCCCGACGGGTGCACAAATAGACAAAGACGATACGCAGGCCGCCGAAAGCAGCGCTGCTTCACAGACGCCGCCCGTATTCGTGCCCCCGCAGCCGGCAGAGCTGGCAGAGCAGTTTCCACAACTGGAAATCCTCCAGTTATTAGGGCAAGGCGGTATGGGCGCAGTCTATAAGGCCACCCAGACCGCTTTGGACCGACCCGTCGCCCTCAAAATCCTCCCTCCGCACATCGGCCAAGACCCCGCCTTCGCCGAACGCTTCACACGCGAGGCCCGCGCAATGGCCAAACTCAACCACCCCCATATAGTCTCGGTCTACGACTTCGGGAACACTACCGAGGGGCTCTACTACTTCGTTATGGAGTTCGTGGACGGCGCCGACCTGCGACATGTCATCCGCTCCCGAGAAATCTCACCCAAAGAGGCCCTGGCCATCGTTCCCCAGATATGCGACGCCCTCCAGTACGCGCACGAAGAGGGAATCGTCCACCGTGACATCAAGCCCGAAAACGTGCTGCTGGACAAAAAGGGCCGGGTGAAGATTGCCGATTTCGGCCTGGCAAAGCTGCTCGACCGCCCGCCAACTCCATACACCCTCACCGATCCGGCCCAGAGAATGGGTACACCCCACTATATGGCCCCCGAACAAATCGAGCACCCGCACGACGTCGACCACCGCGCCGATATCTACTCGCTCGGCGTAGTCTTTTATGAGATGCTCACAGGCGAACTGCCCCTCGGCCGATTTCCACCACCCTCGCGCAAAGTCCACATTGATGTCAGGCTCGACGAAGTCGTACTAAAGACCCTCGAAAAAGAGCCCGAGCGCCGTTACCAGCAGGCCTCGCAGGTGAAGACCGACGTTGAGACCATCTCCTCCAGCCCAAAAAGTGCCGGCGCTGCTGCCGATGGCGTCGAAGCAGTACGCCACCGCGTCTGGATTCCAGCCGTGGGCCTGCTCGCCGCCGCAATTATAAACTGCCTCGTCATCGTGGGCGCACTCATCAAGCTCGGTGGCAGCGTGGCGGCTGTTCTACCCGTCTTATATTCGCTTGCGGTGCTCCTCGGTGGCTGGAACCTCATGCAATTGCGATCGCTGCGATGGGCGGCCATTGGAAGCGCTCTGGCCACCCTGCCAATCTCACCCGGCGCGCTCATCGGCCTGCCCATGGGCATCTGGGCCCTGATACTTCTGACCAAAAAAGACGTTAAAGCCGCCTTCGGCCAAAACCAGACGGATGTCTCAATACCTCCGAAGATCAGAGAGTTTACAGTCTCCACCGTCGCCCACGTCAAAACCGCATTCGACCACGAAAAGGCTGAGTTCGAAAAGCTCGCACGGGGAAAACATCTCGATCAACAGGACCCGGCCGCCGATTCGGCAACCACCGGCATGACTATGGCCATCGCCTCTTGCGTCCTCGGACTGCTCAGCATCCTCTTTGTCTCCATGAACGCCCAATTCCCCATTAGGTTCGCTTTCGGTTTCGCAAGCCTCGCCATCGCCATATTAACCGGCATCGTCGCGATCAAAAGCATCAAGAGTTTCAGAGAACAGATATTCCAGACCTGCCTCGCAGCCGCAGGCATATTCTTCGCAGCAGTCGCCGCTTTGACGCTTCTGCGCAATGTGAACATGCCGTGGTAGAAATCCTCCGCGCCATCTTCAACAAGCACTCCACCGAAAAAATGCTCCTACTGTGGGCTGATGCTTATTGGGCTGTCCAGCTTGTTGAAGGCCTCCTGCAAGACCTCGAAGAATCGCTCATTGTCCGGCCACAGAATCCTTCCATCGTCCGGCATCGGCCGATCGAGCCCATCCAGGAACCGCCCCAAAACCTCCTCATCGAGTTTCTCCGCCGACACCCCCAGCCCCAGCTTCTCAACGTAATGTGCGTTGATTATCTGCTCGTACTGACCGGCCAAAGGAAGCACGAGCATCTTCTTCTTCAAATACATGCACTCGCTTATCAGCGAAAATCCCGCCGACGCCGCCACCCCGCGACACGACGCAAGGTCATCAAGAAATCCCTCCGTCGAGCGCTTCTTGAAAGTGCAGTTGCCCGCCTCGCTGCTGTCGTCGAACCCGTACACAATGAACTTCTGGCTGCCAAACCTGCGCAAAAGCTCCCGCAGTTCTTCCCTGCCTTTTCCCGTCGTAGTATAGAACAGAATGTGGTCACCGTTACTTGCCTCAAGCCGCCGGACCGCATCCCGCACCACCGGCGGCGCAAGGACCGCCTGCTCAATGCGCAGCGGCGCGCGAAAAAAATTCACGATCACATAGGCGACCGCACCCACATAGTAGCACCGGGTGACAATGCTCGACGTCAGCCGAGAAAACCAGTTCTTCTGCGGATGCTCCAGCTCGCACAGCGTCAGGACATGCTCGTGGTCGATACTGATAAAAGGCACGCCGTTCCGCCACGCCCACCACGCACTGAAAGGCTCGAAATCCGATATCACCAGCTCAGGCCCGAAAGGCACGAAATGCCGCCTGAAAAGCTCATCGTTCTGCCGGTTCCCTTCCGGCAGATTAAGAAGATTCATCTTCAGCGTCTCCGACTTGTCCACCCGCCCGTCCTCGTACGCAAAAGAAAGCCCGAATATCTCCCGCACGCGCTGTCCGAAATACTGCCGCAGATAACTGAGTGACTTCTTATACCCCACGAACATCACATCGTGACCCGAATCAAGCAGCCGCCGACCAATCAGATGCGACCGGCTGCTGTGACCGAATCCCTCACCTGCAACGCCGTAAATTATCTTCGCCATAACGCTAAATGGTAATTTGTAACCGGTGAGTGGTCAATGGTTGTTGGTAAATGGTGAATGGCGAATGGTAACTGCTAACCGCCAATTGGTCAATGCTCCTTGGCAAATTGTAAATCCAACCGCCCTGCCCCTTTGCGGGTCACGAGTCACGGGTCAGGAGCCGCCCTACATTAGCCTCCGATGGGTGAAATTTTTTTTTGCGTTTTTTCCAGTGTAGTCGGCGACAATCTGGCCGGTACCGAACAGGCGGTATTGGTAGAGCAAGAGTCCTTCGAGTCCGACGGGCCCGCGGGCGTGGAGCTTGCTGGTGCTGATGCCGACCTCGGCGCCGAGGCCGTATCGGTAGCCGTCGCCAAATCGCGTGCTGCAATTCCAGAATACGCCCGCCGAATCCACAAGGTCCATGAACCTGCCGGCTTTGTCCTTGTTGTCAGTGACAATCGCATCGGTATGCTTCGAGCCGTACTTGTTGATATGCTCGATAGCCTCATCGAGGCCCGCCAGGACCTTTATCGAGATGACGTAATCAAGGTACTCGGTGGACCAGTCCTGCTCGGCAGCGGCCTTGGCGTCGATTATAGCGCGGGTCTTTTCGCAGCCGCGAATCTCGACGTTGTGCGCCTCCAGCGCGGCCTTGACTTTGGGCAGGAAATCTTTTGCGATCTTCTCATCGACCAGCAGCGTCTCAGCCGCGTTGCAAACCGCCACATACTGGCACTTGGAATCGACGACGATATTGACCGCCATATCCAGGTCGGCTTCGCCGTCGACATAAACGTGGCATATCCCGTCGGCGTGGCCAAGCACGGGTATATTGGTATTGTTCATTATATAGCGGACGAACTCATTCGAGCCGCGAGGGATAATCAGGTCTATATACTCATCGAGCTTGAGCATATCGGCCACGTCCTGCCGGGTCTGTAAGAGCTGAATCCAGCCTTTGGGCAGGCCCGCATCTTCGCTCGCCTGTGCAATCACCGTGGCTAAGATGCGATTGGTCGCCGCCGCCTCGCTGCCGCCTTTCAGCAGGACGGCGTTGCCGCTCTTGAGGCACAGGGTGGAGATTTGGACGAGCGCGTCTGGCCGGGATTCGAAGATAACGCCGATGACGCCGATGGGGCAGCTCACCTTGTATAGTTCGAGCCCCTCGTCCAGCTCGGTGGCCGAGATGGTTTTGCCGACCGGGTCATCGAGCTTAATGAGGCTCTCGATACCTGCGATGACGTCGGCGATTTTGGCTTCGTCGAATTTGAGGCGTTTTAGCAATGGTGCGGCGAGGCCGGTCTTCTCGGCGTCGGCGAGGTCGGCTTTGTTGGCGGATATGATTTCGGCGCTGTGGGCCTTGAGGGCGGCGGCGATTCGGTCCAGGGCGTGATTTTTGACGTCGGTTTTGACGGCTGCCAACGTGATGGAGGCGGCTTTGGCGGCGGCGGCTGTTTCGGCGATATTCATCTTCATAAAAACCTCGGCTTAGTCGGAACATGGTTATTGATAACGAGCTGTCGATAGTCTATAATTCGATGTTAAGTTTTTAGTGCCGAATAGTCAATTAAAAGCGCGGGTGTAGCTTAGGGGTAAAGCCCCAGCCTTCCAAGCTGGTCACGCGGGTTCGATTCCCGCCACCCGCTGTGGCGGAAAAGAGGAATTTGCAGAAAAATTGCGGAAATTGGGATTTTTAATCAACATTCGGGCGGCGAGAAACGCCGTTCTTGTAGATGAGTAGATGGGTGGATGGGTAGATGGGCATGTGGGTAAATGCGTAGATGGGTAGACGAGTGGATGGTTAATTGGGCGGTTTTTTGGATTTTTTTGGGTTGAAAAATGGGGTTGGGAGGGGGTAGGTTATCAGGTGATTCCGCGGGAGGCGGACAAGTATTGATGAGGGATTGCGCCAGACGGATCCGCCTACCCGCCAAATCCACCTACGCCGGGCAAGCATGGGGCTGCGGGGGATCTTCGATATTGATTAACGGAGTTGAGATTGCCGCGTCGCTGCGCTCCTCGCAATGACAGGGTGGTGGACCCGCAAGGCAGGCTTGCGGGGCAACCACCTGCACAGGAAGTTTTGCCTTCTGCAGCTCTCTGGCGAGACTGTATCCGGTGGGGCCGGCTTCGTAGGCGATCAGTTTCACGGCGGGACTCAATTTTTGGAGGGCTTGCGTGAGGTGTTTGTTGTCGGCG
>DATKZT010000027.1:0-13656 GCA_035527845.1 Sedimentisphaerales bacterium | reverse complement strand
TCGTCAGGTGGAGGACTTCGGCGCCTCAGAGTCGGACGTATCATTCGGCAGATACTACAAGGCGAGCACCGATAATTACAACTTCGTGGCAATGGACCACAATACACCGGGCGCAGCAAATGCCAACCCGAAGGTCGGGCCAGTGGTCATAAACGAAATCATGTACCACCCCGACTGGCCGGCCAACAGCCCTTATGGCAACGAGAGCTTCGAGTACGTCGAGCTTTACAATATTACGGGCTCGGCCGTCAACCTATTCAATGAACAGGGTAATTCTTGGGAATTCACCGACGGCATAGAGTTCACTTTCCCCGAGGATATGAATATCCCGGCGTATGGCTATCTATTGGTCGTCAAGGACCCGGCAGCTTTCAGTTGGCGCTACCCGGGCGTGCCCGCGGGAAAGATTCTGGGGCCCTATGACGGCCAACTCAGCAACAGCGGCGAAAAGCTCGAGCTTTCGATGCCCGGTGATGTGGATATGTTCGGGACGCGCTACTATATCCGCATTGACCGAGTCAGTTACAGCGACGGCTCACACCCCGAGGACTCTCCCGGCGGCGTGGACCTCTGGCCGGTTGAGGCGGACGGGGGCGGTAAATCGCTGGGCCGGCTTGTGCCGGGCAATTATGGCAATGACGTAATTAACTGGGCTGCCAAGTCGCCCTCGCCGGGAGCGGCAAACCCTTAGTTCTGACAGAGCCAGCCCCCATATTATGGGCCTGAAATCTGGAAACCGCGCCGGCTGCCGAACTCAGACCGCCAAGTCTGGGTCAGGCATTGACTTAAGTGCCTGTAAATGTTAGAATAATGTTATTATCGAGGAGCTTGTGTGATTTGCCTTTGCGCGGCGTCTGTGACCCAGCCAAGTCCTGGAAAATAACCGTCCACACCCGAGATAACGTTGTTCGCAGATGCTGATAGTATGGAGTCCCAGCGCTTGTTTTGGCGGGTTTGGGACAGGTAGTTAGGTTTTCGAGATGGTGGAGTATTCATCAGAAAGTATCGGCAGCAAGCGAAGGAATCCGTATGGACTGCTGCACCGGCTGCATCCGAAGACAAAGGATGTAAGCGGGCACAAGCAGGCCGGCAGCACGGTAAAGCACCGGTCGGGCCCGGCAGCTTCTTTGCTCGCCTGCCGTTATGAGCTGAAATACCTGGTAAGCGAGTCGCAGGCGGCCGCGATTGAGCACTTCATAAGGCCGTACCTGCACCTCGACCATTATTGCAAAACACAGCCGCTCGGTTCGTATCCGATTATGAGTCTGTATCTCGACTCGCCCCAGCTGCACCTGTGCCGACAGACGCTCGAAGGACGCAAGAACCGCTTCAAGCTCCGTATTCGCAGCTACACCGATGACCCGGATTACCCTCGCTTCTTCGAGATAAAGCGCCGGATGAACGCGATCGTCATAAAGAGCCGCGCCCGGGTGACACATCCGGACGTCACTGGGGTCGTGTCGAGGCTGGCCCTGCCTTCGGCAGCATACCGCGAAGACGCGCAGGTGCTCAGGCAATTCCAGTTTTATATGAAGAGCATCAACGCCGGCCCGGTTGTTCGAATCCGCTATCAGCGTCGGGCATACGAAGGCGATACTGAAAACAGGCTCCGGGTGACTTTCGACCGCCGGCTTGAATACGATGTCAGCAATGCTTGTGATGTTTCACTCGGCGGCAACGGCTGGCAGAGCCATCGCATGTCCGCTGTCATTCTCGAAATTAAGTTTACTCAGCAGTTCCCCCTGTGGCTGACGCAAATGGCGAAGTGTTTCAACCTCCGCCAGATATCGATTTCGAAATATGTTACTTCCGTAAAACACTCGTCCCTGATGTTTGACCATTAGAGTTCAACAGAAGTTTTTTGGAGCAGGGTAAAGGACGATGAATATAGCGCGAATTTGGGAAGCTCTCGAAGGCCCCAGGGCGGCCGGAAACATATTTACGCCTGAGAGCATACTCCTGTCAATGGCTCTGGCCTTTGTACTGGGCCAGGTGATGGCGTGGGTCTATTACTGGACGCACAGCGGACTTTCTTACTCGCGGTCGTTCGTTCAGTCGCTGATTATGATTACGGTGGTCGTCTCGATGGTGATGACGGTCATAGGCAACAATATCATCACGGCGGTGGGCCTGATGGGCGCGCTGGCCATAATCCGTTTTCGCAACATCATCAAGGACACGCGGGACATAGCTTTCATTTTCTGCGCTCTGGTAATCGGGATGGCGACCGGCTCGCAGCGGTACGCGACGGCCATCGTGGGAACGGCTGTGCTGAGCCTGATTGCGGTTTATCTGCATCTTGCGGGCTTCGGGACGTATCAGCCTCGCAACGGTTTCCTCCGGTTCAATCTCAAGGGGCCGGTCGGACCGGACCACCCGGTTATCCGGACTCTTGAGCGTTTTTGCAGCAGGCACACCATGATATTCGCGCAGGAGAGCGGGTTCGGCAGCCCGATGGTGGAGTACGCATATCAGCTGGTTATACGCAACGTTAAGAAAAACGAGCAGATGCTTTCGGAACTGAAGAAGGCAGAGGGGATAGAGAATATCAGTTTAACGATGCAGGAGCAGCTGCTGGAGGTTTAGATCGCCTGATGCAACGAATAGATGTGATAACTTATCGCTCCGGTCGGCTTCGTGTGCACATCCTTTCCTTTTTGGTGTGGCTGGCGGCGGTGGCCGGAGTGGTGGTGCTGTTTCGTCAGCGAGTGGCACGACTTGAGGTTGTGGGTCTGGCGCAGGGACAGATGCATCAGGTGGCCGCAACTTGTACAGGCCGGCTCAAAGAGGTTCCCGTTCAACTGTTTGACAAGGTTGGTCAGGACCAGACGGTGGCGGTCATCGACACTATCCTCGACGATGAAAACCTTCAGACTCAGTTGGATACGGCCCTCGCAGAGGTCCAGCATCTGCAGGCGGAGCTGGTTTCGACGCAGGAGCAGCTGCTGGCCGAAGCCGCCAATCTCGAGACGGACGCGGTTGCAGCCCAGCGGCGGTTCCTGGTGGATGTTGAAAACGCCAGGCTTCGCGTGCTTGAAATCAAGTCGATGCTCGAAACCGACCGCATATCGCTGGAACAGTTGGAGCTGGATAACAAGGCGGCCCGCATACAGTTCATCTCCGACCAGAATGACGCCGTATTCTTTGAGCTGCAGCAGGCGAAGCTGAGGTACAATGCGCTGGTGAAGAAGATAGAGGAGAACGAGCGTATCCTGACACAGGCCGAGCAGGACCTGATTCAGGCAAAGCGACGGCACGACGAATTCGCCCAGCGCCAGCCGCGGCATCCTTCGGTCGACAGCGCACTGGACGTAATCCGCAAGGCGGTGAAAGTTCAGGAGCAACGAATAGAGGAATTGCTCGCCAGACGGACGCCGCTTGTGCTTAAGTCGCCGTTCGATGGCGTGGTGAGCCAAATACACCACGGTCAGGGTGAAGCTGTGCTTGCTGGCGACCCGATATTGACGGTGGTTGAGACCCGGCCCAGCGAGATCATTGCCTATGCCAGCGGTGAGCAGGCAGGGCGTGTTCGGGACAGAATGGTTGTGGAGCTAATCACGATTACCGAGCCCCCGCGGATTGCGACCTCCAAGGTGGTGAACCTCGGTGCAAAGATGGAGCTGATGCCGCAGCAGTTGTGGCGTAATACGAACATTCCACAGTGGGGTCGGCCGGTGATGATAGAGGTCCCGCCGGGCCTGGAGCTTGTCCCCGGCGAAGTGGTGGGCATAAGAGGTTTGTAACAGGTGCCGCAATTTGCGAGTCAATCCGCCGCTCTCAAGTAGCACCGAATGTCGGGCTGATCTACCTGGGAGATGTTTGCAGTCTCTCCAACAACACGTCGAGCGCTTCGGGGACGCTGTCTTCAGCAGGTTCGGCTTTCACCGGACGCCCCCGTTCAATCTTGAGCTTCTTCGGCTGGGGACCGGCAAATTCGGTATGCTCGAATTGTATTCTCTCTGCCTCGGAAAGCCGCGGCTCGACGACAATCGTGGTGGTTATGAACAGGACCAGCTCATTGATCTTTTCCGATTCAGTTTCGGACCTGAACAGCCCTCCAATGAGCGGTAGGTCACCGAGTATGGGGACCTTGGCTATGTCTCTGACGGTTTTCTTTTGCCGCAGGCCTCCCAAAACAACGGTTTGCCCGTCCTTGACCATAGCTGTCGTGTCGGCGCGGCGGATGTCGGTAGTGGGGGCCCCGTCGGCATTCAGGCCCACCACAATCCCAAATTCGGGCACGATGTGCAGCCTCAGCATTCCATCCTTGGTAATGTGCGGCGTAACCTTCAGGTTGACGCCGGCCTCTTTGAATCTCGTCCATGTGATGGGGTCTCGTCCCGTCTGGCTTAACTCGGTGAAGGGAATCTCGCGGACTATCTCAAAGTCGGCGGTCTCGTTGTCAAGCACGAGGACCCTCGGATTGGCCAGCAGCTTGGCTTCGACCTGCTGATGCAGCATCTGCAGCGCCAGCTCGAGGTCAACGGCATCGTTGAGAAGGCTGAAGCTCAAGGTGCCGCCTTCTACGCGGTCAAACGACCCGCCCACGAAGGGCTTTCGCCGTCTGGTAATGTACTGTTCAGTCTTAGCACTTCTTGTGACTGTGCTATTCTCGAAGTCCCTGTATAAATCCTCAAATGATCCACCTCCGGGCCCTAACAGCCGCTCGGTCTCCGTCTGAGTGGTCTCATGTTCAGGAACAAAACTCTTCTCCTGCAAATTGTCGTACCTAACAGTCTCCGTGGTAGAACCGCTCCTGGTTTCTACTTCTCTGTCGTCATTTACCCAGTCCTGAAGCCCAGTATTCCAGACGGAATCGACGGTGTCGATCTTTCGGTTATCATCGGCCGTCTCGGTTGCTACGGTGCCTGATGTGCTTGTCCCGGTTTCCATTTCAGGTGTGCTGGTTACTGTCTTGCTTTCGCGCGGCAGTATATCACCGAGATGGGGAAGGAGCTGGTCGAAGTCGTAACCGCTTCGTGTGCTTGTGACCTTCTCGTGCTGGGTTGTCTTGAGCGGAGTGTTTCTGCCGGCCCTCCACTGGGTCCCCAGTTCGAAACCTTCGTTGGTGGTTATGTCGTACAGTCTGACTTCCACCAGAACCTGTGCCGTAATGAGGTCGATTTGCTCGATGAATTTGTCGATGGCTTTGATCTTGGTTTCGGTGTCTGTAACGATTATATGGCTGGTTCCCCTGCTGAGTGCTATCTTACCCCTGTCTGAGAGAAACTCCCTCAGGCCGGACGCGACTTCGTTGGCGTCTGCATAGGTGACTTGATAGATCCTGTTGATAAGTTGTTCTCTCATTGTGGCGACCTCCGGCAGGGGCACCACCCTGATCATGCTGTCAGTGGCGATATAGGTGTAATCGTATGCGGCCAGGATGTTGGTAAGCGCCTCCTCCAGAGGCACGTCCGTTATCTTCGCGGTGACCTTTCCGGTAACTTTGGGGCTCTTTACGATGTCTATGTTGGCCTGTTCGGCCAGATTCATGAGCACGGTGTCTATCGGCAGGTCCACACAGCTGTAGGTGATTCTTGTTTTCAGGCCCTTCTGCGCAGGTTTTGCAGACGTGATGTTTCCGGTGACGCTTTCGGCGAGACTAACACGGGGCGCAAAGAGCGTCAGCACCGTAATCAAAAGTGCCGACACACACCCTCGAAAACATATTTCCGTCTCTCGACGCATAGTATCATCCTGACCTGACTTATGCGAGTGGAGGCGCTTACTATCCGCCCCAACGTCTTTCCAGGCCCGAGAAGGGCGGGCTGGACAAATAGCCAAGAGGCCTGGAACGAAGTGGAAAGCTCCATCACCACTCCTCGCGCCCAGCATTCGCCCCACATCTGCTTCGATTTCATTTTACCCAATTTTACCTTCCGATTCAAGCGAAAAACGCCTCGAGCGCGAACCGGACGAGAACTCAGGCGTCCTGTATGGTTCTCGGTCCACGTTTGCTTGACGGCGAAAGGATATTATAGGACTTATTCGTGAGTGGCGACTTGACCCGAATCACAGGTTTATACCGGTGGTGACCGGAGCTGTTATCCACATTATCACGTTTGTGCCCGAACCGCTCCTTTGGCCAAAACCGAACCGACCGTGATTAAGAGCCTACCCGAATAACCGGGTCGTAATGAGGCCGAGCGAAAAGTTCGAGGCCAAGGCGGCAGGGGTAAAATCGCCGCAGGCGTAGTCAAAGCTACGTTGAGGACGATTTTGACCCGACAACGCAGGCATCGGACTTTGCAGCCGGCCGCAATAGAGCGGGTTATTGGGATAAGCTCTAAGCGTTATAGGCCTTTTTTATCTCGTCGGCTATGAGCTTCAGCCCCTGTCCAACAGTTTCTTTGTCCTGCGAATAATTCACGCGAAGGCATTCGTATTTGTGCTTCCATTCTTCCTTGAGCCCCGGGAAAAAATAGCGGCCGGGCACAACCAAAACGCCCCTTCTCTTGAGGCGTTCATACAGTTCATGGTCAGTAATGGGCAGTCCCCTCAGCCACAGCCACAAGAAGAACGCGCCCTCCGGCTTGTGCAGATGAAAGTCAAGTCCGTCGAGACTCTCGAGCAGTTGCTCTGCTGCTTCGGCGGCCCTGTGCTGATAGAAAGGCCTGATAACCTCCCGGCTCAGCCGAAGGATCTCTCCCGTGCGAACCAGATTGGTTGCGACAGCCGGTCCGATACTGCCCGGTGCAAGACTCATAATTGCGTTCATTTCAGAAACCATTGCTATGACCTGTTCGCTGCCGATTACAATTCCCGTGCGTGTCCCGGGCAGTCCAAGTTTTGAAAGGCTCATACACAGGATCGTGTTTTGATTCCAGAGCGGCTTCGCTTCCGTGAAAACGATATTCGGAAACGGCGTGCCGTAAGCATTATCGATAATCAGCGGAATATTGTTGGCGGCGGCAAGTGCGCTTAGCTTTTCGACCTCAGCGTCTGTCAGAACATTACCCGTGGGATTCGTAGGTCTGGATACGCAAATCGCCCCAATATCATCGGTGATATGGACCAGGTCGAAGTTGACGTGGTACTTAAAGATGTGGTCATCGATATGGCTGATTTCGGGTTTGCCGGCAATGAATATGTCCTCAACCAGGCCCACGTCACAATAGCCGATGTATTCAGGAGTGAGCGGCAGAAGGATTTTCTTGTTAAGTCCTCCCTCGAAAGGGCCTGCAAAGATGTTGAAGAGAATGAAAAAAGATGATTGGCTCCCATTGGTCAAAGCGATATTCTCAGGCCGAATATCCCAGCCGTACTCCTGCCTGAGCAGGCCGCACATCGCTTTGATGAATTCCCTGTTGCCCTGAGGCGGGTCATAATCGCCAATTACCCTCTCGAATCGGCCTTGCTCGCGTAGCAGGCCCATCATACTCTCACGAAACTGCTCTTCCACCGCCGCAATGTGCGCCGGGTTGCCGCCGCCCAGCATTCGGACTTTCCCACCCGCCGCCAGAGCATGGCCCAAATCATCCATCAACTGGCTGATGCCGCTCCGCTTGAATACCTTCTTGCCAAATTTTGAAACCTCGAACATCTTCAGTCTCACCATCGATACTAATAAGCCTTTTTCTATCCTATTGTGCAATACGTGTCAATTTTGTTCTCACGCCCCTCGCTCCTTCTCCGCCGTCCTTTTGGCGGGCTTACCCGCCGCCTGTCCTGAGCAGCGTCGAGGGGCTTGCCCACCTCTGTTAGCCGCCGGCACTGCCGGCCGTGCCCTTCCTGCGCCCCACGTCATTGCGAGGCCCAATGTTTCACCATGTGAAACATTGGGCCGTGGCAATCTCCCTTTTTGTCATTCCGCACTGGATGCGGAATCCATTCCACCCAAATACTGAATACTGACGACTGCCCACTAATTCCCGCCGCCCTCGTGGCCCGTTTAGCCGTCGTTTACCCGCCTCGCTTTTTGGCGGGCCCACACGGCTACCCAATACGCTCATTTCCTCCCACCCTCGCAACATTTTTCCCCAAAATTTCATTTGACCATTCTTTCTTTTCCCTCTAACATTCCTACCCGAGTGTGCGGGGCCGGCACTCCTGCGGCCAGATTCGCTCTTTACTATTGACAATTTACCACTCTCGGAGAAGCAATTGGCAAGGCTTGAAAAAATGGCGGAAGATGCGTTTGGGGAGTATTTTAGGGAGACAAGCAAGGGGTATTTGCGCGGGGGATTCAGCTAATCGACAAGGAATGATTTCAGCTTTTTTGCGAGCTTTTCTTGGTTGCGCGTCTGACATTCCCAAACTGTCAGCACTTTCCAACCTGCTTTTCGTAATTGTCTAAGATTTCGTTTATCTCTGGCAACATTGCCTTGCCGCTTTGATTTCCAGAATGTTTTGTTGGTTTTTGGTACCACCCTTCCGTATCGACACTTGTGCATGTGCCAGAAACAGCCGTGGACAAATATAACCTTTTTATGTTTAACAAGAACTAAGTCAGGTTTACCAGGCAAATCTTTTCGATGAAGTGAATATCTGTAGCCCATGCGATGAACTATTGAGCGGACAAGAATTTCAGGACGGGTATTCTTGTTACGAATACGAGACATATTGAATGACCGTTGTTCTTTTGTAAGGACATCCGTCATGCAAATCACCTCGGACAGTTAATAAATGCGAACAAACTCTTCAACAGATAAAGGATTTCCCGTGTGTCTGGATGTTGGGAAAGATGAGAAACCACTGGGTTCATCTGCTGGGGAAAAATCATCAAGCACCTCAGAGTATATACTTTTTCCTCGACAACTATTAAAACTTTGGTTCGGTGTAGTATTATTCTCAGCACTAGTTTTGACAAAAAAAGTAGCACCCTGTTGAACATTATTATTGAAAGATATTATTTTATCCTTGATTTGCTCGAAGGCGGGACAACAACTCCTTATAGCGTCCAAACAAATATTACAAGCAAGTGGATTTGCACCACGAGGTTTGCGGTTTGAGCTGTATTTCATACACCATAAAGCATCATTACAGGCAGATGAATGCACCTTGCGAGCTTGAGCTGTCACCCAAAGCAACCTTTCAACTTTGCCCAGATTCCTAGCGAGAGAAAATACATAATTATATTTATTTGGGATTCGCTCTATTGGCCAAACATTTAAAGGCCACTTCAAGAAGGTTTCTATCCAAGTATCAATTGGCATTGCCGAAGGATTTCCAAAACTCTGCTGAGCATATATCTGAATAGCCTTAGGTGATTGATATGTTGCTTCTCTTTTAAGACCGTCATAAATAGAACCACACTGGGGGGAAGTTAAAGCTGATGGATTCAGCCTATTTTGCCTTAAATCATCCAAGAGCATAAGAAAGATGACGGTTCTCTGGGGCCCCTTACCAAATGCGTTAAAACACTCTATTGCAAGCTCTCTACAGTCCTGCGGAATGCATGCGTCTCTTAGGATAGACATAATGCCTCTAGTATTAAAATTTCCCCGAAAGGGATTCCTGAATTTTGACAATGTAATGCTATCGATATTTATTGTCGAACAGTAATTCTGTTGAAATTCTCGGGCTATACGAACAAGTTTTGAATATTCTGGGAAGCTCACCAGAGGATTGTTTGAATTTGTCAACTCCTTAATGGTCGGGAGCAAAAAGAAATCTAACTGCGGTACTTGTCCTGAAGACTGTATACGAACACCAAATCTCGAAGAAAAGTAGTGCGTTTGTATAAGTTCGCCTTTCCGACCACTCTGTGAATACCAAGACGCTACGAATCTTGCCAGTCCAAGAGTTTCGTCCCAAAGCCGACCAAAAGGAAGAAGATTGCCATAGGCATTGGAGACAACCCTTTCCCAGATTTCGGAAAGAACACGGTTTGAGCGGTCGAGTGGTGCCGAAAAAACGTTCTGTATGTTATCAGCTGTAACTGGGTCACGAACTCCAAAGCGTTCCTTTACCTCATTCGTGACAGGAGTTAGATAACGATCATTAGCGCGGTTACTTAAGTCTTTGTTAGAAATGATGGTAACTTCAGCAGCATTATTCTCAAAAATGTTCATTCTTTCTATGTAACCAAAGGCTCTTTCGTTATCTCGCGGACGGTGGTTTTCTGACAAATCTTCTGGCAAAACATGAAAGTAGTAGATTGGGAATAAAGGCAGGTCTGGGTCGTAAAAATGTATCAAAGGAAGCCACCGTTCGGGAAAATTGGGTATGTTAAAAGAATATCGATATGCCAAACTTTCAAATGCCATTTTGATACCTCCGCTTTGTTAGGTTGTTTTTTTTCTTACGCAGCGTACAATCGCTTTTGCTATATCATAAACCAAGGGCACAACAACCGCATTGCCGAACTGTTTATATGCCTGTGTGTCGGATACAGGTATTTTGAAATCGGGATTTAATTGTGTAAAGCCCATGAGATTCGCGCATTCTTTTGGTGTTAATCGGCGTGGATTTTTGTTCTTACCTTGTGGAACAAGTACTTCAGCTCCATCTTTATAGTATCTGGCGCTAAGTGTTCTGGCACGACCATCTAAATCAGTTAGACCATACTGAAAACCGTTACCCTTTTCCCTGTGTTTCTTTGCATATTCTTGCAGATAATTCCAAAGATGGTCTGTGAGGGTATATTTTTCAGGTACATCTTTATCAATGATATCTCTAAATTTTGGTTTTACCCGAGGTTCATAATGAGGAAAGGTAAAAAAAGCAGGTTCACGGAAACCAACTATAAATATTCTCTCCCTGTGTTGAGGAACGTAAGCATCTGCGTCCAGAACTTTGTCAAAGATGGTATAGCCAAGCTCTTTTTCAAGAGTATCAAGGATCACACGGTATGTGTTTCCTTTATCGTGTCGTTTGAGATGTTTTACGTTTTCAAGTAGAAACACAGGAGTTTTTTTATCCCGCAGTATTCGCTTTATTTCGAAAAACAAGGTACCTTGCGTCACGTCCTGGAAACCGTGAGGGCGACCTAGGGCCTTCTTTTTGGATACGCCTGAAATTGAAAAAGGTTGGCAGGGAAAACCTGCGACAAGTATGTCGTGGTCAGGGATTTCAGAAGTTGGGATTTCGCGAATATTGCCTCTTGGTTTTTCGCCAAAATTGGCCTCGTAGGTCTGCTGGGCAAACTTGTCCCATTCGGAGGAAAAAACGCATTCACAGCCTGCTTTTTCAAAGGCAAGGCGTGTACCGCCGATGCCGGCGAAGAGGTCGATGAAGGTAAACTTTCTTTTATGGGGTATAAGCTCGTAGGTTCTATTGTCCATGCGGCGGATGCTGACCCGGTCGCCAGGTATGAGGCTATTGGCCCGGACAAACCTTCTGACCCATTTTCGTTCTCGGA
Organism: Sedimentisphaerales bacterium; assembly: GCA_035527845.1. GTDB lineage: Bacteria > Planctomycetota > Phycisphaerae > Sedimentisphaerales > Anaerobacaceae > JAUWKC01. The sequence goes on along the minus strand of DATKZT010000027.1, from coordinate 2,354 downwards.
AGAACCATCGTACTCTGTCGCAATTTTTCTCTCTGGGAATATCGGTCTTGACAGGCTCAGTGATGCCGGTTGCGATAATCGTAATGGGAACGCCAGGAGAGGCCTTCGTTGAACCACCAACAGCATCCTTAGGGAAAAATCCTTCTCCGCACGGTCGTATGTTGAGCTTATCGTTCTTTATATCTGCTTCTGTAAGTTGAATTACGCGCGATTCCATTCTTGCCTAATCTCCTTTTGGGGCTTATTATAAGCAGAACCAGAAGAGTTTGCAATAGCAAATTGGGCGGAATTTGCTTGCGAAACCAAGGTTTCGTTGCAAGATATAAGGCATTATCAGAAGGTGGTGGTGGCTCTCGGAGAGACGATTCGCCTGATGAAGGAGGCGTGTTTGGTGGAGATGTTTGAAGGGAAGGATAGCGGCGTGAACGAATGAGGAAGAAGAAGGCGAAGCGTTCGGCAAGGCCGATTGTAGCGGGGCATTTGGAAAAGATCAGCAGCACCATATTCGACCAGAACCGCAGTCTCATTACGGAGATGATCAAGGGGCGCTACGGCGTGTACGCGCTTTATCGGCGGGAGAAACTCTATTACGTGGGGCTGGCGACGAATCTTAGGAGCCGGATTAACCAGCATTTGAAAGACCGGCATAAAGGCAAGTGGACGCATTTTAGCCTGTATATACTGAGGAAAACGGACCACCTGCGAGAGATTGAGACATTGCTGCTTCGGATAGCCGACCCGACGGGTAACTACATGAAAGGGAAATTGAAGTCTTCCAAGGATTTGCGGCCGGAGCTTAAAGTGCTGCTGACCGAAGACGCCAAGAGGCTCATCGAGGATATATTAGGTGGGAAAAAGCCCGCGCCCAAGCGAGTCAAAAAGAAAAAGACAACAAGCAAGGCCAAACTGGTGGAGAGGCCGCTCAAGGGTAAATTCCCCGGCGGAAAAGTCATCTATGCGAATTACAAGGGCAATAAGTACAAGGCATGGGTCAGGACAAACGGCGGCATAAAGTTCAAGGGCCAGATGTATGACACCCCGACGGGCGCAGCTATGGCCGTGATAGATAAAGGGGCGGTGAACGGCTGGAACTTCTGGAGGTACAAGGACAAGTCTGGTAGCCTCGTGCCGTTGACAAATTTGCACAAGTAAGAGAAGGATTGTAAAGCAATCAAAGCCGACGGCGGCTGGCCAATAAAATAAAGGAATAACTCAATTTCAATTTTTTAGTGAGGTGTGTATGTTTATCTTATTAAACCTTGGCCTAACTACCTGGGCAGCCATTGCGTTGGCTGCTTTAATTTTGATTGTGTTTGCTTTTGCAGCAATAAAGAAGATGTATCCTGAGAAGAAACGCAAGCCCTTGAAAAGAATATAAAATTTTGCAGAACGCTTCCCGCAGTGTCCTGTGCGCCGACTTGTCCGGCGTAGTCCCTTAGGGGGCGAACACGGAAGGATTGACCAAGTAATCCCCACCGACGGCGGCTGGCCAATAAGGTAAACAGTAAAGAAATTACGACAGAAAAGAATCCTACGAAGGTTGAGTGCGTATGAGGTATGCAGGACTTACCGATGAGCCGGAAAGAAGAAAACGGGAACATGGAAACCCTCGCGACTTCAGAGTTATCCAGCAATTCACTTCCGAGACGGCTGCCCGGCAATGGGAAAGCAGAATGCTGGCCCGGGGATATGAGAAAGATACCAGCGGCAAAGACTGGAAATACGGCTATACCTTTTCAATCCGAAGTTAGTTCGTACCTTGTTCCGGCGAAGGTTGCCGCTCGTGATTGTGGCGCACAAACCAAAGGTAACACGCGCCGGATGTGCAAAGAAGTGTGGGACAAGCACTATAGAGCCTGCTGGCAGCATCACGACGCCCGCCCCGGCTGGAACTTCTCGAAGTACGCCGACGACTCCGGCCACCTGGTGCCGCTCGCGGCATTGAGGAAATGACCCCAACCCCATTTTCAACCCAAAAAACCGCTTCTCCCATACTACGAATCTCAGTCAGCATCCCACAATGGGGCAAACGCCCCGCGGACGAAGACCGCAAGCCGCGACAAAGCTCGCTTTACGAGCGGCTTGTCTCGAGTACGCTAGCCTGACTGAAAACCTCTGTGTTCTCTGTGCTCTCGGTGGCTGACCCTTTTCCGCCCTTTTTCGTTGACTTTTGCTCAAAACTATGTTATAATACCCACCAAAATGGAACAGCGTGGAATAATGCGGAAAACCCAATTAATTACGACCCCACCCCAAAATTCATCCCGTCAGATGACTCTTTACCCCATGAGATGCGTTAGCTATCTCATCGCACCTATCTCACTGGGATTGCCCATCTTGCCAACCCAACACCA
>DATKZT010000026.1:0-33915 GCA_035527845.1 Sedimentisphaerales bacterium | reverse complement strand
ACGCTTGATTTGGGTATGGTTATCTTCATTTTCGAGCCTTTCACGCCCGAAACCGTTGATTCCCAGGCCTACAAACGAGCCCCTTCTACAGATATAGCGAAACTGCTCCGCCAAGTGTTGATAACAGAATGGAAATTTTTTCCAAAAAAGAACCTTTCCCTCCTCCGTCCGCTTCCTGCCACCCCCGCCCCTCACCCAGGCCATAAGCACAACTTATAATATCTCGCCAAAAAACCTGCGCAAAAACCGCTCAAAACCGTTCAATTCCTGTCAATTTCCGGCCAAAGGTGCGCGAAAACCCGCTGGTTTCGTCCAATTTCTGCGAATTTTGACCATCATTTTTCGCCTGAAAACCAGCTTGCCCTCCAGCCACCCCCATTCTCAGTACCAAGAACCCACATTCTTACCAGCAAAATCGGGTTTTTCCGCCGAAACCACCATTTCAATAAGTGTCGCTTATGCTGCCGAATGTCCCTGTACGTCAGTTGTCTGGAAAGAATTGCGTCTGGAGCCAAGTGCTCGCAACGGCCGCAAAGTCCCTGAAGTCCACTATACAGTCGAAGTTCGCGTCCCCTTCAATCAACACGCATCCTGTGGTAAAACTCCAGAGGTCGCCTTTGACTATTTCGCCCGATGGGTCAAGCCCCTCGTCCACCCGCCAGTACAGAGTCTTCCACAGCTCGAAGCGCCCCGCGTTATACTGCTCTTCACCGACAAGCTTCGTCCCTTTGAATTCTTCTGAACCCTCGTCGGCGTCCGTCACGGCGGTTTCATCGTCGCCAAAGTAGACAAAGTGGCGGCCCCGGCTGCCAATCTCGTCGCCGGGCATCCACGTAAGAATCACATCTGCAAAGAGCGACGCTATCGCCTGGGCGCCATCAGCCGGGTCCGGATTCCACGCCTTATTGTCATTTGCCCTCAACTCGTAAGCACCCATGTCAATTATCCCGCCGGCTATACGGGGTTTGCCATCCGCATCCGTCTCCCCGGGCGCGACAACGTAAAGCGGGTCCCCTGCGTTCAGACACGGCGAGCCCAAGGGGAGATGATAATCACCCGAAACCCATTGCTCCTCCGGCCCCCAGTAGCCCGGCACGAAAAAACACGGGTCGGCATCTGTGTTACCTGCCCCCGGCCAGCCTCCCCTGACACAACTGTAGCTGACGGTGGATACCCCGTAATCCATAATCTCTCGCTCCTGCACTGGATCGTTGCGGCGGATTATACAGTTTGTTACAACGCATGACCGGCTGGAAATGCCCGAAGACTTATTGCCCACAATCGTGCAATTACTCACCCTGGCAAGGTCGCCCGCAATACCGCGTTCCTCATTGCCTTCGATAACGCTGTTGCTGACGATGCTATAGCCCCTTCCCTGCGACTTGAGCCCGCTGCCTTTGTTGTTCATAATAGTGCAGGCGACCACCCTCGGTATGCTGTCGACCGAGTGGATGCCGTTACTGTCGTTTTCGCAGATGACACAGCCGCTGATCGTGGGAGTGCCGTGCGGCCCAGTGGCGTCCAGCAGGATACCGGCGGCTCTGCCCATATCCCCGGTTCCGCCTGTGACGGTAAGGCCCTGCAACACACAATTAGCGCTTCCAAAGCCGGACAAAGTCACCGTCGGCTCCCAGTCGCCGCCGTTAATAACCGTCCGCGCCACCACCGCCGGGTCTAGCGGCGCCACCGACCGCAGCGTTAGACTCTTGTCTTGGATTGTGATGTTCTCCATGTATTGCCAGTTTCCTGCGCCCACTACTATCACATCGGCCTCTGCCGCATCGTCAATCGCCTCCTGTATAAGACCGTATTTCCTGCCGTTGTTGAGGTTCTCGACCAGCAGCGGCGCGAAGTTTACCGCGTGGAAGTGAATCGGATCGGCATACAATGTGTAGCCTCTTTCGGTGCGGACCTTCACGGTCCACCACGTCTGCTCGAGAGGAAACTCCGTTATAGCAGCCGTGGGCGGCAACGCGGTTTCCGAGACAAGATAGCCCATACGGTTCGGGTCAGGTCCAAACAGAAGCTGATAGCTGACAGCATCCGGCACCGGTTCGCAACTGAAAACCGCCCCGTTCATATCCACGATTGCACCATCGGCCGGTCCCAGGAGCTGGACTGTCGGATGGATGACCATGAACTCGTCAATGACCGTGCCGTCCGGCTTGACCGCCGTGAAGGAAAGCTCGCGGCCATTAATGTGTATCTTGCAGAAATGATAAGTCTCCACGGCGACCTCGACGTAGGGCGAGTAGTAAGGGTTAGGGGCACGCAGGGGGGCTCCGCCGCCGCCCGCTGTAATATGCTTGACGCCGTTCTTGTCGCAGCGTGCGTAGTAATGGTTATGTCCGGCAATAACCAAATCCACGCCATATTTCTCACACAGCGGCTGAAGATACTGCTGAGCAACAGCGTTATCATCGTGACCGCCGGCCGCCGAATATGCCGGCTCGTGAAACTGCAAGACCTTCCACTCTCTACCGGTCAGCGCCAAGTCCCTTTCGAGCCATGCCAACTGCTCCGACCCCTCAATGTATTCTTCGAGATATTGGTCTACAATCGCAACGTGCACCGGACCGTAATCGAAAGACCAGTAGAAACCGGCCATGTAGGGATACGGCCAGTACTTGTCGAAGTACGTCGGCGGGGTCTCGCCATCCTCCCACTCATGATTGCCGATGCAGCCGTTGATCGGCAGATTGGCCTGAAGCTGGCGCGTATTGAGCGCGAGCGGATTGAAGAATTCCTCGTCCCAGGCACTTTCCTCTTCGCCGTTATCCACCCAGTCGCCCGAAAGCATCGTGAAGGTTTGGTAGTCAGGATCAGCGGCAAAGGTCGCAAGCATCGCGGCGTCCACCATGTCGTGGTCGAACACATTTGTACGGGTATCCCCATAGGCCAGAACCTTGACCTCCGTTGCGCTATCCGGCGGCGCCGCACGGAAGGAACCGGTGTACTGCTCGGCGCCGGCGGTTACCCGATAGTAATACTTGCTGCCCGGCGAAAGACCCGTGATAGTGTATTTATGCTGATGGCTCGTCCCGTACTCGTTTGTCACCGCACTTCCGCCCGAATAGGAGGTGTCCAGCCCCCACTCCAGCGTGCAGGCCTGGGTACTGTATAGTTGCCACAGGACCATCATCCTGGTGTTGTCGCCCGGATAGATGAGATAGGGACCTTTGCGCGTCGCACCGCCGGCTTCGACTGTGGTGAGAGTAATCAGCACGGCAGTGAAAAGAATTGTCTTTTTCATCTCTCTAGTCCTCCCGAATAAACGACCACAAGAAAACAAACGGGCAGGTTTTACAGGCTCGGGGTGCGGCAGAGGGCCTGCAACCTGGCCGGCGCCGGCCACGGGCAGTTTTGCAGCCTGCCTCGGCGCCTTTACAGATGTTGATTTTAGCACAAGAGCGGCCCGTTATTCAAGAAGATTCTTGTCTTTGTTCTGGTTCACAGTTCTGCGCAGCGCGGACACGGCAGCCCGAGCTTTCTTTATGTTCGGTCGGAAGACCGCCTTCGTCATTGCCGTATCGGCCCGGGTGGTTGCTGCCGGTCGGCTCGGATGGTCGTTCCCGAAAGAAACCAGCTATTCTCTGCGTTTTCACAGGCCTTTAAGGAATCCCGACGAGCCAGTTGTCCACCTGCGCACCAAGGTCGAGCCAGTCAACCATGCCATCGCCGCCCGGCGGTGCAATGTCAGCCGAGGGTACGCCCGGCGTCTGCTTCCACTGACCGGCCAGAACCGCGAAATCCCGAAAATCAACACCTTCGGGGGGCGTCAAATCACCCACCAAACCTGTTTTGGTCACGATAACCGTATAGTCCTCGACTTCGCCGTAATCGTTCCCGCAGGGAAGAACGTCGCCGGTATACATAATTCGAATCCGCATTCGCGTGTCGCCCAGATTGGCATCGGCCGGCGGCGTGATGGTCGCCGTGTAAGGGCCTCCGCCCGGCGTGCCGCTCACCGAAATCGTCTCCTCCGCGTCCTCAAAATCCATGTCCGCGTTCCAATCCACCCAGATGCCGCACTGGTTATCGGGATCGGGCAGGCCGTTGACCACCGTAATCGGGTAACCGGTGCCAACCTCCATGCTTGTGGACATGGAAGTGTAATCGGAGTAGCGCATGCATCCGTTATCCGTATTATTAATCGTGCCCACGACGACATCCTCAATATATTCATACGTGCAGTCGCCCCGGGCGTCACAATACTCCGGCGGCGGGGGGCCTTCTTCATAGTACAGCTTGATCCACCAGTAGTCGATGTATGCGCCGGTGGTGATGTAGTCTATCGCCCAGAGTATCCACAACTGGCTCAACACCTCGCCGTTGAAATGCGTTATCCCGGTCCTTGTCTGAACGATGTCGCCATCCATACCATACCAACCAGACTCAAGAGTATACACAGGGGGGTAATCCGCATCGCTCATGGCTACGTCCACGATGGACAACATCCAATCCAGATTCCTCACTTCATAGTAAACATCTATGCACGAAACCGTATGTCCGCCGGGTACACCTGAGAAATCAATACCGCTGCCATAATACATGCCGGCGCTCTCAATATAGACGTTCCATGAGCTATCATCATAGATGTAAGTACCTGAGCAGGTCCCCAGCGTTGAAGCGTCGCCTTCTGCGGTACTGCCCTGCGTTACGCCGCCCTCGACGAGGGCGAATTGGCTCAGCACAGTAACCTGGGCCCCGGCGTCGACGAGAGATTGAACGGCCTCGGTTGAGAGCTGAACTCTTGCACGCTCACCATCGATAATCTCCAGATCCGCCCCGGGCGGCCTCGGCAGAGCAGAAACATCAGACAGCCCGACATCGTCGTTGAGAACAATCTCAACTTCTGCGAAATTGCCGGCGAATCTGCCCGGCGAAGCGCCGCTTTGGGCGGCGGCGCACTGCGCCGCGGCCGCGAAGACAACACAAGACACGACCACTCTTCTCATTAGACCAGCCACCTTCATTTCGATCCTCCTTTCCACGTTCCACCATGCTCTCGGTTTCATTTCCCTGAGTGTGCGCGAGGCACGAAAGGGACTCCTGCGAGAAAGTCCCATAAGTACAATGATTTTAGCCTAAATAGCAGGTGTTGTCAACCCTTTGTCAAAATTTTTTCCCTCCTTGCTTACTGAGGCCCCGGCGGATTGTCGGCCCTCGAGTTCCCGGGGGCCTGCTGAGCCGTTTGTGGCTCTTTCCGGGCCGCTATTTGGCGTCAGGCATGGATGCTGTGAACCACCATAAGAAATACGCCATTTATGATTGCCTTTGCTAATCTGCCCTGATAGTCTAACGGGGCTTTGAATCGTGAGGAACCATTGTTATGGTGAAGGTTCTCGGAATCTCTTCGAGTCCAAGAATCGAGGGCAATAGCGATTTGCTCCTGCGCCAGGCCCTGGCGGGCGCCGAGGCCGCCGGTGCACAAACCGAGTACGTGCGCCTGGCGGAGCTGAATATCGCACCGTGCATCGAGTGCAACTCCTGTTACAAAACCGGCAGGTGCATAGTCCAGGATGATTATCAGATACTGTATTCCAAGCTGCTCGAAACGGACCACCTGATTTTTGCCACGCCCATATTCTTCATGGCGGTCTGTGCCCAGGCCAAACTGCTCATCGACCGCTGTCAATGTTTGTGGGCGCACAAGTACGTTCTCAAAGAGCCGCTCATCGAAACCGCCGGGCGGGACAGGCGTGCTATGGTAATCGCCGTCGGCGGGACCAAGAGCAAGAAGATGTTCGAGAGCATTCGCCTGACCTTCAAGTACTATCTCGATGTGCTTGATATGCAGTACGCGGCAAACCTGTTTGTCAATCAGGTGGATGAGCGTGGGCAAATAAAGAAAAACGTCGCCGCACTGGAGCAGGCCTTCCATCTCGGGCGAGAATTGGTAACCGCCACTGCGGCGCCACAGCAGCCAGTCACCGTTGAATTCACCTGAAGGCGCCGGCGACCTTTGCAGCCGGCCGCAGTAAAAGTCAAGTTTTGTTACAGGCTCGTAAGAGGGTCTCCAAATGAGAAGTTTGAAGCGTTTTGTATCTTGTAGTGGAATGGTTTTTGTTCTCGGCATTTGCGGATTGCTCGCCGCCTGCAGCGCATCCACCGAGACCAAAATTACCGGCGCTGCACAGGGTGTTGACCAGGTGCGGAGTTTATCGTCCGTCAGCAGCGAACACGTGAACTCCAAGAAAGAGACTTCTGTGGGCAAGTCCGTCACGCTCGCCGTCGAAGTTCCTGAAGCGCCTGAGCCGCTCGTCATCCAGGGCGAATCCGTACGCATCGTTGGCGACTTTACGCCGCCGCAGACGCGTCCAGCCGCCCCGACAACCCGCTGCTGGGTACACCGCGGCCGCCGAGAACAGCCGCGTACGCTCGCAGGCCGAGTCGGTCGGCTCACAGAAGATACGTTCAGCGCCCTCGGCATGGAACTTACTCGTGAGGTATGGATTGCACAGGGTAAGGACGCCGTGGCTGTCCGCCAGAGGCTGCGCAATTGCGGCGCCGAGTCTATCCGCCTTGATGCGCTCGTTCCCTTGCAGTGCACAGGCCCGAATTCGCTCATGGTCGCAGACGTCGGTCCTGACGATTGGGACGTTCTCAGCCAGAAACGTTTCAAGGGAGATCTGCCCACCGTCGTGCGTCCCGACCCCAAACAGGCGGAAGGTTACGCCGGCCCAATTGAGAGTGACCCGTTTTGCCTGGTCCACTCGCGGCGCAAGGACAACGCGCCCAGTCTGCTGGCGGGTTACATCAGCCGGCTTGGTCACTGCGCCAGGCTGCTGCTGAAACTCAAAGCCGACAACGGGCGTACGCAGCTTGACGACTTCAGCGCCGAATGTGAGTTCGACGGCATTGTGCTACCCCCCGGCGGAGAGCGGACCAGCCAGTGGCTGTTGCTCCGGGCGTCCACCGACCCACACGAGCTGATCGCTGATTTCACCGACCGCATGGGCCGGTATCACAATGTCAACCAGCCCCCCGAAGCAGCCCCGACTGTCCCATGCAGCTGGTATTATTACTATCGCGACTTCGGGGAGAAAGAATTCAACGAGACTATTGAATATCTCCGAAAAGACCACATTCCCTTTGACGTCTTTCTCATCGATGATTCGTGGGACCGAACATGGGGCAATTGGCGCGGCAATGAAAAATGGCCCAGCGGCATGAAGGCCGCCGCCGACAAAATCCGCCAACTCGGATATACGCCCGGAATCTGGACCTGTCCCTTCGTCGTCCACCCCGGCAGCACTTTGGCGACCGAACACCCCGAATGGATGCTCCGGCTCGACGATGAAACGCCGTACACTTACGGCGGCGCTAGGCCGAATTACATCCTCGACCCGACGTATCCCGGCGTGTGCGAGCATCTTGAAGACACATATCGCCGACTCACCAACGACTGGGGCTTTACCTATCACAAGCTCGACTTTATGCAGCGCGTCGTAAATGAAAGACGGGCCGTCTTCTACGACCGGTCGGCGACCCGTCTCGACGCCTATCGAAGAGGTCTCGAAGCCATCCGACGCGGCACGGGCCCCGATGTGTACATATCCGTCTGCGGGGGACATTTCGGCGGGTCCATCGGCATCGCGAACTCCCAGCGCAGCGGCAGTGACATGAGGCCACGGGGTGAGCGGGCGGTGAAAACCTTCCAACAGAATGTTTTTAGAACCTGGATGAGCCGGCTCTGGCACGTCAATCCCGACGCCATGATGGTCAGCCAGCCTTCGGACGTGGGCGAGCAGAGACTAACCGACGCTGAAGCAAGGACCTCCGCCATCAATCAGTACATCGGCGGCGGGATGGTGAAATTGACATTTGTCTTTGGCGGTCTGGACGATTATACCCGCTCGCTCTATCGGCACATTATACCGTCGGTGAATTCATCCTCGATTGCGCTGGATTTGTTCGAGCAGCCTTGTCCCTCACAGTTCCTGACGCGCGTCACGCCTCGCTGCAAAGACCTTGCTCCCTGGGTTACGGTGGCCATTGTAAACTTGACAGATGAGCCGAGACCTGTCACCGTCACTTTGTCGCAAGAGGTCCAAGAGTCGATGCCGGGCTCGAAGTTCTTCGTTTTCGATTTCTTCAGTCAAGCGCCGCTCGGCATATTCGGGGCCGGGGCGAAGATTGATGTTGGACACCTTGCTGCGCATGACAGCCGTTTGCTGCGAATCGCACCCTGGACGGGCGATAAGCCTATCCTGGCAGGGACCGACCTGCACTTTTCCGGCGGCGGCGTCGAAATAACAGGCTGGCAGGCCCGCGAAAAAGAAATCTCAGGACGCATCGACACTAAGTGGCGTTGTCCGATTCGCGTCACGGCGGCTTTCCCCGCGGATAACAACAAAGGTTACACAGTAAACACCGCGGTCGTCCCCCCCGGCGAAAAAGGATTTCGTATCGCCAGGCCTTAATCAGAAGTCAGATCACTCTTCCGAAAAATCCTTGAGCGAATCAGGGGATTAGCGTTCGTGACGATACCTTCGGGAGGCAGGTGACGTCAAGTATCCCCAGAAAACTTGTTTTTGAGAGGCGCGCAACGGTTGAGGTACACACAGACAATGACTCAGTGCCTGTTTACAAGGGAAAACTACTGTGCTTTGTGGGTCGTGGCGTAAAAGCTGCACGAAACAATCCTAAATACTTGTAATCTTGAGATGGATGTGATAGTTTGTGAATGTCAGAAGGCGTAGTAATGTTAATAAAAAGTGTATATGGCAAACCCAGGATTGGAGGTGCGAGATGTTCGCAGCCAGTGAAATCGCGGACTGGTGGGATGAACAACACCGCCAAGCGAAGGCGGAGTTGGATCGATTCGTCGAACGCAATCCGAATCTGTTCGGGGTGCTTGCTGCAACTGCCGTCGCTACGGCAATGGAAGTCGGCGCCGGGACCGTTGACACCCTGCGCTTCGGTCAGGGAACGGCAGAAGGGACTCTGGCTGGAGTCGGGAAAGACGCGCTGCGATTAATCGGCTTGGCGGGGCCGCTGGGACGAGGCGCCAAGACCCTTCAGACCGCCGCCCGTGCGAGGCTCGCGCGCCTGATAGTTGACCCCGGAGGCGGGATCTGCGGCTGGGTCTCAGGGGCGCAAGCATTGCGGCAGACCGGTGCAAAGGCCTTCGCGGCCGTGGACGACTTGGCCCGGGCCCTGGGCAAAACCATCAGGGAACTTGGCGGATCCCGGCTGGTTAGCCGTATCGAACAGTTCAAGCAGATCGGTGCACGGATTGGGCCCGTCAGAACAGTCACGTCTCTCGATGACGTTGCCAGGATGACCCGGAACAACGGCAGCATCACGATGTTCAACGTATTCGGCAGGCGCATGGTTGGCGGCCGTCTCGAATCGGTCGGGCATGCGGTCTATGCATTCCGGAACAATCTTGGACGGCTGCGAATCGTGGACCGCGGTGGCAGCGCCGGCACGCGGGGCCAGGTATTCAGCTCTCTGGAAGATCTTGCCACCAAGTATGGGATTGAGGGTCAGTGGGCACTCAAAGAAGCTGCGGTCATGGAGAACGTGTTCGCGAAGTTCATGACTTCGATAAGCAGCGCTCCAGTATTTGCTCTGGACGTGTACGCACTTGCCGGTGTCAATCAGATGGAGCACGAGACTGTGGCCCAGGCTTTCGAGGTTCACAAGACCATCATGAGGCAGGGCAAGAAGGCCCTTGAACGAAAGAACTCCCGTTACCACACGGTTGTTTCTGGTGATTGGCTGTCGAAGATCGCGCGGAAATACTACGGCAACATGCACAAGTGGCCCGTGATTTACGAGGCGAATAGAGATGTGATTGGACGTGATCCGAACCTTATCAAGCCCGGACAGCGGTTGCTGATCCCGGAGTTACCCGCCGTCAAAGGTATTAAAGGCCAATAAGGAGTGGCCGGAGAGGCAGCGCATGGACATCGTGGTTGACGACCGAGCCTTCGTAGTGGGTCTATCTGAGCTGTTTCGGCGCGAGATGAAGACGTATGAGGTGGCTACCTTGCTTCCGCTGGCAGAGACCGTGTGTGGGGCGTTGGATCTATCTCCGGCAATGGTGCCGGTTGAGGGGTACTACTCCGAGTCTGACGCGCTGGAGCGGTTCTTCCGGCTCATTCGCGCCCTGCAGCGTGCCGAATTGCGGCCGGTGTCTCCCGGCCCGGCGAAACAAGGCATTCAACGGCTGCGGGAAGTGTTCACCTCGCCCGCGATGGGTCGCGCAGAGGACAGCGACCGAGTTCTTCCCCGAACCAGCAGTCCCTTCGGGCAAGCGCTACGCATGATGGCCGACTGGTCGATTGATAGCATTTCCCGACAAGCACAGCGTTTGGTAAGGGATGACGATGCAGGTCTGGTCGCCGTGGCCTCAGCATCGGGCGACCCGATAGCAATATGTGTGGCGAGAGAGAGTATGGCGCTGCTGGCCGAGGTCGAGCTGGCGGAACTGGAGACGCCCCGCTTCAGTTGGGCCGTCTCCGAGCATGTGGCCGAGATAGCCGGACGGTTCGTCTCCTCGTTGGCTGACACTACCGGGATTATACTTCCAAGTGCGCAACGGGCTTTCTCGCAGGTGTACGGCCAGGCTGCTATGGACGCAGACCTCGTAGGTCGATGCATCCTCGTAGGCGAGCGATCCGGTACGCCACACCCCTTTTATCATTGGTACATCGATTCGTCTGTCGAAAAGCCCGTTGTCAGGGACTTCTGGTCAACCGGTATATGGACCACCAAGAACATCTGCTGTCTTCCTGTGGGGAAAAGGCCATCTTCTGGAGCGCGTCTGGGCGCGCCTGAGGCGGAAAATGAATCCATGGCCGGCGGAGGGTCATCGCCGCATCGCTCCGCTGCGAAGTCTAAAGAGGCACTTGAGCCAAAGGGATGGCTCGCACGTCTGTTTCAGCGCTTTGGATAGTGGGCGGGCACTTGTCGGAATTGAACGGTCGTTTCGGGTCTATCCAGTTTGTGTTGCACCGCGGCGCGCCTGACCCAAGTTAGGCAGTTGTGAGGTTATATAAGTTCTTAAGATCGTGATCGAGCGCACGGTGCGCACAATGTTTTTTGCACGTTCTTGCAAGTAGAGCAGTGGCGAAGCTCTCAAATCTCGGAACAAGCACTCCCCCTGCCTCTTGTATGAACCTTTTTGATTCCGGCTATGCCCGGTTAGGGATCGCAGGTCATCACCGGTATTCAAGTAGGCAGGTCTTCACTACGTCCGGTTTGTCAATTCTAAGCCCCGCCGGCCGGGCCGTCAGCGCAACATTTCATCGAGTTTTTTTCGACCAGGAAACAAGTTTCAGCTCAAAGGCGTTCCATATACCCCTTGCCCCTTCACGGCCGGACCTGGCGCGGTCCGGATACGTATTGTCCGGCGCCTCGTAAATGATAAGCACGTCCGAGCCGTCGGTAGAAAAACGAATATGGGATTTGGTGACCTCGTCATCGGACAATACGCTGGACACTTTTACATTCTTTGCATTTTCGATCGCGACAACGCCCTTGCCCGTGCCCTTGGGAAGCCCCCACGAACCGTACCCCGGCAAAGCCCCGGTCGGAACGGGATTAGCCGATACGCTCGGCATCGGAGGCATCCCACTCTCGCAAAGGTGGCAATTGCGCGTCTGCTGCGTGCAGGGCTCCCAGTGGTTATGATATGACGTCATCTCGTATTCGCCGGCGGGCAGGCCCCGAAGCAAAACGAAACCGTCGCCGTTCTTCTGCCCCGCCCAGTCGCACGAGAAGAAGTATGTATTGGCAATCGGGTCGCCTTCGGGCTCCCCGTAAGGAGGCAGGTCTCCCCCCAGTCCGCCGCGGCAGAGACCTCTTGCCATTACCGCCCCATTGCCGCCCTTGCCGTTGGTCATGAACAACTGAACGCCCGAGCCGAGTATTCCCTCGGGGTCGGGGGTCGTTTTGCCTATGGGGAACCAGGCCCCGTTATGCATGTACATATCCGCCCAGCCGGGCGAGCACAGGGTATACCAGCCGGGCTTTACGGTGCCGGGGCGCGGCTTGCTGCGATCATACCACTGCGGCACGGCAAGGTCGACCTTCAGATCGAGCATGCCGACGGTGCTGAACTGCCAGATGTCACCCTTGACAACCTTGTCCGGGCCAACCTCATCGACGCGCCAATAATAGGTAGTGGCTTCTTTGAGCGAACCGATGGTGTATGTGCTTTCTTCCTGGGCCTTGCTTACCGGTTTGGTTCCATTCTTCACGTCATCGAGTTTGTCACTGATATAAACGGTATGTGACTTGGCAGTCCTTGCAGGGTGCCAATTGAGTGTCACCTTTGTCGGAGTCCACTGGCCGTTATCGACTGGTTTGGGGTCGGTCGCCTTGCCCAAATCAACCGTGAAGCTCCAGAGGTCGCCTTTCCAGGGACTCTGCTTCCATTCATCATTGACTGCGTCAACACGCCAGTAGTAGGTCCTGCCCAATTCGAGTCCTTCGGGCTTAAAGCTATTGCCGGAAACAGCGCCTTTGGCGGCCAGCTTAGCCGGGTCGTCGCCGAAGGAAACTTTGTGCGTGGCCGCAACCAGTCCCGCCTTCCACGTAAGAGACACATCAGAGGCCACCTTCTCGGCTTTGTCCGCCGGCGCCGGCTCGAATGCCTTTCCGTCGGTCGTCGTGAACTGCCAGGTGGTTCCCTTGTGAACCGTGCCTGCCTCGTCTTTGGCATCGACGCGCCAGTGATATGTCCTGCTGAAATCCAGATCGGGAGCGAACGTCGCTTCTGCCAGGCCTTTTGCGACGGGCTTGGCATCGGGTCCGACCGCGTCGAGAGCAGTGCCGATATAAATATCGTACGTATTCCTGCTGCCGCGGCGTCCCGCCCTCCACGTGAGCTTCGTATCCGGCCTGACATTCTCGGCGCGGTTGCCGGGGGAAGGCCTGCGGGCCTTCTTGCGCCCCGATGCCGTCACAATAGTCCTGTCGGAGCGGGACATGTACCTGCACACGACCGTATCCTTGCCGCCGAAAGCAGTGATATAACCACTCTCGATATCCTTATTCATCTCAGCGGTGACATTGCCGGCTGCGATGAACGCGCCTTCTTCTATATCCATCGAGTAGGCCACATCGGCATGGGTGAATTTACTGCATTCGAGTCTTCCGGCCGTGAGCTGAATGCTTGCCGTACCCGCCCGGTCCTTGTCAGACGGACACATTAGAGTTCGGCCTATGCGGAATATTCCGCCGTCCATCGTTATGCTGAGCGGCTTATCATCATACGTGCGCGGATTGTCGCCGGGCGAGCCGCCCATATTGACGGATTCCTCGACTTCAACGAGCACGTTGCCTTTCATGTTGATAAGGCCGTTGCCACCGTCGCCGATCAAGAGACCTTTGCACCTCAGAACGCTGTCGGTGATATTCGCTACGCCGTAGGTCCTGCCCCCGTCCGACAACCGGAACATGCCCTTAATGTCGAGGTTCGCTCTGTCGATATTTATCGTTGCCGTTCCCCGGCCCCCGTTCGCCCATCGCCACCAGCCGTTGATGGTGACATTGCAGCCGACAACATCCACCACCTGCGGCTCGTTGCTTCTCCACACAGGCCCGCGAATCTCGCCGCACTCGATATCGGAATTTATAACGGGACCTCTTTGCGGCGGCGGGTTGAGTATGATTATGTTGCTCTTGCCCGGGACCCGGCCGCCCTGCCAGTTGGCCGCCGTCGTCCAGTAGTCATCACTACCTGCGCCCGTCCATTCCACCTCTGCGGCCATCGCCGCCGGGGCGCAAACCACAACCAGCCAAACGATAACTGCTGCTTTTCTGCTCATAGTGAATCTCCATCAAAAACCCGGATTTTCCATTAAAAAAATCCACCGGCAGGCCTCCTCCAAAGAGAACTGCGGCCACTACATGGGCAATCTTAACAAATCCGGACCGGCTGTGCAAGGTTGTTTTTGGCTTGCTCTGCCGTCAAATGTGCGGTAAAAAAGACGCCCTGAAAATTCGCCAATGAATTCTTTGACGGAGAAAAAGAAATGAAAAAGACGCTCATCATTCTGGCCATCGCGGCCGGTTTCGTTATCCCCGCATGCACCTTGCTGTCTCCTGCTCCGCCCGAGACCGAACGCGTCAAAGGTCGGCCGGACGTGCCGCTTCGCACCAACAACGCCTACGGCCACTGGCCCCGATTCGATGCGTACAACGCGCGCATCGAACAGGGTCACGTGAATCTTATCTTCGTCGGCGATTCGATCACACAGCGCTGGGACCGGCAGGGTACCCAAATCTGGCAGAAATTCTACAGCAACCGTAACGCCGTCAATCTCGGCATCGACGGCGACCGGACCCAGAACGTTCTCTGGCGGCTCGACCACGGCAACATCGACGGCATCGACCCAGAGATCGCTGTGGTTATGATTGGCACCAACAACTCCGATGACGGCGACGGCGCCGAAGAAATTGCCCGCGGGATTATTGCGGTCTGCAAGAAGCTCCGCCAAAAGCTTCCTGAGACCAAAATCATCCTCCACGCCATCTTGCCCCGCGGGCCCAGGCCTTCTGCGCAGCGCGAGCTAAATGCAAAGGCAAGCGAACTCGCATCTAAAATCGCCGACGGCAAAACAATCTTCTATATGGATATAGGCGATAAATTCCTCGAACCCGACGGTGCCATCTCGACCGACATCATGTACGACTACGTCCATCTGACGGCCAAAGGTTATCAGATTTGGGCCGAAGCCATCGAGCCGAAGCTCAAAGAGCTGCTCGGCGAGGAGCACTCGGCCGTGGCCGGCGCCCACCGGCACAGTTCCTGGACCTTAAGATACAAAGCAATGAACGACCGCGCAAAATGCGGATACGTCGATCTGATTTTTGTTGGCGATTCAATCACACAGGGCTGGGAAAATAACGGCGCCCACGTGTGGGAAAAGTTCTACGGGCCCCGCAAGGCAATCAACCTCGGCATCAGCGGCGCCCGAACGCAGCACGTCCTCTGGAGGCTCGACCACGGCAACGTCGATGGCATCAACCCCAAAGCGGCCGTCGTCATGATCGGCACGAACAATCTCTCCGATAATCGCAACACCGTCGAGGAAACCGCCGACGGTGTAGAGGCCGTCTGCCGGAAATTGCGCGAGAAACTACCACAGACAAAAATCCTCTTGCTGGGAATCTTCCCGCGCCAGCAGCAGCCGGGCGACCTGCGCGAAAAGGTCAGCCGGACAAATGAGCTTATCGCCGGGGTTGCTGACGGGGACATGATTTACTACCTCGACATCGGCGACAAATTCGTCGAACCCGACGGCGCCATATCCCGCGAGATTATGCCCGACTTCCTCCACCTCTCACCCAAAGGCTACCAAATCTGGGCTAACGCCATCGAACCAAAACTAAAACTACTCCTTCGTGGAGTCAAGTAAACCACTGCAAAAACCAAAACCATACCCGCAATTAGTCTCAGCCAAATTCTGTTCGTCGTCGTCTCCACTTTTCCCAACCAAAGCGACTTTCCGGGCTCCTCCTATTCAACTGCGTCTGAATTTCTTTACCGCACGGCACCTTCGCTTTTGAACTTTTTCAGTTGTGCTTCTTTAAGAATTGTATACAAATAAAGTAGTAGAAACTCAATAGCATAACATGCCATTATTAGCGAAAATACACCAATAAACAATTTCCTTGATGCAATTGCCGAATCTTCCACTGTCATCTTTACTGAAAGCACGGAAAACATTCCGCGCAACGCAAAAATGCAATTAACAATACCGTATGTAATAATTAAGCTTATCACCACTTTCAGCCAAAGCGGACCAACACCTTTCAGGCCTTTATCCCAAAACCAGTCTTCTCCTTGTCGTAATTCTTTAGTAATAACAAGTCTAGCGCCAAGCACAGCCACAATTCCGATACTAAGTACTATCGCTATTCTGCCCGAGGGAAGAGAAAAATCCAATAACAGACAAAGGTGAACAAGAAAACTAAGTAGAATCCCCAGAAAATCAATACACAATAGAATTATCATTAAAGCCTCCAGTACGTAATACCTGCAAATATCACTGTTATACCTCGGCAGATATATGAATTTATTCTATTTCCGACTGTTTAAGACAAATACAAATTTCAATCGCGGGCAATTGGCTGGTTTCTCTCAAATAACATGTCTCTCCTTAGACGTCTACAAGAATATAACAGCGTAAACACTAAACAATAAAATGCCATCACAATTCCTGAATTGGCCACAATTCCTTGCCATTTTGTGGTGACTGAGCTACCGAAATATCTCTTGAATACGAAGAACGTCAACCAAACCAAGCCATAAATAATGAAAAAGCCAGTTATAATTGACAACCATTCGGGACAAGCACCAAATAACGCTTTATTGAAGTCTTTTATATTGGCTTTATTACGCATCTTATTTAAAATAATATACGTAGGGTAAAATACAACCATAAAGCCCATGTCAATCAATATCATTAGCTGTCTCGACGGCTCATAAATGTGAAAGAGCGAGCAGAAGTGAATGATGGCACTTAATACCAAGCCCGCAGCAGATAGAAGAAATAGTAATAGCAATTTAACATCTCCCAAAAGGTTTTGTCATCTCTTTACCAAAGAGTATTAACGAAGGCAGAAAAACGCGACTCGTTTTTCTCATATCGCTTGTAATCATTCACAAACATCTTCAACAATAATGTCCTTACTTAGTCGTCATAATACGTCCACTTATAAAACCACACTACCCAACCGGCAGGTAGCGCGTGATTCTATGATGTTGTTTTACCACCATCGTGAGGCCTCCGCCCAGGAAGATGAAGCCCACTGCCAAAGCCATCAAGACCACTCCACTAAAGGCCACTTGGTAATTTCTCCAGGCTCCTTATGCATTGTCTAAGTCCCTTTCTCTGCCCCTTACAATCATAACGCTGCATAACCGAAGACCATACGCAAATACCAAGCAGCAACCAAATACCAGAGACCGGATACTAACGACCAAAGGCCCGCTGCCCATTCCGTTCGCAATACCTACCAAATCCATTCCGAAATTGCAACTATTTTCTCTCGTTATTACCCTCGTCACACACACCACTCGAGCTTTGAGCATTAGGAGATTCGGATTTTGATATTGTTTAGAATTTCGTGCTTAGGATTTCGGATTTCTCCTGCCCGGTCTACTCGTCAACAGTGTGCGGCAGGTTTTCCAGTGGGCAGGCGGGGCACCTGGCTTTGGGTCTGCAGAATTCTTTGCCTACCCTTACCAGCAACGCGTGGTATTCGTTGAATAGTTGAACGTCCTGCGGCAGGTTCGATTGAAACAAGTCGCGCAACTGCTCATAGTCGGCCTCGGGCTCAATCAGGCTGTGACGAACAGCCACCCGGGCGGTGTAGGCATCGACCACGAAGATCTCGCGGTTCAAAGCGTAAAGCAGAATCGAATCAGCCGTCTCGCGCCCGATGCCTTTCACAGACAACAGTTCCTCCCTCAAGCGGTCGGTGTCGATCCTTTCGAGTTTTGCCAATTCTCCGCCGTAACTCGTAAAAAGCCAGTCGATGAAGCTCTTTAGTCTCTTTGCCTTTACATTGAAGTAGCCGGCCGGGCGAATAAGCTGCGCCAATTCCGCGATGTCCGTATGGTGCAGCGCCTCGGCGCTCAGCGCGTCGGCCGCCTTCAGATTCGCTATCGCCTTTTCGACATTCTGCCAATTCGTATTCTGGGTTAGAATCGCGCCGACCATTATCTCGAACTGCGTCTCGCCCGGCCACCAGTGCTGCGGGCCGAAGCGATCGAAAAGCAGTTGATAAATCTCGGCAAGTGTCTCGGAAGTCATAATTCTCTATGTCACAAGCGCTCCGGCCGCCTCGGCGTCGCGCTTTGTTGGCGTCAACCACTTGGGAACCGGCTTGATTTGTTGTGCTCTCAGGTCGAAACTAAATACCACAGACTCGTCATCCGCCTCCGCCTCGACGAAGTTGTTGTTACTCAAAATCGTTCGCATCTGGTCGTTCTTCGGCCCCTTCTTGAATCGCAGGACCGCCTTATCGAAATTCGCGGCGCGGGCGTGGTTCAATACCGACGTGACCGTATAATCCTCCACCCCTTTGCTCATAACACGGCAGCTAAAAAGCAGCGTGTCGATCTCGTAAACATTGCCCCGGCCGAAAGCGACGCACACCCCGACCAGCCCGTAATCGCCGAACTTATCCGAAACGTTCACCGTGAATATCTCGCAATCTTCCCGGTGACCAAATGAAATGATCTGCTGTTTCGTGTAGCGTTTGATGGATGTATTGAGCTGGTTGGTGCGCTGAATCAGCTCGGTGACACGGTCCACCTCGTAAGGCCGCATCTTCTTCACTTCGATTTTGAATCGACACTGCTCGAGGAATTCTTCTTTTGCCAGATTGCCGCGGGCCTCGTTGCGTCGGCCCTCCTGAGCGTAATATCTGGCTCTCTTTCTGCTTTCCCTGGTGATAATCTGTGGCTGAAACTCCGGCAGGTACAGAAGCTGCTCGAAAATATTCTCATCATATACCCTCACCTCCGGCAGCATGGCTTTCATCTGCTCTCTCTCGAAGGGCTGGTCGTCGATAAAGGCGATGGAATCCAGGCCGATGTTCAACTGCTTCTGCACATCGAGCAGATTTTCCCACTTATCCCGCCAGTTGAGGGTGAAGCACACAAATTCAATCCCGGCCAGATGCGGCTTGATGAAGTTCCTTATGTCCTCGGCCAGATGCGGGTCGTTCTTGCTGATTACGCCAATCAGAATTCCTCTGGCGTGCAGGATTGCCAGAACAGTCCAGTGAAACCGCTCCCTGTCGATGCGGATTTCCAGATTCTCCACGCCGACGTCCCTAATCACTCCTTTCCACATGGTATTGTCGAGGTCCACTATGACGCACTTGACCTTTTTGTCTTGCTGAAGAACGTAGTTAAAGAGGTGCGTATATTCCTGCGCGATGTGGGCGGCGCCAAAGGCGATGTGGCTGTACCACGGCGCGTCCTTCTGTTTGAGGGTCTGTTTGAAGCCGTGCATCGAACAGACGTTGGTGAGGTTCATAAAATAGAAGTTCGGATATTTGACGGTCAGCTCCTCCATAGCGGTGACATATTTCCGCATGAACTGCTCTTCGTTGTAAGTCTCGCCGGTGTGCTTGAATCGATTGAGCATGTTCGTCCTGAACCAGGGAAAGAACTGCATGATAATCGGGACATTCAACTCCGAGAGGACTATTATCATCAGCTCGGCCTGGTCGATGAGCTCCCTGAGCTGGGCGTCCTGCTGGTCTTTGGAGACCACCCAGTTCAGTTGAATCTTCGTAATTGCACCCATCATGAAATCGTGCTGCGAGAGAATGAACGCGTCGGGCCTGCGCCTCAGGACCTCTTCGGCGTGGTCGGCAAGAAACGTGTAGGGATTGGTTTCGGCGCAATGCTCAAACGTGTGGAAGTAATCAAAGTCAAAGTACTTCGCGGGATTTGATTTTAGCTCGACGATTATGTACTCGAACTCACACCCGCCGAGAAAACACAAGAACGGTTTCATATACGCTGCCCGTCTATTTTCAGCACTGTTACGGTTGTCTATTGTAATCTCGGCTTGGCTCAAGTAAACTCTGCAAAAATCCGATAAGGTCACGCGAAAAACAGCCGAGGCGATGAAGAAAAAATACGACACAAGTCAGCTGCTGAACTTCGTTGAGGGTTCTTATCTCGAACGGACGAGCCGGCCTGTTTACGCCCTGGCCTTCCTGCTGCCCTTCATGGTCTTCTACGAGCTGGGCACCATCTTCATCAACGTCAACCTGCTCAGACAATACTGGCAGGGCCGAGTCGTTGCCTTCGCCTGGCTGCAGAAATTCCTCGAATACCTCGGTTTCTCCAGCAAGTTAGCCTGGGTGGCGGCGCCCCTTACGGTGGTGCTCATCCTCATCGCCCTGCAGCTGGCGTCGCGCAAGCGGTGGTGGGTTTGGATTGGGGACCTGGGCCCGATGCTTCTCGAGTGTATCCTGCTCGCATTGCCCCTGATAGTTTTCGGCCTGCTTCTGAATACCCCGGCCAAAAGCCGGCCTGACACTGACCAGCTCGCCCGCTATTCGATACGAAGGCAAATCCCATTAGCGCCAACGTGTACATCCACAACCGACGGCGGTTCAGCTTACGTCGAGGACGAAGGCCCCACCCCCGGCGCGGCCGCAAAGGTCCTGGCGGATATCGTGACCGGTATCGGCGCCGGCATCTACGAGGAGCTTGTTTTTCGCCTTATTCTGATCTGCCTTTTGATGCTTTTGTTTCAGGACGCCCTGCGGCTGAATCACAACAACGCCATCATCCTTTCGGTGCTCGTTTCGGCCGCATTATTCAGCGCCTATCACCATATAGATTTCTTCAGCGGGCGACTGTTTCAAAGAAACCCCTTTAGCTGGACCGAGTTTGGCTTCCGCACGCTTGCCGGAGTATATTTTGCGGTTCTGTTTGCGATCCGCGGCTTCGGTATAACCGCCGGGGCCCACGCCTTCTACGACGTCATTGCCACCCTCATCAACGCCTTGTTTTTCCACAGTGGCAGTTGATTGTCGCCGTGGAATTTTTCGAAAAATTTTTTAGCCGAGTGCCGCCGCCGTTAGTCTTTGCTTGCCCGCGGTTTGCGAAATAATCGTCCTATAAGCTCCGGAACGGCCCCTGCCAACACTGATATTGCGCTTGAATCGCACGGGCCAATTTTTGTATAATACACTTAACGTGAAACGACTGTTTTTCGGTTTATGGAATCCCAACTGTGGACTGGCCACAAATAAACGTTGCTGTAGAAGAATTGACGTTCAGCCTGTTTCAAAGGCCTGTGCATCCGGAGCTGTTCAAGATTTACGCCAGACGCCGGCTGAGGACCGGCAAGTACGAGGGCGACATCTGGGTCACGGGCTGCACGCACGTCGTCAGCGTCTATACGAACGATAAATGTCTTTCGGAAGTTGTCAGCTCGCCGGGGCAGATGCTGCCCACCCGAGGCCTGATTGAGCGCTTTCAGTTCCGGGGCCCTCGCTCTCACAAGTGCACTCTCAGCCGGGATGTCAGCTATATGACGGACTTCCAGGTCGAGAAGATGAGCCCCAACCTGTACCGTCAGAGCCACCTCGACCTCGAGCATTTCGCGCGAAACCGGGGCGTGTTTGTAAAATTCCCGAAGCTGAAGATCAGCGGTCTCCAGCCTTTCTGCTATGTCGACTTCGAGGCCAGACAAACGGAGTTGCACGTTCACACTTTTGCCGCTTACCCTGATCAGGTCACGATGATCAAGACCCAGTCCTTGTTTGATTTCGGCCCCCGCTGAGGGTCGCCGCCTGAAAGCCGCCCCGAGCCGCCAGGGCGTGTTCACATGCCTGTTTGTCCGATTTTTTGTTTGAGCAGGTCCATTTTTTCGCGGATTTCGTCGGCCATTTTGCTGTTGGGAAAATCACGCGTAATCTGCTCTCCGACTTCGACGGCCTGCGCCCAATTGCGGCTTGAGACGGCAAGGGAGAACTGCACGCCGAGGTTATGCAGCTTGTTCTTGAACACGTCCCTGGCGGCCTGCTGCAGGGCCAGCCCTTCGTTCGGAGTGAGATACTGGTCCAGCTCCTTGAGGATCTCCAGACTTCGATCGGTTGCGCCCCGCTGTACGGCATCATCCCAGACCGTCAGCAGGACCTTCTTGCGGGCCTCCATTTTTTCGGCCAGCTTTTGCCGCAGCGCCTTTGTCTCCGTCGATTGCGGATAAGCCCCGATCGACTTCTCAATCTGAACGCTGGCCCTGGCCCACTCGTGGGTTTCAAGAAGCTTATCGATGTCCGCCATAGTCTGCGTTATCTGCTCTTGCGTCGTGGCGTCCTGGTGGCTGCTGACCTCCTGCCCAAGCTGCTCGGCAAACTCCTCGTATCCGGCGCGACGGCCAATTTCATCGATTAGCTTTTGCGCCGCCTCAATACCCTGCTGCCTGAGCTTTTCAAGGACCGCTTCCCGCAAACATTGCCTGTCGGCATCACGGTACAGTACGGCCCTGGCGGCGTCGCTGAGCCGAATACCTTCGTCTATCCGTTCGAGAATAGACCGGCTCTTCTCGAAGGCTTCGATCATCCTTTCAAGCTTTGTGCTGTTTTCCTGGAGAACGTCCAATATCTTGAGCAGCTTCGAAAGCATCGCTATTACGACAAAAGCGATGACGACCCATATAAACTGCAGTATTGACGCGAGGGTTGACTTGTCAAAAACGTTGGTGAAGAATACGAGACAGGCAACGGCCGCACCCAATATCATCAGGCCGACGTAGGCGGCAAACATCCACCGTCTGAGGTCCCCCGCCGGTTTGTCTGGTCCTGCGTTCATTGCCGCTCCTGTTCAAAAAAACGTTTCACGAGCCGCCGCCTTATTCTCATAATACGGAAAATGCCCTCGCGCGTCAATGATTTAGCCAAGGCGAGGGCCCCGGAAGGTGGAGTATTTCCGACACAACGGCCGCAGTCGAATCCGCCATGCCCGGCCCCACCGCGATTGCTCCATAACAAGCTGGACCTGATAGGATTGTGTTCCATTAGCCACTCAACCATTGGCAATTGCTTATTGGCATATTCTGACCTTTGGGTTTGATCCGGCTTGGCCAGGCGAGCCTGGCGGAGGGCTTGGCCGTGGGCAGCAGGCTTCGCCGGGACAAATTGGGTTTGTTCCGTCTTCGCCATGGCTCCGCCGCGATAAATTGGGTTTGTTTTGGCTTTGCGAGCGCCTGACGAGCGAAAAATTGGGTTCGTTCCGGCTTCGCCATAGGCTTCGCCGCGACAAGTTGGGTTCGTTTGGGTTCGTTTTGGTGGGGGAGAATTTGCGATTTTTGTCGTAAGGCTTTGTGTAAAGGAAGGTTGCGTTGATTTTTGGGTTCTTGGGAGATTGGCTTTGATTGGGTTCGTTTTGGGTTCGTTTGGGTTCGTTTTTGGTAACGCGAAACCGATGATATTTGCCGTAAGCGTTTGTGAGAAAAGAGGTTGCGTTGATTTTTGGTGTTTTGGAAATTGGGTTCGTTTGTACAAAAAAGGGGGCGATTTGTAGAGGATTCTCGACAGAAATAGAACAGACGAGACAGTTGACAGTGGGTCGCGGCTGGTGACCCGCCAAATCCGCCTTCGGCGGACAAGCGAGATGGCGGGCAAGCTCGTGACCGGCATTGAGTGATAAGATGGGCAATTTGGCTTGTGGAGCGCAGGGGTGCCAATTTACTATTTGCCATCTTGTATTTGGGAATGGGTTTTGGTTTTAGCATTGAGAGCTGGGTCCGCCACAAAAACGGCGGATCTTCGATGTTCGGTTTTGTGTCCGCCTGACCCGCCTGCGGCGGACAACAGGCGGGAATTATACCCGATTTTGGGTTGGAAGTAAAGGGAAATTTGTTCGTGGTTCGTGGCTCGTGGTTCGTGACCCGCCAAGAGGCGAGGCGGGCAAGCGCGTGGCTCGTGGCTCGAGGATAGTCGCTGGGGGATAGAAGGTAACCACAGATTAACACGAATACCTTGGGCACAGGTGGGGGCGAATAGGGTAACCACAGATTTTGCAGATGGACACGGATTCTTGAGTATGAGTCAGGTTGCGTACTCGGCGGAAGCCGGTCCTAAAGCGAGCTTTGTCGGGGCTTGCCGGCATCGTCCGCGGGGCAGTTGCCCCGTTGGTTGATGCTACAAATTGGGCAACGGGTTGAATGTCCGCGACTCACATCTGGCTAGCATAACCTTGCAGTGGCCCACAAACTGCTATGAGGTGGCAGGTTCGAATCCTGCCCCGCTATTGAGGGGAAATCAATAAGTACAGGTCAGTGGGGTTTTAACGGAACCGTTGTAGGCGATGTCGCCAGTGAGTATGCCTAACTTTACCAAAATGAGGCTTAATGCGCAATTTTAAGCAGCAATATTGCTGACCGTTACTTTCTCACCTTGGCGAGCAAATCAGCTCTGCCTATTGAGGTGAGATAATTTGTCAGCATCTTGCGGTTCTGCGGCTGCTTATACTGCATAAGCGCAATCTGCAGCTTTTTCTCGCTGTGTCCTTTCGGGACATGTATCCGTTTTCCTTTTATATCTTTTCCCGATACATACATCGCCGTTGACAGGGTAAGCGGCACCGGCGTGAAATCCTGAACCTGTTGCAATCGCCAGTTTCTTTTGCTCAGATACTCCATCAGTTTCACCGCGTGCTCTGTTGCGCAGCCCGGATGAGAACTTATAAAATAAGGGACGAGATACTGCTTCTTGCCTGCTTTTCGAGAGGCATCCTCAAATCTTCGCTCAAATTCCTCGAACACCTCAATTCCTGGTTTGCCCATAAGTTCAAGAACCCTCGGGCAATAATGCTCCGGGGCAACTTTCAGATGTCCGCCTACAAAATATCTCGCGAGCAGGTCAATATAATCCATGTTGAGTAGCGCCAGATCGTGCCTGACGCCGGATGCGACATAAACATTTATTTTCCTCTTATCCGTCCTGCTCCATTTTAATATCTCATCCATCATATTCATAAGCTGCGAATAATCCGCCTTCAGGGATTTGCAAGGCGAAGGGAACAAACAGCTATTGCGCCGGCAGGTTCTGTCGCTGCGACAATTCATACCATACATATTTGCCGTGGGTCCGCCGATATCGCTTATTGTCCCGCGAAAGTGTTTTTCTCTGTTCAACTTTTCCGCTTCGTCGAGAATCGAACCGATCGAGCGGCTGGATATTTGTTTACCCTGGTGAAAATATAACGAGCAGAATGAACATCCACCGAAGCATCCGCGGTGAGTTGTTATCGAGAATTGAACCGGCTCCAAAGCAGGAACACCGCCAAGCTTATCGTACATGCAGTGCCACCTCCTCGTAAAAGGCATGTCGTAAATTTCATCCATTGTCTTTTCGTCAAGAGGTTCGGCAGGCGGCATAACAACTATCAGGCCCGGGTCATGCTGCTGAACAACCGCTTTGCCCTCATGGGACAATTGCTGCTGATATTTCTTCTGCGCCTCCATGACCAGATCTGGGTTTTCTCTTTGCTGCTCAAGCGAGGGCAGTTCAACAGCGCCAGCAGGGGGCTTGACCGCTCCGAAGACCGGGTACGCAGTTCCGCGGATATTTGTAAGGTCTCTTATCGATTCGCCTGAATCGAGTCTTCTGGCGATTTCAAGGATAGCGTGTTCGCCCATACCGTGCACAAGCAAATCGGCCTTGGCGTCAATCAGGACCGAGCGTTTAAGGTGGTCTTCAATATAATCATAATGCACCAATCGTTTAAGGCTTGCTTCAAGGCCGCCGAGTATTATCGGGACAGTCTTGAACGCTTCCCTCGCTCTTGCGGCGTATACAAGGAGTGGTTTATCAGGGCGAAGTCCTGTTGCGCCGGCAGGGCTGTAGAGGTCTTCTTTGCGTTTATGTCCAAGTGCGGTGTAATTATTCAGCCGGGAATCGATCGAACCTGAAGTTATGCCCCAGAATAACCTGGGCTGGCCGAGACCTCTGAACGCATCCACACTTTGCCAATCCGGCTGCGAAAGTATCGCCACGCGATATCCGTGCTTCTGGAGCCATCTTCCTATCAGGGCCACCCCGAAAGATGGGTGATCGACGTACGCATCGCCGGTTATGAGGATGATGTCGGGCTGGGGCCAGCCCATGTCGCGCATTTCCTCGGCTGTTGCAGGCAGGAATAGTCCCGTATCTTTAATTGGTTTTTCTGATATCGGCATCAACTATCATTATACCTTAAGATGTGAATTTTTCCCAAAAATGAAGCATCGAATCGTTAAAACTGAGCTTTAAATCGTCTGTTTGGGGTTGCGCGACTCGTCACGTTCTGAGTCGTGCGTGGTGCGTGGGGCGTGGAGGCCGTTCGGGTGCGCTCAGGGTAAACTTGTAGCGCAGAGCGGGCAGGAAGGGAAAAGTAGAAATCAAGATGCAAATGCCGTAAGGCATCCTCTGGAGAGCAAAACTACAAGGCAAAAATAAAAAAGGGGTCAAATTCACCCGCCAGTTACCACTCACCATTCACCAATTACGAATTTGCTACTTATAGTATCGTAGACTATCCGCAGCGGTCCGATCAATAATCCATGAAACAGGAAAGATTGCTACCTATAGGTAGTCGAACAATAGGTAGCGGCCGGTAAGATCATTTCAGGAGTAAAACCATGAGCGATATTAACAAGGACGTTGGCTTCAACATTCGCAGAATGCGTGAGGAAAAGGGGCTCACCCAGGACAAACTGGATGGGCTTGAGGGGGCAAAACCCTTAAGACCCTCGGCTGACGTGGTGCCGTAAAACCCTTGTACTTGTATCACGGTGGTTGTAGTATATATAGAGAAAAAAACCAGTGGAGGATAAAAGATGACCACTCTGACTTTTGTAAAGGATATTGTAAGTGCGGTCGCGTGGCCTGCAACGGTAATCGTTATAATATTAATGTTCAAGCACCCTCTGAAGGGAATGGTTGCCGTTCTCAGCGAAAAATTGAAGCACCTCATTAAGGCGAAACACAAAGAGACGGAACTTATCTTTCAGGCCGAACAAACCGCATCGATAATCGAGGAAAAGGGAAAGGCGCTAAAGAGGGCAATAGCGCAGGGCGAAACGACGAACAGGCAGCAGGTCGAGAGCACGATTTTATATGAGATGGGGGCCTCTGGGCTCGTGATGGCTGTTGGTTTCTTCGCTTCCGGACCGGTTGCCTGGCAGAAGAAAAATACGAGACTGCTTAATGCGGCTATCACAGCGCTGTCGAGGCTGATTGAGGCGTTAAGACAATCGAAGCTCGAGACGACCCCCCTGCAATGGTATGAGCGCGTTCTTGGCGCCGCGAAGACTATTCAGTCGCAACTGGCGAGCCAAGAGAGCACTGATTAGAAGTCGAATGTGTATTAGCAAGGAAAAAACAGCGGCTCGTCGCGGCGAGAAGAAAGCGGCCATCACATCCCTCCAAAAGGATGGCAGGCAGGCAGGAGATCAGGATGTGGGGATGCCGCCAAGTCCGCCTACGGCGGACAGGCATTGCGGGGGGTAAACTGCTACTTATAGTATCGTAGACTGCGTGCAGGCCGCCGATCAATAATCAGCCGCATGGCAGATATCAATGAGCAGGTCGGTTTCAACATCAGGGCAATCCGCGAGGCACGGGGTCTTTCGCAGGAAGAACTCGGCGACTTGGCTGGCCTCCATCGTGGCTACGTAGGACAAATCGAGCGTGGAGAGAAGAATATCGGGGCATAATCGCAATATGCCGAAAAGGTGAAATTCCACCTTCCTGGCAGGAATATGTGAGGAGCGTTGAAAAAAAGGATTTCTTTTCCTCAAAATGCAATTGGCGCTAAAGCAACGAAGGTGTAGTATGGGCAACAGTAATGCAATTGTTTGATCGATGAGTTATGACAGACCTGATTATCAAAGACGGAATACCAGAGATTGAGAGTTCTTACTCGTCTGAGGCGAAGGTTGTTCTTTACGAAGGGGACTGTTTAGATGCGATTCCCGAAATACCGTCCGGTTCTGTTCAACTTGTTGTAACGTCCCCGCCGTACAACGTGGGCAAGGCTTATGAGCGCACAACGCGGCTCGAGAGGTATTTGCAGGCTCAAGAACCCATTCTGCGCGAGCTTGTCAGAGTCCTTTCGTTCAAAGGAAGCATGTGCTGGCAGATTGGCAATTACGTGGAACATGGCGAAGTATTTCCACTTGACATGTATTATTATCCGATCTTCAAGAAACTCGGTCTGCATCTGAGAAACAGGATCATCTGGTATTTTAACCATGGTCTGCACGCATCGAAGCGATTTTCGGGCAGGTACGAGGTGGTTCTGTGGTTCACCAAGAGCAACACATACACGTTTAACCTTGACGGTGTGCGCATCCCGTCGAAATATCCCGGTAAGAGGCATTTCAAGGGCGCGAAAAAGGGCCAGCCCTCGTGTAATCCCTTGGGCAAGAACCCGTCTGACATATGGCAGGTTGTAGCACAGGACTGGGAAAAGGAGTTGTGGAATATTCCAAATGTCAAAGCAAACCATCCGGAAAAGACAATTCACCCTTGTCAGTTTCCCATAGAATTGGTGCAGCGCTGCGTATTGGCATTAACTAATGCGGACGACTGGGTGCTTGATCCCTTCGCGGGTGTGGGCTCTGCGCTGATAGCTGCGCTAATGCATAACCGGCGTGCCATGGGCTGCGAGAAAGACAGCGGCTACGTAGAAACAGCAAAGAGTAGGATACGCGGTTATTACGATGGGACTCTACGTGTGCGGCCACTGGGTAAACCTGTCCACAAGCCGAGCGGACGCGAGCGCGTCTCACAACGGCCGCCAGAGTGGGGCAACCAAAACCGCAAGGAGGTGCTGTTCGAATGATCATTGCAGGCAAGTTTTCTTTCAACGACGGGCTCAAGGCGGTTCAATCCAGATACTCCACTCTCTTGGACGAGATTACGCAGATCGTTGAACGGGTCGACTGCTCGAAGTGTAGAACCAAGAAGAGTAAGGAAAAGACGATGCCTGGGCGCTTGCTTTACAATCCCAGAGCGTTGAACAAAGCCTTTAAGGAAGGCTTTGGCAAAAGAGGTTGGGAGAGCAAGAAGGTAAGGTGCGATTATCCCACAGAATTCTACGAGAACAGGTATGAACCGAAGGCACTGAAGGCGGGGGCGTTCCGGGAAATGGACTTTTTGAAAAACCGGCTTGGAGTGGAAGTCCAGTTCGGCAAATATGCCTTCATGGTGTACAATGTCTGCGCCAAGATGACCATCTTTCACAATCTTGGTTTCGTCGACGTGGGCGTGGAAATCGTTCCCATAAAGAGGTTCGCGGACGAAATGTCCACAGGGGTCTCTTACTTTGAGCAGTTTGTCTGGGATTTGCAAAAACGGGGTGTTTCAGACATAGACATACCTGTTCTGATCTTAGGCATAGATGCTTGAAGCAGAGCTGCTCTATCTTAGGTTGCATCTCCGTAGTGGGGGATCAGGTTAGGGGCGAAAAAAGTTGCAAAAATTTTGCATTTGCTACCAATAAGTAGTTGATCAATTTGCGGGTTTTTGTACGATCCCGGCAAAAGGCGATCTTTTTGATCGTGAATAGTTGGAAGAGTCGGGATCGGTGATAGCGCGTGCGAGACAGGCTGGGCGTGGTTTGCTGGCGGCGGTATGGAAGCCGGAATGGAGCACGGTGTGGTCGTTTCCTGAGCGAGGGGCGTGGGCGACGCACAATGCGGGGTATCGTGGGAATTTTGCGCCGCAGATAGCGCGGAATATAATCGAGATGTACAGCGAAAAGGGCGAATCGGTGCTCGACCCGATGGTGGGGGCGGGGACGACGCTGATAGAGGCGAAGCTGTTGGGGCGAAATGCGCTGGGGATAGATATAAATCCGGAGGCGGTCCGGCTGGCCGAGGCGGGGCTGCAATTCAGGCATCATCCGCCGAGCACACAGAAGGTGCAGGTGGGCGATGCGCGGGATTTGTCGTTTTTGAAGGATGAATCGTTCGATCTGGTGCTGACGCATCCGCCTTATATGAATATCATCAAATACTCGGAGGGGAAGATAGCGGGGGACCTGTCGAATATAGGGAGTCTGCCGAGGTTCTGCGATGAGATTGAGAGAATTGCGGGCGAGCTGCTGCGGGTGCTCAAGCCGGACAGGTATTGTGCGATATTGATTGGCGATACGCGGCGGGGCAGGCATTTTGTGCCGCTGGCGTTCCATGTTATGCAGCGGTTTCTTAAGGCGGGGTTCGTGCTGAAAGAGGATATTATCAAGATTCAGCATAACTGCAAGTTTACGGAGCGGTGGCGGCCGAAGGCCCAGCACGACAGGTTCTATTTGATTATGCACGAGCATTTGTTCGTTTTTCGCAAGCCCCGCCCCGACGAGCCGTTGGGCCGCCTCAAGTACAGCCGTGACCCGTCGCTGGTGACCCGTGACACGTGAGGGAGGGCGGGGGACGGAGGGCCGATAATGCTTGGTTTCTTACAAAGCTGCGCGGCTGTTGTGCCATTTGCGACGGGCTGTCTCGATGGAACGGAGGAAACTTTCCTTGAACTTGGTCAGCGGGAAACACTCGATGGCGGTCTTTCTCGCCTGTTTGCCCATCAGGACGGCCAGGCCCCTGTCCTCGAGGAGCATACAGGCATATTTCCGCAACTCCTGGGGATTGTCGCTCAGAAATCCGCTGACGCCGTGTTTGATGGGGGAAGTGGGATGCCTGTTACCGAGGACGGGCAGGCCTGCCGCCATCGCCTCGGCGGTAGCCATATTGTAACCTGCTTCTAATCGCGGGTCAGCGGTGTGGATATAGAACCTGTGACGGCGGAGCGTCCGCTTCAAATCGTCCCAGCTTTCCGCCGCCGCAACCCCCGGCATACCCGGATTATGACCGATAAGACGAACCGGGAGCCCCCCGAAGGCCTTTTCATGCAGGTCCCATAATAGAATCTTCTTTCGGCTCTGTATAAAATTGCAGATACGCAAACCGCACGCCTCCTCGCCCGAATAGGGGAGGTACGCATCCGCATCAAGGCCGAAGGTCACAATGTCCTCGGTCAGCCCCCAGGATTCGCCCTTGGTAATCGACGTCGCAACCGCGTGGCAATTGGTCAGGTCGAGGTATTTGTGCAGGATTGTTTTCATCTTGTCGACGGCGACGGCCACTCGCTCCTCCTCGAGACGGCCTTCGACGGTCGAGTGCAGGACAATGAGCCTCGGCTCGGGCCTGTCCTTTATGTCGAGCAGGTCGGTCGTATTGTGCGTGATGATGCAGTAGTAGCTGCTCTTTGATTGCAGCGCGTCGGGCAGGGTAATCAGTCGTGCATTGGCCGGCACCGGGCGCATGCGCTCGTCCCAGCCGGCCTGGTATCTGCCCTTAAGTCCTATAATTATGTCGAGACCATAACCCAAGACGCCAAGCTGGTATACCCAGGGCTCGTGGCAGTTGAACACAAGAAGTGTTCGCTTTACCGTCTGTGAATGTCGTTCCTGCATATAGCAACCGTTATCTGCCCAAATTCACGAGATGTGACGCCGAGCTCCAGCTGGGGCTGCACATATCCTCGTTGCAGTATACGAACCTTGGCGGAATCGGGCAATGGCTTCTTTGACTGCCAAGCTATGACCACGGCATTTGTGCATATGTGCGGGGGCCGCTTGAGTGATGGATATTCCTCAGAGTGCGAGCATGTCCGGTGCCTGTGATTCTGCCGGGACCGGGGCCGTGATTTGGATGATTCTATTATAATTTCTCGCAATTATCGTCCGCTGAGCGAGCATATCAGTAGGCCGGGTTGAAATATTACAGGTCCAGCGACCTCGCTGTGTTTTTCAGCGAAGAAATCGTTCAAGTTCCTCGTGTACTGACCGATAATGGGCATTGAGAGCGCGGTCTTGTTCACGTGCTCGCGGTTGAATCAATGGGTTTGACAGGGCCGAAAGGAAGAGAAAGAATCAGTGTTCTTTAAGGAGTCAAAGTTATGTTAGCAATTAAAAACAACGTTATGGCGGCAAACGCTGCCCGGCACTTGGGCACGAGCTATGATGCTCTTGCCACGTCGGTCGAAAGACTGGCTTCGGGCCTCCGCATCAACAGTGCAAAGGACGACGCGGCCGGCCTGGCTGTCCGCGAGTTGATGCGTGCCGACATTGCTGTGCTCCAGCAGGGCGCCCGCAATGCTCAGGACGGCATCAGTATGGTCCAGACCATGGAAGGCGCGATGCAGACCATCGATAACCTGCTCGTGCGTATGAAGCAGTTGGCAGAACAAGCGGCCACTGGTACGTATTCTTCCGCACAGCGTTCCATTATGGACCAGGAATTTGATGAAATGGCCACGGAAATCGAGCGTATCGCCGGCGCCACCGAGTTCAACGGCATCAATATGCTCAACAGCGCTTCAGGAACCATACAGATTGTGTTTGGCGATTCGACCGACGCGATTGGGGTTGACATGACCGATATGACCAAGAGCGGTCTTGGGATTAACGCGTTGAATATCGATGCCCCCGGCAGCGCGCAGGCAGCATTAGCAGTGTTGGATACTGCAATCAGCAGCAAGGATACGGCACGTGCTGCATTCGGTTACAAGATGAACCGTCTGCAGAGCAGCGTGGAGGTTCTCAACATTCAGGCCGAGAACCTTTTGGCGTCCGAGTCGCGTATTTCGGATGTCGATGTCGCTACCGAAATGGCAGAGATGACCAGGAGCCAGGTTTTGGCAAACGCCGGTGTGGCTATGCTTGCTCAGGCAAATGCTATGCCGCAGATGGCGCTGACCCTGCTCAGATAGCATAACAGCATCCAGACCATAAACGGCAATCCGGGGAGATGACTGTTGTGCAAGACAGCAGTCATCTCCCTCTTACTGGACTTTTTCAGGCATGTCGCTGTTATGGGTTGTCATACCGAAGGGTTAGAGTATCTGTGAGGGCCTGGAGTTTTCGAATTTATAAGGAAGTGATGCCATGAACGGAATCGCCGCATATCAGGAAACCGCAGTTACCACGCAGGGGAAGGGCCGGCTTATCGTGCTGCTTTACGACGGCGCAATCAAGTTTATGAGGCTGGCGATCAAGGAGCTTGAGGCGGGCAACGACGAGGCAAAGGGTCGATACATAACCAAGGCGCAGGACATAATCAACGAGCTGAATGCAGTATTGGATGTCGACGCGGGCGGGGAGATAGCCGCGAACCTTCGCAAGCTTTATTGCTTCATAAGCAAGCAGCTCTCGCAGGCAAACATCAAACGTGACGCGCAGATGATTCGTGAGGTAATCACGATGATGGAGGAGCTTAATCAGAGCTGGAAAACCATCGCGGGATGATCGAACCGTGAATCTCGTGCTTCTTTTAGGGTCTTTGGGATGCAAAGGCCGCAGAGTGAGAAAGGTAAATCCATGAGTTTGTTGGGAAAGGAAAGTCCAATGCTCATCCCTCCACCCAGCGAAATTATGACAAAGGACGTGATAACGGTCAAGAGAACCACCCCGATTTACGAGGCGATGGAGCTGCTGGCGAATCACGACATATCAGGGCTTCCCGTCGTGGAAGATGATATGTCGCTGATTGGGATCCTTTCGGAAAAGGATGTGATACGTTTGCTCGATACCGAAGAGGGTGAGACGGAGAAGACGGTCAACGATTTCATGACACAGCCGGCGCTGTTTTTTGACGTGGAGGAGAGTCTTTTGGATATTTGTGATTTCCTGAAGAAGAACGTTTTCAGAAGGGTCCCGATCACCCACGAAGGCAAGCTCGTCGGCATCATCAGCATAAGGGATGTCATCGAGTTTATCCTGCGCTTAAGGGGCAAAGTGCCGCTGTCTGCGTATCAACCAAGGCAGTAACGCCCCGACGTGTTCGGATCAGCGGGCGGGACCTGCCGCAGTCGAACACCATACCAGTTGGTCGCAAATCATTTCCCGCTGTGCGTTCACCATAAGGGCCGTGCGATCCCCTCATATCGCGCATTAGTAAATCGCAAATGGTAAATAGTAAATCAAAAAGGCCCCCGCTGGCCATGCTCTCGGCCGGGCGCCAGGCTCATAGTCCTTTTGATTAGTCAAAAGGACTATGAGCCTATTTTCCGCAATACCGCAATTCGCAAACGGCCAATCGTGAATCATGAATCGGAACACGCCTGAAGCATTCGCATGAAGGGGATGCTGTGGCGAAGCTCAGCAGCCGGGCACACCGGCGGGCTGCTATGAGGTCATCCGTCAACGGTTATAATCAATTTTTTTGTGGGCTTCTGGCTTTTATGTCATAGGCATCGGTTTCCGAGAAGTTCGGCTGGTTGGCGGCCCATCCTGCTATTCGTGCTCTCGCTGTTTTTAGCGGGCACCGTGTAATTATTCGCTTTTATCGCGTGAATGCTACCATCTAAAAAATCGTGCTTCGGGCACAGCCCCGCCTCGTAGTCATTCAGGCGAATTCGAGCCTTAAA